>URCQ01000020.1 GCA_900546435.1 uncultured Pseudobutyrivibrio sp. | reverse complement strand
GAACCCCTGATTCCGCCGTGAGAGGGCGGCGTCTTAACCGCTTGACCAACGAACCATAATGTCTTGCCATCGCACCGCAACAACAAGACAATAATATATGAAATACTCTATCCCGTCAAGTACTTTTTTCGATTTTTTTGAATTTTTTCTATTTTTTAAAAAAATCGAATTTTAAGCTTTCTAATCCTCATATCCATTCGGATTATTCTTCTGCCATCTCCAAGAATCAGCACACATTTCTTTGATGCCATACTTTGCTGTCCAGCCTAGTTCTTCCTTGGCTTTTGTCGCATCAGAATAGCACGTTGCAATATCTCCAGCTCTTCTAGGCTTAATTACATAAGGAATTTTCACGCCTGTAGCCTCTTCAAAATTCTTTACGATATCAAGCACACTATAACCTACCCCTGTACCAAGGTTATAAACACAAAGACCTGCATTCTCTTCAATCTTTTTCAAGGCTTTCACATGACCAATGGCAAGATCTACTACATGGATATAATCTCTTACACCTGTACCATCCGGCGTGTCATAATCATCACCAAATACGCCAAGTTCTTTTAACTTACCAACAGCCACCTGTGTAATGTAAGGCATCAGGTTGTTTGGTATACCATTTGGATTTTCTCCCATTGTTCCACTTGGATGTGCTCCAATTGGATTGAAATAACGAAGCAAAATCACATTCCACTCCGGATCTGCCTTTTGCATATCTGTCAAAATCTGTTCCAGCATAGATTTTGTCCATCCATAAGGATTTGTGCACTGTCCTTTCGGGCATTCCTCTGTGATTGGAATCTGTGCAGGATTGCCATAAACAGTTGCAGAAGAAGAAAAAATAATATTTTTTATGCCATGTTGTCTCATAACATCCACAAGCGTCAATGTTCCTGCAATATTATTATTGTAATATTCCCAAGGCTTTTCAACGGATTCCCCTACTGCCTTTAAACCAGCAAAGTGAATACAGGAATCAATCTGTTCCTTGTCCATAATTTGATTTAAAATGTCACGATCTAAAATATCTCCCTTATAAAAAGTAACTTCCTTCCCTGTGATTGCCTTTACACGTTCCAATGATTTTTCGCTTGCATTAGATAAATTATCCAATACAACAACATCATATCCTGCCTGTAAAAGTTCAACACAAGTATGACTTCCAATGTAACCTGCACCACCGGTAACTAAAATAGCCATTCGTCATTCCTCCTAACAATAATCTGTCCTCTTACTCATCAAAAAAAATTATATCACATCTGATTTTATAAAAAAACAGTAATTTCAAAAAAAGACTCCGGAAAACCGAAGCCTTTCTCTTATATTATTAAGCTACTTTTGTCTTTGCTAATTCTACTAATTCAGCAAATGCTGCAGCATCGTTAACAGCCATCTCTGCTAACATCTTGCGGTTCATCTCAACACCTGCAAGCTTTAATCCATACATAAACTTGCTGTATGAAAGACCATTGATTCTTGCTGCTGCGTTGATACGAGCGATCCAGAGCTGACGCATCTGTCTCTTTCTCTGCTTTCTACCAGCATAAGAACTTGTAAGTGCTCTCATAACTGACTGCTTAGCTACACGATACTGCTTAGATCTAGCGCCTCTGTAGCCCTTTGCCATCTTTAATACTCTATTATGCTTCTTTTTAGCGTTCATTCCGCCTTTAATTCTTGCCATTACAATATCCTCCTTAACCTATTTGATTAGCTGTAAGGTAAAACCTTTTTCATATTCTTAACATTTGTAGCATCTGTCATTGCTGCTTTTCTAAGATTTCTCTTTCTCTTAGTTGTCTTCTTGGTTAAGATATGGCTCTTGTAAGCTTTATTTCTCTTTAACTTTCCTGTTCCCGTTGTAGAAAAACGCTTTGCAGCTGCTCTTTTTGTCTTAATTTTTGGCATGTTATTTTCCTCCTTAAATTATCTCTTTTCTGCCAACACCATGCTGATACTTCTACCTTCTTGCTTTGGTGCTTTCTCCACTACCGCAACCTCTTCAACTTCCTTTGCGAAATCATCTAAGATATGCTTGCTCTGTGCAATATGTGCCATCTCACGACCGCGGAAACGAAGTGTAATCTTTACTTTGTTACCCTTAGAAATGAACTTCTTTGCCGCATTGACCTTTGTATTCAAATCGTTGGTATCAATATTAGGTGAAAGACGAATCTCTTTAACCTCAACTGTCTTTTGCTTCTTCTTCGCTTCTTTTTCCTTACGTGCAAGTTCATAACGATATTTGCCGTAATCAATAATCTTGCAAACCGGTGGCTTAGCATTCGGGGCAATCTTAACAAGATCAAGTTCTGCTTCCTCAGCTAATTTCATTGCTTCTCTCGCTGACATAATGCCAAGCTGTTCTCCGTTTGAACCAATCAGACGAATTTCTCTGTCTCTGATCTGCTCATTAATCATTAAATCGCTAATGGTCTTATACCTCCAGATAAAAATAAAAAAAGTGGATAGACAGACTATCCACAATCAAACTCACAACACTTCAAAAAGTCGGAATATAAACACTGAGTCACCATTGTGCTCAGGTGAGAGTGGATACTCTACTTTGTTTTCACAACGATGATACTTTATCATAATTATCGCGCAGCGTCAATACCTTTTCTATATAATTTTATTTAGCTTCTAAAATATATTTTTGGGCTGCTTCAGCTACGCCGCTATGGTTATGATCACGTGTTGTCACAAAATCTGCATGATCCTGTATCTCTTTTCTCGCATTGCACATAGCAACACCAATACCTGCCGCTTCTATCATAGACACATCATTCTCCTCATCTCCCACAGCAATCGTATCTTTCATTGCAATATCTAGATATTTTGCCAGCCACGTAATACCGGCTCCTTTATTCTGTCCTTTCGGACAAAATTCATAAAACCAGGGACTCGAAAAGAAAGAATCAAATGGAAACTGTTCATCCGCAACAGCGTCACGAAGTCGTTCTAGCGCTGCGCGGTTTTCATAGTCAATGACCATCACTTTATAAATCTTATATGCGTCTATTTCTTTTGCATTCTGTAAAACAATATATGGTTCCTGCCCCATAGCATAATACTTTTTTGTGATTTCATTTTCTATCAGGCAACAAAATCCATCATCATAAAATGCTTGAAAGTACAAACCCATTTCTTGTATCGTATGCAGTAAACGCTGCAATGCTTCTTTGTCCATAAAGGTTGACTTTAAACAACGTTCCCCTGCAAGATCATAACAAAATCCCCCCTGATAACAAAGCAAATAACAGTGTTCTTTTGGCAAATGCGTTTTTGCAAAAAGTTTTTTTGCCCCTCGCAGCGGTCTTCCTGTTGTAAATGCAATATAATGTCCCGCCTCTAACACTTGTCGTAAGACGCTCTGGTTTTCTTCACTTACTGTCTTATCTGAACAAAGCAGTGTATCATCAAAATCCAAGCATAACAATTTAGGCATCCTGGTTCTCCTCATCAACTGCCCAGATTGGAACAAATCTTCTCCCTTTCCAGACAACATCTTCTTCCTTTGCGACTTTTATTGCCTCCTGACAAAATGTCTTTTGTGCACCGACTGCCGTTTTTCCTCTACGACTCATGTGCGCATAACTGCCATCCGCATTCATAACATAGGCTTTTACATTATCACGAAGCAATACATCTAAAATATGTTTAACACGTAACTTAATCGTATCATCCTCCACTGGAAAAACAATTTCCACACGACGATCCAGATTTCTTGGCATCCAGTCAGCACTTCCCATATACAAATCTTCTTGTCCATTGTTATAGAAGTAAAAAATACGACTATGCTCCAAAAACGTACCTACAATCGATATAACATGAATATGTTCACTAACACCGGGAATACCTATGCGCAAACAACAGATACCTCGGATGATAAGGAAAATTTCTACGCCTGCTGTGGAGGCTTCATATAATTTTTCAATAATCTGACGATCGCACAAAGAATTCATCTTAGCAACAATATATGCCTTTTTTCCTTCTCTTGCATGCTCTGTCTCACGTTCAATCAAAGCGATAAAACGATCTCGCAGCCAAATCGGTGCAACAATCAGTTTATTCCACCGCGCCGGCTCTGAATACCCCGATAACATATTAAATACTGCGGTAGCATCTTCGCCATAGCTTTCATTACAGGTAAAAATCCCACAATCCGTATATAGCTTTGCTGTAGAATCATTATAATTTCCTGTTCCAAGATGTACGTAACGCACAATAGCATCCTCTTCACGACGAACAACAAGTGCAATTTTGCAGTGCGTTTTCAGGCCAACCAATCCATAAATGACATGACAGCCTGCTTTTTCCAATTTTTGTGCCCAGACAATATTATTCTCTTCATCAAAACGGGCTTTTAATTCTACAAGCACCGTTACCTGTTTTCCATTTTCTGCTGCCTTTGCCAGCGCAGCAATAATTGGTGAATTTCCACTGACGCGATACAATGTCTGTTTGATAGCAAGCACATCCGGATCCACTGCTGCCTGTTTAATAAAGTCTACAACCGGGTCAAACGTTTCATATGGGTGGGTCAGGAAAATATCACCTTTTTTGATTTCATCAAATATATTTTCTCCGGCAACAATACGTGGATTTCTCTGTGGAACAAACGGTTTTTCACGCAAGTCATCACAACCTTCCAAACCATACATCTTCATAAGGAATGTAAGATCTAATGGACCTGCAATTTCATAGACATCCTTGGTACTTACTTCTAATTTTTCTTCCAAAATACCAAGCAGACGCTCATCCGCCTTATGCTCAATTTCCAGACGAATCACTTCTCCCCATTGTCTCTTTACAAGCTGTTTCTGGATTTCTTTTAATAAATCTGACGCTTCATCCTCATCAAAAGACAAATCTGCATTTCTCATAATACGGTATGGATAAGCACAGACCACATCATAATGAAGGAATAACTGCGCCATATTTTTTTCTATAATCTGTTCTAATAATATAAAGGTATATCGCTTATTATCACCAGGAATTTGTACAAGTCTTTGCAATACGGATGGCACCTGCACTGTTGCAAATTCCAATTCCTGTTTACTTCCCTGTTGCAATTTAGAGTCCGGATTCTTTGATTTGATCAGCGCAGCAATATTCAAAGATTTATTTCGTACCAGTGGAAACGGACGGGATGCATCCACCGCCATCGGTGTAAGCACCGGATAAATATGTTCCATAAAATATTTATCAACGTACGCACGCTGTTTTTCATTCAGCTCTTCATAGGCTTCTACAATTTGAATGCCTTTTTTCTTTAACAACGGCATCAGGGAACGATTATATGTGTTATATTGTTTTTCCACCAATGCGTGCACTTCTTTGCCAATCGCTTCCAGTTGCTGACTTGGATTCATTCCCGCAATATCTTTTTTGGTGTAATTAGCATGTTCCATGTCTTTTAAAGATGCAACGCGCACCATAAAAAATTCATCCAGATTTGACGATGTAATACTAACAAATTTTAGACGATCTAAAATCGGAATATTCTTATCTTTCGCTTCATTTAAGACACGTTGTTCAAACTTGAGCCAACTCAATTCTCTGTTATCGTAATATTGTGGCTTACGAAAGCCTTCTGCCTTGCTCATTTCATCATCTCCTATTCACATACACGAAGTTCGCGCAAAACCGGTCGAATGGTAAAAATACTTTCAAAGAAATCGGCCTTTTCCTCAAACATACCTTTCTCTAATGCAATAGAATCTGTTGCCTCCATCGTAATATGAAGTCTTGTTCCTCTCACGGACATCTTAACATTTTTAAACTTCTGTCTGTGACTTCGATCTAATGCATTTGCTACTTTTAAAATAGCTAACATTTTTACGATTGTCATATATTCATCCACACTAAAACGATCTGCCATACTATCGTAGTTCTCCAAAGGTTTACGATTCAAGGAGACAACGGTCGCAACCATTTCACGTTCTTTATGTGTAAGTCCTAATATCTCAGATGACATAATAATAATATAAGAACACTCTGACGCATCCGAAATACTGATATATTTTCCACAGTCGTGCAATATCGCAATCAGACGCATCAAAAGCCGATACCGCTTGTCAAGCCCATGATATTTTTTTGTCACATCAAAAATCTGTGTTGAAATTCGATCCAGTGCCTTTAAATGCGGCTGATAACTACCATAGCGTTTTGCAATGGACCACGCTGCCGAAACAATATCCTGATCAAAATCATGCGCAACTTTAAGATTGTTCTTTTGTGCAAAGTAATGATAAGCTATGCCATCATTGACAGATACCCCAGGCACAAAAACATATTTTGCCGGAAGTTTTTCTGCAATTGCATGATGTAACATCAAAAAAGGTTCAATCAATTCCTGGTGATCATTTAAGACATCAAATTCACGTATAATACTTTGCAATGTCTTACCACGCATTTGTTCTAAAAGTTCCAGATAGTGCTCCATTTTAATCGGTTCTCTTGTCGCATCATGTGCGGAATGTTCCATCAGGGTTGATACATGATCGCCTAAAATAATAAGATATTTTAGTTTTACATCCTGCATATGCATTGTCACAAATGCATCCAGTTCCTTATACATCATCTGTGCAATCTGTTCTTTGTGATTTGTCATATAAGACAATCGCTTCATATTCTCACTCATGACAACCGCTCCTAACATAATATGCTGCGTTGTCTTTACTTTTCCTTGTGAAAAAAGTGTGATTTGCAGACTGGAACCACCAATATCAACTATCGCCGCACTTTCTGCCACCATGGCATCAAAATTATCCTGCGATGCCACTGCACGATAACTCATAAAGCGATGTTCTGAATTACTGAGCGTCAACACTTTCATTCCCGTCCGTAGCTTTATCTGTTCTGTCACAAACAAACGATTCGCCGCTGCTGTAAATGTAGAGCCAGCATAAATCTGATAGTCCTGTATCTGATACATTGCAATTGTACGTTTTAAATCCTCAAGCACGTTGCAAATACGGTCAACCGTTTCTTTTCGCAATTTTTTTGCAACATAAACATCCTGTGCCGTATCAATTGGCGTACGTAGACAGTCTAATTCTTTCAAACGTTTCTTTTGTGTAATTTGAAATACTTTCAAAATCATTTCATATGATCCTATATAAATTGATGCATATAACTTCATGACTGTCCTCCTTTACATGACTCCTAATTTACATGTTCTATGTAAAAATCTGGAATTATCTTTGTTAAAAATCGAATAAACCTAACGCTGCCTGTTACACGCCTGATAATTACCAAGAATTTTAAATGAAGATGTTTCTTCTTTTAGTCCACGTAATGCGTTCACAACCGATTCCTGTTTCAGATTGCCCACAAAATCAATAAAGAACTGGTATCCCCAGGTTCCTCCCTTGCTTGGTCTCGATTCAATGCGTGTCAAATTAATTCCATTAAAAATAAAATGTGACATAATGCGATACAAGGCACCTGCTTCATCATCCGGCAATGCAAAACACAAGCTGACTTTATCCGCTGTTTTAAGATATGTTTTCTCTTTTGCAACAACGATAAAACGTGTCTCATTTTCTTTATTATCCTGTATGCACTCATCTAAAACAGTCAGTCCATAGATGTTTGCATTGTGTACACCGGCAATCGCAGCCTGACTGCAAAGCCCGTCTGTTTTTACTTTTTGCGCTGCAACAGCTGTGTTTTTCAAAGCTTTTCGCTCCATTTTTGGATGTTTGTCCAGATATTCTGCACATTGCATCAAAGCCTGTGGATGAGAATACACTTCTGTAATATCTTCTATTCTTGCACCAGGAACACCTAAAAGTGCATGATCAATTTTTATAATTTGTTCTCCTACAATCGTAACATCATATTCCATTAACAAATCATAATTTTCTGCCACAATTCCGGCAGATGAATTCTCAATAGGAAGAACAGCATAGTCTACCTTGCCACTTTGAATGGCTTCCATCGCATCACGCCATGTTACAACAGCTTCTCCCTGACAATTCTCTCCAAAGAATTGTTTCATTGCCCTCTGCGCGTATGCACCTTCCACGCCTTGAAATACAATTCGCTTATTCCGAATATCTATTTTTTCAAGCTCACGAAATTCAAGTGGTTCCAATTGTCCGCATTCTGCCAACATCTGGTACTGTTTTTTCCGGCTTGTTGACATAATCTGTTCAAACAATTCCACAACGCCCTGTTTTAAAAACTCATCCGGTACCAGTTGCGCCAGAGTTTTTAATTTTTCATCTTCCCTCGCCTTATCATAAACATTTTTATGATTTGCAATCTTATACTCTGCCACTTCTGCAGCGAGCCCCATTCTTTGTTCGTATAATGATACGATCTGACGATCAATTGCATCAATATCACATCGGATTTCGCTTAAATCTTTCATGTATTACCTCTCTCGTTTTCCTTTATGTGCCTATGCTGTAAAATCAAAAAATGACAACTGATTGGACTCTGGTAAATCAGAAATAATGTCCAAATCTGATAACAATTCAATGATTGATTTACTAATCTTTCCACGCTCTCGCAAATCGTCTTTTGACAAAAATTTGCCGCCACTTGCCGCAATAGCAAGTGATTCTGCCGCCTTATCTCCCATGCCATCAATCGAATTAAACGGTGGCAATAACTTACCATCTACAATTTGAAAATATCTGGCATCCGAACGATACAGATCCAGTGGCAAAAACTCAAATCCACGCGCATACATTTCCTGCACAATACGCATATCACGCAGAGTACCTTCTTCCTTTGCTGACATTTTATCCTTTTTCTTGTATTCTGCAATATAAAATTCCAATTTTTCTTTTCCCTGACACATCAGTTCATAACTGAATGAAGTCGCACGAATACTAAAAAATGCCGCATAATAGGCAAGTGGATAAAACACCTTACAATAAGCAATACGCCATGCCATCATAACGTATGCTGCCGCATGCGCTTTTGGGAACATATACTTGATTTTTTCGCAGGACCAGGTATACCATTCCGGAACACCATGGTCTAACATATCCTGTTTCCATTCCGGCCATTGCTTGCACTTTCCTTTGGCTATAATACCTTTTCTTGTTTTTTCCATGATATCAAAAGCTTCCGCACTATCTAATCCCATATGAATCAGATAGGTCATAATATCATCACGCGTACAGATACAGGTTGAAATGGTTGCTGTTCCATTTTCAATCAGGGTCTGTGCATTGCCCAACCATACATCTGTACCATGCGAAAGTCCGGAAATTCGAATCAGATCTGTAAATTCCTGTGGTTTTGCATCACGTAACATTCCCATAGCAAAGTCAGTACCAAACTCAGGGATACCAAGTGTCCCCATCGGACAACCATTTAATTCTTCTGGCGTTACACCAAGTGCTGACGTATTTTTAAACAGGGACATTACGGTCTGATCATCCAGTGGTATCTCCTGCGCATTTAATCCGGTCAGATCCTCAAGCATACGTATCATGGTTGGATCATCGTGTCCCAGAATATCCAGTTTCAACAAATTGGCATCAATGGAATGGTAATCGAAATGTGTCGTGATAATATCAGATGTCATATCATTTGCCGGATGTTGTACCGGTGTAAAGGAAAAAATATCTTCTCCCACCGGAAGTACAATAATACCACCCGGATGCTGCCCTGTGGTTCTTCGTACGCCCACACATCCCTGCACAATACGGTCAATCTCACAATTTCTTTTATGGACACCGCGTTCTTCGTAATAATTCTTGATGTAACCAAATGCAGTCTTATCTGCTAATGTACCAATGGTTCCTGCCTTAAATGTCTGTCCTTCCCCAAAGATAACTTCCGTATATTTATGAGCCTTACTCTGATAATCTCCAGAAAAGTTCAAATCAATATCCGGTTCCTTATTTCCTTTAAATCCCAGGAAAGTCTCAAACGGAATATCAAATCCTTCTTTCTTCAAATCCTTTCCGCAGACAGGACATTTCCGATCCGGCATATCACATCCGGCTCGTCCGGAAAATGCCTTTACCTCTTCCGAATCAAAATCAACAAAATGACAATATTCACAAATATAATGTGGACTCAATGGATTTACTTCCGTAATACCTGCCATCGTTGCTGCAAAAGAAGATCCTACAGAACCACGTGATCCTACCAGATAACCATCTTCATTTGATTTCCACACCAGTTTTTGTGCGATGATATACATCACGGCATAACCATTTCCAATAATGGATTTTAGTTCACGTTCCAATCGTTCTTCCACAACATGTGGCAACTGTTCCCCATAGACCGCATGTGCTTTGTCATAACAGATTTTTCGCAGCAAACCATCTGAATTTTCAATAACCGGTGGGCACTTGTCCGGACGCACCGGTGCAATCGGTTCACACATATCTGCGACCAGATTGGTATTTGTAATAACAACCTCTTCGGCTTTTGTGCTTCCCAGATAAGAAAATTCTTCCAGCATTTCTTCCGTTGTACGCAAGAACAGTGGTGCCTGATCATCTGCATCAGAAAATCCTTTGCCTGCCATAATAATCCGTCGATATACTTCGTCCTGTGGATCTAAGAAATGCACATCGCACGTTGCCACCACCGGTTTTTGAAAAATTTCTCCCAGTGCAACAATCTGCCTGTTGATATTGCGCAAATCTTCTTCTGACTTAATAATACCATCATCTTTTCGAAGCATAAATGCATTGTTTCCAATCGGCTGAATTTCCAGATAGTCGTAGAACTGCGCAATTCGGCTAATCTCTTCTTCCGGTCTGCTATTTAAGATTGCCCGATACAATTCACCTGCTTCACATGCTGAGCCGATAATAAGACCTTCTCTATATTTCTGCAACTGACTTTTTGGGATCTTTGGTCGCCGATAATAATACTGTAGATGTGACATTGACACCAGACGATATAGATTGATACGGCCAATATCATTTTTTGCCAACACAATACAATGGTAAGATGGCATCTTTCGTATCATTTCATCCGATGCCATACCATCCTGGTTAACATCATCCAGTGTTTCAAAGCCTCGTTCTTTTAGCATCTCCAGAAACTTAACATAAATTTCTGCTGTACAGCCCGCATCATCCACCGCACGATGATGATGTTCCAAAGATACCCCAACTGCTTTTGCAACATTATCCAGTTTGAATTTGCTCAACGATGGCAATAAATAGCGTGCCATCGCAACCGTATCTACATAGGTAAAATCACACGGCAGTCCCAGACGTTCACAATTGGCTTTGATAAAGCTCATATCAAAATCTGCATTATGAGCCACCATAACAGCACCTTCACAAAAATCCATAAAACGAGGCAAAATTTTTGTGATATCTTCTGCACCAATCACATCCTCATCATGTATACTGGTCAGTTCTGTAATTCTAAAAGGAATCGGTTCTTTCGGATTGACAAATTCAGAAAAACGTTCCGTAATCTTTCCATCCACTACTTTTACAGCGCCGATTTCGATAATGTTATTCTTTTTTGCATGAAAACCAGTGGTCTCCAAATCAAAGACCACATACGTACCATCCAGACTCTGATTTTTAGAATCTGTCACAATCCCTTTTGTATCATCAACCAGATAAATCTCGCATCCATAAATAACTTTAAAATCAGAATCCAAATCATGAAGTGCATGATCTGCCTCCGGGAAAGCCTGCACAGCCCCGTGATCGGTAATCGCAATTGCCTGATGTCCCCAGCTTGCAGCTCTTTTGATAATATCCTTTACATCTGAAACACCATCCATATCGCTCATCTTCGTATGACAATGCAGTTCCACACGTTTGTCTGGTGCATGATCACTGCGCGATGTCGTAAAATCTGGAATACGCATAATACCAAACACTGAACTCATGGTCAGGTCATGATCAAATTTATCAATCATCGGTGCTCCTTTTAATTTGATAAAAGCACCTTTTTTTATTCCCTGACACACTTCATCTACCTGGTCATTTGCGACAAAGATTTTACTGACAATCGTATCTGTAAAATCAGTGATCGCAAACATCAAAATCGTGCGTTCGTTTCGTATCTCTCTCGAATCAAAACTGATAATCTGACCACGTATGGTAACTTCTCCAATTTCACCAGAGATTTCCTGAATTGGAATCGGTTCATCTTCAAATTCTCGTCCATATATAACATCTGGATTGCTGGATCTTTTCGCTGCAAAGCCACCACGTCTGGCACCAACTTTTTGGAAGCCCTTTTTGTCGGCTCCCCCATCTTTTCCGATACCAGCTGCACTTTTTCCTGCACTCTGATCCTGCTCATTTTCCTCAGCATTTAACAGTTCCTTCTGCTGCTGCCGCATCCGATTTTGTCTCGTAATCTCAGCGATCTGATTGTCGATTAAAATCTGTGAATTCTCACGATATTTACTTTCTACCGGCTCTTTGTAGGCAAAATGAATGATTAAATTTTGTCCACAACGTTCACAAAATATTTTATCCAAAATATCATGTAACTCTTCTTCATATCCATGCGCAATAACCGTATCTTCTAAAGTCACAAGCAGATGATCCTCTGTAAACTCCAAATCACCTTTTTTAAATACGCCAAACAACAGTGCACTATAGGCATTGATTTCCTCTAAGATACTATCTTTATAAATATCATACAGCTTTTGCGGTGTATACAACGATGAAAGAGAAAAGGACTCTATAATATGTATGCTGACATTCTCCTTTGCAAAACACTGTTTTTTGATTTGCTGTTCCATTTTCCAGATACGTCGTTTCGGAACTAAGGAAGCACAATGAAGGTAAATACGAATGGCACTTCTGTCCCGATTTGTACTTACCTTCTGAATCACTGAGTCCTGCATCATCTGCATCAAATCTTTATCTAATTGTAATGATGGAAATACTTCCTGAAAACTTTTATTCAATCTGCTTCACTCCAACCAAAGGGGATGTTACTCCCCCCAATGATCTAATTCGTATTTTAATGCCATAAGCAATTCATCTTCCGGCATCTTTTTCACTACTTCTCCATGCTTAATTAAGAGTCCTTCTCCGATACCTCCTGCGATGCCAAGATCTGCCTCCTTTGCTTCCCCTGGTCCATTGACAACACATCCCATAACAGCCACTTTGATATCTAGCGGATATTCTGCCACAAGATTCTCTACACGGTTTGCAAGACCTATCAAATCAATCTGTGTCCGTCCACACGTTGGACATGAGACCACCTCAATACCACCCTGACGTAAGCCAAGTGTACGAAGAATCAATTTTGCTGATTTGATTTCTTCTAATGGATCTCCTGTCAACGACACACGAATGGTATCTCCAATGCCTTGATGTAAAATCAAGCCCAGACCAATGGATGATTTGATATTACCACTCGTAAGCGTTCCGGACTCTGTAATTCCTACATGTAGTGGATAGTTTGTCTGTGTAGAAATAAGTTCATGTGCTTTTACACACATTAAAACATCCGATGACTTAATGCTGATTACCAGATTATCATATCCCAGATTTTCAATGATATGAACCTTATCAAGCGCACTTTCTACTATACCCTCGGCGGTTACACCATGGTATTTTTCTACCAGTTCTTTTTCCAAAGAGCCACTATTCACACCGACACGAATTGGTATGTTACGCTCTTTTGCTACATCTACCACAGCTTTGATGCGTTCCATAGAACCGATATTACCAGGGTTGATGCGAATCTTATCCGCGCCATTTTCCATCGCTGCAATCGCAAGTCGATAATCAAAATGGATATCTGCAACCACTGGTATTTCTACCTGTTTTTTTATTTCGCGAAGCGCCTCGGCTGCCTCCATTGTTGGAACTGCGCAGCGGATAATATCACATCCCGCCTTTGCTAGCTGTCTGATCTGCGCTACGGTTGCCTCTACGTCTTCCGTTTTTGTATTCGTCATAGATTGGATTAGAATTGGATGTCCGCCACCAATCACACGATCTCCAATTTTTATTTCTTTTGTTATCTTACGTTCCATCAAAACTCCTCCTATACGAACAATTTCTGAATATCATTAAACATAACAACCACCATCAAAATCATAAGCAGCATAAAACCAACCAAATGAATTCTTCCTTCGATTTCTTCATTCATTTTTCTGCCCCGTATTGCTTCCACGAAAAAGAACAAAAGTCTTCCTCCATCCAGCGCAGGTATTGGTAACAAATTCATGACACCAAGGTTTGCAGACAATAAGATAGCAATGTTTATCATATTCATTGCTACATAAAAAGCTCCTGAGCTTAACGATTCATCATACGTATCACCAATTGTTTTGGCGATACCAACAGGACCTGACATATCATTTACCGATAATTGCCCTGTCACAAGCATTTTCAAGCTCTGAAAAGTGGCATAAACCTGATATTTCATCTCATAAAATCCATAAGCAAGTGTTGTTGGTACATTTCCACGAATACGCGTATAATCCCCTTGCAATCCCAAGAGATAACGCCCCGCTTCTTCACTATACTTTGGTGTAATCTGTGCTGTGTATTCCTTTCCATCTCTTTCATAGGTCACATCCATTGTTTCACCCGGATGAAAGAAAGAATAAACACTGATTTCCTGATAAAAGTGAACGCGATAATGATTCAATGCGATAATCGTATCTCCTGCCGCAAGACCTTCTTCCTCTGCGGAAGACCCTTCCATCACACCAGCGATCGTTGGTACATCATATCCCATCGCGCCTATCAAAAATACAGACAGCACATAGGCTAAAATAAAATTAAACAGCGGTCCCGCCGCAACAATAGCAATACGCTGCAAAAGAGGCTTATGATGAAAAGCGCGGTCGTCCTTGCTTTCTTCATCCTCGCCTTCCATCATACAAGCGCCACCGAACGGAAACAATTTCAAAGAATATGTTGTTTCTCCTTTGGTAAAATGTAAAAGCGTAGGTCCTAATCCCAGACAAAATTCATTCACCTTAACATCGCACTTTTTTGCAACTAAAAAGTGTCCCAGTTCATGAAATATAATAATAAAACTAAAAATGATAATTGCAAGAATAATACTCAATTTACCACCGACTCTCTATATATTCATATGTTGTTGCTTCTGTATCTAAAATCTCTTCCAATGTTGGATTTTCTTTGTAATAGACTTCTTCCATACTGCTTGCAATAATTTCCGGAATTTGTACAAATGAAATCTTTCCATCTAAAAATTTTGCAACAGCACGCTCATTGGCTGCATTGTATACCGTCGGTACATTGCCACCTGCATCCAGTGCATCATATGCTAAAGATAGTCCATAAAATGTCTCACGATCCGGTCTTTCAAAGGTCAGATTGCCAATGGCAAAAAGATCTAATTCCTCTGCATAAAGCATACGACGTTCTGGATAAAATAATGCATACAAAATTGGTAAGCGCATGTCTGGTGTTCCCATTTGACCGATTACTGCGCCATCTTCAAACATAACTGCCGAATGCAAAATACTCTGTGGATGCACAACAACTTCGATCTGTGATGGTTTTACATCAAAAAGCCATTTTGCTTCCATCACTTCTAATCCTTTATTGACCATGGTTGCAGAATCAATTGTAATTTTTCTTCCCATGCTCCAATTTGGATGTTTCAAGGCATCTTCAAGTGTTACCTTTTCCAACGCTTCGTATGTTTTTCCACGGAACGGACCTCCCGATGCTGTCAATAGAATCTTTTTTATCTTATTCTGACGTTCACCATTTAAGGACTGGAAAATTGCACTGTGTTCACTATCTACCGGTAAAATCGAAACACCACATTTTTTTGCCAATGGAATGATAATATGACCTGCCGTAACCATAGTCTCTTTATTCGCAAGTGCAATATCTTTTCCTGCTTCTATCGCGGCAATGGTCGGACGAATACCAAGCATACCCACAATTGCAGTCACAAGAATTTCTGATTCTGGAATCGTTGCTACAGCAAGCAGACCATCCATGCCACTTGCAACCGTAATCTGCGTATCTGCCAATTTCTGCTTTAGCTCGTTCGCACGCATTTCATCCCATACGGCTACGAAAACCGGCTTATATTTTCTTGCCTGCTGCTCTAAAAGTGTAATATTACTTCCCGCCGCTAAGGCAACTACCTGTAAATCTTCAGGATTCTGATCAACAATATCAAGTGTCTGTGTTCCAATAGATCCTGTGGAACCAAGAATTGCTATTTTTTTCATATGCTACTCTCCTACAATACTCTGGATGCCAAAAAGAAAATAATTGGTGCTGTAATAATAACGCTGTCAAAACGATCTAAGATACCACCATGTCCTGGAATTAATTTTCCATAGTCTTTAATGTCATAATTACGTTTGATTGCAGATGCTGCCAAGTCACCCACCATAGAAATCAGTGCACCAATGGCACTCACCCCTGCT
Organism: uncultured Pseudobutyrivibrio sp.; assembly: GCA_900546435.1. Taxonomy (GTDB): domain Bacteria; phylum Bacillota; class Clostridia; order Lachnospirales; family Lachnospiraceae; genus Pararoseburia. The sequence goes on along the minus strand of URCQ01000020.1, from coordinate 27,765 downwards.
AAAATCCAAACTTCTGTCATGGTAATGTCTAGCTGACTGCGGAAAATGGAAACATATAATGCAGTCAAAAGTGCAGCACCTACAACACCACCTACCGCACCTTCGATTGACTTTTTCGGACTCAGTATTGGTGACATTTTATGTTTTCCAATCAACATGCCAACGCAATAGGCACAGGTATCGCTTCCCCAGGAACAAAGGAAAATCAACCATACTAAGTACTTTCCACCATCAAGCATTCTTGTCTGATAAATAAAGGATAACATGAATGCCACATAAAATAAGGCAAAAAAGCATGCCATAATTTGATCTGCTTTATACTTTGGATAAGAAAATACATAGACAGCCAACAACACTATCATAAATAACAATGGTAATACCATAGCATCTGTTATAAATCCGAAATACAAATTCAGATAAAAAACAATGGCTGCCACATAACCAACGATGCCCGCTGCTGATTTTTCTATCTGAAATACCCGGTATAATTCAAACATACCAATCAAAGAAATGATTCCCATTACTGAAAGTAATACATTTCCACCGGTAATAATTACCACCAATGCAATTGCAACCAGTACAATACCACTGATTAATCTTGTCTTAAACATAGTAAAACCTCTTAAACCTTTCCGTATCTTCGATCTCTATTTTCATATGCTTCCACAGCTTTTCTTAGTTCTTCTCCATGGAAATCCGGCCAGGCAACCGGGGTAAAATAAAACTCTGCATAGGCTAACTGCCACAACAAATAATTAGACAAGCGCTGTTCTCCGCTGGTACGAATCATCAAGTCAGGATCTGGCAATTCTGCTGTATCCAGATATCTGCTAAATGTCTCTTCTGAAATATCATCCACCTGCAGCTGTTCTGTTGCAATATCATGCTGCATACGTTTGATACCTCTTACAATCTCATCTCTGCTGCCATAGTTGATAGCAATCGTCAGATTCAGACCAGTATAATCCGCAGACTCTGTTTCCAACACTTTAATTTTTTCCTGCATTGACTCGTCCAATTTGGATATATCGCCAATCACGCGTATACGCATATTATTTTTTTTCGCTGTCTTCAGACAGTTCTTTAAGTATTGATTCAGCAGGTTCATCAATGCGGAAACTTCTTCCTTTGAACGATTCCAATTTTCTGTAGAAAACGCATACAATGTCAAATATTCGATGCCCATATTGTATGCTTCCTCGCAGACAACTTCTACATTTTTTGCGCCTGCTGTATGTCCTGCTGTTCTCGGTAATCCTTTTGCTTTTGCCCATCTTCCATTTCCATCTAAGATGATTGCAACATGTCTTGGAACACTCATACATTCTCCTTTCTACTTGTAAAAAAAGGACACTTACGCGAGTGTCCCCTTTTATCCTAAGACTATACCGTTAAGATTTCCTGTGTCTTTGTCTCAATGGCTTTGTCTATTTCAGCAATATACTTATCTGTAAGTTTCTGTGCTTCATTTTCTAATTCTTTTACTTCATCCTCAGATACATCTGCCTCTTTTCCATATTTCTTGAAAGAATCATTTGCATCTCGACGAATATTACGAATTGCAACTTTTGCATTTTCGCCGTGTTTTTTTACTTCTTTTGCCAATTCTTTACGACGTTCTTCTGTCAATTCCGGGAACACCAGACGAATCACTTTACCGTCGTTTGTTGGATTTAATCCCAAATCAGAAACCAGGATAGCTTTTTCGATATCTTTTAACAAAGACATCTCCCATGGCTGAATCTGAATCATACGTGCTTCTGGAACACTGATATTTGCCACCTGCTGTAATGGTGTTGGTGCACCGTAATAATCAACAACGATCTTATCCAAAACATGCGGATTTGCTCTTCCGGCACGAATGGTTGTATATTCCTCAAGCAAATTGTTGTAAGATTTTTGCATCTTGTCTTCAAATACTTTTAATTTTTCGTCCATCTTTTCCTCCATTATACCGTCACTTTTGTGCCGTTAAATTCTCCTGAAATTGCCTTTACGATACTATTTTCTTCTTGTAATGCGAAAACATACATTGGCATTTTATTTTCCATACACATAATCGATGCCGTCAAATCCACAACCGCCAATTTCTGATCAATTACGGTCTGGATTGGTAAAACATCATAACGTTTTGCATCTGGATTGGTCTTAGGATCACTGTCATATACACCATCCACTGCTTTTGCAAGTAAAATCACTTCTGCTTCTATTTCGATTGCACGAAGTACGGTTGCTGTATCTGTCGAAAAATATGGATGACCGGTACCACCTGCAAAGAAAGCTACTTTTCCCTCCGCAAAACAACGGTTTGCAGCATCCTTTGAAAACAATGTAGTAAATGCACCACAGGTAAACGGTGTCAACACCTCTGTATCCATACCAACATAACGGAAAATCTCAGAGACATAAATGCAATTCATAATCGTTGCAAGCATTCCAATCTGATCTGCCTTTGTACGATCGATTGTCTCAGAAGTACGTCCTCTCCAGAAATTACCTCCGCCAATCACAATACCAACTTGTGTACCAGCATCTACCAACTGCTTTACCTGATTTGCAACCTGAATACATGTTGCCTCATCAAATCCTGTCTTTTTTTCTCCGGCTAACGCTTCGCCACTTAATTTTAATAAAACTCTCTTCATCGTTCTACCTTCTTTTATGCGAACAAACCTTCAACATCCACATCTGCATAGCACTGTGAACAGAAACCTTCAATAACCGCACCATTGTTAATCTGCACAGAACGTGACTTAATGTTACCCATAACAACTGCAGAAGTATCTACAACAACTGGTCCCTGTACATCAATATCACCCTTTACAGCTCCTGCAATAACAGCAGATGTTGCTGTAATATTTCCAATGATAACAGAACCAACACCAATTTTTGCTGTACCAGAGGTATTTACTTCACCTTCAATCTTTGCAGAATCTGCAAAGAATTCAGAAGATGTACTGTTTCCATGAACCACACCAGTAACAACTAACTTACCATTACAAGTAATGTTTCCTTCAATTCCACCCTTTACATCCACAGATCCAGTAGATTCGATATCACCTCTGATTGTCATGCCAGCTGTAATAATTGCTGTCTCGTCATCTACAGGTGCTGTTGGTGCTACAACAGGATTTGGTGTTACCTGCATTGCTGGTGCTGCCTCACGAACTGGTTCATTCACTACTTCTCTTGTTTCCATTGTTATTGTATCCTCCACTGTGTTTTCTCGTTTTACTTCTTCTGGCTTAGCCTCTTCTGCCGTGCCATCCACTCTCTTTGTCACCTGCTCCAACAGGCCGTCTAATTTTGACAATTCAGATTGTACATCAATCTCTTCATCCAATGTATCTGTTGCAGTATCTTCTGTATCTAATTCATCTGCTCCAGGAACAAGATCATTGACTGCCTCTGAAAAGTCATCCTTAAAATCCTTAAAAAATCCCATCTTCATTCCTCCGTATCTTATTGTTGGATACTGACATGTTGTATCACTGTTGTATCCTCATCAATCGGTAAAATCATCGCTCCAGCCTGTTGTAAAGCCTCAATCATTGCCGGCAGCGCTTGTACCGTTGTTGTCTTAACTGTTGCATCGTGTAATAAAACAACCGACGTTTTGTATTTTACCACATCCGACATAACATTTTCAACTAATTCATCTGCAGTAAATGCCCTTGATGTTGCGTCTCCACTCGAAACGTTCCAATCATAGTATGTAATTCCCTGTTCATTCAAATAGCTAATAAATTCCGACATATCAGTATCGCTGACTTTATTGCTGCTTCCTCCCGGAAATCTGTAGTAGTGACATTCCACACCTGTCGTGTCATAAATCAGATTCTGAATGCGTTCAAAATCTTCTTGAAATGCTTCTTTGGATGCATATATTTCACTATATTTGTGTGAGAACGAATGCATTGCAATCGTATGCCCTTCTGCAACAATTCGCTGATATGCAGCTTTTGACGCCTCATCTTCTTTGCCTGTCACAAAAAAAGTCGCTTTGATGCCATAATCATCCAAAATATCCAGAATAGCGTTTGTATTTTCACTTGGTCCATCATCAAATGTCAGATATACCTTATGTAAATCTTCCGCTGTTGCTAAATTTTCTTTGTCCATTGTATTTTGTGTTAACTGAACGCTGTCTGTATCACCAGCGCTCTGATTCACCTGGGATACCACAGCTGTTGAAGAATCATATTCTCCCGTCATGATATTAATCTGCTTTTGTAACGAAATAACCTTTGCGCAAAGAATACAGGTAATCACAATGGACAACACAATCCAGGCGGAAATAACCGTAATAATTCCTGTCCGAATATGTTGTATGCGTTTTCTACGATTTCTCTCTTCTTTCAGGACTTTGTGTTCCTGTTCACTCATCTGCCTGTTCTCCGCGTTCTTTATCTTCTAATTTAAATCGGGCAACAACACCCGTCAGTTGTCTAGCAATGATATCTTCTTTTTCTGCCATTTCTGAAACATTGTCTACATGTTCTGCAACCACACCCACTTTATCCGTCATGCTTCCACTGATTTCTGTTGTATCCTGGGTTGCTTCAGTAATACTTTGTATTGCTGCTGTCACTTCCTGCATGATTTGTTTAATATTATCTGACATATTAGAGATATTTTTTGCTGTATTTTCAATAGACTGAGCATCTTCTCCATATTGCTTTGCTACTTCTACAAAATTGCTGTAATCCGGCGTGACATCATTTACGACAAAACCTAGCATGTTCTGAGCATCATTTTTCAAATCATCAAACGCTGCCTGAACCTTTGAAATCGTATTCTGAATCTGACCAACAGCCTCTGCTGTATTCGTTGCTAAAGAACCTATCTCTGATGCAACCACGGCAAAACCTTTTCCTGCCTCACCGGCACGTGCTGCTTCAATCGAAGCATTTAACGATAGCAGATTGATTTGTTCTGCAATTTCGGAAATTACATTAGCCAATTCTTCTATACTGCTGACAACTTTTGCATTTTCAATACTTTCTTCCAAATGCTCTTCAAACTGTTTTGCCAATGTCGTTGCAGATGCGAATGATTTGTTGCTATTTTCTTCCACCTCTCTGGCTCGTCCTCTGATTTCCTGTGCCATTGCTGTGCTTTTTTGTGTTTCTTCTGTAAGAAGATTTACATTTGATAATACTTCTTCTGTAGATGCATTTACCTGCTGTGTCGCAGCACTTGTCGTCATCATTGCATTATTTACTTCTTCGATATTTTTTCTAATCTCAGCAAAATTATCTGATAATTCTAATGCCGCATCATGTAGCTTTGTACTTGCGTCATCAATATCCGTTGCATGCTCTGCGATATTACAGATAACCTGCTTATTACTGACATACATCGCATTTAAAGAATGCCCCATAACACCAAGTTCGTCCTGCGTTTTGACCTGTAATGGTTCAACTGAAAAATCACCTTCTGCCAGGGAACCTGCAAATTCTTTCACGCGATTCAAACCTTTTGAAATAGAACGAACGTTTAAAATAATAACAACTGTAACAATGATTAATGCAATAATACAAATCAGTAAAAGGCTTGTAAGTAATTGTAAAATCGGCTCTGTCAATTCAGAATTCGGCATTGTAATAATCAAAATCCAGTTTGTTGCCTGCACACGAGAATAATAAAGATTGATTCGCCCCTTATTGCTCTCATAGCTTGTCGTTCCATGATCTCCAGACAATATTGTCTGGGCAGCTTTTGCAAGTGCAGGTGCTTCCTCATCCTCTGTAATCACAACAGCATTTTGAATCTTCTGTTCATCAACACCACCAATATAAACACCGTCTGCCGTCAAAAGCATGCCTTTTCCTGCTTTTCCTACTTGAATGTTTTCTACCATGGTTGTAATTGCATTCAGCTGAATGTCTACCGTCACACATCCTATGTATTTTCCATTTACTAAAATTGGCATCGCACAAGTCGACATAATACTATCCGATGTCTCATCATAGTATGGGTCTGTAAAAATCGGTCCGTCTGATTTTTTAGCCAATGTATAATACTCTTGCGCAAAATAATCATATTCTGCATTGCTATAATCATAAGTTGTAACTAATGCATTTCCATCTTTATATACATATGGTCCCATATATTCTGCATCAGACTGATATGCATATGGCTCAAACCAGAGCCCACTTCCAGACACCATATCATTATCCTGAATCAGCTCACCAAGCATTTTTTCGTAGGTCTCCATAGAAGTTGTCTGATATGTAGTGGATACCACACGAGATATTGCCTGTGCCATAGCAGATACTGTATGCAAATCCTGCTCCATTTCTCCACTCTGTGACGATAATTCTGCCTGCATCCTGCTTGCAATCTGGTTATTGATGATATCCCGACTCGATAACCCACTAATTGTTGTCAAAAGTATCATAGCCAGAATAACAATTGGCAGAATGACAGCTAACATCTTTGTACCGATTTTTTTGATTTTCATAGAACTTCTCCTTTGTGCATCTCTAACAATATATACTTATTTTATCATATTTTTCCAGTATGTATATACAAAATCCTAACTCAATAATTTTTCGATCATATCCGCATCAAATACGACCTGCTTTTTATGATCGACTTCAATCTGATATAAGGCGTTCGCTGCAATATGTTCTGCTGCCTGTTCTAAATCACGTATTCCTGAAGTGTTTGCATATAACTGAATAACCTGCTCTAATCCATCCTCTGTCAAAACACATTCTTCTGCCGTCATACCAATACGTTTGAGTACCTTTGGCAACGCAAATCTAGAGAAAATGATTTTTTTCTCTTCATCTGTATAATCCGGTATCTCGATCACTGCAAATCGTGACATGAGTGGTGCACTAATCTGTTCCCGGTCATTTGCTGTTGCAATCGGATAAACACCATTTGTCGGAATCATACATTCCATGTAATTATCTGTAAATCCAAGGTTATCCAACAGGGTTAAGAGAACATCTGCTGGATTTCCATTTCCTTTTCCAGAGGCAGCTTTATCTAATTCGTTGATAATAAAAACAAGATTTGACTCCCCTGCCATCGAAAATGCATCCATGATAATTCCCGGTTTTGCGTTCGCATAGATTCTCGAACTTCCTGTCAATTGTTCCGGATCATTGATCGATGACATATCAAGCGTCGTCCAAGGCATACGAAGAATACGTGCCACGGCATACGCAATCTGTGATTTTCCGGTCCCCGCCGGTCCGATCAAAAGAAGACCATATGCCGGCAATGTATGCGTGCGATTGATTTGAATGATTGTCTCAATAATTCTTTGTTTCACACGTTCCATACCATATAATTCTTCATCCAGAATTTTTCTTGCCTTCACCGGATCGATTGCCTCGAAATATTGATTTTTCCATTGAATATTCATCATGATGGACAGTGCTCGCTGTGCATGACGGCGCTCTTCCGGAGAAACCTCATGTGATTTTGCCACCGCAAGATTTCTTCTCGCCCACAAACGGATATGGTCTGGCAATGTTTTCCCTGCACAAGTCATGAAATCCGTAATGCTTTGGAGGCTCGTCAGCTTCATATCATCCCCTGACTCATCCGTTGCATCCTCTTCTTCCACATTCTCCGGTGCACTACTGGCAAAAAGACGTTCCATCATATATTGCAAAAAGCCATCCTCTGCAGATAATTTGGTTCCTGTTCCGGATGCAATTTCCCGGATACGATACACCGCATACCCCTGTGTTGTATGCGTTCCTGATAGCTGTACCTGGATATGATTCTCCCCTAACCATTTCAAAAGACTCACAAAACGGGAATCCACACACAGAATATCTGCATTCACAACACCATCTTCCTCTTCAAAGGCAAATGCCGTGCGCGTGTTTGGATTCAGAAACGTTCCGTTGGCATGGTGCTTCCATTCCCTTTTGGTGTGATCCAAAATCAAAATCGGATGTTGTGCATCAGAAAAAGACTCATTTGATGCAAAAACATGGTACGTACATGCACTTTTATTTTCTTCCTGGGGTTTATCTGCAAAGTCAAATACTGGCATAATTATTCTCCTTGGTGTCTGTTTTATTCGTTATCGTTCATTTCTTTTGCAATTTTGTTTCCATAAGTAAGGCATGCGATTGCCATAGCAAAAATGATAACCAATGCGATCATCCCTACCATAGAGAAACAAATCTGACCTAAAAATCCAACAAGTGGCAATTTTGCTGCCACGTGACCTGCCACTTTATCATATTGCACTTTTTCACCGGATTTCATTGTCAGAGCTTCTTTTCCATCATTCGATGCAACGGTATATACATCTACCCGTTTTGTTTTATCTGAAAACACTGCAACGACATTTCCTGCTTCATATGCTGCATGATCCATATTTTCCACATAAACTAATGTTTTTGGTTCCGAAACCTGTTTTGTTGTGTCTGTGCTTACCAAGTATGTCGTATATCTATATCCAAAAAACTGCGGAAGAAATACCGGAATAACCGCCAATAAGACAATGGTCAGGCATAGATAACCTGCTACTGTTAATGCTCTTTTTTTTCTGTTCTCTGCTTTCATCTTTTACCTCTCTTTGATTACTATTTTATAAATTTTCATAACAGGAAACCGGCTCTGAAAGTGCACTGTTTCTCTGTTTTTTCAATGCCTCATCAATAATCTGTGGCATTTGCAAGGTCGCATTCAGCGCATCTATCATATCCTGATAATCATTCACACTAAACAGATTTGTATCTGCCGTATATAAAGCGTTATGCTTTGTTTCATCAAATCCTACAATAAGCTGATTCTGCAAAAATGCCTGATGAACTGCATCTGCAATTTCATTTTCATAGTTGATGTCTAAATAGAAATCACAATCTTCAAATAATTGCTCCAACGTATTTTGCTTTACATTCGGATAAAGTGAAACATTTGGACAATCTCCTAAACTCATTAGTTTTGAGGACATTTCCGTAAATGCAGCAATAGAAAAATGCATTTGCGGAACCTGTTGCACGATATCATTGATATGTGCAATACGGTCGGAGTTCGTACAGATTAATGCTTTTGCCTTGTGGTTGTTTTCCCGTACAAAATCATATACATAGCCCAGTTTTTTTACCATCTTTTCTGACGCACCAAGAGTCATCAGTTTATCGAACGCATCCTGACGCTGTACATAAATCTGTTTGCATCGTTTAGCATGCTGTTGCAATATATATTGCATATTTCCCGGGATTTCCTCCCCAATTGGTTCGTTCCAAAACAGAATATCCTGATATCCGTTTTCCGGCAATTCCTCTGCAGCAAAAAATGGCGTCGACAAAGAGTTGTAATAGATGGCCGATTGTTCTAATCCCTTGCATTGCAGGTAAAAACAAATGAGTTCTGTCTTTGTATGAAGGACAATTTCTTTTCCTTCCCATGACACAATGAAATCATTTGTCACAAAGTTTTCAACCACTTTTTCCTCTCCCTGCGGGGAAAAGAACTTTCTTGCAACCTTCTGTCCTTTTTTATTAAAAATCGTATGACAGTATATTTCTCCATATTTGTTGTAATGTTCACTCAGACGCACCACACCCTGATCATCCAGCCAGTCAACCACACGTACCAGTCTTTTCTGCTTCGGATCTGCGTAAAAAATACGTGCCACCTCTTTTTCGTGGTTTAGAACCCTTGCGCTCGTATTATTTCCTTCTATCTGCCAATACTTTGGCACTGCAATCTGATTAAAATACAATGGTCTTTTATCTTCTGTTCTTTTTATATCATCATACCCGGCCAAGCCACCATAGACGGATAAAATGCCTTCCGGCAAAAAACCGTCATCTTCAATAACAACCGCCTGAAACTTCCGGTCTGCAAGTCGAAAACTGTTATATAAATTCTGGCTTTGCTCTGAAAATGTATCAAACAGCAATGTTATTTTAGCAGCTGTATCCATCGCTTTACCACCTCCTCGGTCAGATATTCTTCCGCTTTTTGATAGGAATGTTCTATAAAAGCATTCACATCATCTTTTGTAAACAATTGAATGATTGCCTTTGCAAGATACTGAACCTTTTCTTTTTGATCCATTTCATCTGTAATGGCAATCTTATAGCCATTTTGTCCCTGATCCACAAATGTCTGATTTCCATAGCGCACATCAAATCCTATGATCGGCAGTCCTGAGCCAATTGCTTCCATCAGGCTTAGTCCAAAGCCTTCGCTCTGTGATGCTCCCACATAAGCCTCATATGCCACATACACCTGATCCATATTGTGCTGTCCCATCAGACGGACACAATCCTCACATGCAAGTCTTTGTATGGTAGACTGAATCTTATCTTTCTCTGGTCCAACCCCATAAATATCCAACGAAATATCCGGTACTTCCTCTCTTGCCAGCGCAATTGCTTCCACAATCCAATCACAATGTTTTTCACTTGCAAGACGTGAGGCTGTCACAATCGCATGACGCTTTCTTGGTTCTTGCGGATACTTTAATGTATCCAGACTTCCAACCGGAATCGTCACAATGCGCGGTGTCTTTTTGCAATATTTGGCAAACTGATCCGCTAATATATTCTTCTGGGCATCTGTTGCTGTTATATAAAAATCTATGTGTTCTGTCTGTGAAAATGCATATTCATAATAATTATTCCATAAAATGTTGTTTTCATCGGTTCCGTTTTCGCTGAAATGATCAGCGTGAACCACAATACCGACTTTCGCATCTCCGCAATTTTCCAGTATTGTCTGGCCAATCCCTGTTGTCCTGTCAATCAAAACCACATCTTCTGCTTTTAATTCCAGTCGTCTCACCATAAGGCCGACCAATGCTTCCTTGGAATAAATCACTTCATCCTTAAATTTATAAAATACCTGATCGTCATCAATCACTTCTTCAAATGCAACCGAACCATCTTCATTGAAAAAAGTTCTGCCATATAAATGTGCCTGTCCATCGAGCGGCGCAAAATATTCAGAAAATGTCTTACAATATGTATAAAAATCCTTTCGGACAAGACAGCCATGGGAAACGATTTCTACCCTATGCACCAGATCGCTCGTTTCATCTGCCATGTAGGCTGTATAAAAACAATCTTTTTCTTTAAACACATAACGGCAGATACCATCTGTTCCGGTAATGTCATAATCTGTATCCGGTAATGTCTTTTCAAACGCTTCCTTTGTAAACACAACCGGTGATGTCACAACATCGGTAAAAAATGTATAGAGCCAGATAATTTCTTCATCCAAGAATCCGATATTTTTCGTCATATGCTCTATGTTATCCTTTGGAAACATATCTGTGAAAATAAATTTTGCCGGAATATTAGCTTTACGAAGTAAGTTTGCACGATAGCTTTGTGCGTATTCTACTCCACTGCTTGCCCATCCTATGCCTAAATTAAAGTTATATACCATTATACTCTCCTAGTTAAATATTTTATGGATATACGATTTTAAGACGTGCGTCTTTTAAAACGGTCGCATCACTCAATAGTACATTTCTTATAATATTTCTTTTTACCACTTTTACCGTATCCAAATACGACTCAAATGCTTCATTTTGATATTCAAACATGATATTTCTCTGTGCAGAAGCTCTGCCTGCCACAGCATATTTCAGCTGTTCCAGATAATCAATCAGTTCTACCCATCCTTCATCCACCGCATTTAAGATTGCTTCACGCAAAAACTGTTCATACGCATCGGGATGACAAATGGATGCTTTTTGCTTTGCAATTCCCTCATATACACGTTTCATCAAATACACTTCTAACGCTTTTTTATCAGAAAGAGACACGCCCTTCAACCCATCATCTAGTGCATACGATACATTATCCAAAATATAGCGGTTGATCTCTGCTAAATCCATTGTGTCTTGATGATGTAAGTAGTCTACAATATTTTCCCTGGCAATATCCAATAAAAGGTTTTCTTTCACACGTGCTCCTTCTAACAACTGCGCACGCGTTTTATAAATCAGATCTCTTTGACGCTGCAGCACTTCATCATATTGCACGGATTTCTTTCTTCCCATCTCATCCATCTCAACTTTGAGTTTCTGACTCTGGTTAATGATTCTCTTTATTTTATGCTTTGAAATATGTCTTTCTTCGTCAATATACCGTTGAATTTTTTCGTCATCCTCTGCACCAACAATATCATCTTCCAAACTGACGTAAAATTGGCTAAATCCAGGATCTCCTTGTCTTCCGGAGCGTCCTCTTGCCTGTCGTTCCGAACGCACATTATCCATTCTTCCAATACCAAGTACGGCAAGTCCCCCTAATTCTTTGACGCCTTTTCCAAGCTTGATATCCGTCCCTCTTCCTGCCATCGTTGTTGCAATGGTCACAGCTCCTTTTTGACCTGCCCCGGCAATAATCTGTGCTTCCCAGAAAGCATTACTTGCATTCAACACATTGTGTGGAATATTCTTTTCGATCATGATTCTGGAAAAAAGATCTGTATCGGAAACAGAATTCAACACAACTAGGACCGGTTGTCCGGTTTCATGAATTTTGATCAAATCATCTGCCGCAGCCCAAAACTGCTGTTTTGCATTTACATAATATAGATCGCGCCGATCCACACGTTGCACCGGACGGTTTGACGGGATTTTAATCACCTTTTTCTGATACACATCAAACATTTCATCTTTGGCATCCATAATGGTTCCACTCATGCCCGCCATCTTATCAAACATCATAAAAAGATTCTGAAAAGTAACAGAAGCAACTGTACGATATTCCTGCGAAATTTCAATTTTTTCTTTTGCTTCGATTGCCTGGTGCTGTCCTCCACGAAGCTTGACCCCATGCATCAATCGACCTGTTGCACCATCAAACAGTTCCACTTTACCATGATCTGTAACAACATAATCCTTATTGTTTTTCAGTGTCATATGAGCACGCAACGCCAGTGTCACATGACGATTGATCTCAAAATTCTCTTTCCCATAAAAATTCTGGATTCCAAAGAAATTCTCTGCATATTGAACGCCCTTTGGAGTCAACCATACCGCTCCATCTTCTTCAATATAATCAATATCTTCTGTCAACGATGTGACAAAGAAATCGCAGACGCGATAAAGATTGGACTGCACTCGCGGAACACCGGATATAACAAGCGGCATAACGGCAGAATCCAAAAGCACAGCATCTGCTTCATCAATAATGCAATAATTCAGATCACACAAAAAACGGTCTTCCTTTTTCTTTACAAGATTATGAAACAGATAATCAAATCCCAAACCACTATTTGTTGTATATATGATATCCGCACGATAGAATGCTTTTCTTTCATCGTCTGCCATTTTCTTTTTTTCATCCGCATCCGGATACGAACAGGTCAGTCCCATAAACTGATAAACTTCACCCATCTCCTGTCCATCACGTGCTGCCAGGTAACTATTGGTTGTTACGAGAATACATGGCTTTCCAGAGAGCGCATTTAAATACAATGGCATGGTCGCCGCCAGCGTCTTTCCCTCTCCTGTATTCATTTCTGTCATATACCCCTGATGCAAGGCAATTCCAGCAAGAACCTGCACATCATATGGTCGTTTCTTTAACACCCTGTCATCTGCCTCAATCATAACAGCAAATGCCTCTGGAAGAAGCCGATCCAAAGATTCTCCACTCTGGTATCTTTTTTTGAGCTTTTTTGTCATTTCTGACAACTCATGATCACTTAATTTTTCTATTCTTTTTTCGCATTCTTTTATCTTTGCAAGAATCTTTCTTAATTTGTGCAATTCTGTTCTGCTCTTCATCCAACTCTTCCTTTGAGATTTCCCGTATCTGTAACGAACGGAAAACGAAATTCACTTCTCCACCACTTATTAATTCCACACAATAGCTATATGTCTTTAACGACGGCTTAAACATCACTTTTTTTTCACGAACTATGATACTTTCTGCTTCATTGTCATAGCGATCATAAAAAACAATACGCATAATGAGTGGATTTTTATCTTCATCTGCAACATCCACATGCAAAGTAATCTCATACGGACGCTCTCCATCAATCAATGGCAGCGTTGGCTCCATTCTTTTCGTTTGAAAATTTGTTCTCGAATACCATCGGTGAATTACTGTTGCCGGCGGAATCAAACTATTTTCAAAAGCAACACTTTTATCATCACGAAATTCTATTTTAGATCCATATGTATAGGTATCCGCTGTATATTCACGCCAACGGATTGTCCATGTATCATGTAACATATTACGATTCCCCTATCTATGATAATCTTCTTTGAGTACTTTATGATACTGGCTTTTAAACCACTCCATTACTGCAAAGCTATTGTCGGTATGTCTCCCATGGTTTCCTTTTCCATATACCTGCACACCTTCTGATTTCAAGTGTGTGAGCAGATTACGGTAGCCATCCGGATCGTAATCATCTTCATATAAGTAAGAAACGATAAACTTCGTCTGAGACCAGTCTGCCTGCACAAAATGTTTCCACAAACGCTCATCAAACGCTTGAATCGCATTCTCGTCAATAGAGCCATAATTTTTCATAAGTACGTCTAAAGACGTTGCAAACCCCTCTGTTCTAAGAATCCGCTCATTTTTTGCAACCGTTCCCATATTGGTTAAAGGCTTTGCCAGAATCAGTGCATGCGGCTCTAATTGGGAGCCATAATATAAAGAACCATAGGTTCCCATAGATGCGCCCGATAAAACAAGATCTTTTTTTGTAAAACCAAGCGTCTCCATCTTCTCACGTATTTCATCTACAATCAGTGACTCATACGCTTCATTTCCAACATAAAAGGCGCCGCCTTCCGACCTTGGATCTGTAAAAAGGATAAATGGGCAACCAAGGTTACGCATCATATAATAGCCCTCAAAACCTTCCTGCTGTCGATACCCAGAAAAATACACGGCAAATGGAGGCTTTCCATCCCCCTTTTCAAAATATGAAAATAGTTCTTCTCCTTCCGGTGAAGTCAAACGCTTTCCTCCCGGAATAAAATACCCCCGATCCTGTCTGGAGTGTCTGTCATGAAGGGAAATGATCTGTAAACTTCCTTTTCCTTTTGCAAGAATTGACACAAAAAAAGGACCATATTCATCCTGGTTTCCAATGGTAACCACGTCTTTTAAAGCTTCCTCATCAAATTCCCAAATCTGGCGCACTTGATCTGCTGAACCATTATAAAATTGTATGACACGTAAACAGATTTCGACATTTTCTGTCTTGCGATATTCTAAATATAAATCAAGGACCTGATTTGCAAATAAAGGTAACGTATTTCTCCAAAACGCAATCTGAGAAAATTCTTCGCCAAAATCTCCTTCCAGCAGTAAATTATAATTCCCCTGACTGGAAACTTTTCCTCGAAAAAACTGACTCACAACCAACGCATTCGGCGAATATTTTTCTCCATATGGCGGTTCATAAAATTTCGAAGCCTCTGTGGCAAGAAATACGTCTATATCCTTTGCATAAAGATACTGACCCATTTTCCGCTCAAAATAAGACATATTGCTGGATTCGTTCCTATCCACCCGTTCTGTCACAAACAAACAATAGCCTCTCGTCAAAAAACACAATGTATCCAGCTCGTCTCTTTGAATATTTCGGTCTAAAATCACAACATCTGCTATACGTTTTTTTAATTCCACAGGGAAAGAACGGATTGACTTACAAAACGTAAACTCAATATGTTCCGGTATATCGTGTGTTTTAGACCAGTCTTCTTCCCCTAAATACAACACATATATCTTATTCACTAATTCCTAACACCTTTCTCCATGACTCTAACAAGACGTTTGTCGTATATTTCTGCCCAATATCATAACATGCAACAAGTGCTGCATTCCAATTTTCAAAATTATCCAGATAATATGACAGCGCCGGTTGAATTTGCACATAATCTGCAATCAGATATCCATTTCCTTCATGTATCAGATACTCATCCTCGCTCATACTGATGCGGGGTACACCTTTACTAATCGCTGTAATAAACACATATACATCTGTTTTTTGGCGCAGATCTAGAATCACACGTTGTTCATTGATACATTTACTAATGGTCCGCTCATCCACGCATATATCGACATATATTCTCTGGGTACAGGTCTCCTCGTTCTGATCCATGCCACCAAAAATCCATGTTTCCTCATACCCGGCTTTTGTCAGTATTTGTAATACTTCTGCTTTGATTTTATCTTCGTATCCCCAGGAGCCATTTCTGGAAAACAAATGCAATCTTGCCAGATTATTTTTCTGTAGATACGACACCACTTCGACTAATATTTGTGCGAATTCATTTTGTGCTATTCCGTCGATTGGCAGCAATATATTTTGTACCTTCAACTGTGCACTGATACCAAAATCGATACGCGTATCATATGGTGATATGTTCATCATGCGAGGTGGTACCTGAGCCAAATTCTTACAAATGGCGTTTTCTGTCTGTACGGAATCTGCAATAATATATCCTGCACTATAAATAAAAGACTCTATTTTGTGCAATTGGTCCATCGGATAACGTTGCTCAAAAAAGGTAAGAATCACTTCCCTATGATGTAATGTCTCCTGCACAACAGCCATATGCAGTGGATGTGCAGCCACGAAAAATTTGTCGTCCGGCTGGCTTGTCATCAAATATGCATCTAACACTTCCCGGATAACATCATCCATCGCATCATAATACAAATTTTTAAATGTTCTTGTTTGTGTCTCTCCTTGATTGGAAACATCATAAACAGGCGTTGCTGGATTGATTTCCACATGACCATCCTGCTGAAACAGACGCATTTTCCATGTACCGTTTTCCATCAGAAAATCCCGATAGATTTCCTCTCCATCTTGGTAAATGGCAGTCGCTCCTATGAAACCGCGATCATCATAATAATTTTTACGACAAATCTCATTATTTTCATACATCACAATCGATATCGGATTACCATCATCACCAAAGTTTATGGTAGCGTATTTTTGACCACGCAAAAAAGCCACAATGGCAAATGGTGAATATACAAATTCCACCCCCTGTGGCCACATAATAGCTTTATAAGATAAAATTGCAATTTTAGAACGATGAATCTGTTGTATGGCATCAAAACAGGACCAATACGATGCCCGATACATCCCCTGTCGATGCAGAAAATGACGAAGATTCGGTGAAAAGCTCAAAAGTAATATCTGATACGGCAGCTTGACATTGCGATGAAACAATGTAATCTGCTTGATTGTCTCATCAAATTCTGACTTTTCCCGTCGTATATACCATCTCTGCTCGTTTTCCACCCATTTATTCTTTTTATACCACGCTGGAATAAAATATAACATTACAACCACCAATTATTCATTATGATTTTATAATAAAGGTCTATATTGATCTGCATTTCGATAAACTTCCGCTTCACGGTACAGTGTAATCCACAATCCGGATAACATCATGAGCGAAGATGGAAACATGACAAGCGCCGGATCCATATAGCCTTTAAATTGCAAAAATAACGGCAATCCCATACAACAGGACATGACGATTGCACTAAATGCAGAAATAGAAAGAACATTACCGACCAGGTATTTCTTCGTCTGTCTTCCGGCATAGATATCCAGAATAGAGTCTCCTGCTTTCATCAGTTCCTCTGCTTTTGTTCCCGGTGACAGCATAACAAAAGAAAGCGAAATCGTCAGCAGACACACAACCCCCATATATGCCCATATGCCCGGTATTTCCGTCAGCACGATATTTTTTAATATCCACTGAATCGTACTATTTCCCGGCATCAGGTATAGTAACATGGTACATATAATATGGGGCAGCATGAAGATTGCAGAAGAAAACATCAAAGGCATGACACCGATTGGATTCAATTTGTAGGCAATATAATTCTTATCTGCATAAATATTGTGAATGGAAACCCTCTGTACAGCAATTCTCTTTTCTGCATTTTCCAGAATCAACATAATAACAATTTCCAGCAAGCCAATACTAAACGGCAGTATCCATTGCCTCGGGCTTGTCTTAAAAAGCATGGTTAGAAAGCCCTCTATTATGTTCACAAAGAAAATACTCGTACGTCCGCCTATTCCGTATTTTGTCATTCGATCCCCCAGATAAATAACAACGAGCATTCCCACTATCATTTCAACAAACACAATGGCTTTCGTTATTACGAGTGCTTCTCCTTGCGTCCGGTATACCAGTGTCTGCATTTTCCCATATGCCTGACATATAGAAATCACAAGCATAATCCCCAATGTCCACAGATTCATCTTTTTCGGAGAAAGCTTTCTTGTTTTATCTAAGGACAAAATAGCTACCGCTAACATCACAACGATAGACGATAACATATACGGCCACAAGCCCAAAGTAAAAATCGAACAGTTTTTCATATCTCCTGTCAAGGACTGCACCATAATGGTCTGCGCATCAATCGTCACTTCCTGATAATGTGATAAATCTATACCATATAATGGTATATTTCTCCCTATCATGTAAACAAGCATAATCCCTGCCATATATATAAATTTATAAAGAAAGATGTGCTCTTTTTCTCTCATAAATATAAAACTCACCTTTTCTATAGAATATGGGTGACCACAAGCATGCGGTCACCCATATTATAGAGTATTTTATGGTAGATTACCATGTGCAATTATTTTTGCTTTTTGGAATCATCTTTTTTGTTCTTTGCTGGTTTTCTACGTTCATGATCATATACACCCTTTCCAGCTACGGCTGCTACGGCTGCAACGATCCATCCCCACCAGGTCTTAACTTTTTCATCCTGTTTTGCATTTGCTGCAAGAGGTGTTGCTTCATCTTCAATATTGGTAACTTCATCCTCAGTATTATTTACAGCCAATGGTACGTTATCATCTGCGATGTTTACAACGTTGTTTGCATTTGCTGCAGGTGTAACATTTCCAGCCGGTGCTACGTTAGCCGCTGCTGTCGGAACCGGCGTAACCGTTGTCATAGTTGCAATTGTAGCTTCATCAGCTGCTGCTCCCGGTGCTCCTGGCGTCTGTGCATCCTGAATTTGTGTTGCTGTACTTGTTGAAGTACTATCACTGATACTCGTTGATACACTTTCACTTGTGCTTGTAGAAGTACTTGTGCTTGCTGAGACACTCTGGCTAGTACTTGTGCTTGCACTTGTAGATGCACTTGCTGCGCTTTCACTGATTGACTCACTTACGCTAGTACTTGTTGATGTGCTTATACTTGTACTTGTTGATGCACTTGCTGATTCACTATCACTTTCACTCGCGCTTGTAGAGGCACTTGCTGCACTTGCGCTAACTGATTCACTTACACTGGTGCTCGCCGATTCACTTGCACTTGCGCTAACACTTGCACTCGTTGAAGCACTTGCTGCACTTTCACTGATTGATTCACTTACGCTTGTGCTCGTTGATTTACTTGCACTTGCTGATTCGCTTGCGCTTGCTGAGGCACTTTGGCTTTCTGAGGCACTTGCACTTACTGATGCACTTGTGCTTGCTGAGGCACTTTGGCTTTCTGAGGCACTTGCACTTGCTGACTCGCTTGCACTTGCTGACTCGCTTGCGCTTACTGATTCACTTGCGCTTGCTGATTCGCTTGTGCTTGTTGATTCACTTGCACTTGCTGATTCACTTGCACTTGTTGATTCACTTGCACTTGTTGATTCACTTGCACTTGCTGACTCACTTGCACTTGCTGATGCACTTGCGCTTGCTGATTCGCTTGCGCTTGCTGATTCGCTTGCGCTTACTGATGCACTTGCACTTGCTGATTCACTTGCACTTGCTGACTCACTTGCACTTGCTGATTCACTTGCACTTGTTGATTCACTTGCACTTGTTGAGGCACTTAAACTGGTGCTCGTTGATTCACTTGCACTTACTGATGCACTTGTGCTTACTGATTCACTTGTGCTCTTTGAGGCACTAACGCTGTCACTCAAGCTGTTCAAACTGTCTGACAAGCTTCCATATTTTCTCAAACTATCACTTAAAGATTCACTTCTTTTTGTAGATGATTTTGCACTTGTACTTAAACTTTCAGCCTCTTCACTTCTATGTTTTGCAATCGACTCACTTGCTTTTTCAGAAGTAGCTTGATTATCTGAAATAGAATCACTTAGGCTTGCTTTCCAATTAGATGCAGAATTAAACTCGCTTCTTTTATCACTGTATTTATCTTCGCCTCTTTTATAAGAAGTTGTTGAAAAATAGTAATCTCCTTTGACGTTGAAGTTACCATTATTTTGATTCGAGATCAAATTACCCTTTTCGTCATATGTGCTATAAGAATTATTTTCTCCACTATTTTTGAATACTGGATTACCCAATAAATAGTAATCAACCGTCTTCTTTAAAACAGCAATTCCTTTCGCATCTTTTGCAAACAGTTTCGAATTATCAACCGTTCCTGTATCATTCCTATACCCTTCTAACACTTTCCCTGTAGCGTCAGTAACGACATAATCAAAATACTCCACATGTGAAATACCGTTTTTATCGAGATATTTTACTTCTACATAATTTTGAGTCTGACCGCTTCCTCTATCCTGCTTCCATTTTGAATATTCAATTCTATCTACTTGCTGTTCCTGATAATACTTATACTGAGTAAGTGTATTAGCAAGATCATTTGCCAACTGCCAAAAAGTTTTCCCATTATATCTAACTTGCGTAAGGTATATATTCGGATTATTTGCAACTGCCTGATCCAAAGCTTTTTGCAATGTTGCTTGTTGTTCGTTAATCTGATCAATCAACTTTTCCAGATATTTATCTCTATATCCAGAATTATCAAATTCCGTTTTTGTAGAATTATAAATGTTCTCAGCAACGGACATACTTTCTGAAAGCATACTACTAGTAGATCTGTATTCACTTTCACTAGCTAATATAGATGCACTTTCACTAGCATCTACTGCACTAGCTGATTGTGATGCTGATGCGATTTCACTATTCTCAACTGATAATGACTCACTTGCTACTGCTGAGTCAGATAATAATGTGCTCTTCTGTATGGAAACTGATTCTTCAATTTTTGCTGTTTCCTCCGCTGGATCTTTCTTTGCAGTATCTTCTTCCGTATCCATCATCTCGTTTTCAGCACCAAGATTGATTCCCGTCTCCTGTGTAGCAATCATTGCTTCTTCAGCTTTACTTTTTGCCAAAACGTCTCGTTTTACTCTATTAGAAGGTCTATCATTTGTGCTTTCACTAACACTATCGCTTACGCTTTCTGATTGTGATGCCACATCGCTAGACATACTGTCTGCAGAATTGCTTTCCAACTCTGCTGCCATAACAACATCAGCGCCCTGAATGGAACTCACACCTCCGATGGTAGCTCCAGCAACAGCCACACCTTTTAATACACTGTTTACTTTCTTGCTATTCATTCCGGTTCCCCTCTCATTCTTTTTTATAATCTCGCTATTCATATCATATATGTGTAATCATCGTATCATTCCTGCTGTATCCAAATATGTTCCTCTTCATCACTTTTTTCTCTAAATTTCCGTGAACAGACAATTCACATGATACTTTTTCTTTTCATTTTTTTGCTTTTGCATAAAAGAATGGTTGATTCTGTTCTCTACTAGGACACCATCTTTTTCTTCTTTTAAAATCAGTAGTACCAGATATTGACAGCGGCTATATTGCATAAATGCATCACATTGGCGAATAGAAGTTCCAATACTGTTTCTGAGCATTTCCATCTGTTTCTCCCGCGCTTTTTCATCGGAAAGTATTTTTCCTTGTTCATCCACCAGAGAACAAAGCATCAGATACACCACGTGTTGTGTACGATCCATGCGTCTGCAAGCCCATTGATATAATCCACGAAATACAGGATAACTACAGCAAAATCCACCTGCCGGCCGCTCCTGCTCTTCGCACATCTTTTCCTGTATGTTTTCCAGTATGCCATCGGTATGAATCATTTCTGTCGCATGATAATCCAGTAAATGCAACATTTTTGTGGATGGATAAATCCCATATTCTTCGAGATAATCATCCGCAACTTCTGAATAATACTCTGTCGCCTCGTCATAGCGTCCCGCCTTGACAAGCGATTCCATTTTTAAGACTTCCCAGTTCTGATATGGTTCTATCTGCGCTGCACGCATCCCCAGCGTTTCCATAGCTTTCCAATCTTTGTGCTCTCGAAGCAACTCCGCAATCGTTTCCACACACGCACGAAACATCTGCTGGTAATGTCTTGCCTCCTGTGCCACCCATGTTTCCGCCGTATACCCTGATAAAAAGTCTCCCTTATATAGTTCAAACGCATCCATATAAAGCTTTAGTAACGTCTCTGATGCATCTTTTTGCTCTTCTAAAGACAACTGCGTCTGGTATGCCTGTGCTTTTTTATATTTTTTTTCGAACTCCTTGGCATCTTCTATCACCGTAATATCGGATGTCCAATAATACATACCATCCTTTTGATAAATCCAGTTTTCTCCCTGCAGTCCAAGTTGTTCTAATTTTTTCTTTGTTTTATAAACAATCACACGTATGGCGGTGTGCGGATTTCCCATATCGCGCTCACCAACAACGTACTCTTCTAATTTTTCTTTGGAAATACCTGTCTCAGAAAAATGCAAAATCACCTGCATCATTCTGGTAAACTGTCCATCCCTGTGCATACGTTCTGATGCCAAAGGCTTTCCATCATATTCCATCGAAAAAATTCCTAACATTTGCGCTTTGATCTTATGTTCCATAAAGCACCCCCTTGCATAGCTAGCCTAATCTTTTGCTCATCATCTCCGGATTAGAAGCATTTGCTAATGCTGTATTTTTATCAATCAGTCCTTGCTGATAAAGCCGTAGGATACTCGTATCCATTGCAAGCATGCTTTCATTGGTCGAATTATAAATCATGCCATCAATCTGATGTGTCTTACCTTCTCGAATCAGATTCTGGATTGCCGGTGTTAAAATCATGATTTCAAATGCCGGAACTAATCTTCCGTCAACTGTCGGCAACAGACGCTGTGAAACAACCGCATGTAACACAAGCGAAAGCTGTACCGCAACCTGATGCTGCTGGCTTGCCGGAAAAGCATCAATAATACGATCAATCGTATTTGCTGCTCCTATGGTATGTAATGTGGAAAAAATCACATGACCTGTCTCTGCAGCTGTCATTGCTGTATTAATGGTATCATAATCACGCATTTCTCCCAGCAAGATAACATCCGGGCTCTGTCGCAGCGATGCTCTGAGTGCCGTCAGATAATTTTCCGTATCGGTACAGACCTCTCGTTGACTTACAATACTTTTCTTGTGAGCATGCAAAAATTCCAAAGGGTCTTCCAATGTAATAATATGTTTTTCCTGTTCTCTGTTGATTTTATCAATCAGACATGCCAGCGTCGTTGACTTTCCGCCTCCGGCTGGTCCTGTGACAAGCACCATACCATGGTTGATATTGGCAAGATTCATAATGGTATCCGGTATTCCCAATTCTTCTGAACTAGGGAGTGAAAATGTAATAACTCGTATTACTGCAGAATAGGATCCACGCTGCTTATAGGTACTCACACGAAATCTGGAGACACCCTTGATTGCAAATGAAAAATCATCGTCTCCTGTCGTCTCAAAATGTGTCATATCCCTATGATCCGCCAATGCATAAATTGCTGTAACAAAATCACGACACGAATCCGGAAGCATCTTTTCTTCCTCATACGTGTGCATTTTTCCATGTACTTTGTACGTTAAAGGTCGACCGGCAACAACAAAAATATCTGATGCTTCTTCCTTTGCTATGTTTTCGAGCACTTCTTGAACATTCATATACGTTTTACCCTTTCCTTTTATCTTGTCAATAAATGTAATGTTTCTTCCTCATTTTCTTCACTACGCATGACCGTCGTTTTCCATTGTTTGATGGTATAAAAACAATCCGCATCGCTTTGCGGTTCCTGCAGTTGTAACACCACGGATAGTGTTTGCGCATCATTGATGGCAATCTCAAAACGATAACTATTTTCATCCGGGACAGAACTTTTCGTAATCCCCTGCGGCAGAGGCATCTCCTGCAATCGCTTTAATGCCTCCTGACAGAATGGTTTTTGACCTGCATAGTTTTGGTGCAATTCTTCCAATGATTCATCAATCTGCAGCAGATATTCTCTTGCCAATAAATCTGCCTCATAGTAATCCTCTGTTTTTGCTGCAACTTTCTTACTCAGACGATAATCGGCATTTGCGGTAAGCAAAGAAAGAGTTGCAAATGTCACCAGACAAAGCATGGTAAATACCATCAAAATTGTAGAAAATCCAATATGGATTGTTTTATTTCTTTTGCTACTCATGCTGTACACCCCCTAACGCACCTATCGTTTGAGGCTGATATATAGCAGCTGTCAGTTCATATATTACTTCTGTTTCGTTTTGTTCTTTTAATACAATATGTATTTGAGGTAAGGTATCCTGCACAAAGGAAACGGTAGCACAATAACTGGCATCTTTTTTTTCACAGGCTAAAAAAGCTTTATTAAAAAAGAGCTGCACTTCATCTTCTTTTTGTATACCATCCGGATAAACAGAAACTAATGTATCATATGCATCCGCTGAACTTTGACATATATTCGCGATAGA
Organism: uncultured Pseudobutyrivibrio sp.; assembly: GCA_900546435.1. Lineage (GTDB taxonomy): Bacteria > Bacillota > Clostridia > Lachnospirales > Lachnospiraceae > Pararoseburia. The sequence continues at coordinate 3,207 of URCQ01000020.1, read as the reverse complement.
TGTACACACCTCTACTGCCTGATGTAAATCTGTCGTTTTTCTTGCAATCTGATATGCTTTGAAAAAAATCTGCATACAGAGTGTCGCAAGCAATGCAAAAAACAATATATTCATCATTATTTCCAGCAGTGATATTCCGGATTTGGAATGCTGATATTGTTTCATCCTAAACTCCTTTACTGATCTGATTGCAACGATACATATACAGGAAAGGTATCGTTTTTTTGATCGGTTATGGAAAATTCTAATAAATTGGCACGCAGAAAACGAACCGACATCTGTTCCATCTCGATAATCTGCTGTCCATCCCCCTGGGCCACTGGTGTATCCTGCGATACAGTAATCTCATACAAAAATCCATCGTAACAATAGATATAAGTAATAAATACAGCGCCATTCACCTCTTCTTCCAGTGCAATCGCAGGAGAATCCCCAACATTTGTCATTTGTATGGTACCGCTGCCGTCATTCTGATTCATTTTTTCTTCCAAATAGGAAGAAATCGTTCTTTTTTCATAATTGTTTGTCATCAGATTGGCAATGGAATGATATTGCCGTGCTCCCATGGCAACTAAAATAAATGCAACTGCCGCAAACAATGTCAACAGGATTAGTACAAAAATCTGTTCAATCGAATGCTGCTGTGTTTTCTTTAAGTCGATCATACACTATCTATTCCTTTTTATAATCGTAACATCTGGTCTTAAATTGGAACCAATATACTGATAATCAATAAAATATGTGTCTGCATCATACGTCAGTCCGTAATGCGCTGTCAGATAATCAATATCCGGTGGATACGCACCTTCTAATGCATAACATTCGGTAATCGTTCTTGTAACTGCTTTTTCCAGAATTTCCATCTGTTGTGTCTCATTTGCCGTCTTTACCCGTGTAGAAAGTACTGCAAACAACACAAGAATGCAAAGGAAAAAGATAAGCGATCCCCAAATTTTCCATTTCTTATCCTGCTTTTTTAAATGAATTTGTTTCATGTAGTAACTGGCCTCACTTTATCTTCTCTTCTTACCCTATACTTGACATAATTCCAATCAATGGCAATAGGAAAGAAATCAATACGATTCCTATGACAACGGATAATATAATGACGAGCGTTGGTTCCAAAATGGCAATAAATTTTGCAATTCTATTTTCAATTGCATCCTCATATTCCTCTGAAATTTTCGCCATAACCTCATCCAAAGTACCAGTTCGAAATCCAATAGAAATCATAGATACATAAACTCTATCAAAAATGTGTGTAGAAAGAATGGCCTCCGCAAAACTCTTTCCCGAAGCAATCAGATCACTGCATGTACGAATACGCTGCTCCATATATGGATTGTCGACGAGTTGTTCTGCAAACAATAATCCCTGGTCAGTATCTAATCCACTGCTCATTGCAAGTGACATACAATTTGCAAAGCGTCCGGTTGCTAAAGCCATGGCGTATGTTTTTTTCTGCAGAAACCTTTTCCCATGATTTGACTTAACAAAGAAAACAAGCGCTACTACCGCTACTGCCAACAGCAAAACAATGACAAGCATATAGCGGTTCAGTACCATAGAAAAACGCATAAAAGCACCGGCAACACCGGTCAGCTGGCTTCCCAGTTCTCCATAAATCTGTTGAAATACAGGAAGGACTTTTGCAATCATTACAAAAATAATAACAAACATCAGTACAATCATAATTATCGGATATGTTACTGCATTTTTTATGCTATTTCGGATACTGTCTTCTCTTCTATAATATGTAGACAATGCTTTCAACACTTCTTCTAATTTACCTGTTGTTTCTCCAATCTCAATCATGTCAATGACATATTTTGGGAAAACTTCAGATGTACTGAGTGCTTCGTGAAAGGAAACACCTTGTTCCAGAGATGCATTGATGCCAGACAAAATTACTTTCGTCTGCTCGTCCTCTGCATCTTCCGACAAAATAGAAACGCCTTCATACAGAGAAATACCAGCTGCAACTATCATGGATAATTGATCGCAAAATGCCGCTATTTCCATATTTCCCAATATCGAATTGTTATTTTTATTCATCATTAAGGAATCCTCCTGCTAATAAACATATTTCGTGACATAATCATCTGCTTCCGTCACAAAATCCTTTGGATCTGAACTTGTAGATGCAAAGGTTGGATCCATAAGTTTCCAATCTTTGCCATCAAATTCTATAATACCGTTAACCCAGCCTTTGTCGTGGATATAGGTACTGATCCATGCGTGATAGATATCTCCGGCATACCCCACCTCAAGACGTGTTGGAATACGTTCACAGCGAAGCATTGTTGCCATAACTGCAGCATAATCGAAACAAATCCCTGTCTTTTGTTCAAACACTTCATCTACATCCGGAAGATAACCACTTTGTACTGTGGCTGCTTTATCATAATCATAGGTAAAGTTTGAAATCATATAATTATACACATTTTGTATAACTTCCAAATCATCCCCGGCAGAAGAAGATATTTTTTTTGCTTCTGCTACAGCTTTTGAATTCGCATTAAAATTCACATATTGGTTCGCATATAGATAAGGATCAAATTCATTCTCCAATTGCGCATCAATGGATTGCGTAAAAAGTGTTGCATAACTTGTTCCCTCTATATTTTCAAATATGCCGATCTGATATGTGCCACTTCCGGCTGTAAGGGGAAATGTCTCATACCCATCGCCATGTAAATTGTATGTATATGTGATATCATCTGCGCCTGTAATTTGCAATTTCACTTTTGGATTTTGCCCGGTATAAGAAATCATCAGATAACCATTTTGTGTATGTGACGCATCAATGGTAACGGATTCGTTTCCATAGGTAACTGTTCCATCGGCACTCCCAGTCAAAACAACAGGTTCATTATCCCTGTTTGATTTCTTGGTATCATTTGATGCGCTTGTATCCTTGCCACACGAAGAAAATAAAAGGATTACACACAGAATTACCGGAATACACAGAAATCGCCTTTTTCTTTTAGGCCTCATATCGATACTCCTTATTGTATTCTTACTTCATAAAAAATATCATACCATAACTATTTTGCATTTTCTAGCAAACAATAGCATTCCTATATGCTTTGCAACAAAAAATCCTACAAATGGCATATACCATCTGTAGGATTTAATTTACAATGTAAGAATCCGATAATCACTCGGTGATATTTTATATCTTTCTTTAAATACTCGGTTAAATGT
>URCQ01000019.1 GCA_900546435.1 uncultured Pseudobutyrivibrio sp. | reverse complement strand
ATTATCGGCAAGTGAAAAGCGTGACATACTTGCATTGAATGCACAGTACAACAAATTTATGCTGGTTCTCAACGTCGGTGGTGTTGTTGATTTGTCTGATGTTATGGATGTAAAGAATATTCTTGTTCTGTCACAGTTGGGGGTAGATACTGGAACTGCGTTGGCAGATATTTTGCTTGGAAAGCAGAATCCATCCGGAAAACTGTCAACTACATGGGCTGCATGGGAAGCATATGCATCAATGGATGATTTTTCAGATATTGATGATACGGCCTATCATGAAGGGATTTACGTGGGTTATCGCTATTTTGATACCTTTGATAAAAAAGAACTGTTCCCATTTGGTTATGGACTTTCCTACACAGAATTTACAGTAGAACCGGCTGGTGTGAGTGTAGAGGGAGAGGAAATCACGGTCGGAGCATGTGTGACAAATACCGGAAAATTTTCCGGAAAACAGGTTGTGCAGATTTACGTTTCCGCTCCTTATGGTAAACTGGATAAGGCATATCAGGATCTGTGTGGTTTTGTAAAAACAAAGGAATTAGCACCGGGAGAAAAGCAGGAAGTCAGTGCATGCTTCAAACTTTCTGATTATGCATCTTATGAGGAAGAAAGTGCATCTTATATTCTGGAAAAGGGCAATTATATTGTCCGTATGGGTACAAACTGCAAGGAAACTCAGCCGGTTGCTCTGCTTCGGCTAGAGGAAACAGTTACAACATGCGAGGCGAAGAATGTGTTGGGAACACCTGGTTTTACAGATCTTCGTGCAGAAGCAAAAGATGTAGAAAATATCCCGGCAGATGTTGCTGTATTTGCAATTCCAGAAGACGTTTTTGTCAAGAAAACAGTGCTCTATGACAAAGGCACAAAAGATGAAATTTTACCAGAAGTAGAAGCTTTATCTGTGGAAGATGCGGCACTTATGAATATCGGCGGATTTGATCCGAAGAAGAGCGGATTGGCATCCATTATTGGTGCAGCTAGTTCCAAGGTCTGTGGTGCAGCGGGTGAGTCCACAAGTTACGTAAAAGATTTCCCGACATTGGTGATGGCGGATGGTCCTGCGGGACTGCGCTTGGCAAAAGCATATTTTAAAGATCAGAAGGGACTGCATGCAGTTGGTCAGTCCGGCATTCCTGAGAGCTTTTTGGATTATATGTCAAAACCGATGCTTTTCTTAACCAAACTTTTCATGGGAGGTGGGAAAAAGCCAAAATCTGGCACAGAGGTCAAGTACCAGTATTGTACGGCAATTCCAATTGGAACCGCGATTGCGCAATCTTTCAATACGGAATTGGCAGAAATGTATGGGGATATTGTCGGCAGTGAAATGGAAATGTTCGGCGTGCATTTGTGGTTGGCTCCGGCACTTAATATTCATAGATCCATTCGATGTGGACGAAACTTTGAGTATTATTCTGAAGATCCGCTTATTTCTGGTTTGATGGCAGCTGCAATTACGAAGGGCGTACAGAAGCATCCGGGGTGTGGTACGACCATCAAGCATTACGCAGCGAACAATAAGGAGTTGAACCGTTATTGTAACAACAGCCATGTTTCCGAGCGTGCTATGCGCGAGATTTATCTCAAAGGATTTGGTATCTGTGTAAAGGAAGCGCAGCCACATGCACTTATGACTTCTTACAATCTTTTAAATGGTACACACACGGCAGAGCACAGAGGCATGATTGAAGATATTCTTCGCTCAGAATATGCTTATGAGGGAATTGTTATGACGGATTGGGTTATTTCTATGTCAGGGAATAAGCAGTCTGTAAATAGAAATTCAAAGCCTCGCTATGTTGCAGCAGCAGGCGGCGACCTTTTTATGCCGGGTGGAAAGAAAGATTATGAAGACCTTTTAGCTGGAATCAAAGCGGGCGATGTCAGCGAAAAACAAGTGAGAATCAACGCATCACGTGTGCTTAAGATGGCAAGAAAATTAGTGATCAAATAAAAAATAATAAGAAAAGGGAGTCGGCAGCATCACCATAACATGTGGTGTCCTACCGGCTCCCTTTTTTCATTTGGAATGAATTTATTGGATTTCTCCATTTTTATGACGTTTGAAGAAGTCCTTTGTCTCAGCAACAACAATGCCATTTAAAGCAAAGAGCGCAATCATATTTGGCAGAGCCATCAGTCCGTTAAAGATATCGGCGATGGTCCATACGGCACTTACTGTCATGTATGGTCCAATAAATACAGCAAAAATATAAATCCAGCGGAAAACCTTAACAGCTTTCATATTACCACCGGTCAGATATTCTAAGCAGCGTTCACTGTAATAATCCCATCCAAGAATGGTTGTGAAAGCAAAGAAGACAAGGCAAAGCATAAGAACAAAAGAACAGAACTTTGCCGGGAATGGCAATCCCGTCTGGAAAGCATAGGTGGTAACAGCAACACCTTCTAAGCCTTCTACCTGCCATGCACCGGTCAGTACGATGGAAAGTCCGGTTAATGTACAAATAACAATAGTATCAATAAAGGTACCAGTCATGCTGACAAGTCCCTGGCGTACCGGCTCTTTTGTTTTTGCAGCAGCAGCGGCAATTGGTGCACTACCAAGACCAGCTTCGTTGGAAAAGATACCACGGGCAACACCTTTTTGCATTGCCACGAGCATACTGCCGACGACACCACCGGTGACGGCTCTTGGTGTAAAGGCAGCTGTAACAATTGTTTTAAAGGCAGCTGGAACAGCAGTAATATTGCAGATCACAAGGATCAGAACAAATACGATATAAATAACCGCCATAAAAGGTACGATAATCTGGCTGACACTTGCAATACGTTTTACACCACCGATTAAAACAGCAGCTACGCAGAATGCTAATATCAGAGAGGCAATGACAACAGCCCAGGAATATTCCCCTAAGAAAGGAAAAAGTTTTACGGTATGTGCATCTGTTGGATCAAAGAAATTGTGAACAGCAGATGAAATACCATTTACCTGACTGAAGGTACCGATACCAAAGAGTCCAACGCACATGCCAAAGAATGCAAACATCTTGGCAAGCCAGGTCCATTTTTTACCCATGCCCTGTTCGATATAGTAAAATGGTCCGCCAAGACTATGTCCGTCCGGGGCTACCACGCGATATTTAACAGCAAGCAAGCCTTCGGAATATTTGGTCGCCATACCAAAGAAGGCGGCAACAATCATCCAGAAGAGTGCTCCAGGTCCACCAGCACAAACCGCAGTTGCGACACCAACAATGTTACCTGTTCCAATGGTTGCGCTTAAAGCTGTACAAAGTGCTGAGAAACTAGATATTTCTCCATGACCGTCATCTTCATTTTTAACCATCCATTTTAATGCAAGGGGAAGCTTACGGATTTGTAAAATACCAAGGCGAACCGTTAGTAATAAACCACCGGATAAAATTAGAACCATGAGGGGAACACCCCATACAAAGTCATCCACGGCTACAAGAAAGTTATTGATTACATTCCACATTTTTGATACCTCTTTCGTTTTAATAGGGGATGCAAAATTCTTGTGGAGAGATTGGATAGAACTATCAGATATCATTGGGCTGCACAGGATATGCATCCACAATGACTGATTTAGATATATGATAGCTTCTCTGTCCGCTTGCCTGAGAGATTCCTGTACATAAGAATGTACATGTTGCACCTTCGGCCCCCGGCTCATCCTGTCCGGGCGTCTCCAGAGAGTCGATCCATTTACAGTTGCACCAGCGCGGCTGGCACCTGAGAGTTTTACTCCTTCGGTAGACATGACTGTCGTTTTCCTGCAAACTTCATCTCGAAAATTGCTCCATTCACTAATATATAGGTTATTTTGTCGGATTTCAATAGTTTATGGATTGTTTCTTCTAAATAATGTAAAAGAAAGTGAAAATAATGAAAAAAATTTTAGAAAATCTTTATGGTTTCTTTATTGCGAAATGTGAGCCTATGTTATATTCTGAAGGTAAAATATGACAATAAGGAGCGTAGCGTTTTATGATGACATTTCCTCAGGATAATGAGGCAGAAATAAGGATAAAGGGACTGAGCACAGAGGAAGTACAGGAGAGGATCCGTCAGGGGAAAGATAACCGGGCTGATGTGGGAACCGGGCTTACAATGGGCGAGATTATACGCTCCAATACATTTACCTATTTTAACTTTATTTTTCTTATTATAACGATTCTGCTGTGTCTGGTGGGATCTTTTCGCAATCTGACTTTTTTACCGATTATTATTGCAAATACCTGTATTGGTATTTTTCAAGAAATTCGTGCAAAACATACCCTCGAAAAAATGAGCATATTAAATGCACCACATGCGATGGTTGTGCGTGATGGACAGATAAACCGTGTGGCATCGGAAGAACTAGTACAAGATGATGTTATTGTATTGCGTGCCGGTGATCAGATTTGTGGAGATGCGGTGGTAGTGTCGGGGGAAATCATGGTAAATGAGTCTCTTTTGACAGGAGAATCTGATGAAATTAAAAAGGAATCAGGGGCTTCTCTTTTGTCTGGAAGTTTTGTTGTATCTGGTGAGTGTTATGCAAAACTGACGCATGTAGGGGCAGAATCTTACATTTCTAAATTATCCATGGAAGCGAAGGCAATGGAGCGTTCGGAACAATCAGAGATGATTCGCTCCATCAACCAGTTGGTAAAGTGGGTGGGGATTGCCATTATACCGATTGGTATTATCCTGTTTGCACAGAGTTATTTCTATAATGAAGAAACGGTGGCCCGCAGTGTTACTGCAGCAGTGGCAGCTGTAATTGGCATGATACCAGAGGGATTGTATTTGCTGGCAACCGTAGCTTTGGCGCTTGGAACCATACGGTTGGCGACAAAAAAAGTTCTTTTGCATGATATGAAGAGTATTGAAACCCTATCGCGTGTAGACGTTTTATGCGTAGACAAAACAGGAACGATTACAGAACCGGGCATGCAAGTGTCTCACATCCTGTGGCGCAGACAGGTTATGGAAAAAGATGTGGATGAGCTGCAAGAAGGTGGCATGGCAGTGTGGACAAAAGTGCAGTTGCAGGAAAAATTGGCAGATTATGTGATGGCATCGATAGACCACAATGCCACAATGGATGCTTTGCAGGATGCAGTGAAAAAAATGAGTAGTATTTCTGCACAAAGAAAAAAACCACTTCATGTGGAACCTTTTTCATCCGCACACAAATACGGTAGTATGCAATTTGATGACGGTATATATATTTTAGGAGCACCGGAATTTGTAATGAAAGAGGCATATGCAGGGATTGCAGAAGAAATTACGCCATATATAGAAAAAGGGTATCGTGTCCTCCTTTTTGCAAAAAAAGAAAACGAAAGAATACAGCCACTGGGTTATGTTACGTTATCCAATCCAATACGTGCCAATGCCAAAGAGACATTTTCTTATTTTAAAGAGCAGGGAGTAGCCATTCGTGTTATCTCAGGAGATAATCCGAAAACCGTTTCGGAGGTGGCAAGACGCGCGGGTATTGAAGGCGCAGAGAATTATGTGGATGCGACAACATTAGACAGCAAAGCAAAGATTAAGGATGCGGCAGAGCGTTATACGGTGTTTGGAAGAGTGACACCGAAGCAAAAACAGCAATTGGTTAAGGCGTTACAGCAGGCGGGACATATGGTAGCCATGACAGGGGATGGAGTGAATGATATCTTAGCTATGAAGGATGCCGACTGCAGTGTTGCTATGGCATCGGGAAGTGATGCGACAGCGCAGGCAGCGCAGGTGGTGTTATTAGATTCTGATTTTGCAAAAATGCCGGAAGTGGTTTTTGAGGGACGTCAGGTTGTTAATAATATAGGACGATCTGCAAGTCTGTTTTTGGTGAAAAATATATTCTCCTTGCTGATGGCAGTATTCTCAGCTGTGTTTATGATCACGTATCCGCTTGAACCATCGCAGATTTCATTGATTAGTATGTTTACGATAGGTATTCCGGGATTTTTACTTGCCTTAGAACCAAACCGTGACCGTATTCAAGGCAATTTTATGCGGGGTGTATTAGTGCGGGCGCTACCGGCAGGACTGACCGATGTATTTGCGGTTGGAGCTTTGGTGGTATGTGGACAGGTATTTTCGTTACCAGCAGAAGATATTGCGACAGCGGCAACGTTGCTATTATGTGTAATCGGCTTTATGATTCTGATTAAGATATCGCAGCCGATGAGTGGTGTGAAGTACGCGATTCTGATTGGAAATATCGTAGGTTTGATTTTTGCAGGAATCTTTTGTCATCAACTGTTCGCATTGAATGCCATGTCTAAGGTATGCGTTCTTCTGATGGTCGTATTTGGATTTGCAGCAGAATCGTTATGGCGTTATCTCTCACTGTTTATTGAAAAAATTGACAGTAAATTTTAGACGATATATAATAGATGTTTACAAAAAGAGACATACTATGCTTATAGATTATTGCAGGAAAGGATATGAGATTATGGTTAAGAAGATTACAAATAATGATATGAGAGAAATCCTGACAGAAAAGATTGCAGTCGTTGATTTTTCAGCAACATGGTGTGGCCCTTGTCAGATGCTGGCACCGGTCGTGGATGCACTGGCAGAAGAAATGAGTGGCGAAGTTGCATTTTATAATGTAGATGTGGATGAGAATCCGGATTTGGCGATGAAATATCATGTGATGAGTGTTCCATCTCTTCTTTTATTTAAAGAGGGTAACCTGGTGGGGCAGACTGTCGGATATCAAGGGGTTAACGAATTAAAAGCATTTATCGCAAATAACTAGGGGGATAGAACCATGATGGATAAACTAAAAAGTATCAAATTAGATGTGACCTTGGCAGCGGTGTTAAGCGTTGTACTTGGGGTATTACTTGTAGTGTGGCCGGAGACGGTTATTACCGTATTGGCGCGTGTGATAGCGATCATTTTAATGGGATCTGGTATTGTTGCACTCATCCCTCGTTTATTAGATGAAATCAAGAGTGTGACTTCGATCATCGTTTCGCTGTTGATTACACTGATTGGCCTTTGGATGTTTTTAAGCCCACAGGCAGTGGCTTCGATTATTCCGATTGCCATTGGTGTGCTTTTGGTTGTGCATGGTGTGCAGGATTTGGCACTTGCCTTTGAGGGTAGAAGAACAAAGGCACATAACTGGTGGAGCATTCCATTGATGGCAATTCTAAATATTGTACTTGGAATTCTTTGCATCTGCAATGCATTTGGACTGGTAAAACTCGGTATGATCTTAATTGGTATCATGCTGATATACGATGGCATATCGGATATGTTCATCGTACATAAGGTCAATAAGGCATCAAAAGAATTTGTGGATTCAACCATTCTTCACGAAGAAAATATTGATGATTATGTATAACAAAAAGGTTGGCGGATGATTCATGAGACAAATGGAGTTTAAGATGGAAAGACAGAATCTGGTTGAAGTGGGACAGATTTTGTCAGTAACAGAGAGTAAACTGCCAAATTCCTATTACTATACGCTTGAACATGCGTATGCAATGTCGGGCAATTATACGACATTGGAACGTTTACAATCGAGAGAAGGTAAAGTTGTAGACATCAAAGAGACGCCGAAGGGCTTTTTTGTAACTATGGAATTTGATGAGTAAGAGGTAAAACAATGCGGTATGTTCCAGCAGATCAGCTGCAGCCGGGGATGGTTTTAGGTCAGGGATTGCATGATGCGTCCGGGCGTATGCTTTTGGCAGCAAATACATCCTTAACGGGCGACAATATTACATACATAAAATTTTTGGGAACGGCAGGTGTTTATATTGATGATGAAATTACACGAGATATTCAGCTGTCAGGTGCAGTGCGCCCGGAAGTAAAAAGTGAGGCTGTTTCGATTATTCAGCAGTTCTTCTGTAAATCTACCGAAGATGTGGAGGTAGACGTAGAGGAACGTCTGGTGCGTCTTGTGGTGGAAAATGTAGTGAATGATGTTCTTTCGAATGAGGATGTCATGTATAATATGGTGGATATCAAGACATACAATGATTACACCTATTTTCACTCAATGAATACTGGTGTTATGGCAGGGATTCTTGGTGTAAAAATGGATTTACCGGAAGAAGATTTGAACGATTTAGTAACGGCTGCTTTTTTACATGATATCGGAAAGGTTTTTGTTTTACCAGAACTGGTGAATGCACAACGGAAGCTTACGCCGGCAGAGGAAGAAGAGATGAAAAAGCACGCATGGGCGGGTTATGAATATCTTCGTAAAGATTTCTCTTTTGGAGAGCGTGTCAATGAAGCAGTTTACCAGCATCATGAATGGTACAATGGCGGGGGGTATCCCAATCATTTAAGAGGCAGAGAATTGTCACGGCATGCGAGAATAATAAAGGCGGCGGATGTATATGACACTATGACATCACAACGACCAGGCTATAAATCCTATCAGCCGGCAGAAGTTATTGAGTATATTATGTCTCGTACGGGGATGGAGTTTGATCCGAAAGTGGTTGAGACAATGGCGGCAGGGTTCTGTATTTATCCGGTGGGAAGTGAAGTGGTTTTATCGGATGGCAGACATGCTGTGGTTGTGGAAAATCATCCTGGTTTTATACAAAGACCAACGGTTCGGTTGCTTGAGACAGGAGAAGAAATTAATTTGCGTGGAGACAGAAACGCATATAATATTACCATTGTAAAATTGATGGTTTAGGAGAGTGTATGACAAATCAGGGCAAGAACGGAATCGATGTGATTCTTGCGGAAAGTCTGAAAGAACTAAGTAAGACAAGACCTATTGAAAAAATTACAATTAAAGAAATTACAGATAAGGCGGGCGTAATCCGTCCGACGTTTTATAATCATTTCCAGGATAAGTATGAATTATTAGAATGGATTGTGCGGGAAGATTTGATGGAGCCGGCAAAACCACTTTTTGATAATGGGCTATTGCGGGAGGGTATTACATTTTTATTTACCGCGATGGAAAAAGAACGTGAATTTTATGAGAAAGCAATCCGGTTAGAGGGACAGAATTCTTTTGTGGAAATGATGGAAAATGTAGTGCAAGAGTTGATTTTGCAGCGGATGAACAAAGAAAAGCTATCAGAAAAGATAACATATACATGGCTGAGTCTGGATATGATAGCACAATACTATGCCCATATGGCATGTAGCGTGGCGGTGAAGTGGATCAACGGTGGAATGCAAGTGCCGATACCAGAGTTAGTAGAGGTCTATGTCATCATGGCACAAAAATCAATGATTGAAATTATCAGCTGATTTATACATATCAAGCGAAATGTATAGTGTCTGGTTACAGTGATAAAGGTTTGCATATGTAATGATGTGACCAGGTCTCTTATACTATAATAGCGATTTCGCGGGAAATCGTATTTTATTAGGAAGTTATTGGGTAGGAGGATTCCATGAATTGGATTGAAAATATATTAATCATTGCAGGTATCAGTCTTGATATTTTTGCGGCAATGGAGATTGAAGGCGCGATGCTTGCAGATGTGAAGCGTAAATCGCTTTTGATTGCATGTACGATAGTTACATTGTTACAGTTGATTTTTTTCTTTGGTGGTTATTTTGCCTGTTATGAATTGGAAAAATATCAGGTGATTAAGGATGCGCAGGAAATTGGTTATATTGCAGCAACTATAGTTTTTGCACTCCTTGGTATACGCCTGATTGTCAAAGCAATCAAGCGGGAGTTTGTGCAGGAAAAGCGTAGAGATAATATTCGTGTCAGAGATTACATCAAAATTATTGCAATTACCAGTTTTTACACGCTTTGCGCCGGATGTGTCTGCGGATTTGTTGGAACATCCGTTGTTATGATGGGGGTTGTTATTTTGATCTGCTCCATCCTGGTTGTAGTATCTGGTATTTACACGGGATATCATTTTGGGTTTGAATCAAAAACGGGAGCATATGTTGTGGGAGCGCTGCTTCTTTGGGTGGCAGGAGGAGAAATTCTACTTCGCAATGTAATGCATATGATATAAAAAAAGCCGGTATATGCGAAACGAAAGAAGCTGTTGCATATACAGGCTTTTACTATTTTGTTTCGAAATTTTCAGGTGGTGCAATGGTACTTTCGGTTGTATCTTCTGCTAACAGTTGTTGCAGGTGATGCAGAATGCTTGTACCGAGCATCATGTTTTTTGAAGATACTTGATCCATAAGATAACGGATTTTATCTGTTTTGCCAAAGGCGAAGTAGCAGTCACCAAGTAAAATGTAGTTCTGACTGATGTCTGTACCGATGGCTACACCAAATTCCAAGACGCTGATGGCATCCGCCAGTTTTCCTTGTTGGATCAGTGCAGCGCCGTAATCTTTTAAGGTGATTGTAAGAAGATCAAAATCTTCGCCGATGGCTTGCATCGTTGTCAAATTGGCAACGCCATATAATTCCTTGAGATCGGTATTGGTTTTTCCGGTAAGATTAAGCAGTCGTTTATGGGATAATTCTTCTAAGGTCTCTTCTAATGCACAGATGCCAGCATCTTTTGAGAAACCCAGTGGAAATTTATCCAAAGGAATGGTAATATATTTAATGTTGTCAAGATCGGCAGAAGGGGTTGCATTTGCAGCAGCTTCCCGTTCCCAGAAAGCCTGGGTGTCGAGTTCTTGTTTACGATTAAGACTTTTATATCGGATGGCAAGAAAAACACCAAATCCGAGAAAAGCAGCTAAAAAAGGAAATGACATACGTTTTACGTTCTACTTTCTAACAAATTATGAATGAGGTGAAAACAATGACATATTATAAACAGTCAAAAAAAAGAAGAATCGCATCTGCTATCATTATCCTTGTAATTATTGGATGTATGGTTACTACGATGCTTCTTGCTTGTCTTCTTTAAAAAATATACTAAAACTATAGAGTAACGTCAATGATATTTGTATTATTGGATATTGAAAAAAATAGTGCATGTAGTATAAAATGAACTCTGAACCGATAGAACAGAGACCAAAATGTGAGGTTATTTATGAATACAAGATTAAAAATGATTTGTGCAACATTTGGAATGGTATTGGGTATGGGCATGTTATACCCGGTACAGCAAGTGGAGGCAGAAGAAAATACAGAAAGTGCAGCGCAGGAGAAGTCTGTGATTCCAGAGCATATTTCGATTTGCGGTACAGATGTATCAGGCATGAGTGTAGAGGAAGCAAATGCGGTTGTAAATCAATATGTAGACCAGTATGAGAACGTTAGCTTTACATTGACAGCGAATGATAAGAGTATCAAAGCTGACGGAGATGATATTGGACTTTGTGCAAAAAATGCAGATGTAACGGAACGCGCACTTCGTTATGGCAAAGAGGGAAATCTGATTGCCCGCTATAAAGCAAACGCAGATATGAAAGCAGGTAAGTCTAAGGATTTTGCAGTCTCCCTTACTTCAGACACAGCGACAGTAGAAGCCTATCTGAATGAAAATAAGTCAGAGCTTGTAACAGAAGCGGTGGATAACACCGTAAAGCTTGTAGATGGCAAGTTTGAATATGTAGAAGGGTCTGAGGGAGTAGCACTTATGACTGGAAAATCAGCAGTAAAGATTGCAGATTTTATTTCTACCGATTGGGATGGAAAAGATGCTTCCATTGAGCTTTTGACAGAAAAAGATGAGCCAAGAGGTACCAAGGAAGAATTAGCTACCATTCATGACGTGCTTGGCTCTTATCATACGGATTTTGGAACCGTAATCAATGGTCGTACAAATAATATCAAAAACGGTGCGAGCCGATTAAATGGTCTGGTTATTTATCCGGGCGAGACGGTTTCAGTTTCGGATGCTATTGGACCAACAACAGCAGAAAATGGATATTTCCCAGCAGGTTCTTATGAGAACGGTACGACAGTAGAGACATACGGCGGCGGTATTTGTCAGGTGTCTACAACACTTTATAATGCAGTTATCCGTGCAGAACTTGAGATTGTGACAAGAGCAGCACATTCGATGATCGTATCTTATGTAGAACCATCTATGGATGCTGCAATCGCAGATGGTATCAAGGATTTGCAGTTTAAGAACAATCAGGAAACCCCGGTTTACATTGAAGGTTACACCAGTGGAGGTGTTATTTACTTCAATATTTATGGTAAGGAGACAAGACCAGCGAACCGACGTGTTGATTTTGTCAGTGAAGTGACGAGTCAGACAGATCCTGAGAGGGAATATGTGCCGGTAGGAGATCAGCCGGTTGGCTATATAGAGACGACTGTAAAGCCACATATTGGATATACAGCAAGACTCTGGAAGATTGTATATGAAAATAACGTGGAAGTGAGCCGGAAGGTATTTAATAACAGCAAGTATAATCCGTCTAAGGAAGTGATTGCTGTTGGCATAGGTGGAGCTACACCAGAAGCACAGGCAGCGATTGGTGCGGCGCTTGAGACGAAGGATGATGCAACGATTCGTGCTACGGTTGCAAATTATACACCGGAGGCACAGGCGGCAGCGGCGCAAGCAGCAGCAGACGCAGCAGCAGCACAGGCAGCAGCAGCTGCTGCACAACAGCAACAGCAACAGCAGCAGACGACTACAACGCCATCCACAGCGGGAACGCCAGCAGGCGCAACGTCTGGAACGCCAGCAGGTACCACTGCGGGGGCGACACCAGGTACGACACCAGGTACGACATCTGGAACAGCACAGTAAATGATGTGTGGTGATAAATGAAACAAATAAGGATAATGCAACAAGGCTGCTTGGTTTCAAGCAGCCTTATGGTACATATATATAGGGAATAGAACAAGAGGATAGAACAAGGATGAAAATAGGCAAAGTTCCGGAAAACGTGTTAAAACGTTCTGTTATGAAACAATTGCATTACAAACGCGATGAAGTCGTTTTGGGACCAGGAATCGGAGAAGATTGTGCGGCATTAACATTGGCAGAAGATGAAATTTTTGTGATGTCAACAGATCCGATTACCGGTACAGCCAAAGATATCGGAAAATTGGCAATTCAGATTACAGCAAATGATCTTGCCAGTGCAGGGGCAGAACCGATTGGCGTGTTGTTAACAATTTTACTTCCAGATGGAACAAGAGAGATTGCATTGAAGCGTATTATGGAACAGATGGAACTTGCCTGTCGAGAAGCAAAAATGCAGATTCTCGGTGGACACACCGAGGTGACAGCGGTAGTGAATCAGCCGGTAGTGAATGTCGCTGGTGTGGCAAAGGCAAAAAAAGGAAAACTGATTTCTACGGCAGGAGCCAGAAGTGGCATGGATATTGTGGTCACAAAATGGATTGGTCTGGAAGGAACAACTATTTTTGCCAAAGAAAAAGAAATGGAATTAAAAGAACACTTTCCGGCATCTTTTGTGGATACGGCAAAAGCATTTGATCAGTATCTGTCAGTCGTACCGGAGGCGGCAGTCGCCGTGAAGTCTGGCGTCGCGGCAATGCATGATGTCACAGAAGGAGGTTTGTTTGGTGCACTCTGGGAGATGGCAGAAGCATCCGGCGTTGG
The DNA here is from genome assembly GCA_900546435.1 of uncultured Pseudobutyrivibrio sp. Classification (GTDB taxonomy): domain Bacteria; phylum Bacillota; class Clostridia; order Lachnospirales; family Lachnospiraceae; genus Pararoseburia. The sequence continues at coordinate 37,297 of URCQ01000019.1, read as the reverse complement.
ACTGGAAATTGATTTGAAGAAGATACCAATTCGTCAGGAAACGGTGGAAATCTGCGAATATTTTGATGTCAATCCATATGGACTCATATCCAGCGGCATGATGCTGATGGCATCAGAAGATGGAAATGCACTTGTGCATGCGCTTGCAGAGGCAAATATCCCGGCAACAGTCATTGGAAAAGCAACAGAAGGAAATGATCGTGTGATTGTCAGAGATGAAGAACGCAGATTTTTAGAGCCGCCGAAGACGGATGAATTGTATAAAGTTTTATAATCGAGTGTGAGGAGAAATCAAATGAGAGAGAAGATTTTAAATTATATTGAGACGAATAGCAGAATTGATATTCACGATCTCGCTATTATGATGGGAACGGATGAAACAACCATCATGAATGAATTGGAAGAAATGGAACAGTCACATATTATTTGTGGCTATCATACATTGATTAACTGGGAAAAGGCTGGAATTGAGAAAGTAACAGCAATGATTGAGGTGCGCGTCACACCGCAGCGTGGCATGGGATTTGATAAAGTGGCAGAACGTATTTACAATTATCCGGAAGTAAATTCTGTATATCTTATTTCCGGTGGATTTGATTTTATGGTGACATTGGAAGGAAGAACATTGCGTGAGGTATCCGAGTTTGTATCGGATAAGTTATCACCATTGGATTCCGTACTTAGCACCAAGACAAACTTTATTTTAAAGAAGTATAAGGATCATGGCACAATCATGGCGGAACAGCGCAAAGACGAGAGAGAGTTGGTGAGCTTATGAGAAACCCACTTTCAAAGACCATCGTAGAAATTCAACCTTCGGGTATTCGTAAATTTTTTGATATCGTCAGTGAGATGCAGGACGCGATTTCCCTTGGTGTGGGAGAACCGGATTTTGATACACCGTGGCGTGTGCGTGATGAGGCGATTTATTCATTGGAGCGTGGACGTACTTTTTATACATCGAATGCTGGATTAAAAGAATTAAAGATAGAGATTGCAAAGTATTTGAACCGTCGCTTTGATTTGACATATGATTATGCGAAGGAAATGCTCGTCACGGTCGGTGGTAGTGAGGCGATTGATATTGCGCTTCGTACGATGTTAGATCCTGGAGATGAAGTGCTGATTCCACAGCCGAGTTATGTTTCTTATCTGCCTTGTACTGTTTTGGCAGGGGGCGTACCGGTTGTGATTGATTTAAAAGAAGAAAATCAATTCCGTTTAACAGCAGAGGAATTGGAGAACGCCATTACAGATAAGACGAAAATTCTTATTATGCCATTTCCAAACAATCCGACAGGAGCGATTATGGAAAAATCAGATTTAGAGGCTATTGCCGAAGTGGTCATCAAACATGATTTGTTTGTATTGAGTGATGAAATCTATGCAGAACTGACCTATCTGGAAAACCATGTGTCGATTGCATCCTTACCGGGCATGAAAGAAAGAACCGTACTGATCAATGGATTTTCAAAGTCTCATGCGATGACCGGCTGGAGATTGGGGTATGCGTGTGCACCGGAGATTATTATCAAGCAAATGTTAAAAATCCATCAGTATGCCATTATGTGTGCACCTACAACCAGTCAGTATGCGGCAGTAGAGGCACTGCGCCATTGTGATGAAGATGTTGCACACATGCGTGAGGAATATAATGGACGCAGACGTTATCTGTTGCATCGGTTTGAGGAAATGCATCTGCAGTGCTTTGAGCCGTTTGGAGCATTTTATATATTCCCGTCCATCAAGGAATTTGGTATGACATCAGAAGAATTTGCAACAGAATTTTTGAATCGAAAAAAGGTTGCGGTCGTTCCGGGAACAGCATTTGGTGCGTGTGGAGAGGGCTTTTTGCGTATTTCGTATGCGTATTCGTTGGAAGATCTCAAGAAAGCGCTTGACCGTATGGAAGAATTTGTAACAGAACTAAGAAATGAGAGAACAGGTGCATAGATGGCAACACTGAATATTATTTTACATGAGCCGGAGATTCCGGGAAATACAGGAAATATTGGACGAACCTGCGTAGCAACAGGCACCAGATTGCATTTGATTGAACCACTGGGATTTCGATTGAACGATAAGACAATCAAGCGTGCAGGTATGGACTATTGGGATCAGCTGGATGTGACGCGATATGATGATTGGAATGATTTTTTGGAGCGCAATCCGGGAGCCAAAATCTATTTTGCAACGACAAAGGGAAAACATGTGTACTCCGATGTTACATTTGAACCGGATTGTTTTATCATGTTTGGAAAAGAGAGCGCAGGGATTCCGGAAGAAATTCTGGTGGAACATCCGGAACAGTGTATCCGCATTCCGATGATTGGTGAGACAAGATCGCTGAATTTATCGAATTCAGTGGCAATTGTTTTATATGAGGCACTACGTCAGAACCAGTTTGATCATATGAGACTGGAAGGCGAACTGCACCATTTACATTGGTAAATAAAGGAATTGATATGGGAATCATTGAAGCAAAAAATTTAGTACATGAATATATTATCCGAGATGAAGAAGGCAATGTGGAGAGCATTCGAACAGCACTGGATCATATGGATTTATCGGTGGAACCGGGGCAGTTTATCGCTGTTCTGGGACATAACGGCTCCGGGAAGTCGACGTTTGCAAAACATTTAAATGCGCTTTTGACGCCGACAGAAGGAACTTTGATTGTGGATGGCATGGATGTGTCAGATGAAAGCCATACCTATGATATCCGGCAAAAAGCCGGTATGGTGTTCCAAAATCCAGACAATCAGATTATTGCCAGTGTAGTGCAGGAAGATGTTGGATTTGGACCTGAAAATATTGGTGTACCAACGGATGAAATCTGGGAACGCGTGGAAAAGAGCCTGAAAGCTGTTGGGATGTGGCAATATCGCGAGCATTCACCGAACAAATTATCAGGTGGACAAAAGCAGCGTGTGGCTATTGCAGGCGTGATGGCAATGGAACCGAAATGTATTATTTTGGACGAGCCTACAGCAATGCTGGATCCGAATGGACGTAAAGAAGTATTGGAAGCCGTACATACCTTGAACCGGGAAAAAGGTGTGACGATCATTTTGATTACACATTATATGGAAGAGGTTGTTGATGCAGATTATGTGTATGTGATGGATCAGGGGAAAGTTGTTCTGGAAGGAAATCCAAGAGGGATTTTTTCGCAGGTGGATACACTGCAGGAACATCGTCTGGATGTGCCACAGATTACACTTTTGGCACACGAATTAAAAAAAGCAGGGCTTCCTATCCCAGAGGGGATTTTGACAAGACAGGAACTGATTGATGCATTGCAACAGGTGATTAGAAACTAAGAATAAGGTGAATTATGTCATTTATATTAGATAACGTTTCCTATCGTTACAGTGAAAAAACAGCATATGAGATTCAGGCATTGGATCATGTCAATCTTAAGATTGAGGATGGCGAATTTATAGGGATTATCGGACATACCGGCTCTGGTAAATCAACGCTGATTCAGCATCTGAATGGACTGATTCGCGCAACAGAGGGAAACATTTATTTTAATGGTCAGGATATTTATGAGGAAAACTATGACCTGAGAGATCTGCGCATGCAGGTGGGAATGGTGTTTCAGTATCCGGAGCATCAGCTTTTTGAAGAAACGGTTTTTAAGGATGTATGCTTTGGACCGAAAAATCAAGGACTTCCGGAAAAAGATATTACATTACGTGCGTATGAGGCTTTGCAAAGTGTGGGATTGCCGGAGAAATATTTTGATGTCTCTCCGTTTGAGTTATCCGGAGGACAAAAGCGTCGCGCCGCAATCGCAGGCGTGGTTGCAATGAAACCACAAGTGTTGATCTTAGATGAGCCGACGGCGGGACTTGATCCAAAGGGACGAGATGAGATCTTAGACATGGTGTCAGAGATGCATGCGAGATACGGGATTACAGTTATTTTAGTGTCGCATAGTATGGAAGATGTGGCAAAATACGTAGATCGTATCATTGTTATGAATCATGGACAGGTGCGCTATGATGACACGCCAAGAGAGGTATTTCATCATTACAAAGAGCTGGAAGCTATTGGACTTGCAGCACCGCAAGTGACATATCTGATGCACGAAATGAAGGAACAAGGCATAGATGTCAGTACGGAACCGACAACAGTAGAGGAAGCAAAAGAGGCGATACTTCGCCTGATAGGATAGATTTATGTTAAGAGATATTACACTAGGACAATATTACCCGGCGGATTCTGTCATCCATAAATTGGATCCCCGGACGAAATTATTTGCAACACTGCTGTTTATTATCAGCGTATTTTCATTCCAGGGCATTGTGGGATTTGCGGTTATTACCGTATTTTTATTTGTTGTAATTGCATTGAGCAAAGTGCCATTATCATTTATGCTTCGTGGACTGAAAGCAATTGTCATCCTTTTGCTCATTGCAGGACTTTTTAATTTGTTTTTGACACCGGGTCAGACGCTATGGAGTATCTGGAAGATTCGGATTACGCGGGAAGGTCTTCGAAATGCCGTTTTGATGACAATTCGTATGGTTTATCTGATTATGGGGTCGTCTGTTATGACACTAACGACGACACCAAATCAGCTGACGGATGGATTGGAAAAAGCATTGAAGCCATTACAAAAGATGAATGTTCCGGTACATGAGATAGCAATGATGATGTCGATTGCACTTCGTTTTATCCCGATTCTGATTGAGGAAACGGATAAAATTATGAAGGCGCAGATGGCGAGAGGCGCCGATTTTGAGAGCGGCGGATTGATCAAAAAAGCAAAAAATATGGTGCCACTTTTAGTGCCATTGTTTGTTTCTGCCTTTCGACGCGCCAATGATCTGGCACTTGCAATGGAAGCAAGATGTTATGTGGGCGGCGATGGAAGAACAAAAATGATGCCGCTTGTTTATGGAAAAGTGGATCGCGTGGCATATGTTATTGTTATTGCATATTTTGTTCTTCTGATGGTGATAAAGGCGGTGCTTTGATGCGGGTCAAATTAGTAGTTGCTTATGAGGGGACGAATTACTGTGGGTGGCAGATTCAGCCCAATGGTATTACGATTGAGCAGGTGTTGAATGAGACGTTGAGTGAACTTTTAGGGGAAGATATTGTTGTAACAGGCGCCAGTCGGACGGATGCAGGCGTGCATTCGCTTGGAAATGTGGCTGTATTTGAAACGAAAACACGTATGCCAGCCGAAAAGATTTCCTATGCACTGAATCAGCGTTTGCCGGAAGACATTGTGGTTCAAAACTCCTGTGAAGTCCCGGAGGATTTTCATCCTCGTTTTTCAAAAAGTACCAAGACATATGAATATCGCATTTTGAATTGTCGTTTCCGACAGCCGTTGGAACGAAAGACAAGCTATTTTTATCACTATCCATTGGATGAGGCAGCTATGCAAAAAGCGGCGGATGAATTGGTGGGAGAGCATGATTTTTCATCGTTTGCATCGGTGCATGCGCAGACGAATACGTATGTGCGTACCATTTATGGGATTGATGTCATTCGTGAGGGAGATATGATTCGGATTCGCGTACGAGGAAATGGCTTTTTGTATAATATGGTGCGCATTATCGTAGGTACACTGATACAGGTGGGCGCGGGGATCAAACAACCCGAAGACATAAAGAGCATACTGGCTGGCAAAGACAGAGAATTGGCAGGACCGACCGCCCCGGCGCATGGACTTACGATGATAGGCTTAGAATATCTGCAGGACGCAGAGGTGTGAAATTTGTGAGTGTATGCAATTCGTTGAACCAGAGTAGTGAAGTTGTATATTGGAATTTACAATCTGAAGTAGTGAATTCTATATTGAAAGCCGTAAGGTGATACAGAGGCATGTGTGGATAATGCCAGGCAGTATTATTATGCATGTGGATAAGTGTGGAAAAAGCGCAGAAATGTAGGATAAAAGAATTGACAAATGGCTGTGTACGTAATATAATGTAACGGCTGATGTAGTTTAGAAGCACAGTTTCATTAGCCCCGAAACGTGTTTTGACTATAGACATGTTGGTTGGCGTATTTCGGACATTGTACGCGACTGACGCTTTATGTTATTTAAGGAGGAAACCAAATGAAGACTTATATGCCAAACCCAAGTCAGGTTGAGAGAAAATGGTATGTAGTAGATGCAGAAGGACAGACATTAGGACGTCTTGCTTCTGAAATTGCTAAGGTATTAAGAGGAAAGAACAAAGCGATTTACACCCCTCATGCTGATTGCGGAGATTATGTAATCGTTGTTAATGCAGAAAAGATTGCTGTTACTGGTAAGAAGTTAGATCAGAAGATCTATTATCATCATTCAGACTATGTTGGTGGAATGAAAGAGACAACTTTAAAAGAGATGTTAGCTAAGCATCCTGACAGAGTTATCGAACATGCAGTTAAGGGAATGCTTCCAAAGGGACCTTTGGGAAGAGAAATGTACAAGAAGTTATTTGTATATGCAGGCCCAGACCACAAGCATGCAGCTCAGAAACCAGAAGAGTTGACATTTTAATTCGATAAGGAGGTAAATAACATTGGCTAATACAAAGTATTACGGAACAGGAAGAAGAAAATCATCTGTTGCTAGAGTATATTTAGTACCTGGAACAGGTAAGATCACAATCAATAAAAGAGATATCGATGAATATCTTGGACTTGAAACTTTAAAGGTTGTTGTTCGTCAGCCACTCGTTGCTACAGACAATCTTGATAAGTTTGACGTTTTAGTAAACGTTAAGGGTGGTGGCTACACAGGTCAGGCTGGAGCTATCAGACATGGTATCGCAAGAGCATTACTTCAGGTAGATGCTGAATACAGACCAGTTCTTAAGGCTAACGGATATCTTACAAGAGATCCAAGAATGAAAGAACGTAAGAAACCAGGTTTGAAGGGCGCACGTCGTGCTCCACAGTTCTCAAAGAGATAATCTTTTATTATATCTTGGAACACATTTCAATACGATTTACTACACCTCAGAATTTCGATTCTGGGGTGTTTTTTTATTCCTTTCATTCATATTATCATGAGGAGAACGATTCTTTTTCGAATGGAATAATCACAGAATCGAGATTTTTTGTGTTTTTCTATACTCAGGAAAGGTCTGTGGTACAATATAGAAAATATCATTACGGATATAGGAGATCCTTTTGAAAATATGTGTCGGAGGGAAATAGATATGCAGCATATATTAGTTCTTGAAGATGATTATGATTTGAATCAGGCAATTTGTTATTCTTTAAAAAAAGCAGGATATGGAGTTTATGGTGCGACCTTCATGGAAAAAGGAAAACAGATTTTTGTGGAAAAGCAGATAGATATGGTTCTTCTGGATGTGAATCTTCCAGATGGTGAGGGCTTTTCTTTTTGTCAATGGGCAAAGAACAAAAAAGAAGTGCCAGTGCTTTATCTGACAGCGAGAGATATGGAGGAAGACGTACTGACGGGATATGAATCCGGAGCAGAAGATTACGTTACAAAACCATTTTCCATGAAGATTTTACTTAGAAAAATTGAAGTTATTTTAAAAAGAACTGTTCCCAGCAAGCGTTTGATGTTTGCAGATGAGTATTTATATATAGATTTGGACAATGCACGGGTGCTGGTAAGAGGTCAGGAATGCCCTGTTACACCGACAGAATGCCGCCTGCTCCGTCAATTTCTTATGAATCAAGGACAGCTTTTGACATATGATTTGTTATTGGAGCGCTTGTGGGACAGTGGAGGGCAGTTTGTGGACAAACATGCACTGGCAGTAAATGTGAATCGCCTGAGAGGAAAGATTGAAGATAAGGATCACAGGTATATTTCAAATGTATATGGGATGGGATATCAATGGATTGGCGGATGTGTATCATGAGTATCATTTTATTTGCAGTAGTAGTGGTGTTGTTGTGGAAAAACTACCATACAAAAAAGGAAGCAAGGCTGTTTGCTGAAAAAGTGGAAGCTGCTTTGGATGCTATCGTAACAGGGAAAGAGTGGACGATAGAAGGTGAATTGGAGGATAGCCTCTGGGGAAGAACCGGAACACAATTAGCAAAAGCCGGGAATGTATTTCAAAAAAAGGAAGAAGAAAGTGTCCGTGAGAAAGAAAGAGTAAAAGGATTGATTTCTGATATATCCCATCAAACCAGGACACCTGTTGCGAATATAAAACTATATTTGGAACTACTAGGGGATGAGAAACTTTCACAAAGCGGTCAGGAATTTTTAGGGAAAATTCAGGGGCAGATGGAAAAAATAGATTTTTTGATGCAGAGCATGGTGAAAATGTCAAGAATTGAAACGGGAATTCTGCAGATACACAAGGAAGATAAAAACCTATACGAAACAATTCGCCACGCCGTTGCCAGTGTGGTTCCGGAGGCGGCACAAAAGAAGATTGCCTTGTATGTGGATTGTGAAGAAGAGATGTTTATCCGTCATGACAGCAAATGGACAGAGGAAGCAATTTATAATGTCCTGGATAATGCACTTAAATATACTGAGCCTGGTGGAAAAATTCATATTCAGGCAGAGAGACAGGAACTATTTGTTAAGCTTAGCATTTCTGATACTGGAAAAGGAATTGCGCCGGAGAGACAGGCAGAGATTTTTACAAGATTTTATCGTGAACCGGAAGTTCATGACAAACCAGGGGTTGGAATCGGACTATACCTGGCAAGAACCATTATGGAGCTTCAGAAAGGATACATAGAAGTACAGTCTGAAGTGGGAAGAGGAGCAAGTTTTCGACTGTATTTTCCAGTGAACGAAGCATAACATAGCTGATAAAGGATTGTTACAATCTTGTGATAATTAAAAAATGAGATAGGTTTGTGATTATTAAGCGATATTCTATTGAATATCAAAAAGAGGAGGCAAACCAGTGAAAGAAAACATTGTAGAGACAAGAAACCTAAAAAAATATTATCAGATGGGTGAAAATACGGTAAGGGCGTTGGATGGCATAGAATTTTGTGTGAAGGATCAGGAATTTGTTGCCATTATCGGGAAAAGCGGATCTGGAAAGAGTACGCTTTTACATATGCTAGGGGGATTGGATATTCCGACGGAAGGGGAAGTGTTGGTAGAGGGAAAGTGCCTTTCGGGACTGAAAAAAGAACAGCTTGCTATATTTCGCAGAAGAAAGATTGGATTTATTTTCCAAAATTATAATCTTGTCCCAGATCTTAATGTGTATGAGAATGTCATTCTTCCAGTCGAATTGGATGGAAGAAAAGTTGATGTGGAATATGTAGATGGGATATTGGAACTGTTAGGACTGACAGAAAAGAAGGATGCTTTTCCCGGGGTTTTATCCGGCGGACAACAGCAGAGAGCAGCAATTGCCAGAGCACTTGCGGCGAAGCCATCCATCATTCTGGCGGATGAACCGACGGGAAATCTGGATTCTGTTTCCAGTCATGATGTGTTAGGACTTCTAAAAATGGCAGCAAAACAGTTTAGCCAGACGCTCATACTGATTACGCATGATAGAGATATTGCACAACTTGCAGATCGTATTATCCATATTGAAGATGGAAAGATTGTAGGAGATACCCAGAAGGGAAGTGATTCCTATGCTTAAAAACCCGAATCAGAAAGTAATCAAAAGAATGGCGTGGAATACTTTGAAAACAAACAGGAGAAAGACGATTACATTGTTTATGGCGGTTCTTTTTTCTTCCTTTCTAGTATTCACAATATTCACTGTTGGAGATTCCTATTTTAGACTTCTGAAAATCCAGAATATCCGCATGTCAGGAGCTGCATTTGATGCGATCATGTACGGTGTGACAGACGAACAGAGAGAAATGTGTGAGAACAATCCGGATATTGCTCTGACAGGGACTGCCGGAGTCTGTGGGTGGGTAGAAAAAACAGATCGGGATGCCACACCTAATGTGGGACTGATCTGGGCAGATGATGGATATTGGACACAAATGATGGAGCCGGCCAGAGAAAAACTGAAAGGAAGATATCCGATGGCTTTGGATGAGATCATGGTAACAAAATCCGCCTTAAAAGAATGCGGCTATGAAGATCTTGATGTAGGGGACACTCTTACGATGTCTTATGGAACATGGAAGGGAATCTTTACAGGAACTTTTCGAATCTGTGGAATCTGGGATGGATATGGACCAAAGAAACAGTTCTTTGTTTCAAAGGAATTCTATGATCAATCCGGCTGGAAGCTTTCTCAGGCTGCCTCAGGTCGTTACTTTATGGATTTTAAGCAGAAAATCATGACAAAAGCAGAGCAGGATGCTTTTATTGAAAGTATGAATCTGGGCAAGCAGCAGAATATCTATTTTATGGTAGATCTTGGTGCATCGGTTCAGATATTGGCAGGTCTTATTGGCTTGATCGCAGTGACCTGTTTATGTGCGTATCTGCTTATTTATAATATTATGTATCTTTCTGTGACGGGAAAAGTTCGTTATTATGGATTACTTCAGACGGTCGGAATGACGGAAAAGCAGATAAGAAGAATGATGAAGGAACAGATGCTTCTGATAGGAGTGGCGGGGACAGTGTTTGGATGTCTGTCAGGCGGATTGGTATCCTTTTTACTGATTCCAATTGTAGTAAAATCACTTGGAATCAACAGTGATTATGTTGGAACAGAGATGATTCGCTTTCATCCGGCAGTTTTGGTGGCAACCATCGTATTGGTTGGGGTTACCATATTCCTTGCCAATCAAAAGCCAACAAAAATGGCAGAAAATATCTCACCAATAGAAGCACTTGGCTATCGCCCGACTTATAAAACCATAAAAGAAAGAAAAGTGGGAAGGAAGAAAGTAATCGCAAGACTTTCCATGGAGCAGCTTACAAAGGATAAGAAAAGAACGGCAGTGGTGCTGTTGTCTTTGGCAGTCAGTTTGTCAGTATTCCTTTGTATTGTGACGATGCTCGACAGTCAGGCGGCAAGAACGATCGTATCAAATGCTGCAGATGCGGATATGGTCATCACAAATGACACGGCGTATAAAGAAAAACCGGAAGATAGAAAAAATATTTTGGATGAATCTCTTGTGCATGCCATTAAGGAAAAAGAAGGAATTTCTGAAGTTCATTCCATGTTATTTGCAGAAATAACAGTCCCATGGGAATCAGATTTTGCCGATATGTGGATGAATGAATTTTATGCCAAGTGGATGAACATCCCGTATAGTAAGGAAAAGGAGGAATATCAGAAGCATCCAGAGAATTTTGGGACATCTCTGATTGGAATTGATGAAAAAGAATTTGATTCCTTAAATAATAGCCTGGAGCACCCGGTAAAGAAAGAGGATTTTCTTTCTGGAAAAGCATGTATTATTTATCGGAATGGTTTGGATTTCGCAGATGCTGATATCATAGGAAAAAATGTGACATGTGCTTTGTATGAGGATCAACAAACGACAAAAACTTTTAGTATAGAAGGAGTTACGGATGAGAATTATTATACGGCACTTCTTGGATATCCACCGACAATTATAACGAGTGATCAGGTGGTGCAGACATTTGCGAATAATCCAATTACGTTAAAGACCAGCATAAAATATCAAAAAGAATACGATAGAGAAACAGAGAATGAAATTGTAGCATTGATAGAGAAAAATAAGAATGCGAAAGATTTCTCGTGGGAATCCAAAATCGAAGAGGCAGATGAGATTGAAAAAGCACAGGGTAATATGCCGCAGGTGGGAATGGGAATGGTCCTGATTCTGGCTTTTATCGGAATTATGAACTATATGAATACATTTGTGGTAAATGTGCAGAACCGTATGGCGGAGCTTTCCATTATGGAAAGTATCGGGATGACCAGAAAACAGCTCCTTGGCATGTTAGTCAGGGAAGGAATGCTCTATGCAGGTGGCGTATGGCTTGTTACGCTAACAGCAGGAATGGGAGTAACGTATCTTCTTTATGAATCGATGAATTATCATAATATTGCGTTTGCAGTACCAATACTTCCACTTTTATTTGCAGTGGGAATCAGTGTACTGGTTTGTACTATGGTTCCGGTGCTTAGCTGGTTGGTTTTAGAAAAGAATGGAACGGTCGTTGAAAGAATTAAGGGAGTTGTCTCTTAGCAAGGATAAGCTGAAAACCGCCCATACAAATAAGGACACTTTTTCAGACAAAAGGTGTCCTTTATTCTTTGTGAGGGATTGTTACTATAATGGTATACAATATGTGCGAAGAAAAGGGAGGTTTTTATGCAATATTATCTTGCCGTAGACATTGGGGCTTCCAGTGGAAGACATATTTTATCACATTTAGAAAACGGAAAAATCATTCTGGAAGAGATTTATCGTTTTTCAAATGGGATGGTGGAAGTGGACGGAGAAAAAGTCTGGGACAGTCAAAAACTATTTGAAGATATTCTGACCGGAATGAAAAAGTGCTATGAACTTGGAAAGATTCCTGTAAGTATGGGAATAGACACATGGGCTGTAGATTTTGCTTTGCTGGATAAAGAGGATCATCTGATTGGAAAGACAGTGGGTTATAGAGATGGCAGAACCAAGGGGATGGATCAGGAAGTATACAAAGTGATTTCACAGGATGCGTTATACGAGAGAACCGGGATTCAAAAGCAGATCTTTAACACCATATATCAGTTGATGGCAGTCAAGATGAAAAAACCACAGGAATTAGCAGATACAAAAACAATGCTTCTGATTCCGGATTATTTCAATTTCCTGCTGACCGGAAGAAAGGTTACAGAGTATACAAATGCATCTACAACACAGCTTTTGCATCCAGAGACAAAAGAATGGGATTTTGAACTGATTGATATGCTGGGATTTCCCAGAGATATTTTTACAGAGATCAAACTTCCCGGAACCAGCGTGGGAGAACTGACCGAAGAAATACAGAAGAAAGTAGGATTTTGCTGTAAAGTGGTTCTTCCGGCAACGCATGATACAGGCTCTGCGGTTGTGGCGGTTCCAAGTAATGAAGAAGATGTTTTATATATCAGTTCAGGTACATGGTCTTTGATGGGAACAGAGTTAAAAGAAGCCATCTGTACGAAGGAAAGTATGGAGAAAAACCTTACCAATGAAGGTGGGTATGATTACAGGTTCCGCTATTTGAAAAACATTATGGGTATGTGGATGATTAATTCAGCGAAGAAGGAAATTGCGGATGATATGAGCTATGCGGATATATGTGCCATGGCATCCAAGACGACCATTACTTCCATTGTGCCCGCAAATGACGATAGATTTCTTGCTCCAAAAAACATGACGGAAGAAGTGAAGGCTGCCTGCAGGGAATCAGGACAACAGGTTCCGGAGGGCATAGCGGAGGTTGCAGCGGTTATCTATCATTCACTGGCAAAATGTTACGCGGATACGATGAACGAAATAGAAGAAATTACCGGTAAGAATTATGATTGTATTCATATAGTAGGTGGCGGTTCCAACGCGGTCTATTTAAATGAACTGACTGCGAAAGCATGTGGAAAAACGGTGTATACCGGACCTACAGAGGCCACGGCAGTTGGTAATGTTGCAGCACAGATGATTGCAGCCGGAGAACTTGCAGATTTAAAAAGTGCAAGAGAATGTATTTTTCATTCATTCAAGATAAACAAATATGAATTTTAGGAGGATAAGATATGTTAGTTGAAACAAAAGCAAAAGTTGGTGTATTTTCTATTGCATTGGGAGCATATTTGCCACAGTTCCCTTCTCTGGTGCCGGAATTTGAGGCACAGTATGAAGCATTTAAAAAGACGATTCCTGACACAGTAGAGGTGATTGATGGGGGTATCGTTACAACAAAAGAACTTTCTATGGCAGCAGGTGACAAATTCAGAGCAGCGGATGTAGATCTTGTGATTCTGCAGCTTCTTACATATGCTACAAGCTACAATATGCTTCCGGCAGTAAGGGATTTGGATGTGCCGGTAGTGTTGGTAAATGTACAGAAATTGAAAGCTCCGGACTACGCAAACACAGACACCCCAAAGTGGCTTGGTGAACTCTATGCCTGCGGTGCTGTAGGAGAAATGGTTGCAGATTTAGAGAGAGCAGGAAAAAGACATGCAGTTATTACCGGTGTTGTAGAAGGTGGAGATGCGTATGTGGCTCACGAACTCGAAGAATGGTGTAAGGCAGCACAGGTTCGCAGAAGATTCCGTTATACAAATATTGCGCAGATTGGCAGACCATATCCGGGCATGATGGATTTATACATTGATGAGACAAATCTGTACAACAGAATGGGTCTTTACACAAAGCAGTTTGATTGGGAAAAAATGTGGGCAATCGCCGATGACATAACCGATGAAGATGCGATCAGAGCAAAGGCGCAGGACATTTTAGATACCTTCGATATTGAGGGCGGCGGAACCATTGAAAAAGTATGGGATATGGCAAAATACGTTGTGGCATTTGAACAGTGGGTAAAGGATGAGGACTTGGCACTTGTTGCTTCCCATTATGATGGATTTTCACAGGGCGTTGCCGGCAAGCTGGATAGTATGCTGATTCCTGCATTCTCCATGCTGATCAAACAGGGAACAGCCTGTGCAGTAGAAGGTGATATTAAAGTTGCCATGGCTATGAGTATTTTAAAGACAATCGCCGGAACAGGCCAGCTTTCTGAAATGTACTCTATTGATTTTAATGAAGACATATGCATTATTGGTCATTCCGGTTCAGGGGATGCTGCGATTTCGCAGGCAAAGAAACCAACAATGAAAATAGTAGATGTGTTCCATGGAAAGACTGGAGGCGGATATCTTACACAATTCTATCCACCAACAGGCGATGTGACCTATCTTGGAATTACACAGGATATGGATGGACATTTTAAATTTGTAGTTGCCGAAGGCGTAAATGAGGATGGACCAATTTTTACCTTCGGAGATACAAATATGAGAACACGCTTCTCTATAGGGGCAAGGGAATTCTGCAACAGATGGAGTGAGGCAGGTCCTACACACCACATGGCTGCAGCCGTTGGAAAGCATATTGACACTATTTTAAAGGTTGCTAAAATATTAAATGTACCTGTAGATATTATCTGTAGATAATGTTTTTCTGGCATAGAAAGGATGGACTATATGAACAGTATATTTGGTGTAAAATGTATGGAAGACTATATTCGCATGTGTGGAGATGGCGTTCGTCAAGGATGGCATGAGAGAAATGGCGGAAATCTTACATATCGAATGACAGAGGAAGATGTACAAGAGTGTTCTCCGTATTTTAAAGAGACGCCGGGAAACTGGGTGAAAATGGATGTACAGGCGGATAATCTGAAAAACGAATATTTTATTTCTACAGGAAGTGGAAAGTTTCTTCGCAATGTAGATTTGGAACCGCAGAATAATATCTGTATTGTTGAGATTAATGATGCCGGGGACAGTTACAGAATTGTATGGGGATTGGAAAGAGGCGGTAGACCAACTTCGGAATTTCCAACCCATTTTATGAATCACTCGATACGTAAGAGAGTGACAAATGGTGAGAACAGAGTGATTTACCATGCGCATACACCGAATGTAATAGCACTGACCTATGTGCTCCCTCTAAAATCAGAGATTTTTACAAGAATGCTCTGGAAGAGTGCTACGGAGTGCTGTGTTGTATTCCCAGGTGGCGTAGGCGTTGTGCCATGGATGGTGCCGGGCGGCGCAGATATAGCAAAAGCTACCTGTGTGATGATGGAAACGTATGAAGCAGCTATTTGGGCTTTCCATGGACTCTTTGTGTCAGGACCTAATTTTGATATTGCATTTGGACTGATGCACACCATCGAAAAAGCAGCAGAAATCGCTGCCATTGCGCTTGCAGCAAATGGAGGTAAAAAACCAAACCAAGTCATAGAAGATGATCAGCTTCGTCAGATTGGAAAAGAATTTGGAGTTACTTTGAATGAAGAGGTATTAAATTTTAAATCTGACCATGATATGTATTGTTAAATTCCATGAGCATTTCTTAATGAAATCTTAAACACTTGCCTCATTGAATCTTAAACGTCAAAAAGTCACAATGGATATGTAAGAAAAACATATCTGTTGTGGCTTTTTTCTTTTATAAAAAATTTAGAAAACTTAAGAATTGCATTTAGAACATTAAAGTATACTTGAGATGGAAAAAATTTGTAACAAAACATGTGTTACAGCGTCTAATGATAAACAGCAGTGAGGAAAGGACAAAAAGATGAAAAATGTTTTGGATTATCTGGAAGAGACAGCAATGAAATATCCGACAAGTGTGGCGGTGGAAGATGAGCACACATCATTAACATGGGCGGAGCTGGTATACCGGGCAAAAACAATAGGTGCCTCTTTGTGCGAAAAGATACATAGGCAGGAGGCCGTTGCCATTGTTTCGGAAAAAAGCACACAGACATTAGTACTGATGTTTGGTGTTTTATATGCGGGTGGCTTTTATGTCATTGTGGATCCGACACAACCAAAAGAACGTATACAGCGCATCTTTTCCGTATTAAAACCACAGTTGATCATTACGGAGGAAACACTTTTTTCTTATGAAAGTGAACAAGAGGAACCATGGCAGAATCTGGTCGGGGAAATCAAGCTGCAAAAGATTCGTGAACAAAGCAAACCGACAGATATTCTTTATGGCATTTTTACATCAGGTTCCACAGGAATGCCAAAGGGAATTACCGTAAGTCATGGAGCAGTGATTGATTTTATCACACATTTTACCCATACATTCGGCATTACAAAAGAAGATCGTCTGGGCAATCAGGCACCATTTGATTTTGATGTATCCGTGAAGGATATCTACAGTTGTGTGATGACTGGGGCAACACTGGTGCTGATACCACGTACTTACTTTGCCGCACCTCCACTACTTTTGGATTATCTGTGTGAACGCCATATCACAAATCTGACATGGGCGGTATCGGCGCTTACCATCATATCTTCTTTGGGCGGTTTTCGGTACCGCATACCTACCGAGATCAAACGTGTGATGTTTAGTGGTGAAGTTATGCCGGGAAAACAATTGAAATTATGGCAGGAAGCACTGCCACAGGCTATGTTTGTCAATTTGTATGGTCCGTCAGAAATTACATGCAATTGTACATATCAGGTGATAGACCATGTGATGGAAGACGGAGAGAAGCTGCCGATTGGAAAAGCGTTTGCCGGACGACAGGTATTTTTGTTAGATGAAAATCAAAATCCGGTGACAACACCGGGAGTACAGGGGGAAATCTGTGTGAGTGGGGAATCTCTTGCAAACGGGTATTATCATAACGAGACAGAAACAAAGAAATGTTTTTGCTATGTAGATGCAGCAGAAGGATGGAAAACGCAAACAGGTGCTGTGATACCAGACAAGGAGCGCTTTTATCGTACGGGAGATCTGGGTTATTTTGATGAGGACGGAAAACTTTATTTCTCCGGTCGTAAAGATTTTCAAATCAAACACATGGGGCATCGTATTGAATTAGAGGAAATTGAGCAGGCCATGGATCTTGTGCCTAATTTAAAACGCTCCTGTTGTCTGATGGATGTCTCACATAACCGCATTGTTGCGTTTTATCTGGGAGATGTGAAAAGCACAGAAATCCGTAAGGCGCTGAAAGAGCGTGTGCCGGAGTATATGGTTCCGCGAAAATTCATTCAGGCGGATACATTTCCGTTAAATAAAAATGGAAAGACAGACCGGGCTTATTTTAAAAAAATTCTGGAGTCCGCATAATGCAAAAACAACAAAAATAACAACACAGGAGAAATGACATATATGCAAGAACAAGAAATATTTGAACGAGCAGGGCGGCTAGATACCGCAGTTCTGGATGAAGCAATTCTTCGTTTTGGAACACCGACATATGTATTTGATGTAGGCCAGGCAAGGAAAACAGCAAGAAATATAAAAAAATTAATAGGTGAAAACAGAAACCTCTGTTATGCCATGAAAGCCAATCCGTTTTTGGTGCATATCATGGCAAAGGAAGTGGAGCGCATTGAAGTGTGCTCCATGGGAGAATTCCGTATTTGCAAAGAGAAAGAAATCGCCCCGGAAAAGCTGTTGATATCCGGTGTAATGAAAGACCGGGATGACTTGTGGGAAATCTTAGATACATACGGTGGAAGATGCCATTATACGATTGAATCGCTCAATCAGTATGCAGTGATTACGGAGTGGGCAAGAACGGAAGGGCAGATGGTTCCGGTCTATTTGCGATTGACCAGTGGTAATCAATTTGGCATGGATGAGGAAACACTTACCAATATTGTGGAGCTGGAGCAAGATAAAAACCTGTTAGAAATCTGTGGCATTCATTATTTTTCAGGAACGCAAAAAAAGATGAAAAAGATACGGGAAGAATTACGTTATCTGGATGAATTTTTTACAACCTTAAACGAAAAAACAGGGTATGAAGTAGCGGAACTGGAGTATGGTCCGGGGCTGGCAGTCCCTTATTTCGCAAGGCAGGAAGATGAAAGAGAAGAGACGCTTCAGGAGATTCATGAACAGTTAGAAGAAATGCATTGGAAGGGAAACGTGACACTGGAAATGGGGCGCGCATTTGTAGCGGATTGTGGCTACTATATAACGACTGTAAAAGATACGAAACGTTCCAAAGACCAAAACTATTGCATTGTGGATGGTGGCATGCACCAGATGAATTACGACGGGCAGATCCGGGGAATGTACCAGCCGTATGTGACGATTCGACCACAGGGATCTCGGGGGATTTATCAGGATTGGACCATTTGTGGAGAACTTTGCACAGGCAATGATGTACTCATACAAAATATAAAAATTGATGATCTGCGTGTGGGCAGTGTGATTATTTTTGAACATACCGGAGCTTATGCAGTTACAGAAGGGATGGCACTCTTTTTGAGTCATGTACTTCCTGCAGTTGTTTTATATGATCCTGTCAATGGCTTTGAGCAGCTGCGCGCGCGTCGCGAGACATACGACCTGAATATGTAAAAGTAAAATAGAACTACAGAAAGAAGAGGAAATGAAAATGGAAGAATTACTTACAATTTTAAATGATATGGATGACAGTATTGATTGGGAAAAGGAAGAAGGATTGATTGACAATCGCATTTTAGACTCTTTTGGAGTGATTTCTCTTGTTGCAGAATTAGGAGAAACGTTTGATATCGAAATTGAAGCATCTGAAATTGTACCGCAGAATTTTAACTCTGTAAAAGCAATCTATGCGATGGTAACAAGATTACAGGAGAGTTAAGATGGCATACCATGAAGTGACATACTTATTTTTATTTTTACCGCTTGTACTGCTTGCATATCAGCTGACGCCGCAAAAAAAGCGCTGGTGTATTTTGCTTCTTGCCGGCTATGCATTTTTCTGGACGTTTAGTAAAAAACTCGTGCTTGTTCTGATGGCAACGTCATTGTTTACACATTATATTGGCTTATGGCTGGAGCGAATCAAAAGTGATGAGAAGCAGGTTTTAGAAAAAAACAGCAGCCAAAAGGAAGTTCTTTCAGATGCGCAGTGGCGCGCCTGGAAAAAACAGACGAAACTGGAATATAAGAAAAAGCAAAAGCGGGTTTTGCTCTTGGGCATAGGGGTGCTTCTTGGCATCCTTGGTTATTTAAAGTATGCGGGATTTTTTGTGGAAAATGTAAATGGAATGCTGGCATTTTTTGGAAAAAGTAATATGGCACTGACAGCAAAAAAATTGGCAGTCCCTATTGGCATTTCCTTTTATACGCTGCAGGCCATTGGCTATCTTGCAGATGTATATTGGGACAAAATTAAAGCAGAATGTCATTTGGGAAAGGTAGCATTATTCTTAGGCTTTTTTCCACAGATTATGGAAGGACCGATTGCTATGTATTCCCAGACAGCTGACGCTTTGTGGAGTGGAAAACCACTGCGCTCTGAAAATTTAGCGAAAGGCTCCATTCGGATTCTTTGGGGACTGTTTAAGAAAATGATTATCGCAGACCGTCTCTATTATCTGGTTACGGAAGTATTTGATCACTATGCAAATTATAGTGGTGCAATTGTGATTGTGGCTGCGGTTTCCTATGCCGTGCAGTTGTACATGGAATTTTCTGGATGCATGGATATCGTGATTGGCAGCGGGCAGATGTTTGGTGTGACGCTGCCGGAGAATTTTAACCAGCCGTTTGCCTCAAAAAGTGCAGCAGAATTCTGGCGCAGATGGCATATGACGTTGGGAGTATGGTTTAAAACGTATGTTTTTTATCCCGTATCTGTTTCCCCTTTTATGCGTAAATGGAACAAATTTGGAAAAGCGCATGTGGGAAAATATATGACAAAGCTTGTTGGTTCTGCGATTGCATTGTTTCCAGTATGGCTTTTTAATGGATTATGGCACGGTCCACAGTGGAATTATATTTTCTATGGTATGTACTATTTTGTGATTCTGCTTTTGGAAGTGGCGTTAGAACCGTTGAAAGAACATTTTTATGCGAAAACAGGAGTGAGTGAAGAGACACACTGGTGGAATGTGCTTCGCATCGCAAAAACATGGCTGATTATTTTTACAGGGGAACTGTTCTTCCGCGCCAATACACTGACGGCGGGTTTTGCCATGTTCGCCAGCATTTTTAAAGATTTTGCACCACAAAGACTCTGGGATGGTACGCTGCTTCGCATGGGACTGGATGTGGCAGACTATGTTGTCATTGTTATGGGATGTATTGTAGTAGGCGTGATTGGTCATTTACGGGAAAAGCAGAAGATAAGTCTGGAACAGATTGCTGCTATGCGTGTGCCATTGCGCTGGGGACTTTATTATGCACTGATTTTTGCGGTTATTTTATTTGGCGCATATGGTGTGGGATATCAACAGGTGGATTTGATTTATGCAGGATTTTAAACGTATGACAAAAACAAAGGCTTTTAAAAACACCATCTTTTTTGTGATTCTGGTGTCGTTGATTCTTGGCGCATCCGGGGCACTTTCCTATGTGTCTATGCAGGATGAGAATTTGATTCAAAGCCGCAACAAAAGTATGATTGAGATTCAAAGGCAGCCGGAAAACTCACTGGATGTGATTGTCGTGGGAGACAGCTTGAGTTACAGTGCCATTTCTCCGATGCAAATGTGGGAAGATGAGGGGCTGACATCCTATATTTGTGGACAGTCGGGGCAAAAGGTGCAGGAGACGTATTCGATGCTGGAAACAGCATTTGAGCACCAGAAACCGAAGGTGATTGTCATGGAGACAGGACCGCTGTTTCGCGTCCGTGGAAAAAGCGAGGAGATTAAGTCTACGCTCTCGGAACAGGGCAACCGTTTTTTCCCGATTTTCCGGTATCATGATGTATGGAAACCACTTTTGTTTGGAAAGAAATATGGAGAGCAGGATTTTAATGGCTATCTGGTGCGTGCAGACAAAACCATATATAAACATGGAGATACCTATATGGATTCACGTATGAGTTTAGAAGAGGTCAAGTCGGTGATTGATGTATATATGCAAAAAATAATTGCTTTATGTCAGAAAAATCACGCCGAGCTTGTGCTTGTGAGCGTGCCGTCACCACATAATTATAATACAGCGCGTTGTGATGCAATCGCATCCTATGCAGCAGCCAATGGATTGTCCTATCTGAATTTGAACGACACAAATACGAATGTTGGTATTGACTGGAAAACAGACTGTCTGGACAAAGGAGATCATCTGAATGTTTCAGGAGCGGAGAAAGTAAGCAATGTCCTTGGAACTTATTTAAAAGAGCAGTATGCTTTACCGGATCATCGGGGAGAAAAAGCGTATGCGTCATGGGACACGCTTGCAGAACAATATGATGCGCTTGTTGATGAAAAAATAAGAGAATTGCGCCAATAAAAATAGAAAACAAAACTTGTCTTTTTATGCATTTTTTTATAAGATACATGGTGTAAATAAAAAGAGCAGGAGGTTATTCGTATGAAAGTTACAATTTCAGATGCAATTCGCTATATTGGTGTGGATGATACCACAATTGATTTGTTTGAGAGTCAGTATGTAGTACCAGAGGGTGTTTCTTATAATTCTTATTTGATTTTAGATGAAAAGGTAGCCCTGATGGACACGGTAGACGCCAGAGGTGCAGTGGAGTGGGAGAAGAATCTTTTGGATACTTTGGCAGGTCGTCAGGTTGATTATCTCGTGATTTCTCATTTGGAACCGGATCATGCAGGCAGTATCGGAAGATTGGTAGAATTGTTCCCAGAAGTTACTTTGGTCGGAAACGCAAAGACATTTGCAATGTTACCACAATTTTTCCCAGAAGGCGTTATGGACTGTGAAAAGTTGACCGTGAAAGAGGGAGATACCCTGTCTCTTGGAATACATACCTTGACATTTGTGATGGCACCGATGGTACATTGGCCGGAAGTTATGGTTTCTTATGAATCCGCAGAAAAGGTGTTATTCTCAGCAGATGGCTTTGGCAAATTTGGCGCATTAAGTCTGACAGAGGATGCAGATTGGGCATGTGAAGCACGTAGATATTATTTTAATATTGTAGGCAAGTATGGTAATCCGGTGCAGGCACTTTTGAAGAAAGCGGCAACACTCGATATACAGACAATTTGTCCGCTGCATGGACCTGTCTTAAAAGACAATCTGGGATATTATATTGGCTTGTATGATACCTGGAGCAAATACGAACCGGAGAGCAAAGGCGTTTTGGTAGCATATGCATCCATTCATGGAAATACTGCAAAAGTTGCAGAGAAGCTGGGCGAAATGCTTCGTGAAAAAGGCGTAGAGAAAGTGGTTGTCAGTGACCTTTCCAGAGAAGATATGGCTGAGGTGATTGAGGACGCATTCCGTTATGACCGTATGGTTCTTTGTGGTGCAAGTTATGATGGTGGTGTATTCCCTTGCATGGAGGACTTTTTACATCATTTACAGGCAAAAGCTTACCAGAAACGCACCATTGGCCTGGTAGAAAATGGTTCCTGGGCACCATGTGCAAATAAAGCAATGCGTGCAATTGTAGATACCTTCAAGGATGTGACTGTGGTAGAACCAAGCGTTACCATTCGTTCTACGTTAAAAGAATCGGATATGGAGGATATGGAGGCTTTGGCAAGTGCAATTGCAGAAGCATAAAATGAATTAGATACAACATGAAAGAGAGAGACTATTTATTTGACAATTACAAGGCGTTTCTCATTGTATTAGTCGTCGTGGGACATTTTATTGAGGTGGCTTCGGATGACAATGTCATGATGGAAACGATGAAGTGGATTATTTTTTCCTTCCATATGCCGGCTTTTGTATTTATATCTGGTTATTTCTCGAAAAAGACACAGGGCATCTATAAGTTGGTACAGCAACTTTTGGTGCCCTATCTTGTGTTTGAGATTTTATATTATATTCTGTATACCTTTATTTTGGGGAGAGATACGGAGCTGGCTCTTTTGTACCCGAAATTTTCGTTATGGTATCTGCTTGCAATGTTTATGTGGAAGGTTATCACGCCGTGGTTTAAAAAGATACCGGGGCACATTTGGATTGCTTTTGCAATAGGTCTGTCTGTTGGAGCATCTTCTTTGGATGACAATTATCTGACGTTACCACGTATGTTCACATTTTATCCGTTCTTTTTACTGGGGATTCATCTGGAGCGTGGGCAGATTGATCGTATACGCGCGAAGATTACACGTATGCAGGCTTTTGGACTCTTTTTGCTGCTCAACGCTTTTTTGGCATGGGTTGCAGTGAGCGATCGTATTTCTATCAAGATCTTTTACGGACGATACGATTATGAGTATTTAGGCTTGTCCGTACCGATGGGGATTGTACTGCGTGCTGTATGCTATCTGATTTCCTATGTGATGATTTACATTGTGGCTATTATGATTCCGGGGGCAAAAAACAGTATTTCGTCTCTGGGAACAAAAACAATGGCAGTGTATTTGTTCCATGGTTTGATTTTTGCTGTGTTCCGTAGAGGGGAAATGTGGTATCAGAGTATGGGAGAAATTGTGGAAGATGCGATTTTATTTGAAGCATCCATTGGAACTGTCTGGCTTTTGTGTCAAAAACCGTTTGTGAAGTTTACTGCATATGTGACGCATCTGCAGATACCACTTCTTAAAAAAATCTGTGATTTCCCACTGATTCGCCGTTTGGAGAAGACGAGGGGAATTGAGGAAAAGAAAAAGACAGAATAATATCTGTGTCTTGCCAGTGAAGAAATCCTAGTATAAAATAGGAAATGGACAGCGCAAAGCTTGTTCTCATTAAGGGTTAAGAAGGAGGAAACAATGGAGAAAAATACGATTTGTGTACAAGGTGGATATACACCGGGCAATGGTGAACCACGTCAGATCCCAATCATTCAGAGTACGACATTTAAATACGACACAAGTGAGGATATGGGAAAACTGTTTGATTTGGAAGCAGAAGGATACTTTTATACGCGCTTGCAAAATCCGACCAATGATTATGTGGCAGCAAAGATTGCACAGTTAGAAGGCGGTACTGCAGCGATGCTTACCAGCAGTGGACAGGCGGCTAATTTTTTTGCATTGTTTAATATCTGTGGCGCAGGTGATCACATTGTTTCGTCTACAAGTATTTATGGTGGAACCTATAACCTGATTGCAGTGACAATGAAACGTATGGGAATTGATGTGACCTTTGTGGATCCAGGCGCATCTGAGGAAGAACTGATGGCAGCTTTTTTGCCAAACACAAAGGCTATGTTTGGTGAGACAATTGCAAATCCGGCGCTTACCGTTTTGGATATTGAAAAGTTTGCTAAAGTGGCGCATGCAAATGGTGTTCCACTTATTGTAGATAATACATTTGCTACACCAATCAACTGTCGTCCATTCGAGTGGGGAGCAGATATTGTTACGCATTCCACGACAAAATATATGGATGGCCATGGCGCAGGTGTAGGCGGCGCGATTGTAGATAGCGGACATTTTGACTGGATGAAGTATGCAGATAAATATCCGGGACTTTGTACACCGGATGAGAGTTATCATGGCGTGACCTATGTGGAGCGTTTTGGCAATGCAGGTGCTTTTATTACAAAATGTACGACACAACTGATGCGTGATCTTGGTTCGATCCAAAGTCCGCAAAACGCATTTATTTTGAACCTTGGTCTTGAAAGTCTGCATGTACGTATGGCACGTCATTGTGAGAATGGACAGGCAGTGGCAGAGTTTTTGGAAAAACATCCAAAGGTTGCCTATGTAAATTATTGCGGTTTGCCAGGAGATAAATATCATGCATTGGCAGAAAAATATCTGCCAAATGGAAGCTGTGGCGTGGTATCGTTTGGTCTTGTCGGTGGACGTAGTGCAGCAAGCACGTTCATGAAACACTTGAAAGTTGCAGCAATCGAAACCCATGTGGCAGACGCAAGAACATGCTGTTTGAATCCGGCATCAAGCACACATCGTCAGATGAGTGATGAACAATTAAAAGAGGCAGGCGTTCCTGCGGAATTGATTCGTATCAGCTGTGGTATTGAAGATAAACGTGATCTGATTGCAGACTTAGCACAGGCTTTAGATGCTATTTGATAAGAATAATTCCTATCGCGATATAGGAAAATGAGAAACCCCAAAAAATCAAGGGTGAGGCATTATTCCTCAACGTAAAAACGAGTGAGGAGTTGTACGCAAATAAGAACATATCCGGCGCATTTGAATGAGGCAAATCTTGTTGAAATGTGCCGGATTTTACGTTACCATAACTATAGATATTTATGCGTCCCTTTTAGACTTAGTTTTGTCAAAAAATTAACAAAACAAGGCTTTGGGTGAGTGGGGTGCGTGATGAATTTATGAGGAGGAGAATAAATGCAAGATTACAAGGTTATCGAAGTAAAGCGCAGTATTTTTGAGGACAATGATGCAGATGCTGCAAAGCTTCGAGATGAATTAAAAAAAGAAAAGACGTTTCTTTTAAACCTGATGTCTTCGCCGGGGGCAGGTAAGACGACCACACTTCGTCAGACCATTTCCCGTTTAAAAGATGAGATGCGCATTGGTGTCATGGAAGCAGATATTGATTCTGATGTAGACGCTGCAACGATTGCAGAGACCGGTGCAAGAGCCATTCAGATTCATACTGGCGGTATGTGTCATTTAGATGCAGATATGACAAGACAGGGTATTCGTGAATTCGGCACGGATGATTTGGATCTGGTTGTATTAGAGAATGTTGGCAACTTGGTTTGTCCGGCAGAATTTGATACCGGAAGCGTAAAGAATGCAATGATTTTGTCAGTTCCAGAAGGAGACGATAAGCCATTGAAGTATCCACTTATGTTTTCTATTTGTGATGTCGTATTGATCAATAAGTGTGATACATTGAGTGTCTTCGACGATTTTTCAAAAGAGGCAGTGGAAGAGCGTATTAAGAAATTAAATCCAAATGCACAGGTAATCTTTGTTTCAGCAAAGACCGGCGAAGGATTTGATGCATGGTGCGATTGGCTTCGTAAAGAAGTATCGGACTGGCAAAATAATTAATAAGGATTAAGAAGGATAAGAAAGAGGAGGAAAGTATGGACAAAAATAAGGATGAAAAGTATTTAATGACCCCTTATTCGTTGGAGGAGGATCGTAATAAGGTTGATGTCAGAGCAGGTTATTATATCGAAGAGGTGAAAAATGCACCATTTCGTGAGTCACTTGCAAAATTTGCAAAGATGGTAACAGATCGTGCTGCTGTAAAGACAGGTAAGGAAGATATCCAGACAGACAGTCCGGAATATTGGGGACTTTATAATATCATCACAGATGAGCAGTGTGAAATTGGTCTTAAGATGGAGAAACGTAAACCAAGAACACTTGCTGATATGAAGGCTCTCTGCCCAGAATATTCAGAAGAAGAACTATTAAAGCAGTTAGAAGAGATGTCATATAATGGCGTTATCGAGTGGAACTATGAGAATCCACAGCATGATAAGCAGTGGGTAGTTCCTATGTATGTACCAGGTTCAGCAGAATTTGGTAACATGAACGATGAAGTTTTGAAGGCACATCCAGAAGTGGGTATTTTCTTTGAACGTATGAGCCGTGTTCCATTACAGGGACTTACACAGATGATTCCAGAAGGTGGAGCAGGTGTAGGTATGCACGTAATTCCTGTAGAGAATGCTATCAGCATGGAGAATAATTCATCTTCTCTTGAACACATTTCATACTGGTTAGACAAATATGATGGAAAATATGCTGCCAGCCCATGTTCATGCAGAAAGTCACGTAAGACATACGATGAAGGCTGTGGAGACGATCCAGAAGGCTGGTGTATCGCGGTTGGTGATATGGCAGACTATGTTGTTGAGACAAACAAGGGTGGACGTTATATCACAAAAGAAGAAGTATTAGAGATTTTAAAGAAGGCTGAGGACAATGGATTTGTTCATCAGATTACAAATATCGATGGCGAAGAAAAGATTTTCGCAATCTGTAACTGTAACATCAACGTATGTTATGCACTTCGTACATCTCAGTTGTTTAACACACCAAACATTTCACGTTCTGCATATGTAGCACATGTTGTAAAAGATAACTGTGTTGCTTGTGGACGATGCGTTGAAGTTTGTCCTGCAGGTGCTGCAACACTTGGACAGAAGCTTTGCAAGAAGGATGGAACAGAAGTTATTTATCCTAAGATGCCACTTCCAACAGAGCAGAAGTGGAGCGAGGATATGTGGACAGAAGATTACCGTGATATTAACCGTATCAACACACATAAGACTGGTACAGCTCCATGTAAGACAGCATGTCCAGCACATATTCCAGTACAGGGTTACTTGAAGATGGCTGCACAGGGCAGATACGAAGAAGCTCTTGCATTGATCAAGAAGTACAATCCACTTCCAGCAATCTGTGGTCATGTATGTAACAGACGTTGCGAGGATGCATGTACACGTGCAACAATCGATGAAGCAATTGCTATCGATGAAGTAAAGAAATTTATTGCTATGCAGGATCTTAAGGCTGATAAGCATTATGTACCAAAAAAGGTTGTTCCAAAGATCTTAGGCGACTTTGAAGAGAAGGTAGCAATCATTGGTGCAGGCCCAGCTGGTATTTCTTGTGCATACTACTTAGCAGAAAAAGGTTACAAGCCAACCTTATTTGATAAGAATAAGAAACCAGGTGGAATGGTTACATATGGTATTCCTTCTTTCGTTATGGAAAAGGATGTTGTTGAGGCAGAAGTTGATGTACTTCGCGATATGGGCGTAGATATTCGTCTTGGCGTAGAAGTAGGTAAGGATATTACATTAAAGCAGCTTCGTGAAGAAGGCTACAAGGCATTCTACATTGCAATCGGATGTCAGGGTGGACGTGGTATAAACGTACCTGGTGAAGATGCAGAAGGCGTAATGAAGGGTGTAGATCTTTTACATACCGTTATTGATGATGAATCATACCAGCTTTCTGGTGATACTGTTGTTATCGGTGGTGGTAACGTTGCTATTGACGTATCTCGTACAGCAGTACGTTGCGGCTCATCTAAGGTAACACAGGTTTCTTTGGAAACACGTGATATCATGCCAGCACTTCCAGAAGAAATTGAACTTGCAGAATCTGAAAGTATTCTCATTCAGGGTGGATGGGGACCAAAGGAAATCCTTACAGAAAATGGCAAGGTAACAGGTATTGTATTCAAGAAGTGTACACAGGTTAAGAATGCAGAAGGACGTTTTGATCCTCAGTATGATGAGAATGAGACTATGACAATTGCATGTAGCAATGTAATCCTTTCTGTAGGTCAGGCTACCATCTGGGGAGATCTATTAGAAGGTGAAGACGTTGAATTCAGAGGACCAGCTCCTGTTGCAGATAAGGTTACATTCCAGACAAGCGTACCAGACATCTTTGTTGGTGGTGATATGCTTTATGGTCCAAGATTTGCCATTGATGCAATTGCTTGTGGTAAGGAAGGTGCTATCTCTATTCATAGATATGTACAGCCTCATTCATCTCTTACAATTGGTCGTGATCCAAATTACTTCCTTGAGTTGGATAAAGAGGATATCCTTGTTGAAAACTATGACAACACAGGACGTCAGACAGCTGCAATCAAGAAGAATACAGATGGTAAGCTTACATTCCGTGACATGAAAGAGACATTTACAGAGGAGCAGGTTAAGGCAGAAACAAGCCGTTGTTTAGGTTGTGGTGCTTCTATCGTGGATCCAAATAAGTGTATCGGTTGTGGACTTTGTACAACAAAGTGTGAATTTGATGCAATCAAGCTTACAAGAGATATTCCAAACGCTTCTGTTATGCGCAAAGCAGAGGATAAGTTAAAATATATTCTTCCACATGGTATTGGACAGACAATCAAGCGTCCATTTATCAAAAAGACTCCAAAGGAGACTGCTTGGTATAAGGAAAAATAAAAGAAAGACCATATAAACGCAAGGGGCAGGCACACAAAGTGCCTGCTCTTTCTTTCTGTGGAAAAATGTGGTATAATACACGGACATTATGCGACATTTTATAAAGGGAGATAAGTGCTATGAGTGCTATGCCTGGAAATGACTGGGGAGAAATTTTTTACAATGTATTTATAATTTACCTGTTTTTGACACTCGTCTTGACGTGCTATTCCGTCATTCGTATGTATATTGTGAAGCATTTTTGCAATGGTGTGAAATATGGGAAAATGCGTATCAAACAGTTGACATCGGAAGGACGATTTCGACAGCTTCCCGTGTATTCGCTGGATGAAATTTATGAGGATAAGGATTTAGGAACGGTACGTCTTAGTGTATTTCCAAATGATTCAGGAGATCGTACCAAGTATGTTTTGATTTTGCCCGGCGGAGGATATGCACATTGTGTGACAAAAGAAGAAGGGTATCCAATTGCAGCAAAATTTAATGAGATGGGCTATACCGTCTTTGTCTTGGAATATCGTACCGGTTTTAATTGTACACCGTATGCACCGATGGAAGATGTATCGCGTGCAATCAAGCATATTGAGGAACATCAGGAAGAATATAACATTGATCCAGATGGATATGCACTTTGCGGATTTTCTGCAGGAGGGAATTTAGCCGGTATTTATGCCAGCCATAATCATGGTTATGAGCAGTATGGCACGCGCAGACCGGCAACGATTATGCTGGGATATCCTTGGACAAATATGCAGCATTGGCTGGATCATCCATATTGGAATATATGGAAAGGAATCATGGGAATATGGCTTTCTGAACGAGGTTTTATTTATATGTTTGGCCGTTCCTGTACTCGTGAAAAAAGAGATTCTCTCTGCGTACAGAAGCAGGTGACGGATGATTATACACCTACCTATATGTTTTCTGGTGGTAGAGATGTTTTGGTGCCGGCATCGCACCATGCAGAGGTTTTGGTTGATGCATTGGAAAAACATCACGTTAAGTACTGCTATCGTCGATTTTTTGCATTGCCACATGGTATTGGCCTTGGGTTAGGAACCGGTGCAGAAAACTGGATTTGCGAAGCCGTAGATTTCTGGCAGGAAAATGTGAAGGAAGATCATAAGGCAGATTAGTAAAATAGAAAAGTGTATCGAAACGCGAGGAAAATAAAACGTTTCGATACACTTTTTTCATGGTGCGCCTAGCGGCGCACATTTCTAACGGGTTAAAGTCCCGAATCCGCCCGGTAGTGGGAAGGATATAGCCGAAGGCAAGGGTGTCCATCGTGAGATGGAATCTGAAGGAAGCTGTAGGCAAATCTCTGATCCGACGGACAGAAATCGCATATGAGGCTAGGCTCCGAGAGATGAGTTGGCGAAAGACAACGAAGTCTAATAACTATCACTTTTGTAGGAGAAGAGTAAATGCGGCGGATACATGGAGAGAAAGAGTGTGCACCTTAAGCGTGGAGGTCTCACAGAGGTTTCATTAGCCTAGTAACAACGAACTGTGAGAAGTCAGCCGAGCCCATAGTAGTGAAGAAGTTTCTGTAATGGAAATGGAGCAAAGGTGCGGAGGGTGTGGACGGAATGAAGTACACAGACCTTAAAGAACACCTTGAAAAGAACGGCGAAAACATCAAGAAACAGTTGAAGACGAGAAAGTACAAGCCTCAACCAGTACGAAGAGTGGAGATACCGAAATCAGACGGTGGTGTCAGAAACCTAGGAGTACCAACAGTAACAGACCGATTTATACAGCAAGCCATATGGTTTCTTTCTTGCCAACAACGCAGATGCGGTTATAGATGCAGGAACGGACAAAGTAATCTTTCTTCATCATGCCGCTGGCAAGGATACGGGCTTCGATTTGCTTGCGTTCAGCATCGCTGATTCTAAAACTTATAGTTGGATGTTTGTGTTGATTGCTCATAGAAAAGCTCCTTTCATAGTGGGTGTGGCAGCAGGCACAGTTAAGCACTCGCAAGCCACATTTGAGTATTCGTTTTTAGTAGTAAAAGTAGATTATATCTGCCATTGATTTTGTAGAAGTAATATTGAATTATTGCAACTAATTTGCTACTAAAGTTTTTGAAAACGATATGAAAAGAGTAACATTAGATGAAACGGATGTGGTGGAATGCCGCATAAAATCAGCATTTTTGATTTGATGATACTTCCTTTGGGAAGAGGAAGCAAAAACATTTTCCACAAAGTATATCGTTATTACGGGAATGCATCGGTTTGATTATTCTGATATGGCATCGGTACTGGAATTGGCACAGAAGCTAAATAAGGCAGGAAAAATTCTGAAAGAAGGAGGCATTTCCTTGCTATATCACAATCACAACTGTGAATTCCGCAAAGTGGGAGCGGGAAAATGTGCCTACGATGTGCTGATCGAAAAAACAAACCCGGAATTTGTCAACTTCGAATTTGATTCTTACTGGGCAACAGAGGCAGGCGTGGATACGATTGCGCTCATGGAGCGCTTGGGAGAGAGAATGAAGCTTTATCATATCAACGACCGTGGAACAAGGATGAGCGGACCCGGAGGACAGATCTTAAAGTCTGACAGTATGGAGCTTGGATACGGCAATATGAACTTGACAAAAATGGTGGACATTGCGCAGAAAAACGGTGTGGATGCCGTGATACTGGAAAGCCATAAGAACTGGGTGGACAAGTCCCCGGTGAAGTCGTTCCAGCTTAGTGCGAAGTTCATGAATGAGTATGTAGTATAATAAAACTGTAAGCAAAAAACAATAGTATAACAGCAACAAAGAGAATTGTGGAATGTAAGCCATCTCTGTATGATAGTAATCAGAAGATCTTTAGAAGAAAGTGAGAGATGATTATGACAGACAATAAATACCCTTATTCATCGGAACTTAAGGCTCCGGCAGATAACTCGAAAGTAGATTATGATGATCCGAAGACCATTGCAGGGATGGCAAAGATTGGAAAAATGTTCGGTAAGATGGCAAAATTCTATCACGCAAAAAATGGAATTCAAATGAAAATCGGCAGTTATAAATCATACGATAACGCTGACATTCCATTCTATCTCTTTGAACCGAAAAACAGTATGAACGAGACATTGCCGTGTATCATCTATTATCACGGCGGTGGATTTATGTTCCCGGTTCAGAAAATGATGCAAAAGCTGGCAAACTATTATGCAGAGAAACTTCATTGCAGAGTGGCATTGTCGGATTATAGGATTTCATTGACCAACACTTGTCAGGATATTTTAGAAGATTGTGCATCAATGTATCAATATATTTTCAATCATGCAGAGGAGTTACATATCAATTCCGATCAGGTGCTTGTATATGGGGATAGTGCAGGTGGTGCATTGGCAGCAGGAACAACCCATATGGCAAGAGATAGAGGTTATAAAAAAGTATTGGGTCAATTATTGGTTTACCCGGTTACAGATAACCACTCAGAGCGGTATCAATCCGTGAAGGAGTATCCGGATGCTGCATGGCCTGCGAGTGCAAACAGGAGCATGTGGAGGCTGATGTTTGAGAAGGGAACCTTCGGTATGGAAAATTATGCTGCACCAATGAATATGGAAGATTTTTCCGAGCTGCCACAGGCATATGTGGAACCGCAAGAAATTGATATCTTGCGGGATGAAGCAATTGCTTACGGAGAAAAACTGAAGGCAGCCGGAATACCGGTTGAAATCAATGTAATCAAAGGTTCTTATCACGGTGTGGAGAATGATTGGAAGAGTCCGCTCACACAGAGACTACTCGTACATCGGGTAGAAGTGATGAGAAAGATGCTACAGAATAAATAACGCGTATGTTTTAATAATAGAAGGAGGAGCAGACCGCTTTAGTCGGCTCCTCCTTCAAATTGTTTCCGGTATTCATTTGGTGTCAAACCGACATTTTCCTTGAACAGATGTATAAAATTCGCTTCGTTTGAGATGCCTACCAGAACTCCGATTTTGTATGCCGGAATGTCCGTACTTGTTAACAGCATCCGGGCATGGGATATCCGCAGGTTAATCAGGTATTTTTTGGGGGAGAAGGATGTGTATTTTTTGAACTGTCTGCAAAAATGATATTTACTCATGCTTGCCATATTAGCCAATTCATCCAGAGAAAGTTCTTGTTGATAATTATTTTCCATATAATGCATGATATAGCGGATAAAATCGGGATATTCCACATTATCTGTTGCAGCCGATTGATTGGCATACAGATAGTCCAGCATCTTCTGAATCGCAAGGGATACCTTAAAGTCATGCTGCACAGATGGCGTTGTCTGGTAGCGCAGGATATCTTCCAGCAGACGCTGGAATTCCTGTTCGTTGGACAGGTGGAACACAGGAGGCAGATTTCGAAACAGTGTCTCGTAAATATGACCGGAGTTTCCGCCGTAAAAATGAAGTGCAGACTGTGTCCAACCTTCAAGATTCTTAGTGCCGTAATATTGTGGTTCGTTGCAGTCAATCAGGAAAGCATCTCCGGCGGATAGTGTGTAATGTTCTCCGCGGTAAATGAATTTGCCGCTTCCCTGATAGGTATAGACGAGCAGATAGGATGGATAGTGCTCTCTTTGGGTAAATACAGAGCCTGCCGTCTGCGTATAACTGAACGACTGAAGATAAATATAATGTTCTTTTGTTTCAGCAGTCATCGGAAGCTCCAGTAAATATTTGATTTGTCCGGTAAGGGAGTATTCTATATTGTATGGAGTTGTCCGATACATGTCCTGATAGAATTCTTTGTTTTCAGCAGGGGATGCCTCGCGAAAAAGGGGAGTTTGTCCCAAAGCGAGATAGTTTTTATCGGTGATTGTCTCACCGGACAAATCGATTTCCAACAGATGAATGCGTTCAAACATTTGTGTGGTCTCCTTTTATAAATGAGCAATTTTCTATAGTGAATGAGCAACTAATAGTCTTTTATGCCTGCTTTCAATGTACTATAATCAAAAATATAAAGCAAGATTAAAGTGTGATTGTGGTATTTCCACAAGCTATCTGTGGGAAATATTGCAGGAAAAGGAGAAGCCAGGTATATGAAAATAGCAGAAATCAAAACGTTGAATATGATAGCTCCGCTTGGTATCGACACGAAACCATATTTCTCATGGAAGATGGAGAGTGATCAGCTAGGAACAAAGCAGGAGGCATATCAGATTCAGGTTAAAGCAGAAAAAAATGAGACAGACTGTTGGAATACCGGAAAGGTGGAATCGGAACAGTCAATCTTTGTGTGGTATCAGGGTGAGGCACTGAAGAGCCGAACGGTATACGAAGTAACGGTAACAGTATGGGACAATCATGGAAATGAGGATGCGAAAACAACAACTTTCGAAACCGCACTTTTAGATAAGAGTGATTGGAGTGCATCATGGGTAGAATCATCCTTGAAACGCCATAAAGGGAAGCCTGGTTTTGGTAAGCAGGATCCGGCAACGATGTTTAGAAAAACATTTTCGTTAAAAGCAAAGCCGATAAAGGCGAGATGTTACGCAACCTGTCATGGGACCTATCAGCTAAGTGTCAATGGGCAGAGAGCAGATCAGCGCGAATTCGCACCAGAACATACCGTTTATGAGAAATATCTGTGTTATCAGACCTATGATGTGACTGCATTATTAAATGAAGGTGAGAATGCACTTGGGATGTATGTCGGAGATGGCTGGTATCTCTGTCCGCAGGCAATTCCAAATATGAAAATGAAACATGCGCATGCGGTTTTGTTCCAGATCGAAGTAGAATATGCAGACGGCACTACAGAAAAAGTAGGTTCTGATGGAAGGGTGAAAGTATCTTATGGTCCGGTTCGCAGCAGCGATCTGTATGCAGGAGAGCTGTTTGATGCAAATGAGATTCAGGCGGGCTGGGACCGACCACAATTTCAGGATGATGCATGGAAATTTGTGAAAACAGCAGATTATGGATTTGACAACTTGCATGCACAGTTCGGGGAGCCGGTAATTCCTGTAATGACTCTTTCTGTTAAGGAAGTGCTTCATAGCCCGAAAGGGGAGACGATTCTGGACTTCGGACAGAATATTTCCGGGCGGGTTTCGATGAAGGTAAATGCAACAAAAGGTACGCAGATTACGCTGGAACACTGCGAGGTGTTAGACAAAGACGGAAATTATTTCAATAATATCATGGGGGCCGGCGGTGTCGGAAAAGGATGCGACCAGAAGGACTGCTATATCAGCGACGGTACGGAATACACCTATGAACCTGCATTTACATTTCATGGATTCCGATATGTGAAGGTATGCGGAATAGCAAATGTGAATCCTGATGATTTTAAAGCAGTTGTGTTATCATCGGAGAAACAGGATCTCGGAACATTTGTTACATCGGATGAACGAATCAACCGATTGTACGAGAACACACGATGGTCTCAGCGCTCCAATATGATGTCTATCCCGACCGACTGTCCGCAAAGAGAAAAAGCAGGCTGGACCGGAGATATGCTCGTATATGCGAAAACTGCGATGTTAAACGAAGATTGTACTTCTTTATTTACAAGATGGCTGGCAAATATGAGCTGTGATCAGGACGAGTATGGCATCATACCAATGGTGGTTCCAAATAATGGTTCATATCCTAAGACCGGAAAAATGATGAATCTGATGTATGGAGAAAAAGGACAGGGAACTTCCTCCGGATGGGGAGATGCGGCAGTAATAGTTCCGTATTCCATGTATGAGGCAACCGGAAATACAGTAGTGTTGGAACAGCAGTATGACTGCATGAAGCGATGGTGTGATTATATTATTCGAAAAGCAAAGGACAAAAAGCCGAAAGGAAGTACGCTTCCGGCGGAGATCGAAGAATACTTGTGGGATACCGGATATCACTATGGGGAATGGCTGATTCCAAGTCAGAATAAAAACGGTCTTGATATGAAGAATCTGAAACAGATCATGGCCTCGAGTGCCTGCTATACGGCACCGATTTTCGGCTGGAATTCGGTAAATCATTTTGCCAAGATTGCAGAGATACTGGGAAGAGATTCGGATGCAAAGAAATATAAAGAGATTGCAGATAAGATGAAACAGGCGATTCAAAAAGGTGTGATCCGGGAGGATGGCTCCATGCCGTCAGAACTGATGGGAGCTTATGTACTGCCAATCTATTTTGACCTCGTTCCGGAACATCTGAAAGATACATTTGCAGAGAACCTCGTAAAGTGCATTGAGAAGAATGACGGCTGTCTTGATACCGGATTTTTGGGAACACCTTTTTTGATGGATGTGTTATGTAAGATTAACCGCCAGGATCTTGCCTATCAAATTTTGTGGCAGGAGAAAGCACCATCATGGCTTTACGAAGTAAACCATAGTGCGACAACAATTTGGGAAAGCTGGTACGGATATGATGAGAACGGCAATCCGGGACACCTTAGCTTCAATCATTATTCCTTCGGAGCGATTGATGACTGGATGTTCCGACATATCGGAGGCATTGATACAGATCAGGCCGGATTCAAACATCTGATCATCCGTCCTCATGTGGATACAGTGATTACTTCTTGCAGCCGTAGCTATGAGACACCATATGGTAAAGTGTCCTGCGAGTGGGAGAAGAAGGATCGATTTACAATGGATGTGACCATTCCGTGTAATGTGACTGCAGAGGTGGTGTTGCCGGATGGAAGCAGCCATACAGCAGGAAGTGGAACATATCACTATGAATGTGAGAAATAAAAACGGAAAAGGTCCATAGGATATTTCCAATGAATGTTTGGCAACAAAAAGAAGCACTATATATAGTAGAAACCATGATATTATTATCGAGTTTGAGTAACCTAAAAACAGCGGGAAGCCTTATCAAGGTTTCCCGCTGTTCGTGGTGCGCCTAGCGGCGCACGTTTCGTTTGCGCGCCATGGGCGCGTTCTAATGGGTGAAAGTCCCAAACATACCCGGATAGTGGGAAGTGTATAGCTGAACAGCAAGGGTGTCCATCGTGAGATGGAATCT
>URCQ01000018.1 GCA_900546435.1 uncultured Pseudobutyrivibrio sp. | reverse complement strand
CACCTATACAAGCAACCTTTTAGCAAATGGAGCTGCCCCAAAAGATGTGCAGGAATTGTTGGGACACTCAGATGTCAGTACCACAATGAACGTCTATGCTCACTCCACAAGAGATGCGAAACGAAAATCAGTTCGGCTTCTTGATAAAGTGGTGGGCAATGACTAAAAAATTTCCCTTATTTCCCTTGTGATTATCTCATAAGGGCAAAAATAAGGGAAACTACATATCATTTCACTAATGGACAGGCGGGAAAGCCTATAAAATGGGGAAAGTTAGAGGAATAATTATATAAATTTCAGTTTTCCTGCAAAATTTCTGTAATCTGCGCAATTTCTATTTTTTGCAAATCAGCCTGTTCATTTGTCTCATAAGCAAAAGCATACTCAAACATATGATCCGTCAAGGCTTTGATATCCTCTGCTTTTTGCAAACATTTCTGCAAATAAAGCTCCCTCTGTTCTTCGTTAATCTTATTTAGCTGCAATACTTCAAGATAACCATTCAACACCGTAAGAGGTGTGCGCAAATCATGCGAAATCGCAGAAATCAAATCCTGATTTGTCTGGCGAATTTCTTCTTCCCGTTTGATATTCTCATCCAGGGTCTGACGCAAAACATCCAGTTCCTTTGCTACTATCCCGACTTCATCGCCTCCGCACATTGGGACCTTGTGCTCCAAATCTCCTTGCGACATATTCACAATGGCATTCTTGATTCCATCAATACGCTTCATCACACTGCGGACATAAAAAAGTACACCGGCAAAAAAGATTACAATACAAAGAAATGCAGAAAATATAATATATGGATATACAAATCTACAGCGATTATAAGAAGAATACACAACCTGATACGTGCCATTTGCAAATTCTACCTGAATTTCGTTTGTATATTCCCCCATAATGTCGAAACTGTCTGTGACCAGTGATGTCGACATAAAACCATCTAGAATCTGTGCATATCTGCTTGTACAAAAAATGCCATCTTCGTTGTAAATATAGATACCAAGATATTTATTGGAATATTTTTTTAAAAATGGCGCAATTGCTTTTTGTCCCGCTTTGTCACTTTCCTCAGGAACGTTGTAATGTACAGCATCCTCCCGTATATTTGCAATGTATGCTTCTTCATCAAACCAACTAATGAGATGTAGTCTTTCCAACCCTTCACATACGCGCAGCTGCGAATCCCACATATACCGAAAAAGCCACATACTGATCAGTGCCATCACCACAATAATCAGCAGCAGCTTTGTTCTAATTTTCCATTTTTTCGGATGATGGTCACAAAGAAACTTTGACATGCGGTTCGTTTTTTCTTTAGTCACACCGGTACCCCCTTCCCCAGACCGTTTTTATGATTGTCGGATTCTTTGGGTCACGTTCAATCTTGCGACGCAGATTACGCATATGCACCATAACCGTATTATTAGCACCGTAATAATATGTTTCCTGCCACACACTTTCATAAAGATGCTCTGCAGAAAAAATTTGTCTTCGATTTGTCAACAACAGATGTAGCAGCGCATATTCCGTATCCGTCAGTTCTATCACTTTTCCATCACGGCTGACTTCTTCGCGCGCCTCATCTAAAACGATATCCTGATATGACAACACACGCTCCGTCGCTGTATTGGCATTTGCATCCACCTGCTCCACATTTGTCGTTTTGCCCTGGTATACATGGTAACGCCGAATCAATGCTTTCGTGCGGCTTACGAGCTCATTGTAGGAAAATGGCTTTACCAGATAATCATCTCCTCCACTCGAAAAGCCAAGCATTTTATCATCTTCCTGTGATTTTGCACTCAGAAAGAGAATTGGCGCATTGCTAAATTTTCTGATTTCCGCACATGTCTGATACCCATTCAAGCCAGGCATCATAATATCTAAAATAATCAGATCAAATTCCTGTTTTTTTGTCTGTTCTATGGCATCTTCTCCATTGATTGCCTCAGCAACCTCATAGCCTTCGCTGCGCAAAAGAAGATGAATCACTTCGCGAATTTCCGGATTGTCATCAACCACCAAAACATGTGAATTCTGTGCTTCTTCTCTATTTTCTACCTGCATCTGTCACGCCCCCGGTTTATATTTTTTCATCACATTTCAGAAACACTATTCCTTTGTGCTTCGTATCATGCCTTTACTGCTTGTTTTCTTTTCGATGTTTTCATTGTATTCCCTAATACTTTCTTCTGACAATGGCTCAATCATCAATTCTTTCGCCACAGATTTCGTTTTATTTCTTGCCTCATAAAAATAACCAATGACACTAAAAACAATTGCGCCAATAAAATTAACCATCAAATCTTTCATGGTATCAATAATTCCAATATCAAGATATCCACCTTCAATAACAACAGGATCTCCATTTTTCGTTTCAATGATGGTTCTGGTAATTTCAGAAATACGCACTGGAATCTGTGTGTTGCTCTCATCTAACGTAACTGAGGCAAAACTTGAAACAACAAAGTCTTTTTGCATATCAAGGAAAAACATCTGGTCTGCCGTAAATTCAATAAACTCCCAAACTACACCTACGGTCATGGAAAAGCAAAAAGCAACGAGCGACAGATAAAATGGCGATAATTGCATGGATTTACTTCCCCGGTTCAAGATATTAAACAAAGAAAAGCCAATGGCTGCGCACAAAAATCCGTTAATCGTATGAAGCATCGTATCCCAGCCTGGAATTGCCGTGTAATATTTATTTACTTCACCTAATATCTCAGCTGCAAAAATAAACAGATAAATGATAATCTGAAATACCGGCGGAATCTCTATCTTTAACAACTGTTCAAACAATGATGGCAGCAAAAATAGCACCAACGTCAAAACACAGATGGCAAGACTTTCATAATTGTGTGTAAATGCACATCGCACAGCTGTAAGCAGTACCAAAATTCTTAATATGGAATATGCAATGAACTGTTTTTTATTTAATGATATTCTTGCCTTTAATCGTCTGATATATGTTCTCATTTGTATCTCCTTATGTTCTCACGCATTTTCTATATCTTTTCCCGTAACTTCCTGTGGCATCGGAATCCCTAACTCTTTGATTGCCTCCATAATGTGACTGGTTGAAACATCCTGAAATTCCAGCTCGCCAAACACACTAAAAAGCCATTCCACGGAAAGATCCAGCCATTTTTCCACATGTGGATTAATCACTTGTGACGAACCGTCTGCGCATGCTTCGTTCGCAAGACTATAGCCATGTGGTCCTTTCTGAAAAAGATGATATTCCAACAGACAGTTCTGGTCTTCATAGGCCATCACAAGATCTAACGTTGATTTTCTTGTAAGTGTATCCTCCGCTGTCGTAAACATGAAAAGCGGTGGTGCATCCTTTGTCACAGCCTGCACTGGATTCAGCCACACACGCTCTTCCTCTGTGAGCTCTTTTCCTCCTGTAAAAAGCATCTGCATCAATTCCGAACCCTTACCACTCATATCCGTAGCTGGATAACCCAAAATCAAACCATTCGGGCGATTTTTGCCAAGCAAACCACTCGACAACGCTAAATGCCCACCTGCGGAAAATCCACAGGCAAGAATTTTATCCGCATCCACATACCATTCTTTCGCATGGGAACGTATCAAACCAATTGCCCAATCCATTTCGTTTAAAGGTTGAAATCCTTTAACATCCCATCCCAACGAATAGTGCAAAACAAATGCCTGTATTCCTTTTGCTGCATATGCCAATGCTACTGGCTCCGCCTCGCGTGGTGATAAATACACATAGCCTCCACCCGGGCAAATCACCACTGCCGGACGCATCTGTTCCTGCCCCAGTTTCAAGCCACTATCTTGTATGTAACACTCCATCCAGACCTTTTCGTTGTCTGGATAATGAATCTTCTCATAATGCATATGCACATCCTCCTATGCAATCATCTTTTATTTTCTAAATTCAATTATAACTTTTTTCCCATTAACCATAACCCAATACTCATGATTAATATTGTATCATATTACCGCCCGTTTATCGAGAAAACAAAAAGCTCCATGCACAGAACCATATTGCTGGTTATCTATGTCGATTGGAGCAATAGAAGTGTTCCCGCCACAATCAGTACCAGACCTATCCCTGCTTTTGCTGTCAGTTTTTCACGGAACACAATGTAAGAAAATGCAATAGTTACAAGGATGCTGAGTTTATCGATTGGAACAACGACGCTTGCCGGTCCGGTCTGCAATGCCCGGTAATAACACAACCAGGAGCCTCCGGTTGCAACACCGGATAACACCAGAAAAATCCAGCTTTTTTTGTCAATATCTTTGATCGTATACTGCTTTCTTGTAACGAAGACCACAATCCACGCCATAACAAGCACCACAATCGTACGGATTGCAGTTCCAAGATTAGAATTGATCTCAGAAATTCCTATCTTTCCAAGAATCGAAGTCAGACTCGCAAATACCGCAGAACCGATTGCATAGAGCAACCACTTTTTATCTTCTTTTTTCTCTTCTGTCTGCTTTTTTTGAATCATCATGTATGTACCAATGCCAATGCTGACCATTGCAACTGCTTTCATCCATGTCAGCTCTTCGCCCAGCAGCACAAACGCTAAAAACATCGTCAAAACCGTACTTGATTTGTCAATCGGTGTTACTTTATTCACATTTCCAAGCTGCAGCGCCTTAAAATAGCACAGCCATGATGCTCCGGTTGCAACACCCGATAGCACCAGAAATACCATCGTTTTCATGGAAATGCTGTTCATACCGCTTTGTGCACCAGTCACAAATACCATGAGCCATGAAAATACAAGCACTACTATGGTACGCAGTGCTGTTGCAACATTGGAGTCCGTATTTCTTATTCCGCATTTTGCCAAAATCGCCGTAAGACCTGCAAACAAAGCAGATCCAAACGCAAACATTATCCACATATTGTGTTTTCTCCTCGGTTGTATTTGTAGAAACTTCTCTCTGATTATACCACAAAAACAGCCATTTCCTGCTATGAGGTGTGAGGGTTACCTCAATCCTGCAGGAAATGACTGTGTTTTGTTACAATTTATTTATTTTTTATCAACAATTTTAGTGCTTCTTTTGCATCTGTCGACTTCTGCGAAGTTCTGCAATCAAAAGCGCAAATCCACCAACAATAATGAGGGCAAGTACCACAC
Organism: uncultured Pseudobutyrivibrio sp.; assembly: GCA_900546435.1. GTDB lineage: Bacteria > Bacillota > Clostridia > Lachnospirales > Lachnospiraceae > Pararoseburia. Next base: position 47,877 of record URCQ01000018.1, on the reverse strand, counting down.
AAGATACCGGTGAAGCTTCTCCGGTTACCGGTGCTTTTGCATTCACTGTTGTTTTCTGTGCTGCCTGCGTTCCACCATTTGGCTGGACATTTGTAATGCCTGCGGTTGGGGTGGATGGTGTTGGTGTTGTGGCAGAGCCTGTTGTTTCTGCAACCGAAAAGTTTGTTGCTGCTGTTCCACCGATTGACTGAATAGCAATCGTGTGACTTCCCTTGGATAACGTGTCAAGGAAAGACTGTTTCAGCCGTACAATCGTACTACCTTCCGACACATCATAATTGGATCGATCCACTTTTACACCATCGACCAATACAGCTACGAATTCACTGAATGGAGCATTAGAGCGGAAGGTCAATGTCCCATCCTTACCAATGGTATGTTTACCATTGGCTCCATCGATTATTTTATAGGTGTTTGAAACCAATTTTTCGATTGGCTCAGTTTTGGTTGCTCCACATGCCGTACAAGTATATGTCTTCACACCTTCCTCACTTGTTGTTGGCTGTTTTGTTATTTTTCCTTCATCCCATGTATGCTGATGATTTGGTTCATCGGCTGTTGTCAGCATAAGCATATACCCTACATGGCGTATCTTGTATTGCGTATCATCACTGACAATATGCTTGCTGTAATCTACACCAGGTGTTGCACTTGCTGCAGCAACAACAGGTTTTCCAGCCACAGGTTTGTCTTCTGTCGATACACCTATGATGCCACTGAATGGATCTGATATATCTAGTTTCACATATAACGTTTCATAACCACTTTTTTGTGTAGAACTTGTCATATAAACATTGTTAGTTTTACCACCAGCCTTATTGTCTATAACTGTGGCACTACCGGAAACATTTAGTTCTGCTGCTCCACCGGTATCATAAGCATTTGCTCTTGCTAATGCTGATCCATATACCCCGCCGCCTTGATAAGTTGCCGTGTTACCACATATTTTACCACCATTCATGAAAAACTTTGCTGTCCAGCTGACGTATACTCCACCGCCATTACCATAACTAGACCATGTACTATCTGCGGTATTACCTGTAATTGTTCCTCCATACATATGAAATTCTGACGGTCCATTATAAACGCTACGGGTAACTTCAACACCACCGCCATTTTTGGCTATATTTCCGCTGATTGTTCCACCATACATATGAAATATGCTGGATTTGCCCGCTTCTTTCACTCCTTCTACACTGACACCGCTTCCGCCCGTATCATATTCTGATGTATTGCCTGTAATAGTACCGGCATACATATCAAATGTACCACCCTGTACTTTTACACCTTTTCCTTGGTATGTTTCTCCTGATAAATTCTTTGCATGCTTAATCGTTCCCGTACCTTGACAATCTGTCAGCACGAAATGTCCCTCAACCATAACAGCATCCACATCATCTGTTACTCCTTCTGGATTTTGCATGATAATACTATGACCATTCAAACAGAGTGCAACATCGCCTGATATTTTCAATCCACAATACTGATTTCCGCTTGTATATACACTACTGTATGTATTCGTAGATGTGATTGTCACATCCTGTTTTAAGTAATAATATCCACCTGCTGTAATTTCCGATAAATCATCAATACCCGTCCATACCTGATTCTTATTACAGCTGTGACCCTTCGTACTTAAATTGTTCGTACCACAGACACAGTGTGTATGTTCCGTAGGTGCCGGTTCTGTTGCGTCCTTCCCTGTTAACACCAGTTTCGTAGGATCACTACTATCGCGCATAATCTTATAGTTAGCGCTATCACTGGTAATAATATTACTATAGTCCTTATTTGCAGTTGCTCCTTGAACAATAACAACCGGATTTTCAGCAGTTGGCACCACTCTATCCGTGTACACACCAATCGTACCATTCATATCTCCATCAATTTTAATGGTCTTGGTCTTACCACTATTGGTTGTATATAGGCCAACATTACTTACACTACCATCTGCCTTTTTATTACCAGTGATGTTGGCATTACCTGACACTGTCATATCACTAACAGCATACACTCCACCGCCTTCTTTTCCCGTAGTATTATCTGTGATATTTCCGCCATACATATAAAAATAACAGCCCCACTGTTTCGGTATATACACGCCGCCACCATCACTAGCCGAATGATTGTTGGTAATCGAGCCACCATACATTTTAAAGGTTCCAGATAAATACACGCCACCACCACAATTTCTACCATCAGATGGATTATTACTTGTAGCATCGTTTCCAGTAATTGATCCTCCATACATATTGAAGGTTCCCCCGCTGACATTTATAGCACTACCTGTATATGTTATTCCATCCGCATTCTTAGCATGCGTAACCCTGCCTGTATTCTGACAATCCGTCATTGTAAATGTAGTATTACTCGTTACGAAAATATCATTACTCAGATTCCTACCTGTCGCTGTAATACTATGACCGTTTAAACAAAGTACTACACCATCAGGCACTTGCCAGCCACGATACATTTCCTCCGCATCTGTCGGCACATTAAGTACGACATCATTTTCCAGATAGTAATTCCCCGCTGTATCCGGCAGGCTATTCGTTTTTGTCCATGCCTCAAATGTGATTTCTGTTTCCGACGTATGGTCGCCAACATCTTTATGCGTTGCTCCACATACGCAATGCTTGTGTTCATCAGCTGCCTTTACCTGCAATGCCTGACTTGGCATAAGTCCAAGCACCATTCCTAAACATAAGAAAGCACCAAGTATTTTTCCAAATGTCTTTTTCATAAGCGTTCTCCTTTTTTCCGTTCCCTTTGGTGTCGGTTTTCTTTCCATCCACCTTTTCTTACATCTATCATACCGAATTTTGGGGCTTAAAATTTTGCTCGGCGCGAAGTGTCGTTTTTGGGGTGTGAAAAGTAATAAAAAAGGCCACTACCTCGCAATGTTTTACAAGGTAGTGGTCTTATACAATATTACATTTATGCTCTGTGTGCCTTGCGCAATTCTGCAATCAAAAGTGCAAATCCACCAACAATAATGAGGGCAAGTACCATGCAAGATACCGGTGAAGTTTCTCCGGTTACCGGTGCTTTAGCATTTACTGTTGTTTTCGGTGCTGCCTGCGTTCCACCATTTGGCTGGACATTTGTAATGCCTGCGGTTGGGGTGGAAGGGGTTGGTGTTGTAGCAGAGCCTGTTGTACCGCCAGCGCCTGTAGTAGTTCCATTTCCTGTACCACCAGTTGTTCCACCACTACCTGTACCACTTCCCGATTCTGTAGCTTTAACAACTGTGAAATTTGCTGTGGCTATTCCACCGGTTGAACGGATTTCCAGCGTGTGTATTCCCTCTGCCAAACTATCTAAGAATTCCTTCCTCAAACGTACGATGGTACTGCCCGATGCCAATTCATAATGTGATCTGTCTACGATAACACCATCTACATAAACCGCCTGAAAATCGCTCAATGGTGCACTGGAACGGAAAGTGAGTGTTTCCATTTTGCCCTCAGTATATTGTCCATTATCTCCATCCTTCATTACCGGCTTTTCAGGAGTTGGAGCCGGTGTCGGTGTCGGTTCCGGTTCTGGATTTGGTGTTGGTTCCGGACTCGGCGTTGGTTCCGGATTCGGGGTTGGTTCCGGATTTGGTGTCGGATTTGGATTTGGTTCTGGATCCGGTGTCACATTTTCTTTGTTCGGAACAAACACTTCTATGATTGGCGAATCCTTTTTTGTAATATCTCCTTTTTTACGCACTTCATATGTTTTACCAGCGGTAACTTCCTGACCTAAACTGTTATCCTGACAGGTAATCCAGGTATCTGTTCCTTTTTCACGGTACTCCATTTTTGCATCAACGCCCTTAAGGTAACCCTTGCCACCTTCTTGTGTCGGCGCGATTCCAGATATGTTTCCCGGTGCTTCCTGCGATGCTTTTTCCGTTGCCAAAATCTGTACTTCAACATCTGCCGTAGGTCTGACATAAATCGTAATCGTGCTGACATTTCCGCTAGTTGACGATACCCATATATCGGCTTGTCTCATTGCACTCTTATTCTCTTCGCTAAAGTAATGGTCATCATCTGCCTGTAATTGCACCGCCTGAAAATTGTCATTTACTTTCTGCACCAAGTCACCGCCACTGATTTTTCTTACGCTTCCATCTTCCGGCAAAACCAGTTTTACTGTATATTTTTTCATCTGTAAAATGGTCTTTCCATCTTCCTCGGCTATTTCATATGCCGCATGATCCGAAAACAAGCCGTTCATCAGACCAGTTTTATTTGCAATGGTAATCGGTTTCTCTGTTTTTGGTGCTGTCTCAGTCGAAATGCCAATCTGATTTGAGCCATTCAGCCGCACATCCGTCAGTACAACATTGTCACGCAATTCCAGATTACTGGATTTATTATTTTCTAACGTGTTATTCTGTATCACAGCAGCATTTTTAACGCTAATCGTTAATACGCCTTTACCAGTAGTAGTAGTATATTCATAACATGCCACCCCACCACCATATTGCGCGGCTTGATTTTCTTTGATCACACCACCAGACATGGTAAAGGAACCCGTCGCTAATCCGGTGTTGTTGTTAACACCGCCTCCGGAATACCCGTTTGCACGGTTGCCAATAATTTCTCCACCCTGCATTTCAAAAACAGATTCTGTGTTATTTACACCACCACCATTTCCTGCTTGATTTCTGCAGATACTACCACTTGTAATGGTACATATGGCATCCAAGTTAGATATTCCGCCACCGCTTCCTTTTGTAGTGGTAGTGTTCTCAGAAATTTCTCCTCCTCGCATCTCAAATACTGGTTTTTTATAATTCGCATTGAGTACAGCCGGTCCATTATGGACGCCAGCTCCTCCGCCATCACCGTCGGTTATGCTATTTTTAGAAATCAATCCCTTATTCATGACAACTGTTCCACAATTGACCACTCCAGCACCACTTGAACCTGATATCGTATTATTTGTAATGCTACCACCATTCATGGTAAAGGTTGCCCCTTCAACAACAGATACCCCATGACCTTGATTATCGGAAATGCTTCCGCCATACATAGTAAAATGACATCCGGATAAAGACACATATACCCCGGCGCCATTCCACCTCGGACGATGATGTACAGCATAATTTCCTCTGATATTGCCGCCATACATGTCAAATGAAGTATTTGTGTTAAAGAATGTCACACCTGTTCCACGACTTCCGTTTGCATGGGTAACACTACCCTTATTCTTTCCATTCTCATCCCGGCTACAATCTGTAAGCGTAAATTTTCCACTGTTAATCTGAATCGTTGCTTTTTCATCATTAGGGCGTGAGTAATCTTTGAATGTATTTGATATGCTGTGTCCATTGAGACAGAGTACGACACCTGATTTCGGCTCCCATGTCTCTTTCATCTCAATATCTTGTGTCAGATAATAGTTACCAGGTTTCGTGATCTCATTCAAGTCTGATACCGGCGTCCATGTCACATCCTTGTGCACATGCTCGGAAGAGTTCGCATCCTCTGTTCCACATACGCAATGCACATGCCGCTCAATCTCTTTTTCTGCGTTTACCGCATACGAAACATTATCCTCGGTTATTTCCAGCCAGATTTTGCATGCAGATAAGTCTATGTCTGATGTCAAACTGAGTGCAGACTTAATCTCCGAAGTTTTTATCTTCTCTGATGCACCAATCTTCTTACTGTAATACCAATCATTTGTTCCGTCATTTCCCTGCACTACAAGTGACACAGGTTGTGCTGTACTGTCCTTCACCGCCTTAATATCACCTGTTGCAGTGTTATATGTTACTGTACCAATATCCTTTCCTGTTCCATCCAGTCTTAAGGTCATTGCCTCCCCCGACGCGATGGTTTTTGCCACTGCTGTATCAGATGATGCTGCTTTTGCAGCAGATGCGAAGAGAACAGATGACAGATCCAGATTGGAAGCGGGCTGAACAGCGCCGTAATCGTAAACCTCTTTGCCGTTGACCCAAGAACCTGAAGAAGTGAGCAACGCAGCATCAGCAAAACCATCTCTAGGTGAACGCAACCAAAAAGCGTCACCGCTGTTCCAGTAATTGCTCGTGGCAAGTACTGTACTGTTATAACTTCCTGCTTTTATGGTTGAAGAACGATAATCGTCTGCCGCCAGTGCATATAGCTTGTCTGTAGTGGTATAGTTATTACGATTCTTCGTGTCCTTCGTTGTCACTGTAGTATTATTCATCAAGTCCTGCTCGGCTGCGGTGAAGTAGGATGTATTCTCAGCTATAGTCTTTAATTCCCCACGAAGGTTACTTGCCCCGTAGTGGTTTGCAAATACTTCTGTTACAGGCACTCCACCATAATTACAATCTGACCATAGATCGAAATCTTTCTTATTGCTTCCACTTGATTCAAACTGCGTCGAATATACTATCGGACTTGCGGCAAAGATGATAGTATTCTCCCCTGATACACCTTTATCCTTTCCTAAGATGTACCATTCCTGTGCCTCATTACTAATATTTTTACCAAATACCAGCTTTCCGATGGTCGTAGCAGTACCATCAGTATTCGGATTAAATGCGTTCATTAACTGATCCTTCGTAGCATAGGTCGATACACTTGGTGGCTTGGTTGTACCACCTGCGGCTTTTACACTGCCAGCAGCTCCCGGCAATGCCGGCACTAATCCAGCCAGCAGGGCGGCTGTGAGTGCTACCGCTGTACCTTTTTTAAATCTTGCTCTGATTGTTTTCATAATCGTTCTCCTCGTCCTTATTTACAATGCTTACGTGTCTTGCAGACTCCTACAAGGATTACAGCAAATCCTCCTGCAATGAGCAAAGCGAGCATCACAGATGTCAACGGCGTTACTTCTCCGGTTGCCGGTGCTTTGACATTTGCTGTTGTGTTCTGTACTGCTGGATGATTGGTATTTGGTGCAGCCTGTGTTTCACCATTTGTAGTGCCTGCGGCTGGTGCTGCTTCCGGCGCTGGTGTCACGATCTCCACAGCCTTTTCTGTGCCGCAGTAGATGCACTTTCCATCACTACCATAGGAATGCTTGCAGGTCTGATAATAAACGGTATTCATCTGTGGTTCCTTAGAGCCATTTCCCAAATCAACATTTGGACATCCCGCAAACATGTTCAGATTCCAATTCAACTCCGCAGTGGTATTCGGCACTGACCATGCTAATGTATGATCTGCGTCCTTCGTGGTCGTAAGGGAAAGTCCGGTGCAACCCTCAAACATGCGGTGATAACAAGCCACGTCCAATGTGGTTGCCGGTAGTTTCGGAATCTGTGTCAGCGACGTACAATTTTGAAACATATAAACATAACATATATCTGATAAAGTCGTTGCCGGCAATTCCGGTGCCTGTGTCAGACTGGTGCAATCTTGGAACATATGTGCAAAACAATCATTAGGCAGCGTTACATTCGGGTCTCCACCATTTTCGTCAATCAGGCTGGTCACACTGCCGGATGCTGCAATTTTACCGGTCATCTTTACATGATTGACATTGGCACTGTTATTTGCCACAAAACCTCTGGCCTTAAAAGAAACGCTATCGCCTACATTTGCCAATGTAATTGTCGTACCCCTTGCATAGGCAGACCATGTTGTGCCATGATCTGTACTGGTCTGAACATCACTTGCACTCGCCCATGACAAAGATAAGGTCGATCCTGCCTCCTCTGCCGTAAAGGTCAGATAATTCGGCTCTGTAGCCGCCTTCACCTGTAATGCACTGCCCGGCATACATCCAATCAGCATGCCCATGCATAGACCTGCGCCAATTATTTTTCCGAATAGCTTTTTCAACTTCATAATCGTCTCCTCCGTTTCACTGGTGCCAAACATTGTGATAGCCACCATATCTTGTATCTATCATACCGAATTTTTGAGTTTAAAATTTCGCTCAGCGCGAAGTGTCGTTTTTGGGGTGTGAAATGCAATTGCTGTCATTGAAAAAGAATTTTACATATACTAAAATAGAACTATCACTGATAGATAATTTTTTGAGGGAATTATAAAAATGCAGGCACGGACAAGTTTACGGATTGCCGTTTGTGACGACAGTCCCATCTTTTTAAACAAGACAAAAACATACATAGAAACATGGTCTGCTAACACCGGACATGCGGTTCAGATTTTTACCTATGACAACGGCGATGCTCTGATTGAAGCACACAAGGATTGTCATATGGATATCATTTTCCTTGATATCATTATGCCTCTGTTAAATGGGATGGATACTGCCCGCGAACTGCGTCAGCACGACCGTGCTGTTCAGATTATTTTTTTGACATCATCGCCGGAATTTGCCTTAGAATCTTATGAAGTAAGGGCACAGGGATATATCCTCAAGCCCGTATCACAGGAAAAATTAACAAAAGAATTAAATGAACTTGCCATACAATTTGACGAAGAGCCAAAGCATCTGATTTTAAAAACAGCCTTTGGCTATCAGAAACAATATTTTCACGATATTGAATATATAGAAGCCCAGAACAAACGCGTTCTCTTTCATCTTTGTTCCGGGCAGATTTTAGAAGTTTCAGAGCCACTAAACCATTTTGAACAACAGCTATTAAACACCGATGGTTTCTTCAAATGCCATCGTTCCTATCTGGTTTACTTGCCCAATGTCAATCATTTCAACAATAACGAACTCACAACACGATCCGGGCAGACCATTCCGATTGCCCGTGGATACGGAAAAGCTTTCAAAGAAGCTTATTTTTCAACCCTGTTTGCTGAATGACTTTTTATGGAGATTATTGTATGATTTTAGGAATACTGCAACTTACCCACAATGCGACTACATTACTTTTTGGTGTTTACCTCTCCGCTGCCTTTCTCGGCATTGTGATGAAACGCTCTAATATCTTGCGGCTGCTTGGATTTTCCTGTGCAACCGGGCTACTTTATCTCGGTGTGTTTCTAACCTTAGGCGAAGCCATGACAAGGGAGCTCTACCCTTTGATCGTACATCTGCCTTTGATTCTCTTACTGGTCTTATACTATAAATATCGCCCTCTGGCAGCAGCCATTTCCGTTCTGACAGCTTATCTCTGCTGTCAGATTAGTAACTGGGTTGGCATAGCTTTTCTTACACTGACCCACGAACAGTGGTGCTATTATGCTATCCGCATCGTTGTGACTGTGACGGTTTTCTTATTTTTACTACTGCGTGTATCAGATGCAACAGCAAGGCTCTTGGAAAAATCAACAGAATCACTTGCCATTTTGGGTATCATTCCCTTTGTCTATTATATTTTTGACTATGCAACGAACGTCTATACCTCACTTCTATATTCCGGAAGCAAAGTTGTCGTTGAGTTTTTAGGTTTTGTTCTCTGCACCACCTATCTGCTCTTTCTCTTTTTATATTTCAAACAATACGAAGAGCAACAGGAAACGCTGCATCAAAACCAGTTGATGGAACTTATGCGCGACCAGTCTCAAAAAGATCTCGTCACCTTGCATCAGGCGCAACAGTCTGTCTCCATCATGCGACACGATATGCGGCATTTTCTCCTTGCCATTTCTTCCATGATTGAAAACGACAAAAAAGAGGATGCACTGAACTATATCCATGAGCTCGTGTCTACTTCCGATCAAATGGCAATCCAGAAATACTGCACAAATGAACTGGTCAATACCGTTTTATCTGCTCAGGACGACCTCTTAAAAAAGCAGGATATTCGCCTCGAACATACCATACAAATTCCAAATACGCTGCCACTATCTGATGTGGATGTGACAGCAATTTTATCCAATGGTTTGGAAAATGCGATGCACGCTGTATCTGAGCTTCCCATCGAGCAGCGCATTATTACACTCCATATGCGCATGCACGATGAGAAGCTGCTCATTTCCATCAAAAATCCTTGTGCCACTTTGCCTGAAATCAAAGATGGCATGCCACAAAGCAAAAAGCTTGGACATGGTTTTGGCACCAAGAGCATCCGCTACATTACAGAAAAAGCAGGTGGAAACTGCCAATTTGCAGTGGATGGGAATTACTTTGTCTTGCGGGTAATTGTGTAGAGGGTTGCTATTTTGATTTGTCTTCTATCAAAGCCATGATTTCTTCATACTTTGGCATTACTCTCAATGCCCCTTTTCTTGTTGTTATAAGAGATGCCGCTGCATTGGCAAGCTGAAGCATTTCAAACAGATCCTTCTCAGACAATGTTTCCAAACCTTTTTCCAATACCGCATGCAACACACATGCCATAAAGGTGTCTCCTGCCCCTGTTGTCTCAATGGTAAGCTTTTGGAGGAATGGCTCACAAAAAACATTTGTTCCATTGTAAAACGCTTTACTTCCATTTTTGCCCATTGTCGCACAAACTAACTTAGGCTGGCTTTTCGTAAGTATGACTTCTATTCCTTGATCGATATCATCTGTTCCTGTCAAAAAAGCAATCTCATCATCTGATATTTTGAGAATGTCACACTGACTGATTCCATACCACATATGACGTTTGGCAACTTCTAAATCCTTCCACAATGGTGGTCTAAGATTTGGATCAAAAGAAATGATTGCACCTTCGCTTTTTGCTTTTTCAACTGCCTTCTTTGTCACATTTTCAATCTGCTCATCCGTCATTGACAACGTTCCAAAATGAAATATCTTTGTATCCGCAAGCATATCATTACGAATCTCATCCCAACGCAGCATCATATCTGCTCCAGGATTACGATAAAAAGAAAAACTTCTATCACCATCTTGATCCGTATGAACAAAAGCCAGTGTCGTCGGCACTTCATTATCTACCAGTAAATTATCGATGTTGATGCCTTGTTCTGCTACTGTTTTTATCAACATCTGTCCAAACGCATCTGTACCTACTTTGCCTATAAATGCCGTCTTTTTGCCAAGGTTTTGTAACATCGACAACACATTGCATGGCGCTCCACCAGGATTTGCCTCCAACAATGGATTCCCCTGTGCACTCATTCCATTTTCTGTAAAATCCACCAACAACTCGCCTAATGCCACAACATCAAATGTTTTCATAGCAGCCTCCTCTCTAATCAACTACAATATCGTACTTCTGAATATTAACAATTGCCTTTCCATCACACACAAAACTAATTTCATCAGCCTCCATTGGCGTATAAAAGGTAGAACTAAAAACCTGTTGACCATCGTTTAAAAATACCTCAGCCGAGTATTTATCTAATACCAGGCGAATCTGCAATCTATCTGTGGATGTTTTTATCTTTGTTTTTCTGATGGCAATCGCATCACGAACCATTCCCGAATAGGTTCGATTAAATTCTATCATATTACTATCTTTTTGTATCATAAAATCGGTATGGTATCGTTCATTCTGAGCAAAAGAAATTGTAAATTGACGATACTCCCCACAAACAATTTCTATCGTCATATCAAGTACACGTCCCTTGATTCCCTGCATTTGACATTGGCCACTGATTTCCATGTTCTGATAGCTAACTGCATTCCTATAATATTTCTCAATTTCCCTAACTGGACTCTGTACTAGTTTTCCCTGTTCCATGCGTAGTTCTCTTGGCAAGGTCATCATACAAGACCATTTCTGCTCAGCAGGGCGTATATTAGAATCCCAGGATTGCATCCAGCCTACCATAATACGTCTTCCATCCGGCGTCAGCATGGTCTGCGGTGCATAGAAATCCAAACCATCGTCCAAAGAATAGACACTTTTATAATCAAATACATACTGTTTTTTATCGTATGTTCCCAAATAGTACACCGAATTATTCCCGTTATGAAATTCTTCCGTCGCACTTAAATCCTGTGGTGATGTGATTAATACATATGCATTTTCCAGGCAAAAGAAATCCGGACACTCCCACATGGTTCCAAGCTCTCCATCTCTATCACTTGCCAAAACAGATACATAACTCCATCTTATTGCATCTTCAGAGCGAAATAACACAACCTGGGGAACACCTTTGTCTGTCTTATTTCCCACTACCATATAGTAGCCATCTTCCTCTTTCCAAATCTTTGGATCTCTGAAATGCGCTCTACTAAAATGTTCTGGTAACATATCTCCCGTTATGACAGGATTTTGTTCCAACTTGGTATATGTTTTTCCGTCCCCAAACGCAAGGCACTGGTTCTGGTATGACACTTTTTCTTTGCCAGTTTCTTTTTCCATTACGCCTGTGTAAACCAGAAGATGTCCCTTCTCTGTCTCAATACCAGATCCAGAAAAGCATCCCGCTTCATCGTAAGTCTGATCCGGAGCCAACGCGACAGGTAGTTCCGTCCATTTGATAAAATCATCTGTTTCATAGTGTCCCCAGTGCATTGGTCCCCAATTTTTATCATATGGATGAAACTGATAAAACAAGTGTGTTTTCCCTTGATAAGAGGAAAAACCATTGGGATCATTCATCCATCCACAAGGTGGTGTAATATGAAATACCGGCAATTTTTCTTTCGGTATATGATTCTCTTTAATGTATTCGTTTGCCTTATTTAATTTATCCATATCTGCTGCCTCCGTTTTTCCAATTTGAAACCGTTTATCGCGTAACATGAAATAGTTTGCCAAATTCCTCTTGTGTTAATTGATTTTCTTTACGAATGTTTAATATTTGATTGCCTATATTCAAAGTATTACGTTCTCCCTTGAATATATTATCTAAAAAACAATGTTCAAAGTAAAGCAATCATCACATTACATTGCATATATAGTTACGCAAAGATTCTTTGACATGCACTAGAAATTGCAATAAAACGGCTATCTATTCATTCCGGCTTCGTTTTTAATTGCCTCGAATTCGCTACAATTAAAATTAGGATGAACTGTCAGATGTCCTGCCAAAAGAGGATGCTTTTTTCAAGGAATTAATAAAATTGGTTTATAACGCATAAACTACTATCACCACTAAAAATCCATTTGACAGCCTTCGCTTTCGATGGTATATTATCTTTAGTGGTTGTGCTGCGGAAACTCGAGATGCCCGTGGCCCAAGGAGTCCATGCGTGGGCTCCTTTTTTGCATTTAAGAAAGGAGAATGATAGATGGCACAAGCATTTTTAACCTATGAGCAGCAGATAAATCTTCTGCAAAACGACAAAGCACTGTCTATATATGATTCTGATTTTGCCAAGACTATTCTTCAAAAAATCAGCTATTATTCTCTCATTGACGGTTATAAAGGACCCTTTAAACCACTTCGTTCTGGAAAGTTTTAATATGGTGTTACTTTTGAAGAAATTTTTTCTTTCTATACATTTGACGAGGAATTACGTTCTCTTTTTCTGAAATACATTCTTAAAGTTGAACAACATATGAAGTCAATGATATCCTATCATTTTTGCGAAAAATACGGCGAACATCAATCTGGTTATCTTACATGTACAAACTACAACCTTACTCGCAAAAACAATAGACAAATACAGCGACTTGTCAATTCGTTGTCGAAAGCTATTGCGACACCAAGTAAATATAAATATATCAATCACCATACTGCAACATACGGTAATGTACCATTATGGGTAGCCACTAATGCATTAACCTTTGGGCAGATATCCAAAATGTATCAATATGCTACATCCGACATCCGTACTAAAATCAGTAAAAACTTCGATAATATATCCGAAGTTCAACTGCATCAGCTTGTAACTGTGCTTGCTCGTTGTAGAAATGTATGCGCACACGGCGAACGTCTTTATGACTTCCATATCCGTGAAACAATTCCCAATATGCCACTACATAACAAGCTTCAGTTACCTACAAAGAATTACCAATATACAATGGGTAAACAAGATTTGTTTGCAGTCGTAATTGCCTTACGCTACCTTATCAATGCCGAGGATTTCAAAGCATTCAAATCAAACTTAACAAAACTTATCAACAAGGTGATTAAACAGTGCCCACATCTCACCCGTGCTCAACTCCTAAAGGAAATGGGCTTTCCTGAAAACTGGGAAAAAATTGTGCGCTATAGAAAATAGTTGCATGACATTGATATGCGATTCTTTCTTCTATCTGTTCCTGCTTTCTTGTCTGAACGGCAAAATAGCTCTGAGCAAAAGCAATCTCTTCTTTTCTAGGATCACCATTTTGTGCAATGAGATAGCAGACATATCTGGTAAGCATAATATCATCAACTTCTCTCCATCAATTCCCTGTCATACCAAAGCTCCACACTACCATCATCTGTTCCATCCTCACGTAATACTCCAGCAAGCGCAGGAAATACTTGGCACATGCTTTTTCCCATGCTCCCAATCACTGACTGTCATATATGGGATTTCAAAATATTCACAGAACTGTTTGTGATTCATTCCAGTACTTTCCCTCAGTTCAATCAGAATGTCCTTTGCTTCTTTTGGGTCAAATGAAAATGGAGCTTTTGTTTTCACACAAAAAGCTCCTCTTCTGTTTATTTATTTGAATTTATAATTTCTTCGTTCTCTCGACCACCGTAGAATATTCGTGCTACTGTAACTGTCCTTTCTTTATCATTGACAAGATAATACACAATAAAGTTGTCTACCGGAAGTTAATGCATTTTCATCGAATGCCAAACTCCTTTGCAAGTATCGCGTCAACTTCATCTGCAGAATATACCTTTCCTGCTTTGATGGAATCAACACCCTTCTGGAGTTCTGCATCAAGTTCTTCTCTGGTCATTGCACCAACAGCTAATGGCTTTTTCAATTCAAACGGCATACCCTTTTTCAGTACAATCTGGCTATAAAGCATCTGGATTGCACTAGATGGAGAAATGCCAAGCTGAGAAAGAATGCTCTCAGCATTATCCTTGAGATTCGTATCTATTCTTGCATAAACAGCGGATGTATTTGCCATAGTATCGCCTCCTTTTTCTTCATCATATTCGCTTTTGCTTACAATTGCAAGCATTTGCATAATTGCTTTTGTGACGAAACTTTATTTTTTACACCGCTTTTCAGCCTTTATTTATCTTTTCTTCGACAGCAAGCAGACAGTTTCAAGTGTCGGAAACTTTTCCAAGGTAACAGTATGCTCATCAGGCTGCTCTTTATCCAAAGAAATACCATCGACTCGAACTACTTCCTTGCCATCTCTAAGAATCGGTAGTGGAAACCGAAATTTGATATTCCTAATCCAATTACCATCTTCACGTCTTTCCGGAATGTCCTTCATCCGAATACTCCCCCACTATCTCCATGTCCTGAAATTCTGCATATTTTCTCAGCTTGTCCTTCTGTGCATCAAGACTATATCCGTCAACCTGAATAGCCGTAGACACACGAGTATATATGTAACATCTTGTTTTCTTGCTCTGTAAATACATGTGGATTATAACGACTTTTTGAGCTTATATTTGCGGTCGAAAAATTCGTCCGCAAATACTCTGTCTCGTCATCTGTCAATTCAAACATAAAATCAGGATCAAATTTCTCAATATTATTTCTCACCTGCTCATTAAATCTTTTATTTGTATACCCATATATTTCTGCTAAATCAGCATCCAACAATACCTATTTCCCTCTAACCTCATAGAGTTTTTCTTTCAGGTATTCTTCTGTTACATTTATTACTGCAACAGCAATTTCCTTTTTTTATCTTCTGCCATAAAACTCGTATAATCCAATTATCCTCTTTTGAGGGTAATTGGATTATACGTAGTATATGGAAATCTGTATGAAATATGTATAATTCAAGGGGGAAAAGACATCATCTATGCATGCTTGCATGCAATTCGATGTATGTCTTATTGACCCGCACTACACTGAGAAAGTAGCAATTTACTGCTTAAAGGCAGTAAATTAGCGGATTAAATATGTATCTATATCCATCAGCTCTCTCTCATCTGCAATATCTACATATACACAGTCATGCTTCTTTGCCACACTTCTGCCACCCTTATCACCCTCCAGTGATAAAAGTTGTGGTATAAGCGATGAATTAAATACACACGGGTTGCCTACAGCATCTCCACAACGAAGTGAAAACGCCAATCGCTTACCCCCTGTATTTTTAAGCACTCTGTCTATTAATTTAATCACGCTTTGACTTTTTAAATATGGCTGGTCAGCTACTGCAAACATGTAATATTCCTCTTTTTCGGCAGTATGATGCGTCACTTCACTGCTTTTCTTAAGCTTTTTCTGCTCCTGCACCGCCATAATTCCTGCCTTTATAGTGTAGGATATGCCTTTTTCGCTGTCCGGACTTATGACTGCATGGCAATCTGGGATACATGCGCAGTAGTCCAATATTTCCCGGTAACGGGTGACAACTGTTATATCTATGGTCTGGCTGTCTGATTTTGATTTATTATATCTATTTTTAATTTCCGCCAAGCGATCAAGCAAATGCCTGTACATAGGTTTTCCATCCAGCTCATAAAACAGTTTGTTACTTCCAAAACGGCGGCTGTTTCCAGCCGCCATGTATATGATATGAATCATTTCACTCTAAGGTCCTTTTCGTGCCAGTTTGGGTCTACCATTCCCATAAGTATTTTTTCAGGGGTAAACGGAACTGTCCTGTGCCATACGCCTGTTGCGCGATAAATGGCATGTGCCAGCGCAGGAGCCGGTGTATTGATAACTATCTCACCGATTGACTTAACTCCGAATGGGCCTGACGGCTCATAGCTTGTCTCAAATTCGACATTGATATTGCCCACATCCTGTCGTGTCGGTATCTTGTACTGCATGAGGTCATTTTCTGCGATTTTTCCACCAGCATTGTAGGTGACATTCTCATAAAGCGCCATGCCTATTCCCTGACCTATGCCGCCCTCGGTCTGTACACGCGCGAGGTTTGGATTGACCGGAATTCCGCAGTCCACAACAGCCTGATAATCAAGTATTTTAACTGCTCCTGTCTCCTTATCAAGCTCTATCTCGACCATTCCTACCATGTATGGAGGAGGTGAAACAGGTGATGAATATGTCGCTGTGACATCTACAGGTATCGTGTTGTTGACCTGTGATTTTGTTGCTATATCGGAAAGACTTACGCAAACCTCCCCATTGTCTGCACCGTCCGGATTTATGATATACACCTCTTTGCCGTCAAAATCCACCTCTGATGCAGCATGGCCCAGCATCTGTGCACCGATTTTCTTTATGTTTTCACGAAGCTCAAGTGCTGCATTCTGTGTGGCCATTCCTGTAATGTAGGTGGTTGATGAGGCATATGAACCTGAATCATAAGGAGAAGCATCCGTATCCGCTCCAAACACGGTTATATCATCCGGCTCGCAGTCGAGTACCTCAGCCGCCATCTGCGCAAGTATGGTATCACAGCCTGTTCCCATGTCTGCCGCGCCTATCATCATATTGTAGGTGCCACAGTCTGAAAGCTTTAAGGTACACGATCCGACATCTACATTTGATATGCAGGAGCCCTGCATTGCAAGTGCCATGCCTGCCGCACGAACCTTGCCATTTTCCATATCGCGGACAGGATACTTGTCTGCCCAATGGAAATTATCCGCACAGTGCATTATGCATCTGTCGAGTGCACATGCATTGGCTGTCTCGCCAAAATATGCCGGCATAAACATGCCCTCACGGACGATATTTTTCAAACGAAGCTCAACCGGGTCTATATGCAGCTTTTCAGCGAGCTCATTGACAGTTGATTCAAGTGCAAAGATACCCTGTGTAGCTCCATAGCCTCTATATGCTCCTGCCGCCTGCACGTTTGTGTACACAACATCGCACGAAAATCTGGTTGCCTCGCAGCCTCCTGTATAAAGAGGGAGCGATTTATGACCTGAGAGTCCTACTGTTGTAGTGCTATGCTCTCCGTATGCTCCACCATTTGACAGCGTATAAAGATCTATCGCCCTTATATGACCATCCCTCATTGCTCCAAGACGCACGGTGACCTCCATCTCATGACGCGGTGACGCGATAGTCTGGCACTCTTTTCTGCTGTAGATTATCTTGCTCGGACGCTTTGTCTTCCAGGTAACAAATGCCGGATATACCTCACAGACCGCTGTCTGCTTGGCACCAAAGCCTCCTCCGATACGCGGCTTTTCAGCACGCACCATGGACTTAGGAATATCGAGTGCATTGGACAGTATTCGGCGCAGGTGGAAAACAATCTGTGTCGAGCTGATGCAGTGAAGCCTGCCGTATCTGTCTATCTCACAGTATGCTCTGCAGGTCTCCATATATGCCTGCTGCGCCGCCTTTATGCGATAGGTGTGCTCAATAATCTCATCGCACTCCGACAGAATTTTCTCTACATTTCCATGCTCATCCTCCTCATGATGAATGAGATTGCGCTTTACATCGCCTGTATTTATGCTGGATGACCAGTCATCCTCAGGATGCACAAGCACCTTGTTGTCCAGCGACTTTCTGAAGTCAAGCACCGGTTCAAGAATCGTGTACTTTACTTTTATCATGTTAAGAGCCTTGTCTACAGCCTTTTCCGATTCACCTACCACAATAGCGACAGCGTCACCTACACTTCTAACATGACGGTCAAGGATTAGTCTGTCGTACGGTGACGGCTCCGGAAAGGTCTGGCCTGCGATAGAAAAACGCTTTTTCGGAACATCCTCCCAGGTGTATACTGCGACCATGCCCGGTACCTTAAGAGCAATATCTGTCTTTACATCCTCGACAATTGCATTCGCATAGGGGCTTCTAAGAAGCTTTATGACAAGCGCATCACGCGGTGTGATATCATCAGTAAATACCGGCTTTCCGAGTAAAAGCTGGCTCGAATCCTTCTTCGGTATACATTTTCCAACTGCGTGGTAATCCCTTCTCGCGCGGTTGAAGCTGTTTACATTAGTTTGATTTGTGCTCATCCTGCCACTCCTTTCCGATATCCTCTCCGTAGACGCCTGCCTCGAGATTAAGAGGTGCGCCCTCCTTCTTACTGTTTAAGAAATTTCTGATTGAGCGGAGCTGACTCTGATATCCTGTACAACGACACAGATTTCCTGAAAGATACTCAAGAACTTCCTCATCAGTCGGGTCAGGATTTTCTCTTAAAAGTGCCACAATATTTACAATATAACCTGGATTACAGAAGCCGCACTGATCCGCTCCCTGTGCAGCAAAAAATCCTGTAAACTGCTTAGCTTCCTCCTCAAGTCCCTCAAGGGTATCCACGGCTCTGCCGTCTGCCCTGCCTATCGGCATGCTGCATGACAGCACAGGCTTTCCATCCAGAAGCACTGTACAAAGACCGCAGTTGCCTGACTCACAGCCCCTCTTCACTGAAAAGCAGTTGTGCTTGCGGCAGAAGTCCAAAAGCACCATATCCTGGTCAACCGAGTCGATTATTAACTTTCCATTTAATTTTATTTTAACATCCATATACATGAATTCCTTCCTACTTAATGCTCGTGCATTGAGGTCATCACACTAATAAAGCTTCCAAAGTTTCCTGCATAACTTCCATGCATCCGGTAGCGATTACCTTATATCATCGCAGATGTCAAGCGACTGTGTGACAGCGCGGCGTGTAAGCACCTGGCAGATCATCTCTCTGTACTCGGCTCCTGCTCTTATATTGCTTCCAAAACGGATATGCTCTGCAACATATTCTGCAAATTTATCTATTTTTGCATTGTTCTCGGAGTTCTCCGTCAAAGCTACATTACCGTGCGTCTTTGCATCTACTATACCATCGAGTATGCCGTCCTTATCCCACACAGGCTCTGCCATATATGGTGATGCTCCGATGACCGCCACATACCTGCCGTTTCTATTTGCCACTGCACATGTGAGCACAGGAAAGTCTGTTGACTGGTTTCTCTGGCTTAAGTATACTACGCCCTTTGCATTTTTCGGCACTATTACTGATACGAGCACATCGCGCGTGGTTCTTGGAAGTGCCGCAAACTCGTCCAAATCCATAATTCCTGCCTTGCGAAGCTGCACCTTTGCTCCCAGCGCCCTGAAAATCGTCATGACATCTGAAAATCCAAATCTGCCCCAGATGCTTCCTCCGACAGTCGCCACATTTCTAAACTGCACTCCGACGATATGTCTGACCGACTCTGCGATTGCACCGTGTGTATATGCATTCAGGGCTTCATGTGTCTCTATCTGCCTGAGGGTTGCATATGCACCGATTCTAAACTCGTTTTCATCCTCATCAATCCGGTCAAGTCCGAGATCGCACAAATCAATTGCCGTGCCAAGTGTCTTATTTTTCATTTTGAGCCAGAGCATGCCGCCCAGCACAAAATTCGGTTTTTTCTGATAAAGCTCATAGGCTTCATCAAGGCTTTGCGCCCTCACATACTGATTGTAATAAAACATATTTTTCTCCTATATCAATACATTTCAAGCTCATACATGGCTTCCCACCTAATGTCCTGCTCCTTCATAAAGGCTATGAGGCTCTCCCTGTCTGAAAGCTCTGCACGCCATGCCAGACCACAGCCCGCCGATATAGCAGACGGAAGAGGAATCGTGCGCCCCGGAATACCACATGCCTTGCCCTTGATATCCAGCTTTAACGGCGCTGTGGTAGTCTCGAAGGTAATGATTAGCCGCTTTTTCTTTTCTCTTACCAAATTATTATCCATCACATCACACTTAATATAACACTAAGGACTCACAATAAGAGAGGCTGCAGCCATTTTCTCGGCGATATCATACATGTTCGTCACCTCTCCGACTGCAAGCTTATCTGACAGCTCATAGTAATTCAGACATGTTCCGCAGGTAAAGATTTTCACGCCACGATTCTTAAGCTCCTTTAAATCCTCAAGGCACTCTGAGCCATCACAGGTCAGCTTTGCTCCTCCATTGTAGAAAAGCATGGTTTCAGGCGGATTGTCCTGCTGCGAAAGTGCATAGATGAAGCCCTTTATGAGTACACTGCCCAGCTCCTCGCTGCCCTCTCCCATATATGAAGAGCGGATTACAACGACTCTGTTATCTGTAGCCGGCCTGCATGTGTACTGTGAAGCTTCGTCTGTATCCGAAAACGCTCCTGTGTTAAGAGTCTCAATTGTCAGCTTTACACTGTAGCTTCCGTCGTCGAGCTTATTGCTGTCGCAGCTATAGCCCTTCTGTGCAGCCATCTTTTTTAAATTTTCTACTGCAATTTCATTGTCCACAAGTGTCTCCACTGTGTCCGGCTGTGTGAGAGCCTCAATTGCCTTCTTTGTCTTTACTACCGGGATTGGACATGTATCCCCGATTGCATTTACTGTAATCATATTCATAATCCTCCCTATGTTATTTAACTTGTCAACCCTCAAAATGCAGGGCATGCAGCCTGTCAGCATATTTACATAAGCTATGATAGCTTAAAATCAGTTCACATATATCGGCACATCGCAGCGCTTAACAAATCGTCCCACCTTTGCAGCCGGAAGCCCTGCGGCTTTAAGCTCATGCAAAAAGGTATCTGCCTCAAAGGCTTTTACTGCAAACAGCAGTCCTCCTGAGGTCTGCGGATCGAAGAGCACCTCCTCCATTGAGAAAGGTATATTTTTTGCAAAACGCACCTTGTCACCTACATGGTTTCTGTTGCGCTGCGCCGCTGCCGTGAGGAAAAACTCATCTGCGCATCGCAGTGCTCCGGTAATGACCGGGATGGAAATCGAGTCGATAAGTGCTG
The DNA here is from genome assembly GCA_900546435.1 of uncultured Pseudobutyrivibrio sp. Taxonomy (GTDB): domain Bacteria; phylum Bacillota; class Clostridia; order Lachnospirales; family Lachnospiraceae; genus Pararoseburia. The sequence continues at coordinate 26,348 of URCQ01000018.1, read as the reverse complement.
TTATATCATCATTTAACATCTCGCTCAGATGTCCTAAAAAACTAAAGCCCGTGACATCTGTGCATGCATGTATTTCGAAGCTGTGACTGATCTCTGATGCCGCGCGGTTTAGTGTGGTCATGGAGCTTACCGCATCCTCAATTGCACCTAACGGAGCTTCCCCGACACGGTTTGCGTTGCACACAAGCCCAACTCCGAGCTTCTTGGTCAGTATAAGCACATCTGACGGCTGCCCTGTATTGTTGCTGTAGATGTGTTTGGGATGAACTGTGCCCATGACAGAAAGTCCGTATTTCACATCGCTGTCTGCTATGGAATGACCACCTGCAAGTGTACCGCCTGCCTCTATCACCTTGTCAGCGCCTCCCTGCATTATTTTACCGAGTATATTCAAATCCATTTTCTCAGGGAAACAAACGATGTTCAACGCACTCTTAACTGTGCCGCCCATCGCATAGATATCACTGAGCGCATTTGCGGCCGCTATCTGTCCAAACGTATATGGATCATCAACCATCGGTGGAAAAAAATCAAGCGTCTGGACTATCGCCGTGTCATCTGAAATTCTGTACACTGCCGCATCATCGCTGCTATCATATCCGACGAGCAGATTGCTGTCTTTTTCGCCCTTTGGCAACTTTGCTAAAACATGACTTAATAAATCCGGACCAAGCTTTGCAGTACAGCCACCGCCTTTGCAAAACACTATTTCCTGTGGCATGTTTGCTCCTTTCAATTGTTTAATACTGTTTATCTCAATGCCGCAATCTGCATAAGCGCTTCAGCGGCCTCATTTATCTCATCATTTGTATTATAATATGAGAATGAAAATCTCACCATACCCTGTTTTTGTGTTCCAAAGAATTTATGCATCAGTGGTGCGCAGTGTATGCCGCTTCTTGTTGCAATGCCATACTCATTCATAAGTATATCCGACACCTCAGCAGAATCCATATCAGCTATATTTACTGAAACAATCGCACAATGTGCTCCATTATCGGGCAGCATGTCGAAATCCCCATATCTCCTGATTCCCGGGATTATCTTTATTTTCTTTAGAAAAGCCTTCATCAACATATACTCTTTAGCATATATGTTATCCACACCAATTTCTTCAATCGCCTTTATTCCTGCCAAAAGCCCTGCAATTCCCGGGCCATTTAAGGTACCGGCCTCAAGTCTTGTCGGAAGCTCCATAGGCTGGCTCTCAAGAAAGCTGAGCACGCCGGTGCCACCGCTTTTAACCGGCTTTATATCTGCTCTTTCTCCCACATAAAGTCCTCCGGTCCCCTGTGGACCCATCAGCCCCTTGTGTCCTGTGAAGCAGAGCACATCAATATTCATGTCTTTTACATTTATCGGAAGCACACCGGCTGTCTGCGATGCGTCAACTATAAATAAAAGGTCATGCTTTCGTGCGATTTGCCCTATTGACTTAATATCCACCACATTGCCTGTGAGATTTGAAGCATGTGTGCAGACGATGGCTTTTGTTTCCGGACAAATTGCAGCCTCTATATCCCGCGGGGAAATTATCCCTCTTTTTATTCCTTCATCACTGCATGGCACAATATCCACGCACACTCCCCTCTCCCTTTGCATATAAAGAGGTCTGAGCACCGAATTGTGCTCGAGCTGTGTCGTAATCACATGCTCCCCCGGCTCAAGCAGTCCGTGGATTGCAATGTTGAGCGACTCAGTGGAATTTGCCGTAAAAACAAGTCTATCCGCATCCTCCCCGCCGAAAAATTCTGTAAGGCACATTCTGGCCTCATATATTTTCCTTGACGCATCAAGCGATGCATCCGACATTCCCCGACCTGAATTGCCGCAGTGCTTCATTGCATCAAGCACAGCATCATATACCGCATCCGGCTTTTTAATTGTTGTGGCAGCGTTGTCCAGGTAAATCATAGTATGTCCTCATTTACTTCTCATCCAAGCAGATAAAATTTCTTTATATAAAGCTCATCATTTATATTTTTGCTAAGCATATTTGCTTCTGTATGCTTTGGAAGATTTGCATAAATTGTTGAATCATTATTTAATTCACACGATACTTCCCATGTTTTTAGTTCTTCAACTATTTTATAATCTTTAATCCTGATTATATTTTTATTGTTATATGCAAGTACCGATTTTGCTTTACTTGCAGATATTATTATATCCTGAGGGAAAACACCTATGTGTGATATGTTGTCCGTATCCATCGCAAGCTGTTCAATCTGCTCATCAGTGACCTCAAATACACTATCCCATTCCACGGCAAGAACATGATGCTTATCCTGCCATTTCACCTGTGATATATTGTTGCAGCCCACAAGCAGTGCCTGCTCCACAGACATAGGCCGCATGAAGAAATCTTTTTTGTCGCGGACTGCACTCAGCATGCCGCTCTCAATACTTCCGATACGCTCTGCCAGACGATACACCTCATCGCGATTGTGTGACACAAAGATAACAGGATTGTGAAAATCGGAAAGCATCTCCATAAGCTCTGATTCCATACTTCTTTTCACATGCTCATCCAGTGCCGAAAAAGGCTCATCGAGCAGTATACACTCCGGTTTAGCCGCAAGCATGCGAAGCATTGCCACGCGCTGCCTCTGGCCTCCCGAGAGATGATCCGGATATGTGTCTGCCATGCCATCAAGCCCATACCGCTTCAGCCAGACCTTCACCTTTTTTTCATCGCGATGTCCCATTGCTATGCATATATTTTCCATCACGGTCATTGTAGGAAAAAGTGCATAGTCCTGAAACAGATAGCCTACCCTGCGCTTACCGGGGTGCAGATTTATGCGATTTTTTGAGTCATACAGCACCCGGTCATTTAATGATATAAAGCCTGAATCAGGAGTTTCTATCCCTGCTATACACTTGAGTGTCATACTCTTTCCTGAGCCCGACATACCAATTACGGACACAATCTCGTCCGTAAGCTCCATGTCAACCGAAAGCATGAAATTATCCAACTGTTTTTTTATTTTTACTATGAGCGACATTATTTTTTCTCTTTCTCTTTATGCCCTTGCTTTTGCCGCATATCATATTTATCGATACAAGGCATGCAAACGAAATCGCTATGATTACTATGCACCAGAAGCCCGCTGTGGCATAGTTACCACTTTGGATGACCATTGCTATCTGCTGTGATATGGTCGATGTCTTTCCCGCTATATTTCCGGCAAGCATTGATGTGGCGCCGTACTCACCGATAGCTCTGGCAAAGGCCAGTGTGACACCCGATATGATGCCGGGCTTTGCCATCGGCAAACGTATTTTCCAGAAGACCTTCCACTCACTTATGCCGAGAGTTCGCGCCGCATATATGACATTTTCGTCTATCTGCTCAAATGCCGCTCTCGCATTTCTGTACATGAGAGGGAGTGCAATGATGGTCGCTGCAACCACACAGCCAAGCCACGTGTGTACTACCTGTATACCCATGCTATTGCTTAAAAAACTTCCAAAGGGACGTCTTGTACTGAAAATCCTTAAAAGGATGTATCCAGCCACGGTAGGCGGCAATACCATCGGAAGTGTCAGCAGTCCATCCCAGAATGCCCTCACTCTGCCCTTTGTGTTTATAACAAGCTCAGCAAAGGCTATTCCAATAAAGAATGAAAAAACCGACGCTACTATTCCTGTTTTTAATGTTATCCAAAGCGGTGCGAAATCAATCGTTCCCATTATTCATTTACCGTAAAATGATATTTCTCAAATACTGACATTGCCTCATCTGTCTGAAGATATGCAATAAATTCCTTTGCGGCTTCAAGCTCGTCTGCTGTAGTGTTGTCACCCTTTAAGGCTGCTATCGGATATATAACATCACCTGTTAAGCTGTTTGGAAGCTTTTCTATAATGTCAAGCTGATTCTCGTATCCGAATGTATCTGAGTAATAAACTGTTCCTATTTCGTTTGCACCCTCAGCTACGGCAGATGCAACTGCACCTACATTTGCACAGCTGTTGATTTCCAGACCGCCAAATGCCTTTGAGATATCAGAATCTGAAATATCCTGTAGCTTTGAAGCATCTCCTTCAACCATTTTTGAATTTACAAGTGCTACTCTGGTGTACTGTCCTACAGGAACTGTTCCGTCAGCAAGTGCCATATTTTTAGCCTTTGAGATGTCTGCAAAGCTGGTAACTGCCGTGCCACTATTCTTATATGTAACAAGGCACACCTGATTATTTAAAAGGTCAACACGAGTATCATCAACCACGCTTCCTGCTTCATAACCATTCTGAAGCTCATCCATCTGTGCCACTCCTGCTGAGAAAAAGATATTGCACTTCGCGCCCTCTTTAATCTGTGCCATCAGAGTTCCCGAACTGTCATAGTTGTTCTGGAAGTTTACATTTGGATGCTCCTTGGTGTAGGCTGCACAAATTTCATCCATAACACTGTTTAAGCTCTTTGCCGCAAAAATCGATAAATCTACATCTACATTACCGTTCTCTGTCTGCGCGCTGCTTGTCACAATTTTATCAGTAGCATTACCGCTCTCTGCAGTATCCTTCTTTCCGCAGCCTGCAAAAAGTCCTGCTGTAAGAATAAGTCCAAGCGTAAGTCCTGCATATGCTGCAAATTTTCTCTTTAAACCCTTGCGCTCCTTTACTGATTTATCAGTGCCTGTTGCTCTTCTTAAAATCACACTTTTAATCTCTCTTTTCTTTTTATTTATTCATCATCTGATCTGCTCCAGCAGCACTGAAATGCTACCTCCGCACACCATTCCCTCATTCTCGGCATCGTCAGTATTCATGCTGACATCAATCAGCTCACATTTGAACTCCTGATTGCGAAACAGCCTCCTGCAGCGGCTTATAACTAAAGCCTCCGCACAGCCTCCGCCTATTGTTCCAACAATACGGTTGTCTGAGCTCACAAGCATCTGTGTGCCAACTCCGCGCGGTGCACTGCCGTTCTTTTTTATGATGGTACACAGTATGTACTTCTCATCCGGGGAGTGTGTAACTGATGCACAATGCCCAGCCACCTCAGTAAGTGCGTCAAGCACTTCGTTATCTATCTGAGTGCAGCTTGTACGCTCATTTTTACACTTTACTATCTCGCTTATCACCGAAAGAGCAATTTCCTCCGGTGTCTGTCCACCTATTGCAAGGCCTATCGGAGAATGTAATCCTGATATAATTTCCTGTGAAAATCCCGATTCTTCAAGGTCTTTTTTCACTATCACAGCTCTTTTCTTTGAGCCCATCATACCCACATAGGCATAGGACTTTGTGAATATCTCTGTGAGGCATTCCATATCGAAGCGATGTCCTCTTGTCATGCATACATAGTAATCATCCGCCTGCGGCTGTAGCTTGGCGAGAGTTTCTTTATAATCGCCGCAAATCACATGGTCTGCACCTTGGCGCTTTGCATTGTCTGCAAACAAAGGTCTGTCCTCTATCACCCATATGTCAAATGCCAAAAGCGATGCCATGCGTACAAGTGCCGCCGATACATGCCCTCCACCGCAGATTATGAGACGTGGTCTGCTGCCTATCTGCTGTCTGAACATCACAATGGAATTATCATTGTCATCTATTTCATCTGCCCACACATTGCCGTATGCCACTCTTATTCTGCCATCTATATAGAGTGCCTTTGCCCCGGCATGTGCTCCTTCTATGACTGTCAAAAGCTCACAGCGGCTGTCCACAGGTCTGTCCTTTATCGAAGCATATATGTTGACCGGAATCAACTTCACCTCGTCACCGGCATGAATCTGACCACCTCTTACGACTACCGCAAACACACCCTCCTTTGGCATAATGCACTCGCCCATCCTCTTGTATATGGCACAATGCGAATGGCACTGCTTGCCTATCTGCGTCATCTCAAGGATGGTATCTCCTATGCAAAAGCGTGTACCAAGAGGCAGATTTCCTAAATCAAATCCTGAAATAATTAAATTTTCACCGAATGCACCGTTGTCTATCTGTGCCCCTCTTGCCCTGAAGTCATCTAATTTCTCCGCGGAAAGCAGGCTGACCTGCCTGTGCCACTTTCCGGCATGCGCATCTCCCATGATGCCGTAGTCTGCAACAAGCTCCGCCTGTGGCACCTCTCTCTTTTCAGTTCCTCTCTCTTTGCTTATATTGATTGCAAGAAGCTTTCCCATTATTTTCTATCAGCCCCCTATCCGGCTCATATTTCTTGCTGCATTTACTTCCGCAGCTTCTATCTCTGTAGTCTTTGTCTCTGTAGTTTTTGTATATGTCACTGCATTATCATTAAAATTGTGACACCTTGGCTTTGCCTTTATGGCAGCCCTTAGTGCCCGGACTATTGCAAAATCTTTTTCCACATCATCTGCAAAATCCCATGAATCAGGTACTAAATCCATCGTCACGCTGCTTCCTAGGCATGGCATAAGCCTGCCGTCAGCCGTAACACGTATGCGGTTGCAGGTGTCGCAGAACTTCCCATGAATTGCCTGAATCAGACCTACTCTGATACCAAGTTCCGGAAAAATGTAATACTCTGCCGGGCCGTTATCCGGAATTTTCCGTTTGTCATTTCCCGAATTAATTTCTTTTGTTTTTTCAGTATTTATACGGCAAGGTTCTCCATACAGTTTTGAAAGTGTACCAATAACCTTCTTATATGGCTCGACTCCGTTGGTGTGTCCTTCACCTACCGGCATCATCTCTATAAAGCGGATATCTGTACCTTTTTTTGCAACATATCGTGTGAGCGCCACCACATCTGTCTGCGGTGTGAGCACCACATTGATTTTCACTCTTATTCCGCACTCTATAGCGGCATTGATTCCATTCTTTACTTCTTCAAGCAGCGGTTTTTTTGTGATGCGTTCATATTCTGACGCATCTATAGTGTCCAGGCTCACATTTATGCTGTCTATGCCTGCTTCCTTTAACCACTTTGCATGCTGCACAAGCAGTACTGCATTTGTAGTAAGCGATACGCTGCTGACACCCGGTATCTTTTTGATTTGTAAAACTATTTCATCAAGCTGCGGATGCAAAAGCGGCTCACCGCCTGTCAGACGAAAATGCTTAATTCCAAGCCTTGTGGCTGCGCGGACTATGCAAAGCACCTCTTTTACGCTAAGTATATTTAGTGCATGACAGTGCTCATTATTGTCACAGGGATTGCAGTAATAGCAGTTTAAATTACAGCTATCTATCACCGATATGCGCATATAGTCAATCTCTCTGCCAAATCCATCGCGCATGTTAAAAGCCCTTTCCAAAACCACAGTTAGGAAACGTGCAGACATCACAATTCAGGCAGAGGCCGCCTTCTCCAAGTCCGGCAAGCTCATCTGCATAAATCATATCACGTGCCATAAGCCTAGGCAACACAATATCAAATATCGTGCGCTTATTGTACATGGCACAGCCGGGCAGCCCACATATCGGCACCAGCCTGTCACCTGCATCATAGTACGACAGCAAAAACATGGCTCCCGGCAGCACCGGCGAGCCGTATGACACAATCCGTGCGCCTGTATTTTTGATGGCAAGCGGCGTTTTATCATCAGGATCCACGCTCATTCCTCCTGTGCAGAATACAATTTCCGCTCCGGCTTCTATCGCGCGTAAGCATCCGTCTGTGATTTTTTTGTCATCATCATCAAACACCTCATGAAACATCATCTGTGCGCCAAACTCTGCTATTTTTTTTTCTATAACAGGTGTAAATGCATCCTGTATCCTGCCATGGTACACTTCGTTTCCGGTTGTAATTATTGCTGCTTTTCTGACCACAAACGGCTTAATATCAAGGATTGGACCATCCTCACATATATTAGAAGCTTCCTTTAGCTTATCTTTTTTTATGACAAGCGGTATGATTCTTGTTCCAGCGAGCTTATCACCCTTTTTCACAGTGGTATTGCCGTGCCTTGTGGCTATCATCAGCTCTCCAAAGGAGTTGACCTTTTCAAGCTTTTTGCTATCCACCTTAAGCAGTCCATCACAGTCTGCGATTACCTCTATCTTGCCCTCCTTTACGGAGGACGGATGCATTTTACTCGCAGTGCCGCAAGAAACGCCTGATTGTGTGTCTGCTTCAATTTTCTTTGTGCCACATGCGCTCATACGATAAAGCACCTCCGCAGCCTCATTCTCGTGCATCATGGTCTCATCATTTTCCCATATATATATGGTATCTTTTCCAACACTAAGCAGCACCGGTATGTCCTCTTTTGTTATGATATGCCCCTTGCGAAAAACTGCATCCTTTTTCACGCCGGGAATAATCTGTGTGATATCGTGGCAGAGCACCTGTCCGACTGCCTCAGTTGTCTTCATAAGCTTCATATAATCCCACACTCCAATTATTATCTCTGTAAATATTAACTATTCCAAACCACACCTAGTACACCGACCGCACTCACTGTCATACTGCAGTAAAATATCAAGCCCATGCTCTATATTTCCCATCAGAAAATCCATGCTCTCCGACACTGCCTTCACACTGCCGGGCAGATTAACTATCAGTGTGTTTTTCCTGATGACGCAAACGCCTCTGCCAAGCATGGCGCGCGGTGTAAGACTCATGCTGTACGCTCTCAGTGCCTCAGCGATACCCGGTGCATTGCGCTGTGCAACATCCATTGTAGCTTCCGGCGTGATATCCCTAGGTGAAAAACCTGTGCCGCCGGTTGTAAGCACCAGATTGCATTTCATGTCATCACTCAACCTGACAAGCTCGTCTGCAATCTGTTTTCTCTCGTCTGGTATGATTTTATATGAAACCACCTCGTACTCATCTTTGGGAAGCATCTGTCTTATTTTTGGGCCGCTTTTATCCTCGCGCCGGCCCGCTGCGCCTTTATCACTTATCGTTATAATCCCTACAGTATACATTACATCACCCTGTTATCCTTGATTAAATGTGTATTTTTAACTATTCAACTGTATAGTGTCCACTCTTTCCACCGGATTTTTCAAGCAGATGTATCTGCCCGATTTCCATTCCACGGTCTAGCGCCTTACACATATCATATATGGTAAGAAGCGCCACACTGACCCCTGTCATGGCCTCCATCTCTACACCGGTTTTGCCCACACAGGCTGTCGTGCAAATTGCCGTGATACTGCTGTTTTTTTCATCCAGCTCAAACTCAACATCACACTTTGTCATAGCAATAGGATGACAGAGCGGAATAAGCATGGAATTGTTCTTTGCTCCCATGATTCCTGCAATCCTTGCCACTCCCAGCACATCACCCTTTTTAGCCGTGCCCGTAGATACAGCCCTGTATACAGCGTCATTTACCTTTATCGTGCCGCAGGCTTTCGCCACGCGGTATGTGTCATCCTTTGCGTGCACATCCACCATGTGGGCTTCCCCTGCCTCATTAAAATGTGTGAGCTTTTCTTTATTTTGTTCCTGATTATTGATATCTAATCCGTTTTGCTGCGTCAATTAATTAATCCTCATTGTAACTGTTCAGTTACCATAATTTATTATCTATTAGTAACTGCACATTTAATAAATCCTTATGCCGTGCTCAAATGCCGATACCGCCTCAAGCACACTGCCTGCTATACTCCTTGCCTTGTCAGAGATCGTAAAACAATTTGAAAGCTCCCCTTCGCGTGGATCGATATCCGCTATCTTGAAACCTTCCTTGAAATAATAACCCTCACGGATAAGACCTCGTATGATGCCTGTAATTGTAGCATTTACCGGAACATATTCAGACAATTTATTGTCATAGCTTCCTTTATCCGGATATATCCGCGCTATCTCATCGCCCTTTTGCACAATATCTCCGATTTTTCTGACATCATAAATATATCCTGCTGCCGGAGCGTGTATCACACGCTCACTTGTGAAGCCTGCGATATTTCCCGGAACCCCTGTGTTGGGCTGTGCCATGCCATCGGTAATGATGCGCGCCAGATTGTGCCCACGCATGGACTCAATCACCAGATGCACGTCCTTGCCTGCCGTAAAGCCCGGACCTACTCCTATCACAAGCGGTGCCATATTTATTGTGGTGCCCAGATTTTTCTTTGCTATTATGGCATCTACCACAACATCCGGTCTAAAAAGTGCAATTGATTCACCGGTTGGGTCTATGAGAAGCGGAACCTCTCCGGCTTCAAGCACAGCTTCCACAGCTTCGATAGCTGAGCTCTTCCACTTTTGCGATGCAATATGAGCTTGCGGTGTGGCATTTATCCCGGAAATTGTCTCTGCATCATTCAAGGCAGGAAGCAGTCTGGCTGTCAGACCCTCTACAGTTGCGCTCCCATCATACACTGCCTCGCAAAAGGACACCTGACGCCGTATGGCTGCCGGATAGTCTGTCTCAAGCGCTATCACCCGATGTCCTGCACGGTGCAGTCTGTGGATGATGCCTGTCGCAAGATCGCCTGCACCACGGCATATGATTAACAAATTTTTCTTTTTTATCTGATTATTGCTCATATAATTAGTTACCCTGTTAACTTATTATTTCCATGTTTATCTGTAATATGTCGAAATCCGTCCTTCAAACCCGCTGTCGCGAAGCTTTTTGACATAGACCTGACGCAGCATGTCTATAACCGAGTCATCAACCACTACATCCTCTGCCATTCCTAGCTCGTTTTGCATAAGCTCATATCTGAACACAACGTCTTTACACAGCTTGCCCTTTTCCCACGTGCCAAGCACTATGATAACATCTGTGGTGAGCGGATATATGACAGGCTCATCCGCTGCCGGATATTTGAGAGAATGGTGCTTTGCTCCATCTGCTTCGATTATAACATAATCTAACGCCTGTGGCATGTCTTTAACCAGTTTATCAAGCAAATCATACGGCAGTCCGCACATTTTTGGCTTTGACTGTTCTGATATTTTCTGCCCCGCCGTGCAATATCCATCTTTTATTATTTTATCCCTTAACGCAAAAAAATCGCAGGATAGGTCAGTGTCAGCTTCGACATACATGTGCGTTGTTGTTGTGACAAGCACACCTTTTCCTCTCCTGTGATATTCCCTTGCAAGCTTATGGACGAGTGTGGTCTTTCCACCTGCGCCCACTATTGAAATCACTTTTTCCATATATTTCCATACTTTCCCACAAATAATAAAGCCGCCGGTGTACTTAATGCACCGGACGACTTTAAAATCCTAAGCGTTAATCATCCACACGCTTCACATCATCTTTTTCTTCCATATCCCACATATATGGTGCGTTCTTAGATTTCTTCGGCAAAATAATATTGAGAAGAATAGCGCAAAGTGAGCAAGGCACGATACCTGAACCGCCAAATATAAGCTGTACATAGTATGGCAGGTGTGATGTAGCACCTGTTGTAGCGCCAAGTCCGTAGCCTAAACCGATTGCAACTGAGATAATTGTAATCTCACGGCTGCCGATTGGCTCCTTTGTGATGAGCTCAATTCCGGAAATCAGGATAGAGGCAAACATCATAACCGCAGCTCCGCCGAGCACCGACTGAGGCATGATTGACATGAGAGCTCCAATTTTTGGGCAGAAGCCGCAAATGATGAGGAATATAGCTCCCATTGAAATAGCAAATCTATTGACAACCTTTGTCATTGAAACAAGACCTACATTCTGTGAGAATGAGGTATTTGGCAGTACTCCGAAAAGCGCTGCAAATGATGAACCAAGACCGTCACAGATAACACCGCCGGAAAGCTCTGAATCTGTAGCCTCTCTGTCCATTCCACCCTCCACACAGGCTGAGATATCGCCAACTGTCTCTATTGCAGTAACGATAAACATGATGCCGATTGGGATGATTGCATTGGCATGGAAGGAAATTCCCACATCTGAAAGCTTTCCAAAGCCTATAAAGCTTGGAACTGCTATCCATGCTGCATTTTTAACCTCGTCAAAGTTTACTACCCATGAATATGTGTATTTGACACCGTCAGCAGTCACACCTGTATGTGACATGGTAAGTGTCATAATGATTGCTACAACATATCCTGCCAGAATACCAAAAAGGATGGCAGATGATGAAAAAATACTGCGCGACGGTGCAAAATGCTTAAGAAGCACGATTACTATAAGTACAACCATTCCAAGAAAAAGGTTTGGCAGTGAGCCGTAATCATTTTTGCCTGTGCCACCGCAGAAGTAGTTGATTCCCACTCCAAGGAGTGAAAGTCCTATTGCTATAACAACTGAGCCTGTAACGATTGCAGGGAAAAACTTGCGTAAAGGCTTTAAGAAGGCTCCGAGTATGCCTTCGAAAATACCTCCTACAATGCAGGCTCCCATAATAGCTCCATATGCTATAACTCCGCCGCCACACGCTGCAACTGTATTATTTAATACTCCAAGAAAGCCCGAAGAGGTTCCCATAACGATAGGTACCTTTCCGCCGACCGGTCCGATGGAAAACATCTGTACTAATGTGACAATACCTGCGATAATCATGGCATTCTGTAAGAGAGCTGTTCTAAGCTCCGCAAAGCCTGCGTCCGCTGTGAGTCCACATGCTCCCATAACTATGATAAGAGGTGTAAGGTTTCCGATGAACATAGCCATAATATGCTGCAGTCCAAGCGGAATAGCCTGAGACAGAGGTATTCTGCCCTCAAACTGGTAAGGTGAAGAGTTTGTTGTCTTTTTCATTGGTTCCTCCAAATATTTATACTCTTATTTAATAAAAAAATCACAAAATTATTTTACGTTCATAAGGCTATGCGGTCAATTTAGTATTACTTATAATATAATATCCATCTACTTATAAATACATGCTATTGAAATTAGCTAAGGAAATGTTATTTCATCTATCTTTTCAAGTGCATGGCTTGCATCATAGAACTTATACACCGTATAATTCTCATTCGTCAGATACATCTCCAATAAATCTGCAATATCTTTATCATCATCAACCACTAATATATTAGCACTCATTCAAACACATCCTTTTTTATATTATCTACCCTTTTATTATACCAGAAGAACCGCTTTTATTTCCTTGGAAACGGTTGAGAAATCATTAAGAATTTCCTAAGATGATCGGATAGAAAAAGACACCAACCATTCCATTTGGCCGATGTCTTTAACAGATTCTTATTTAATCATCTGAAAGCGAGTCGATTATACCCTTGGAAAGTAAAACAACAGTTTCCACATGTGGTGTTCCGGCGAACATATCACAACAGCAAATCCGCTTAACTTCGTAACCGCTTGCCTGCAGTACTTCGAGGTCTCTTGCCAGGCTCGTCGGTTTGCAGGAAATATATATCATTGACTCCACGCCATAAGCGATAATCTTGCCAAGTGCCTTTGGATGAATACCATCTCTCGGTGGATCGAGTACAATATAATCCGGCTTTTCCTCGATATCGTCAATGACTTTTAACACATCACCCGCGATGAATTCACAGTTGGTCAGACCATTTTCTGCAGCATTTTTCTTTGCTGCTTCCACCGCTTCTTCTACGATTTCCACACCAATCACATGTCCTGCTACCGGCGCCAGAATCTGCGCAATCGTACCTGTGCCGGAATATAAATCGTATACTGTCTTTCCCTCCAGAATGTCTGCATCTTCTGCCGTAATAAAATCTCTTGCAGCTTCATACAGCTTCTCTGCTCCCAAAGAGTTCGTCTGGAAGAAAGAAAATGGTGTAATACGGAATCGAAGCCCCAACAATTCTTCATAGAAATAGTCCTGTCCATAAAGTGTTGTCGTTCCCTGATCTTCTACAACATCCGCTGTCCGATCATTTCTGGTATGTAATACCCCTGTCAATTCACCTTCAAATGCAAGGTTTTCCAAATGCTTACTCCAGCCCTGCAGCAATGCCGCTTCCTTTGTACGCATATCTTCTGACATCATCGGTGCTTCCGCATCATATACTACAGAACCAGACTCTTTTGCCTCACCGAGTAAGAATCTGGCATCCGAACTGGTTACCAAATCCACCAGAATTTCCCCTGTCTTGACTGCCTTTCGCACCAGTAAATGACGCAAATATCCCTCATGACGCATCTTATGATAATAATCAGCACCTGCATTCTGGAAATAAGAAAGTGTCTCCACCAAAACCTGGCGCATATCTGCATCAATAATCTGACACGCATCCACTGTCACAATATCGTAAAAGCTTCCGCGCTTATGCATGCCCAGAGCAAGAGGACCATCAAAATAGGCATCTCCAAATGAAAATTCCATCTTATTACGATAAGCAAACTGATTTGGACTTTCAATCACACCTTCAAACAACGCATCAAAACGTTCTTCCCCCAATACCGGTGTCAAGAGACGTTTGATCTGTCTTGCTTTCAGTGCCACCTGTTCTTCATATGGCAATGTCTGATAACTGCAACCGCCACATTCTCCAAAATGTTTGCAATATGGTTTTTCCACTTCAAGCGGTGATTTCTCCACAACTTCTAAGAGACGTCCCTCTGCTTTCCCTTTTCTTGTTTTCTTTATTACGCAAAGAATGCGTTGTCCCTCAAGCACATTCTTGACGGTGATAAAATCACCGTCATCTGTCTGCACGATTCCCTTATTTGGAAAATCTACTCGAGTAACAACGCCTTCTATTTGTTGACCTTTTTTCACTCTATTACTCTTCCTCTAAATCATCTACATCTTTTTCGGTATCGTCTTCAAAGAAATCTTCGTCGTCATCCCAATCATCGAAATCGTCCATGAATTCATCTTCATAGTCTTTCTTGAAATATCGATAAATTGCAAATGCAACACCTGCTACTGCAGCAACTACACCTACAACACATGCAATTTTCTTCCAGTCACATGTGTGTTTTTCTTTTACTACGATTTCCTTCTCTTTCATGTTGTTGATCATGTTTGTCAACTTTGTCAGGTCGATCAATTCCATTACATCTTCTTTTTTCATCATAAGGCTTCTCCTCCTAATTATGAATGCATGAATTTATTTATCCTTAGTATAGCATTTATTTTGCCCAATTACCACCGAAAAACACTTACACTTTTTGTAATTTTGCAAAGGATGCAAACATCTTTTTACGCCCTGCGCCATCAAATTCTACCGTCACTTCAAAGTCCCTGCCACCATCGTTGATTTGTACGACAGTTCCTTCGCCGAACTTGATATGTTTTACACGATCACCTTCGCCATAATCCAGTGAATTCTTTTGGATTTTTGTTCCAAAATCTTTTGCAGCCTGGTAGGTCTGTGCTGCCAATGGCGTTTTTTTCATTTTTTGCATCTTTTGACGATTGCTGATTGGTCGCTCACCAAGGAATTCATCCCTTGACTTTGGTTCCCATGTATTTCCCTGGATTAACTCCTGCGGAATCTCCTTTACGAAACGCGAAATGCCATGGAACTGTGTTTCGCCACGAATCATACGCATACGTGCGCCCGTAATTGACAAATGCTGCTTTGCTCTCGTAATCCCCACATAGCAAAGACGTCTTTCTTCCTCGATTTCCTCTTCGCTATTATCTGCTGTGATGCTCATATAACTCGGGAATAAGCCATCCTCCATACCTGAAAGATACACATTTGGAAATTCCAATCCTTTTGCACTATGCAAAGTCATAAGAACCACATACGAACCATCATCTGCTAAAGAATCAATATCTGCCACCAGTGCAACTTCTTCCAAAAACCCGCTTAATGATGGTTCCTCCGCTTCCTGTTCATAGGAAACAACCTTTGTAATCAATTCGTCAATATTTTCGATACGTGCTTTTGCCTCATCCGTACCTTCTAACTTAAGCTCTTCCACATAGCCAGTCTCATCAATGATTTCCTGTAAAAGTGCGGCTACACCTTCGTTAGCACAGACACTGCGGAAATGATGAATCAGTTCCACAAATGGCGCTATTTTTCCTGCTGCTCTTCCAAGTGTTGGTATCTCATCTGCTTTCTCTAACGCCTCAAACAGATTTAATCCCATGTGATATGCATAGTCGCTCGCCTTGCCAATACTCGTTGCCCCTATGCCTCGCTTTGGAACATTGATGATACGCTGTACCGCCAGATCATCCTGTGCATTGTCTACGACCTTCATGTAACTGAGCAAATCTTTTACTTCACGTCTGGCATAGAAATTAACGCCACCAACAATCTTATACGGAATACCTGACATAATCAGTTTTTCCTCTAACATACGGGACTGTCCATTCGTTCGGTACAAAATAGCACAATCACCATATTGGTATTCGCCTCTGCGTACACGTGCTGCGATATCTCTTGCAATAAAATCTGCTTCTTCATAAGCGCTTTCAAACTGCTGGAAATAAATTTTTTCGCCATCTCCTGCTTCTGTCCACAGGCGCTTTTCTTTACGCCCCTGGTTATTTGCAATGACACCATTTGCAGCATTTAAAATATTTGCTGTAGATCTATAATTTTGCTCTAATTTGATCACTGTCGCATTTGGATAGTGTTTCTCAAAATTTAAAATATTATAAATATTTGCCCCACGGAACTTATAAATCGACTGGTCATCATCACCTACCACACACAGATTTTCTCTGCCAGATGCCAACAGACGCACCAGTTCAAACTGTGCTGTATTCGTATCCTGATACTCGTCTACCATAATATAATGGAATTTTTCCTGATAAAAGTTACGTACTTCTGTGTCAAACTTTAAAAGTTCCACCGTTTTCATAATCAGATCGTCAAAATCCATCGCATTGTTTGCCTTGAGTCTTGCCTGGTACTCGCGGTAAACCTGCGCCTGTCTTGTCTTGTTAAAGTCACCGGCCGCATTCTGTGCAAATTCTTCCGGTGAAATCAATTCGTTTTTGGCAGAAGAGATCACATTTAAAAAT
Organism: uncultured Pseudobutyrivibrio sp.; assembly: GCA_900546435.1. Lineage (GTDB taxonomy): Bacteria > Bacillota > Clostridia > Lachnospirales > Lachnospiraceae > Pararoseburia. The sequence goes on along the minus strand of URCQ01000018.1, from coordinate 9,587 downwards.
GTCTTTTCTTTATAGATTTTTGTATCAATTTCCAGACGTTTACAAATATCTTTCATAAGCGTCTTGGAATCATCCGTATCATAAATGGTAAAACTGTTTGCATATCCCAATCGGTCTGCAAAACGGCGTAAGATACGAACACAGCTGGAGTGAAATGTAGAAACCCAGATACTCTCTGAACCCATGCCAATCATGGAATCGATTCGCTCACGCATCTCGCCTGCAGCCTTGTTTGTAAATGTAATCGCCATAATGTGATATGGAGCAACGCCTTTTTCTTCTATCAAATATGCCACACGGTGCGTCAAAACTCGTGTCTTACCGGAACCCGCACCGGCTAAAATCAATACTGGACCTTCCGTAGTAAAAACGCCCAGTTTCTGCTGTTCATTTAATGAATCGTATGTATTCATGTCCATTCTCCTGTATTCTAATTTGCAAAAATCAGACCGCTATGGGTCTGATTTTTTATTTATCTATCTTCTCTTTTGCCTGATCGGCTGCCTCTTTCTTGGCTTCCTCAGCACGTTTTTCACTGTTAAGATCAATCAGCGATTCTATCATCATTTTCTTGATATATACATCAAATCCCAGCATACAGATAAAGCCAAAGTTACGCAGGAATTCCTGATCTTCCTCCGGCGCATCCATAAAAGACTTTTGAGTTGCATTGTACTTTGAAACCACATCCTTAATCAGTGCTTTCGCCTGGCCATTGCCAAGTGCTACCAATTCCTCATACAACTCATAAAACGATAGATCCGATTCCGTTCCGAAATATTTTTCTGTCACAGGTTCTAATAGTGTCTGAATATCCTTGATGGATAAAAAGCTTTTCAGATAATAAATCAAAATCAACATCAGCACATGATCTTTGGAGTATTTTTTCTTATCTGGCGATGGCAACACATGATTTTTAGTATAGTTATTAATCATCGTTTTCGTCAGAATTTTCTCATCCTCGTTGCGCTTCATGGATGATAACTGTGATTCAATAAATGTTGTCACCTGATCCACATATAAATCAATATTGGGAATATCTTCCGGATGGACATAATCCAACTCTGTAAACTCTTTTAATATCAAATTGAGAGCTGCGCGCATATCTGACTGCATCTTTATCCTCCTGACACCTACCATGTGATAATACAATACATTATATAGTTTTTAAAACCACATGACAAGTCCCCAGAATTATTTTAGTCACCCTCGTTCTTCTTTGCCTCGTTTTGCAAACTACTTCTCTTTTTTTGCCTCTTCCAAACGGCGCAATATCATATCGTATCCATCATTGCCATAATTCAATGCTCGATTCACACGACTGATTGTCGCTGTAGAAGCGCCTGTCTGCTCCGCTATATCCAGATACGTCTTTTCCTCTCGTAGCATTGCTGCAACTGCAAAACGCTGGCATAAAGATACCATCTCATTTACGGTACACAAATCTTCGAAAAACTGATAGGCTTCTTCCTTATCTTTGAGAAGAAGAATTCCTTCCAACAAACGATCCATCTCTTCATTCCGAATTTGTTTGCTCATATTTTTTCCCCATACTTTCTATAAAATAATGACGCCTCTGCTCTTAGCATAATCAATATCTTCCTGTGGCCATACAGACACCTGTACTTCTCCAATATGTGCCTTGCGCAAGAAGAACATACAGATACGGGACTGCCCAATACCTCCACCAATGGTATATGGCAATTTTTTCTCATACACTGCCTTCTGGAATGGCAGACGCAACCGTTCTTCACAACCTGCCAAAATCAGCTGTCGCTGCAACGCATCTTCATCTACGCGAATACCCATAGATGATATCTCAAGTGCAATATCCGTCACTGGATAATATACAAGGATATCACCATTAAGTGACCAGTCATCATAATCCGGTGCACGCCCATCATGCTTTTCACCGGATGCTAATTTATCCCCAATCTGAGAAATAAAGACCGCACCATGTAATTTACAAATCTTATATTCTCTTTCCTTTGGTGTATCATTCGGATACATATCTTCCAATTCCTGCGATGTGATGAAAAAGATCTGTTCCGGCAAAATACATTCTATGTAATTGTATTTGTTTGCCATGTATTTTTCCGTGACACGAAGCGCATCATAGACAGACTTCACTGCATTTTGCAGTTCGTCTACCGTTCTCTGCTCCTTTGTGATGATTTTTTCCCAATCCCACTGATCCACATAAATTGAGTGAATATTATCGGTATCTTCATCACGACGAATCGCATTCATATCCGTATACAAACCTTCTCCAACAGAAAAACCATAGCGGCCCAGTGCCATTCTTTTCCATTTTGCCAAAGAATGTACCACCTCAACCTGACGGTCTCCCTGCTCTTTAATGCCAAAAGTGACCGGTCTTTCCACGCCATTTAGGTTATCGTTCAATCCAGATTCCGGTGTAACAAAGATTGGTGCAGATACACGATGCAGATTTAATTCTGCTGTAATCTGTCTCTGAAAAAAATCTTTTACTTCTTTGATTGCAATCTGTGTCTCCTTTAAATTCAGAGCTGGAACATAATCCTCTGGAATATACATTTTGCTCATTTTTGTTCCTTCCCTTCCCATAAAAATTCCTAAAAGTCAAACTGTGCACACGCATTTCGCATATGCACAGTCATTGTACAAATTACAAGTCGCAGTTTCCTACGGTTCTTGGGAACGGAATCACGTCACGGATGTTACCCATTCCTGTCAAATACATAACACATCTTTCAAAACCAAGTCCGAATCCTGCATGACGTGCAGAACCATACTTACGAAGATCCAGATAGAATCCATAATCTTCTTCATGCAAACCACACTCTGCCATACGATTGCGAAGGATCTCATAATCATCTTCTCTCTGGCTACCACCGATGATTTCGCCAATGCCCGGAACAAGACAGTCCATAGCCGCAACGGTCTTACCATCCTCATTAAGTTTCATGTAGAATGCCTTAATCTCCTTTGGATAGTCGGTTACGAATACAGGGCGCTTGAAGATCTTTTCTGTCAAATAACGCTCATGCTCTGTCTGTAAATCGCAGCCCCAGAATACCTTATAATCGAATTCATCGTTGTGCTTTTCTAATTCTGCAATCGCATCTGTATAAGTGATACATCCAAAATCGGAATTTACCACATGCTCTAAACGTTCAATCAGACCTTTATCCACAAACTGATTGAAAAATGCCATTTCTTCTGGTGCATTCTCCAATACATATGAAATCACATATTTTAACATGCTCTCTGCAAGCATCATGTTATCTTTCAAATCTGCAAATGCAATCTCTGGCTCAATCATCCAGAATTCTGCTGCATGACGTGTCGTGTTAGAATTCTCTGCTCTAAACGTAGGACCAAATGTGTAAATGTTCTTAAATGCCATGGCGTAAGTCTCGCCATTGAGCTGACCACTTACCGTAAGGTTTGTAGGTTTTCCAAAGAAATCCTGTGAAAAATCAACTGCACCATCTTTCTTTGGCACATCATTTAAATCCATTGTTGTTACCTGGAACATTTCTCCAGCACCTTCACAGTCACTTCCGGTGATAAGTGGTGTATGCACATACACAAAGTCTCTCTCCTGGAAAAACTTATGAATCGCATATGCTGTCAAAGAACGCACACGGAATACTGCCTGGAATGTATTGGTTCTAGGACGCAAATGACTGATCGTTCTCAAATATTCAAAAGAATGACGCTTTTTCTGCAAAGGATAATCTGGTGTAGATTCACCTTCAATGACAACTTCCTGTGCGTGAATCTCAAACGGCTGCTTCATCTCTGGTGTTACCTTAACCTCACCAGTAACAATCACAGCTGCACCTACATTTAATTTGCAAATGGTCTCAAAATTATCTAATTTATCTGCGTAAACCACCTGTACTGGCTCAAAAAAGGTACCATCATTTACAACCATGAATCCAAATGTCTTTGAATCACGAATGCTTCGTACCCAGCCTCCTATGGTTACAACTTTGCCATCATAATCTTTATAGTTATGATGTAACTCCCTAATGTTAATCATTTCTTAATTCCTCCAAAAATATATCGTACAAAACTATTCCCTATTTTACCTCACTAAAGTGTGAAAATCAAGGTGTTGCACGACTTCTTTTTTTCGATATAATAAGAAGTGCTCACATTACACGGAAAGGATTTGTATTATGAATAAGAAAGAAGTTGCAGAGTTAAAGCGACGTTTAAAAAAAGAAAGCTGCACCATCCAACATATGTGTGGATGCTATGTAGATGCTGAAAAAAATAAATTAGTAAAATTCTCCCAGAAATTTTTAAATCTGGAAGAAGATGAATTCTATAAATACCTAGAGATTGCAGGAAAATCTCTCTCTGGTACACTGGGAAACAATCTTCTTGATTTGGAATTTCCTATTGATGAAGAGGCTGTCGGGGGCAGACAACAGATCTTAATGGCTCTCCGCGCCAGCAAATTAGAAGATGAGGCTCTTCTTGACACCTATTACGATCTTATTATTGATTCTTATGATTACGTTGGCAATTATCTCATCACCTTATATTACGACGTATATGATGTTCCGCTCAAAGGAACAGACGAGCTTGCCATGGATGAATCTGATGAGGTCTATGAATACCTGCTTTGCTGCATCTGTCCGGTTGCGCTTTCCAAACCAGGTCTTGGCTATTTAGAAGGCGAACACCGCATAGGTGCCAGAATCCGTGACTGGGTTGTAGGTCCAACGGAAACTGCATTCCTTTTCCCAGCGTTTAACGGACGTTCTGCTGACATCCACGCTACACTCGTTTACACCAAAAATGCCAAAGAACCACACGAAGAGTTTTGGGCAAATGGTCTCGGATGCAAAACCAAACATACTGCGACGCAAAAACGCGATGCTTTTGAAAATATGGTGGTTCAGACACTCGGTCCAGATGATGAGGATACCAAGGACACCGTTTTAGATGTGCAGCAAAACTTAAACGATTTTATTCTGGTTGAAAAAGAAAAAGTTGATAAAGACGAACCAATTATACTGGACGGAGAAATGATTGCAGAAATTCTTACCGATGCCGGTATTTCTGAACCCAAAGCAGAAAAAATCAAAAACTCCTATGAATCTTTCTTTGAGGAAACCTTGCCTGATGCGCAGGAACTCTTAGATGCAAAAGCTATCAAGAACAACGAAGTACGTGTGGAGAAGAAACAGCTGCAAGAAAAAGTGGTTGATCTGACCAAAAAATTAGAAGATGCCGGCGTCATCGCAAAGGACGGCACCGACATCGATGTTGTCGTAAAGGTAAATCCAGAAAAAGCGGAAGAAATTCATACCGCTTTCGTTGATGGCAGACGTTGTCTCGTGATTCCTATGGAAGAAGACGAAGAAGCCAAAATCAACGGAGAAACCATGAGTTTTTAAATTTCTAACAAGAATATACGCAGGAATCCTGCCGTTTTATAATCGCGTTTTCCTGCTCCAAGGCCAACTGCTGAAATCTTCATTGGTTCCGGCAGTTGGTCTTTTGTTTTTACTGCTGCTGCAATTGCTGCCCCTGTTGGTGTCACCAGCTCGCCTTCCACCTCTGTCATATGCAGATGTAGCTGGTGCGCACACGCAATATTTGTTACCGCCGGAACCGGTACGGGCAAAATTCCGTGCTGGCATCGCACCGTTCCTTTTCCTTCCGCAATCTCTTTTACAATAACATCTTGGATCTGCATTTTCTGACACAGTTCATCAAAACATATGGCAAATGATGCAATATCTACGATAGAATCCACCGCTCCCACTTCATGAAAATGCACTTCATCCGGCATAACACCATGCGCTTTTGCCTCTGCATCCGTCAAAACAGAAAGGATACGCAATGCCACCTTTTTTGCCTCTTCACTCATTGCAGAAGCGTTAAAAATCGCCGCAATCTCTTTAGGACCACGATGTGTATGTGTATGCGGCTGGTGTTTCGCATGCTCATGCACCTGTTTTTGTGCGTCCTTTATGCCATGTTCCTGCACTTGCATTTCCTCTACACCATGTTCTTGCAAGTGTCCATATAAATAGTGCATATCATGATCATGTGTGTCCATCTCTTTCGGCAGCACCACATCAAAATCACAGGTATCCAGCCCTGACTTTTTCACACGGCTGATGACAATCTCGTACGGTTCTGTAAGTGGCAAAGTAGAAAGCACCCGTCGCAAGTGTTCCTCCGACGCTCCCAAATCCAATAATGCTGCCACAGCCATATCGCCACTGATTCCACTGGCACACTCTAAATATAATACGTCACTCATTTTTTCTCCTACTCGTTACATTCAATATTATTCTGCTAAATGATTAATCTGATTTGCAATGTAACCTGCGCCGTATCCATTATCAATATTGACAACGGCGATACCATTTGCACAGGATGTCATCATGGTAAGCAGTGCAGACAAACCTTCCATACATGCACCATACCCTACGGACGTCGGGACTGCAATTACCGGCTTATCAACCAGTCCCCCAAGAACACTTGCCAGTGCGCCTTCCATTCCTGCAACTGCAATCACACAATTGGCGGACTGAATGACATCTAAGTTGGAAAACAAGCGATGTATTCCGCTCACACCAACATCATAAATACGTTCTACATGAGAGCCAAAGTATTCCGCTGTCTGTGCCGCCTCTTCTGCTACCGGAATATCCGCTGTTCCCGCAGTGCAGACGGCGATACAGCCGCTATGCTTCTTATCTTCTTTTTCGATCTTTAAAATATGAGAGTTTTCATCATACATCACCTGTGGAAAGTGCTCTCGGATCAGCGCATATTGCTGCTCATTTGCCCTTGTTCCAAACACTTCGCCATCTGCCTCGTACAAATGTGAAAAAATGGACAGCAAATGTTCATCTGACTTTCCCTGACAAAAAATCACTTCTGCACAGCCTGAGCGTATTTTTCTATGCATATCTAATTTTGCATAGCCCAGTTCTTCATATGGCTGTCTGCGCAATAGATGCTCTGCTTTCTCTAAAGAAACATCTCCCTTCTGCAATTTTTCTAATATCTCTCTTGTATCCATTTTTTATTTCCTCAACGAACTGGCATGATGCCATGTCATATTTTGCTTTATTAAGAACTTATTTTTATGCCATGTCACATCGCATTTTCCTGCAATGCCATGTGCATGATATAATCTTCCTCGAAGCCCGGTGTTTCTGACAAAGACAACACCTGAATCTGCTTCGCAATCTCTTCCAGTTTTTTTGTTTCTGTCTTTGTTTGTTTCTGCAAATAAGTAATCGCACCTTGCAAAGAAGTATTCCCAACAGCTTTGGCCACCGGCAAAAAATCTTTTTGCAACAGTCCCACTGCAACTGCCGCACGTACATTTAAAAAGCTGCCCATCCCTCCTGCGAGATATACATGTTTAATGTCGGATGCTTTTAGTCCAGCCACTTTCAACAGTGCCTTTTGCCCGACTGCAATGGCGGATTTTGCCATTTGAAATTGACGGATATCTTCCTGGGTCAAAACAATCTTTTTTTTGCTTCCCGGCGTTTGCAGTACAAATCCATCAGAACGCAGATTTTCTATGAATGTTCCATTTTCATCAAGAAGTCCTGCTTTTCGCATGCCACTAATTGCTTCTAACAAACCACTGCCGCAAATTCCGATTGCAGGTATCCCACCAATGGTCTTTGTATGAGAATGGCATCCCGCAATCATCACACCACTGATCGCCCCCGGAACGCTGGCACAGCCACATGTGATATTTCCGCCCTCAAAAGCCGGTCCAGCCGCTGCTGCTGTCGCTAAAAGCCGCTCGCCTGTCCACAAAATCATCTCTCCATTTGTTCCAAAATCCAAGAGCATCCATGGTTCTGTCTCGTCATTTATGGCGTAGATTCCGGAAACAATATCACCCCCAATAAAGGCTGATGCTCCCGGGAAAATGGTAATCGCAATATCCTCTTCATTCCATTGTTCCAGCTCAAGATGACTCGGTGTAAAAGGTGCCACACCAAGCGTTTTGCAGGAATATCCTCGCAATAAATGGCACATCGTCGTATTTCCAGAAATCACAATATGTTTTATTGCTTTTTGTGTTACTAAATCTCCACAAAGCTGCACAACACCTTCGCGCAAATCCTTTGTCACAGCGGCCTGCAACTCTTTCTCATGTCCCTCATTTGCACTCTGGATACGTGACAAAACATCGGCTCCATAACTGCGCTGCGTATTTAAGCGGCTTTGCGTACGGCATACTTCTTTTGTCTGCAAATCCACCAGCGCAAAGCCTATCGTTGTCGTGCCAAGATCAACCGCCACGCCATATGTTTGTTCTACGGCATCTCCTTGCGCATCGCAAGATGTATCCGCCACCTCATGATATGTCTGTATGCCTGCCACCTGCATCTTTGGTTCGTTCTTTTGTTGTTGCAGCTGTTCTTGTGGTATTTCAAGCAAAATATCCTCTGTTATATGCATCTGGCATGCCAGCCGATATCCTTGCGCCAGCTGCTCTTTTGAAAAAATTGCGTAATCTGCCACAGACGTCTCTGCTTTTCCTTCTAACACGCGCACAGCGCATTTGCCACAAATTCCTTTACCACCACAGATATAATCCATCGCAATCCCATGCTCCTGCAGGGCATCTTTTACTGTTTTGTTGTACGTCTTATCTGCCTTGAGTGATATCCGCATCTTTTTCCTCCTATTTCTTCTTTCTGTATCTTAGCATTCACAAGCCTAAGACGCAATTCCTCTTTTCTCCTTTTTCATCCTGTGCTATAATAAAAAATAGCAAAAAGGAGTAACAAATGAAAATATCCATTATCAACGCAGATGGGACAACTACATACGTCGATCATATGACACCGGTTACAACCACTGAGGATTTCTCGGAATCTTTAAATAATGCCACCGAAGCATTAAATGATGCACAAGCGACAAACAATTCTGTCGCGACGATGAATGCTTCGGGTTCTGCAGCTGCCGCGACTTCTACGACTGCATCTGTTCCAGCAGATTTGATGAGCATTTTCCAGGAAGCTGCGCAGACTTACGGGGTTGATGTCAACCTTTTGACCGCAATTGCAAGACAGGAATCCAATTTTACTGCTTCAGCTACTAGCTCCAGCGGCGCCATGGGAATCATGCAGCTTATGCCTGCAACTGCGCAGGGACTCGGTGTAAATGACGCTTATAATCCATATGAAAATATTATGGGTGGTGCCAAATATATCAGCCAGTTGCTCTCCCGCTACAATGGAGATGTTTCTCTTGCACTTGCCGCCTATAATGCCGGCAGCGGCAACGTCGCCAAATATGGTGGTATTCCACCTTTTGCAGAAACCCAAAACTATGTTTCTAAAGTACTCGGATATTATCAAGATAGCACAGTAACAGGCAGCAATACTGCAGCAGCCAGTGGTACTGTAACCGCTAACAATGCCATGACAGCGAATAGCAATCGTTTGAGTGAGGCAGAACGCCAGAACATTTACCGCCAAATGCTTAGCTTGACAAATCAGCTGATTCTGGATCGTTTGGAATCTTAAGATACAGAGTTATAGGACAAAATGTGTTGATAGAAACCGCCTTCAGCCCTTGAAAATAAA
>URCQ01000017.1 GCA_900546435.1 uncultured Pseudobutyrivibrio sp. | reverse complement strand
CGACCAGACACGCCAGAGATGAGTTCTCCAGTAGTATTGTAGAGGCAGAAGAAACTTTAAAGTCCTATGAATCCGAGGGTGATGTACTGTCATTCGAACGCAGTCTGGAAGGAAAGGCGCTTTTGTTTAAGGGAGACAGCAGGGAAGAGATTGAGGAAAAGGAAAAACTTTTTTTAGAGGTTTTGCAGAAAACGATCGGAACCTATCATCATCTGGTCTACTATGTTGGCATGGGAGAGCCGGTCAACCGTTTGCGGGAGTTGCCGGAGTCTTTTGAACAGGCGAGACGTGCTTTTGCACACCGTTACCTACAAAGGGATAACATGGTCGTTCGCAGTCAGGACAGTGAAAAGACGGAGGCTGAGGAGGTATTTTCTATTGAGAGTGTCAATACCAAGGAAGTCAACCGTGGTAAGATCACAGAATTCTTAAAGATGGGCGGCTCGGATGAAGTAGTATATTTTGTGGAGGAATTTTTCCGCGGAGCCGGTACAAATGCCTTAAAATCCAGTATTTTCCGTCAGTATATCGTTATGGATGCTTACTTCTGCGTCAGCGATTTCTTGGAGAGTATTCATGTGGGCAAAGAGCAGGTGTCTGCACCGGACTTAAATTCCGGTATCGTTGGCGATGAGAAAGAATCCATGGACTATGTGCAGGGCATTTTACAAAAGGCAGTCAACTTACGGGAACAGCGGGCGACTGATCGCTACCGTGATGTGGTAGAGCAGGTTATGTATTATATAGACGAGAACTATGCAGAGGAAGATTTGTCTTTAAACACGGTTGCTTCCTATGTCAATTTCTCACCAAACCATCTGAGTACCATTTTTAGTCAGCAGACTGGTCAGACCTTTATCAAATATCTGACAGATTACCGTATGGGAAAAGCAAAGGAACTTTTGCGCTGCACCGGCGAAAAGAGCAGTGCCATCAGTCTTTTGGTGGGTTACAAGGATGCACATTATTTTTCCTATCTCTTTAAAAAGACTCAGGGAATGACACCGACCCAGTATCGAAATGGAGCCAATGCGGTATGAAAAAACGATGGATAGAATTATACAATCGATCCACATTAGCAACCAAGATCCGATTTTCGTATCTTGTCCTTTTGGTGCCAATTTTTTTCATCCTCTTTTTCAGTATTTACAATCTCTGGTCCTGTAACCAGCGTTATGAGGATATGATCAACTCGACGCTGGTTGCGAGTGAGTTCAGTTTGGATTTCAAGAAAGATTTTGACTATGAGATTTATCTGGTGATTGTTGGCAATAAGACGCTCAAGGAGTCAGATGTAGACACCATGCTGCGTCATGCAAAAAGTGTTGTTAAAGGCCTGGAAAATATCACAGAATCGCAGGATAATCGGGACCGTTTGCAGGATATCCGCAAATACCTGGATAGTTTGCAGGTCTATGTGGCGCGTATTGATGAAAATATGGCTGAGGGAAATCTGTACGAGGAGAACATGGAGATCTGGGAAAACGATGTCCAGATAGTTACGACTCTGGTACGGGATGAGATCTCGCAATACACCTACTATGAGGTTCAGGGGATCCAGAAGTCAAGGGATGACTACCAGAAATTCTACACCTGGATGCTCCGTTTTTGTCTGATTGCATTGGCGGGCGTTGTGGTTGCAGTCGGTATCATGTCTTATCTGATCCCTTTGAGCATCACGCGGCCTTTTAAAGAATTGAGTCAGGTGACGGATGAGATCGCTAAGGGAAATTTGTCTGTCCGTGCCAATGTCAATACCGGTGAGGAAGCGACGGCACTCAGCAATTCTATGAATACCATGATCGATAAGATCAACGAACTTTTGGAGCAGGTTACAACAGAGCAGACCCGTTTGCGTAAGGCAGAATTTGAACTTTTGCAGGCACAGATCAATCCGCATTTTCTCTATAATACGCTGGATGCCATTATCTGGCTGGCAGAAGCAGGCGAACAGAAGCGGGTCGTTGGTATGGTGCGAAATCTTTCGGATTTCTTCCGTACTTCCTTAAATCAGGGCAAGGACATCAATTCCATTAAGGAAGAAATGCTCCATGTAAAGAGTTATCTGGAGATCCAGCATGTCCGGTATCAGGATATCTTAAGTTATGATATTGAAGTGCCGGAATCCCTTTACATTTACAGTATCCCCAAGATTACGATTCAGCCGTTGGTAGAAAATGCTCTTTATCACGGCATCAAGAACAAACGCGGCATGGGGCATATCAGTATCCGCGGGCAGGCGGGGGAAAAGGATTTTACGATTACCGTCACAGATGACGGTATCGGTATTGACGAGACGCGTCTTAGGCAGGTACAGTCCGGCATCCAGAATAAGGTCCTGACCGGCAAGGACTTTTACGGGCTTTACAATGTCTGCGAAAGGATCCGTCTGAATTTTGGTGAAGAATATGGCATTTTTATTGAAAGTGTCTACGGAGAGGGTACAAGTGTACGTGTGATTCTCCCTTACGTTGAAGCAAAATAAAAAAATTAACTCCAAACATAAAAAAATCAAACAAAATATGGAAGGCAGAAGAATTTCAACTTTTCTAAGATTTTTCTGCATGGATAAATAGGGGATCATCTCATAGAATGTAATACATCAAGGGATGGTCCTTAAAATTTATAATTTGGGAGGTACAATTATATGAAGAGGAAAGTTCTTGCAGCCATCTTGGCACTCACAATGGTATTTGGTTTAGCCGCTTGTGGTTCTAAGGGCGCATCATCAGATGGGGGGTCATCTGATTCAGGATCAGGAGATCTGATTAAAGTAGGTATCATTAACAACGATCCTAATGAGTCTGGTTATCGTACAGCAAACGATAAGGACATGAAAGAAATGTTCACAAAGGAGAATGGATATGACGCTTCCTTTGCTTACAGTTTGAAGAACGATGAGCAGATCACAGCAGCACAGAAGTTCATTCAGGACGGTGTTGATTATCTTCTTCTTTCTGCTGCTGATACAGCAGGATGGGATTCCGTATTAAAGGATGCACAGGATGCAGGCATCAGAGTTATCTTATTCGACCGTACAATCGATGCTGATGACAGTTTATATGAAGCATCTATCGTATCTGATATGGACAAAGAAGGCGAGACAGCAGTTAATTGGTTAGCAGATCAGGGCTTAGAGGAATACAACATCATCCATATTCAGGGTGTTATGGGTTCTGCAGCACAGCAGGGACGTACCGGCGCTTTGGATGACAAGGCTAAGTCAGATGACAACTGGAACATCGTTACACAGCAGACAGCAGAGTGGAACGCAGAGAAAGCACAGCAGATTGTTCAGTCAGAGATCGACAAGGGAACAAAGTTCAATGTTATCTATGCTGAGAACGACGACATGGCTAAGGGTGCTGTAGCAGCTCTTGACAAGGCAAATATCTCTCACGGCGTTGGCAAAGACGTTATCGTTATGGGATTTGATTGCAACTCATGGGCATTGGAAGAACTCTTGAACCAGAACTGGAACTATGATGGACAGTGCAACCCTTATCAGGCATCTACCATCGATGGCATCATCAAGAAGTTAGAGGCTGGCGAGGAGTTAGAAGACAAGGTAGTCATCATGGAAGAAAAGGGATTTGATGCTACAACAATCACACAGGAAGATATTGATAAGTACGGAATCTAATCCTTCCTGACAATTTAAAAATTTTGAAAATGCGTGGTGCGGCGTACGAAGATTCTACGCATGGCATCACGCATTTTTTAAAGAAAAGGAGTGAAACGCAGGTGAGTAATAAAACCATTTTGGAAATGAAACATATCAATAAATCATTTCCTGGAGTTCGCGCTTTACAGGACGTAGATTTTACATTATGTGGCGGTGAAATTCATGCTCTGATGGGCGAAAACGGAGCTGGAAAATCGACACTGATCAAGGTTTTGACAGGCGTTTATGAAAAGGACGATGGTCAGATTTTCGTAGAGGGAAATGACAAAGAAGTATCCATCCGATCACCACAGGATGCACAGAGACTGGGAATTAGTACGGTGTACCAAGAGATCACACTTTGTCCTAATTTGTCAGTGGCTGAAAACATGTACATAGGTAGAACAGAGAATATCTATCAGGACTGGAAGAAAATGAATGCGGATGCTGACAAATTATTGCGGTCTCTCGACATTCCGGCAAAGGCAACGCAGCAACTTGCCGCTTGTTCCATCGCCGTCCAGCAGATGGTTGCCATTGCTCGTGCGGTAGATATGGACTGCAAGGTTCTGATCTTAGATGAGCCGACATCCTCTTTGGATGAGCAGGAAGTAGAAAAACTCTTTACTCTGATGCGGGATTTGAGATCCAGAGGCGTAGGTATTATCTTTGTAACCCACTTTTTGGACCAGGTATATGAGGTCTGTGACAAGATCACGGTACTGCGTGACGGCAAACTGGTAGGTCAATATGAGATCAAAGACCTGCCGCGTGTGAAACTGGTTGCCAAGATGCTTGGTAAGGAATTGGATGATATGTCCGATATCCGTGGTGAACAGGAGCCATACAGTGGCAAAGATGCGGATGAGATCGTATTTGAGGCAGAAGGACTATACAGTAATGCGGGTATCAAGCCATTTGATTTCAACATCAAAAAGGGTGAAGTCAATGGATTTACCGGACTTCTGGGTTCCGGCCGAAGCGAATGTGTCAGAGCCATTTTTGGCGCCGATCATGTACTTGGCGGAAAGATAAAGAAGAACGGTAGGGAGATCAAGATTACAAAACCGATCGACGCCATGAAAAATGGTATTGCATACTTACCGGAAGATCGTAAGAACGACGGTATTATTGGAGATCTCTCCGTTCGGGAAAATATTATTTTTGCTATGCAGGTAATGCGTGGCTTCTTCCGTCCATTATCAAAGGCAGAGGCAAACAAATATGCGGAGGAATACATCAAACTTTTGGATATCAAGACAGCATCCGCTGACACACCAATCAAATCACTCTCCGGTGGTAATCAACAGAAATGCATCTTAGCACGCTGGCTTTTGACCCATCCGGATTATCTGATTCTGGATGAGCCGACACGTGGTATCGATATCGGAACCAAGATCGATATCCAGAAACTGGTATTGAAATTGGCTTCCGAAGGTATGAGCGTGACCTTTATTTCTTCTGAGACAGATGAAATGCTCCGTACATGCTCCCGTCTGATCGTTATGCGTGATCGCAAGGTGGTTGGAGAACTTTCCGAAGAAGATCTGACGCAGAACAAGATTATGAGTACAATCGCTGGAGGTGAAAATTAATCATGGAAAATACAGTAGTGAAAAAAACGAAAGGATCTGGATTTTTCAGTAACCTGGTGAGACAGCAGATGTTTATCCCAGTGGCAGCGCTTGTGATTCTGGCAGTGTTCAATCTGATTGCAGATCCGTCATTCTTTAAGATCACACTTGGATATAGCAGTTCCGGGGCACCGGTTTTATCCGGTTATCTGATTACCATCTTAGACTATGGTTCAGAACTTGCTATCCTGGCAATTGGCATGACGCTGGTAACGGCTGCTTCCGGCGGACAGGACATCAGTGTGGGCGCTACCGTAGCCATTGCAGGCAGTGTGATTCTGCGTGTACTTTGTGGTTCCAATTCCAGACCGGAGACACTTCGTACCTCAGTTTTGGTGGCATTTTTGGTAGCATGTCTTGTGTCTATGTTATTTGGAGCATTCAACGGTGTCCTGGTAGCCTACTTTAAGATACAACCGATGGTTGCAACCCTGATCCTATACACCGCAGGTCGTTCCATTGCGGCATGGATCAACAACAACGAATTGCCTTTGATCAGCGATCCGACTTTTGGCTACTATGGTGGATTTTTACCGGGAATTCCGATTCCGACACCGTTCTTTATCGCGGCTGCCTGCGTTATTATTATCGCACTGGTATTGAAATTTACAAATTTGGGACTTTACACACAGGCTGTTGGTATCAATGAAAAGTCATCCCGCTTAAACGGTATCAACCCGACCTTTATCAAGTTCTTGAGTTTTGTTATCTTAGGGCTTTGCGTTGCTGTTGTTGGTCTGATTAAGGTCAGCCGACTTTCAACGATCAACTATTCCGTTATCGCAAAGGATATTGAAATGGATGCCATTCTTGCCGTAGCACTTGGCGGTAACTCCTTAAGTGGTGGTAAGTTCAATATGGCTGCATCTATTCTGGGCGCTTATGTTATCCAGTTCTTGACAACGACCCTTTATAAATTCGATGTGCAATCCGATGCACTTCCGGCATACAAAGCGGTTGTCGTTATCTTATTGGTTGTCCTGAGTGCACCGGCTGTCCGTGAAAAACTGGCAGGTATTGGCAAAAAATTCCGTGCAAAGGAGGTGGCATAATATGGCTAATAAGACTTCTACAGCACAAAAAAGTATTGGATACAAAATTAAGAATATGACAGATACAAATATGCTTCTGACCATCACGATCGTTATCTTTTTCCTGATGTATATTGGAGCAATCATATTCCAGGGAGAGGGCTTTTTGAAGCCGCAGACCTTCCTTAGCATGTTAAACGCAAATGGAGCACTGATCATTACCTCCTGCGGTATGAGTCTGGTCATGATTACAGGCGGGATCGATATTTCCGTTGGTGGTGTGGTAGCACTGGTCAGCATGTGCAGTGCCGTATATCTGGATTATCATAATGGTTCCATCTTAGGGGCTGTGCTGATTTCCCTTGGTATCGGTCTTGCCTTTGGTATCGTTCAGGGCTATCTGGTAGCCTACTTGGATATCCAGCCATTTATCGTATCTTTGGCGGGTATGTTCTTTGCCAGAGGTATGACGACGATTGTCAACACCAATCCTTTCAATGTGCAAAACGAAGCATTCGTTGCATTAAAGGATACCAGAGTGATCGTTCCAGGACTGGGTTCTGTCAACAAATTAGGCAGATATGTGGATGCATATGTAGAGATCGGCGTGGTTGTAGCACTTCTGGTTGTCATCCTTATGTTTATCATGCTTCGTTGGACTAAGTTGGGACGTGGTTTCTATGCTGTTGGTGGCAACCAGCAGAGTGCACTCATGCTTGGTATCAATGTCAGAAGAACAAAGTTTTTGTCACATCTGATTTGTAGTTTGTTAGCAGGTATTGGCGGATTTGTATATTTCCTCCATGTTGGATCCGGTTCTGCTTCCCATGCCATGGGTATGGAAATGAACGCCATCGCATCTTCTATCATCGGTGGTACCATGCTGACCGGTGGTGTAGGAAATATCATCGGTACACTTTTTGGTGTACTTTCTTTGAGCACCATTCAGAATATCGTTTCTTCTGCCGGTCTGGATCAGGCTTGGTGGACAGGAATTACGATCGCCGCAATGCTCTGTCTCTTCTTAGTGATCCAGAGTGTAGTTATGGCACGTAAGAAAAAAGCACAAAGTTTTAATAAATAACCTCCTTCTTTTTTAGAAAAGACATGAGAAAAGTAGAGATGAACGCATATCCGGCGTCATCTCTATTTTTCATTTTCTTTTGGTATGGGTGTTGCGAAATTGACGAAATTCGGAGATAATAAGAAGTGGTATTAGAAGGGGTGTTTTTACAATGAAAGGAATCAAAAAGACCAGACGCAGTATGGCGAGTCGGCTGGTTGCTGTATTTAGCGTCTTATTGTCAGCCTTTACGCTGACAACAGGATGTGGAAATACGACGACGGCAACGACATCACAGGATACAGAAAGTCAGGACAGCAAGCAGATTGTGATCGGGTTTTCCCAACTGGGAGCAGAGTCGGATTGGAGATCGGCGAACACCGAATCCATGAAGACGACCTTTACCGAAGATCAGGGTTACAAGTTACTGATCGAGGATGGGCAGCAGCAACAGGCAAATCAGATCATGGCGATCCGCAAGTTCATCCAGCAGGATGTCGACTATATCGTGCTTGCCCCGGTGACGGAGACTGGCTGGGAGACTGTTTTAGAGGAGGCGCGCAGTGCCAATATCCCGGTCATTGTCATTGACCGCCAGGTGGCAGTGTCGGACCCGACACTCTTTAACTCCTGGGTGGGATCTGATTTTGAATTAGAGGCAAAAAAGGCAACCGCATGGCTGCATCAATATGTGACCGCCAAGGGCATAGCGGAGGACAGTCTGCACATTGTCAATATTCAGGGAACGATCGGTGCATCCGCGCAGATTGGCAGAACCAAGGGCTTACAGGATGCGGTAGCCACCTATGGCTGGGAACTTTTGGCGGAGGTGCCGGGAGAATTTACCCAGGCAAAGGGCAAGGAGGTCATGAGCACGCTGCTCAAGCAGTATGATGACATCAATGTCGTCTATTGTGAGAATGACAATGAAGCATTCGGAGCCATTGAGGCGATCGAGGATGCCGGTTATCATGTGGGATCGGATATTGCGGCAGGTGATATCATGGTCATGTCTTTTGATGGCGTGAATAAAGAAGTTTTATCCTATCTGTTACAAGATATGATCTCCTATGTGGGAGAATGTAATCCCGATCAGGGACCGAAGGTAAAAAATCTGATACAGACCCTGGAAGCAGGCAAGACACCGGATAAATATTCCTATATGGAAGAGCATGCATTTGCACATGATGCTACCGTACCGTCCGTAGAAGTAGACGGGCAGAGGTATCCGGTCACTGTGATGACCAAGGACAAACTAAAAGAGTATAAGTAAGGAAGTGCGTTTCTATGAAAATTTTTGAAAATCTCGATGAAATCAAACAAAAAGCAAAGGGTCTGGAAGAAAAAGTGGGGCAGACCATTGGTGATATTGAAGACAAAATCGGTCAGAGTGTGGAGGCTGTAGAGGCAAAAGTGGATTTGCCGGAACTGAATTTTAACCATTCTGATATTATGCGCGATCGTTTTATGTTACAGGGAAAGCTGGCTGAACAGGGATACGATCTGTGGTGGCATTCGTTTACTGGGCATAACAGTAAAACCGGCGAAGAGCGTGCCTTTTTTGTTGTATTTTATACGATTAACCCAGCACTTGGAAAGGAAGAACCTGTTTGGGGGCAAACAGAGGAACATCAGAAGAATCACGTAAAACCATCGTATATGATGGTAAAAGTCGGATGCTGGGGTGAGCATCCGTTACAGCTTCATCGTTTCTTCGCATGGGATGATGTGACGGTAAAGGAGGATGCACCATATCTGATCAGTGCAGATAATTGTTTCTGTTCAGAGACAAGAACTCTTGGTATGGTGGATGTTTCACAAGAAGAAGCAGAAATGCATCCAGAATATATGTCAGATGCGGGAAGAATGTACTGGGATTTGACAATGGATAAAAAGATTGCATTTAATGTTGGCTATGGAGCAAATGAATCACTGCGCGACGCAGAACCGTTTGATATGTTCTGGCATTGTGAAGGCATGAAGACTGCGTTTGAAGGTAAAGTTGTTTTAAACGGAGAGGAATACCTTGTTTCCAAAGAGGATTCTTATGGATATGCAGATAAAATCTGGGGCAGAGATTTTACGAATCCGTGGGTATGGCTTTCATCAAACGATTTGACCCGTAAATCTACAGGTGAAAAATTGACAGATTCTGCATTTGTTATTGGTGGAGGCAGACCAAAGGTCGGCTCCCGCACATTGGAAAACCAGTTGATGGGTGCTATGTGGTATGAGGGCGAGGCTTTTGAATTTAATTTTGCAAAAGTCTGGACATTAACCAAGACGAAGTTCAAATGCAAAGAAACAAAGAATCATGTAGTTTGGCGTGTCGTTCAGGAAACGCCGATGTCCAAGATGTGTACAGAGATTTCCTGCAAAAAAGAGGAAATGCTATTTGCAAATTATGAGACACCCGATGGAGAAAAGCGACATGATCATCTATGGAATGGCGGTAATGGAAGCGGAACCATCCGGTTATATCGCAAACATCTTCGTTTGAAAAAAGATGGTGATAGGAAGAAGTGGGACTGGGAACTTGTAGATGAGATTACAGTTGCACATGCCGGATGTGAATATGGACAGTATGAAAAGTAGATAATATACAAATAGATTGCGATTGCGGAAAGGATGGGGATACAAATGAAAATTGGAATGTTGACAAGTGGCGGAGACTGTCAGGCATTAAATGCAGCCATGAGAGGTGTTGTAAAAGGTCTGAGCGAAAATGTCAAAGATTTAGAAGTCTATGGCTTTTATGATGGTTATAAGGGTTTAATTTATGGCAACTACAGACTTTTGTCAAGTAAAGATTTTTCGGGTATTCTCACGATTGGAGGAACGATTTTAGGTTCTTCCCGTCAGCCTTTTAAAATGATGCGTGTTCCAGATGAAAATGGCTTAGATAAAGTGGCAGCGATGAAGGAGACGTATTACAAGCTTAATTTGGACTGCCTTGTTATTTTAGGTGGAAATGGAACGCAGAAGACAGCGAACCTATTACGGGAAGAAGGATTAAATATCATTCATCTTCCAAAGACAATTGATAACGATATTTATGGAACAGATGTAACCTTTGGTTTCCAAAGTGCAATCAATGTGGCATGTAATGCCATTGACTGTATTCATACGACAGCTGCATCACATAACCGCGTTTTTATTGTAGAGGTTATGGGACATAAAGTAGGCTGGCTGACATTGTATGCGGGCGTAGCATCCGGAGCTGATATTATTCTTTTGCCAGAGATTCCTTACGATATGGATAAGGTTCTCGCAGCGATTGATAAACGTCATGAAGCTGGCAAAGGTTTTACAATCCTTGCAGTTGCGGAAGGCGCTATTTCGAAGGAAGATGCAGCACTTTCTAAGAAAGAGCTGAAGAAAAAGAGAGAAAATTCGCCATATCCATCGGTTTCTTATGAAATCGCAAAGATTATTGGGGAACGTACCGGTTCTGAAGCAAGGGTTACAGTACCGGGACATACGCAGCGTGGAGGTAGTCCATGTCCATATGACAGAGTGCTTTGTACCAGATTGGGATCTGCAGCAGCAGAAGCAATTTTGGAAAAAGATTATGGCTATATGATTGCTATGAAAAATGGTACAACAAAGCGTGTTCCGCTTGAGAATGTGGCGGGCAAATTAAAGATGGTAGATCCTGACTGCCAGATGATTCAGGAAGCAAAGCGAATCGGTATTAGCTTTGGTGATTAGGAAGAGGTGTAACAATGTCTTATACGGCATTATATCGTAAATTCAGACCTCAGGATTTTGAGGATGTAAAAGGGCAGGATCATATCGTGACGGCATTAAAGAATCAGGTTAAGGCGAACCGCCTGGGACATGCTTATCTTTTTACCGGCACGAGAGGAACAGGTAAGACGACAGTTGCCAAGATCCTGGCAAAAGCAGTTAATTGTGAACATCCGGTGGATGGCAGCCCTTGTAATGAATGTGAAACATGTAAGCGCATTGCTGAGGGAAGCAGCATGAATGTATTTGAAATTGATGCGGCCTCCAACAACAGCGTGTCTAATATTCGTGATATTGTTGAGGAAGTGGCATATTCACCGACAGAAGGAAAATATAAAGTTTACATCATTGATGAGGTACATATGCTTTCTGCAAGTGCGTTTGCAGCATTGTTAAAAACATTGGAAGAACCACCGGCATATGTGATTTTCATCCTGGCAACCACAGAAGTTCATATGATTCCCATCACAATTTTGTCGCGTTGTCAGCGTTATGATTTCCGAAGAATTTCCATTGATACGATTGCAGGAAGATTGCAGGAATTGATGGTGAAAGAAGAGGTCTCCGTAGAGGAGAAAGCGCTGCGCTATGTGGCGAAGGCGGCGGATGGTTCTATGCGTGATGCACTCAGTCTGTTGGATCAGTGTATTGCTTTTTATCTTGGCGAGAATCTGACATATGATAAAGTTCTCCAGGTTCTTGGTGCGGTAGATAATGAAATCTTTAGTCATTTACTGCGCGCAGTTATAGCACATGATGTGACGGAAGCTATCGGTGTTCTGGAAGAAATGGTCATCCAGGGTAGAGACTTAAATCAGTTTGTGATCGAATTTACGTGGTATATGCGTAATTTGATGCTTGTAAAAAGCGACACAAATATGGAAGATGTGCTTGAAGTTTCCAGTGAACATATGGCATTATTAAAAGAAGAGGCGGCAATGGTAAAGGATGAGGTGCTGATGCGCTATGTACGCATTTTCTCCGAATTATCAAACCAGATCCGTCAATCATCACAGAAACGTGTATTGATTGAAATTGCATTGATTAAATTGTGCCGGCCACAGATGGAACAGGATTATGAAGCAATCGTGGATCGTCTGGATATTGTGGAGCATAAGATGGAAGAAGGAATTCCGGTTATGGCACAGCAGGCAGTATCAGCGCAAGCTGGTGTATCAGGCGTGACAGTTCCAAAAAAAAAGGAATTGCCAGAGGCGATGCCGGAGGAAATTGAAAAATTGTGTCGGGAATGGAAACAGATTGTTTCCGGCTCGACCGGATTACTCCGACAGGCGTTACTTAGCGCTTATCCGACAGTAAATGAGCGGAATCAATTGATGTTAGTGTATGATGAGCCGGATGGAGCAAAAAGTATTAATAGCTCTATTCTGGCAAGTGAAGACACAATGGCTGATCTGGAGGCCATGGTGGAAGAGGCAATCGGAAAACATGTGCCGATTGTTGTGGAAGTGAACAAATCAGGGGCAACCAGCAGTCAGCTGTATACCAATGCAGTAGATTATTTTGCAAAGGTTGCCAACATTGAGATTGAAGAGGAGGACTTTTAAATGGCAAGAAGAGGTGGAGGATTCCCAGGCGGCGGTGGCATGGGTAATATGAACAACCTTATGAAACAGGCGCAGAAGATGCAGCGCCAGATGGAAGAAGCATCAAGAGCGTTAGAGGAAGAAGAATTGACAGCAACTGCAGGCGGCGGTGTTGTAGAAGTTACGGTTTCTGGTAAGAAAGAGATTACAAAAATCAAATTATCAGAAGAAGTTGTTGATCCAGATGATATCGAGACACTCGAAGATTTGATTATGGCAGCGACAAACGAAGCACTTCGTCAGATGGATGAAAAAGCACAGTCTCAGATGTCAAAAATAACCGGAGGCATGGGTGGCGGAATGCCATTCTAGGCAGAATGACATGGATTATTACAGTAAGCAGATTAGTAAATTGATTGCAGAGTTATCTACTTTGCCGGGAATCGGTGCAAAATCAGCGCAACGTCTGGCATTTCATATTTTGGATATGCCGACGGAAGAAGTGGAAGATTTGGCAAATGCTATGGTCAGTGCCAGAAAAGGGGTACATTATTGTAAACAATGTTATACTTTGACGGACGACGAGATCTGCCCGATCTGTAGCAATCCGCAGCGAAACCAGAAGGTGATTATGGTTGTGGAAGATACCAAAGATTTGGCAGCATATGAAAAAACCGGAAAATTCGAAGGTGTTTATCATGTGTTACATGGAGCTATTTCACCGATGCAGGGAATTGGTCCGGCGGACATCAAGTTAAAAGAACTGATGCAGCGACTGCAAGGAGATGTCGACGAAGTTATCATAGCTACGAACTCCAGCTTAGAGGGAGAGACAACAGCGATGTATATCAGCAAATTGATCAAGCCGACAGGGATTAAAGTATCGCGTATTGCGAGTGGTGTTCCTGTGGGAGGCGATCTGGAATATATTGATGAAGTAACTTTGCTTCGTGCTTTAGAAGGCAGAACAGAGTTATAGTAGAAATCACCGGGATGTGTATTCCCGGTGATTTTTTTCATTGGTTCTGTAATTTCTACATTTTTCTCCATGCGCGTGTGGTAGCGTTGAGAAAAAAGGAGACCGTTATGATAGAAATTGTAAAAGAACCGATACCAATTGAGAAAGTTGAAGAACCAAGAAATGTAAGACAAATTGGTAATTTACCAAAAGGCGCAAGAGTGTACGTGGAAGATTATGTTTATCGTTTTTTACATGGGAGTAATCGTGAGAAAAAACGGTATGCTTTTGTTTTATTGGGTGAGATCAAAGAGGGGACAGAATATCCAAAGTTATATATCAAGGGGGCGTTAGAACTCGAGCAGATTAGTTTTGGCGGGGAGATGCCTGTTTTTTCGGAAGATATCTGGGATGCTATTTATAGACAGTCGCGGAAGTATTTCCCGCAGTGGAGCATTTTAGGCTGGGCGATGCAATGTATCGGTGAGCCTGTGCGTATGGAAGATATACAAAAAATTTGCAGTCGTCATTTCCCGGGAAATCATGGAAATGTCCTTCTGTTTGATGCGTATGGCGAATGGGAAAAACTGTATATGGATCGGCATGGACTTATGGAAGAAGTCGGCGGTTTTTTTGTGTATTATGAAAAAAATGTAAGTATGAGCACATATTTAAGTGATTATCATAGTAAACGGGAATTGTTAGAAAAAGAGGAAACGTGGGAAGGAAGGGAGCGTTTTCTTTTACACGATGAAAAACGATATGATGAAGAAGTCAGACAGGATCGAGAGGCCTTGGCGCGTTATCGAAGTTATATGCATGAGACGCAAAGCCACCAGAGGAGTCAGATGTCAAAGGTGGTTGTATCGGTAGCGGTTGTTGTGATGATTTTGCTATCTGGCGTGTTGTTCCAAAATTTTACAAAGTTGAATGAAATGGAAAAAACAGTAGCATCTCTTGGAAAAAGTACAGATGAAGACAGTGCAGAGATGATACAGGAAACCATTAGTCAAAGTGCAGAAGAATTGGCAAAGACAGAGGGGGCAGATGCATCACAGGAAAATGCAGAGACACCGGAAGTGGCAGCTGAAAAGCCGACAGAAGATAACAGCGCAGCTGCAGCTGCAACAACGAATCCATATTTGCAGCAGGGCTATTATATTGTGGAAAAGGGGGATAAGTTAACCGATATCAGCAAGAAAGTTTACGGGACAGAAGATATGGTTGATGCCATTTGTACGAAAAATCAAATCGAAAATGGGGATCATATCTGTGCGGGGGATAAATTGTTGTTGCCATAAGAAGACTCAAGTTTTATAGGAAGCAGACCGAAATATACTACAGCAGATAAAGGAGGCAGAATATGCAACTGGGGCAAATTGGGATCAACGATACCGTAGAAGCAAAGGGTTTGGTAGAGGGTAAGGTGATTACCGGAGAACCTGTTAAAATAGAGCAGAAGATGACAAAGGAGCCACTGCGTAATGTCTCGGTGCAACATCCAATTTATCAAAAAGAGGATTTGAAAGAAAAAACACTGACACAGAAACTGGAAGAACGGTTGGCACAGGGAACAGACGCAACTCTTTTACATAATCAGATGGCCGTTTATGCGCAGACAACATCTGGAAAAGATTATGCAAAAATGCAGGAAGATGGATTTTCGCCTATGGATATGGAGGCGCATACCATTGTGACAGTCACCGATCGTATTAAGGTTGCCATGGCAAAAGGTGGCGCTGATATCTCTAAAATGGGGGGACTTTCTGACGCAAAGCTGGAAGCCATGAGTGGGAGTGAAGGACAGAAAGTACAGTTGGAGCGTGCGCTAGAAGATGCAGATCTTCCGGTAGAAGAAGATACAATTACATCTGGACAGATTGCCCTGACAAAGACGGAGGAAATGAAAGGAGAACTGTCTTTGGGAGCAGCTTGTTACATGCTAAAAAATGAGTTGTCTCCGACAATAGATCATGTGTATCAGGCATATTTTTCTGGTGGAATGGAAGAAATACAGGCAGACCAGATCGAAGCATTACCACAGGATTTGCAGAAGCAATTGGAAACAAAGCTTTCAGAAGCAGGGCTAGAGACTTCTGAAAAAAATTTGAAGTATTGTAATTATTTGATTAAGAATGAGATCCCGGTTACTACAGAAAATCTGACCTATCTGACAAAGCTTTTAGAACTGCCGCTAGATCAGGTGGGGGATACAACCGTTGAGCAGATTGCGGATGCTGTGACCGAGGGCAAACAGCCAGGAGAGGCGGCCCTTTTACCGGAGTATAGTCTGATGGGGCAGGCAAAGGATGCCTATGCACAGCAGATGAAAGAATTAGATGCCATCACAAATACCAGACAGATGCAGGAAGCACGGCTTTTGATGAGCGTGGAAGCGAATTATGCGCTTTTGAAGAAGGGGATGGCAATCGATACCATGTCCATAGAAGAGACGGTGGAAGCATTAAAGTCGTTAGAGAAAGAGTATACAGCACAAATGCTGCAGGTAGAAGATGCAGCAAAAACAGAACAAAACGTTACGATTTATCAGGAGTATCAGGAAGCGCAGGCGGTGCTGCGCAATGCACCAGCAGCTTTTCTGGCACAGATTCCAGCAGTGGAAAATATGACGTTGCGACAGGTGAGTCAGGAAGCCGGACAGATGACGGCTGCTTATCAGAAGGCAGAGAGCCGCTATGAGACGGTCTGGACAGAACCGCGTAAAGATTTAGGTGATCGTATACAAAAAGCATTTTCTAATATAGATGCAATCTTAGAAGATCAGGCGATGGAGCCTACAGAGGAAAATCGTCGTGCAGTACGTATACTGGCGTATAACGAGATGGAATTGACGGAAGAAAATATCCGTGAAGTGCGCAAGACTGATATGGCAGTACAGCGTATGTTCCGTGCCATGAAACCGGCAACTGTGTTTGAAATGATCAAAGAAGGCCACAATCCATTGGATTTGACGGTAAAAAATCTGACAGATATGGCAGAAAACATGTCGAAAGAAAATGGTGCACAAACAAAAAAAGACAGCGATTCCTACGCAAAATTTTTATGGAAGTTAGAGCAGACAGGCGATATTACGCAGGAACAACGAGATAGTTTTATTGGTATATATCGTATGATTTATCAGGTGGAAGCGGGAGATGGGGCAGCAATTGGTGCACTTATGATGCAGCAAAAAGACGTAACGCTCCGTAACCTGATGACGGCAGTAAGATCTTCGAAACATAGCGGTCAGGAATATACGATTGATGATTCCTTTGGTGAGGTGGCATCGTTTGAGAGATCATCTTTATCGATTATGGAACAGGCAGAAATGGCATTTCAGGCGAGTTGTCTGTATGCGGCAAAAGATACGATGACGCCGGTAAAAATGAAGCAGTTTGACAGTGAAGAAGCATATATGGATTTGACGCCGGAGCAGTTCAAATCACAGCTGGATATTTTAGAGGAATATCGTCAGGTAGATCCAAAGAGCCTGTCTGCAAAAGACGCAGCATATGTAGAAGAGGAAGAACGCATACAGCAGGCAGAAGAAGAACAGACAAGACAGCAGGTGGCAAAGGCACTGGAGAGTGAGGAAAAAGTTTATCAGCTGCTAGAACAATATGATTTGCCGAAGACACCGGCATTTTTGCAAGGCATTTCAGAAATGTTAAGAGATCAGAATGCGGTTTATAGAAAGCTTCTGAAATATAGCAGTGAGCAGACCGGTGATGAAAATCAGATAAATATTACAGACATGATAGAAGATTTAATAGAAGAATATGGAGAGGCTTGTAAAACGCCAAAAGAAATGGCAGAGGCGCAGCATAGATTGGAAGAAACGGCAGAAAAAGTCATGAAAAATATGCTGGTAGAAAAGGATGTGACATCGATTGATGTACGTGGCATGAAGCTTGTTATGACACAGATACAGGCATTAGGTAAAATGGGCGAGCAGAGTGAAACATATAACATACCGATTCTTGTGGAAGATAAATTGGGAAATTTATCACTAAAAATTGTTCGTGGCACAGAAGAAAAAGGACTGGTCGATGTGGCACTGCAAATGGATGAAAGTGGCGTGATTTCCGGAAGTTTCCGGTATGAACATGGTGAAATCACCGGTGATGTTGATTTTGAAAAACCGGAAATCGCAGGACTGTTTTCCGAACACATGCCGTATTTTGCAAATGCAATGCGAGAGGCAACCGGTTTGCCGGTATCGTTTCGTTATGGGACAGATGCGTCGATAGCCGTGGATGATTTTTATGAAGAAAAAGATGTGGATTTTACGGTGACAAAAGAGCAGGATCCGATTGCAACGAAAGTTTTGTATGGCATTGCCAGATCGTTTGTAGAAGAAATGGGCGAGCTGCTTTCTTAATTGCTGGCGGATAACTACAAAACGATTCTGACGGGTTAAGTTGCACCGCAGATAACCGATATAAAAAGTGTGACAAGGATTGTCCGCTTTATGACCCCGCAAGGATGCGATATGCGCCAATGAATGGCAAAAGATAAAGCGAGGTAAATTTTATGAAGATCAATAATAATATTTCAGCAGTTATTACAAATAAGCAGTTGTTGGGAACAGAGAGTAATCTGAGTGCTTCTATGGAACGTCTTTCTTCCGGCTTGAAATTAAATCATGCATCGGATAATCCGGCAGGAATGGCGATTTCCAACAAAATGAAGGCGCAGATCCGCGGACTGGATCAGGCATCCCGCAACTCATCGGATGGAACATCTGTGATACAGACGGTTGATGGCGCACTTGGTGAAGTGACAGATATGTTACAGCGTATGCGCGAGTTGGCAGTGCAGGCTGAAAATGGTGTAAATTCGCAAAAAGAAAAAGAAGCATGTCAGTTAGAGATAGCATCCCTTCGAGACGAGGTGGATCGTATATCGCAGACAACAGAATTTAACACAAAGAGTCTGCTGGATGGTTCATTGGATGCAAGAGTATATACGGATAAGGAAAATCGCGATTATGTATCCAGAATTTATGTTTCGGATCAGGTGGCGGAAGGAACCTACAGTCTGACGGTGGAAAAAGCAGCAACGAATGCTGCATTTGATACAGGTGTTATGGTGGATGATCTGGTAGGTAAAAATGGTATCTTATCGATCAATGGATATACGGTATCGATTGATGATAAAATGACAAAGGATCAGATTTATACAGCCCTTCGCGATGGTGCGGAGATTGGCGAGTGTACGATTAGTAAGATAGACGAGCCGCTTTCATTTAAATCGACAGCATATGGAAGTCATGCACAGATCACACTTTTGCAGCAGTCGAATGATGGAGATATTTTTGGCGCAGGTGTTCCAAATACAGCTGCAGATCCTAAGGCGGATGCAGTAGTAGCCATGGGAAAGAATGCAGAAATTACATTGGATGCTGATAGTGCATTTGATGCGAGAGCCACGGTATCTTACGAAGGCAATAAGATTAATATCACAAATACCGATGGATTTCAGATGAGCTTTTTACTGGAAGCCGGCTTTGAAAAAGGTTTTACAACAGCAGCTGGAACCGTAAGTGCCGGAGTTATTAATCTGGAAGTAACGGATATTGGTATTATGGATTTGCAGATTGGTGCAAACGAAGGACAGACAATGCAGGTACGAATTCCGGCGACGGATGTAGAAAGCTTATATTTGGACGATATTGATGTTACGACAATTCATGGTGCAACCAAAGCAATGGATCGGCTGGACGATGCTATTTCTAAGATCAGCCAGATTCGTTCACAGATTGGTGCCTATGAAAACCGTCTGGATTATACAGTGACAAGTCTGGACGAAACACAGGAAAATATGACAGCGGCACTTTCCAGAATTGAAGATGTTGATATGGCAGAAGAAATGACAGAATACACAAAATATAATGTGCTGCAGCAGGCAGGAACCAGCGTTTTGGCGCAGGCAAATGAACTTCCGACACAGGCACTTCAGTTATTGCAGTAAGGACTAAGACATGACAGCAGAAACAATAGCAACATTTACCAGAAAAATAGCAGCTAGCAATCGTACCGGGTTGGTCTGTGTTTTGTATGAGATTTATTTTGCATATGAGACGGAGGCATTGGACTTTCTGGAAGAACAAAAAACAGGCGATGTCACAGACTATACAAAGGCAGTGCGTCAGTGTGGGCAGGTGGTACGGCACTTGAAAGAAGCACTTGACTTTTCTTATGACATTTCATACTCGCTGTATGCACTTTATGATTACGTGGAAAGAACGCTTGCAAGAGCTATGTATGAGCAAAAAGCAGACACGATTCATGCGGCGGGAAATGTGATGCGTCATTTACAGGATTCGTTTGTACAACTGGCGAAAGAGGATGCCAACGCACCGCTGATGGGGAATACACAGCAGGTGACAGCCGGGCTTACCTACGGAAAAGGAAAATTGAATGAATCCATGGGAAATATGGAAATAAATCGCGGATTTTTTGCATAATATATAAGAGAAGAACCTACATGATTGTAAAATCACGCAGGTTCTTTTCTTATGCAAAGATTCAGAGATTTAATTGTTTTACCTTGGTTAAAAGAAATTTATGACGCATTTGTACGGCTTTTACCTGGTAGATATAGTAGTCAATCAGATCGGGATCTGTCATATATTCCAGGTTGGAATAAGCATTGGCAAGGTCGTTCTGTGTTTGTGTCAGATCATCGAGAAGAAGGCGGACCTGAGGGTCTGTTTCTTGTGTATGGGTAAGTAATCGCATAATATAACCTCACTTTCTATCCCTATACTCTTTATTACAAAGTATGAGTCAGAATGTTAAATTTATACATTCATGCGAAAAAGATTTGCAGGGACAAAAATAAAAAATGCGAAATGCTGCCACTTTTGTTATTGGCTCGTGGCTATAACATACAAAAAGGACGAGTTACACAAGTAGAAAAAGATTGATTTTTTGTTATATATGCGAAAACAGGACAGCAAAACTTTGTGAAATGCCGACAAAGATGAAAGAAATCGGAAAGGTCATGGACAGCAGAGGTTTTTTCGTGCAATAATTGGGTGCAGGGAAGGAGAGGTGAGAAAAATTATGGAAGGGGGAGTAGCCCTGGTACTTACATTTGCAGCTGTCTGTACCGATCTTAAGACAATGCGTGTACCAAACGGGCTGATTGTACTTGGTGTTTTGGCGGGAGCAATGCTTTCGTCGATGGGGATAAGATCTGGGGGAGTGATACTATTTCTCATAAGGCTGGTATTGCCAGTGGTGATATTATATCCGGTTTATCTGATGCGGGGATTGGGAGCTGGTGATATCAAACTGATTGCGGCATTATCAACGATTATGGGAGCGGATCTGGCACTAGCAGTCATCATCTATTCATTGTTCATCGGAGCTATCATTGGCATAGCGCGATGGATTCTAAAAGGACAATTTCTATATCGTTTACAATCGATGCGATATGAAATGTATGATGTCCTTCTTTATAAGCAAAATTCAGCTTATTTCACAGAAACAAACAAAAAGGAGAAATTGCATTTTACAATCTGCATTATGGGGGCAGTTATAATTTGCATCACGAAGGAGGGGATGGAGTGAAAAAACGAAGTATCGTTATATGTGACAGCGATGAGGCATATGTACATGCGTTTTCCGCTTATTTGATGGAGCATTTGCGGGATGTAACCATTGCTTCGTTTACATCGGAGGAGGCATTTCTTGCCAGTGATACGGTATATTCGATTGGCATTTTAAACAAGGATTTTTTGAGTGTTTTAGAATTTTCGGGAAAGGATCTGGTGCGGGAAAAATTCTATTTGTGTGACGATGTGATTGCAGGTGAATATGAGCACCTGCCGATGGTTTACAAATACCAATCAATGGAAATCGTAGAAGAAATGCTAAAGCGTATACAGCAAAAAGAGACGAGCAGCTGGTGGAATGATAGTAAAAAAGGAAAAACCAGACTGGTGGGAATTTATTCTCCCATTTCTCACGAATTGCAATTACCGTTTGCCATGTCATTAGCACAGGTGTATCGCGAAGGGGGAAAAGTACTACTCCTGGATATTGAGGAATTGAGTATTTTGCAGATGCTAACGAAACAACAGGGGAGCCGCAGCTTTATTGATCTGTTATATCTGATGACACAACCACAGCCGCCGGAAGATGATATTGGCGTGTATACAAATTGTTTTATGGGCGTGGATTATATTAATCCATTTGCAGGTCCAGAGGAAATGGCAGATGTGGAAAAGGAAACATGGATTACATTTATGCATCGTCTGATGATGAGTGATTATGATACCATCGTTATTTTATTTGGCAGAACTATTCGGGGATTTCAGGACATTGTATCCGGGTGTCAGGAATTTA
The DNA here is from genome assembly GCA_900546435.1 of uncultured Pseudobutyrivibrio sp. Classification (GTDB taxonomy): domain Bacteria; phylum Bacillota; class Clostridia; order Lachnospirales; family Lachnospiraceae; genus Pararoseburia. The sequence goes on along the minus strand of URCQ01000017.1, from coordinate 31,813 downwards.
TCGTGCTGGGGAAACCAGGGGATTATTATCAAAAGAGTCAGACAAAATTTGTAGAATATGCACAGACGCATTACCAGAATGCGGAAATTCATGAAGTAATGCTGCCAATGTCAGCCGGCAATCTGGTGGATGGAACTTATGCAATCGAAGAGCTGATTCAAGGTAATCTGGGTATGTTTGTAAGACGTATGATTCGACAGGGAGTCATGGCAAAGGATTTGTCATATGGAGTCGGTTAAAAAGCGCATACAGGAAGAAATCCTACAGGAATTAGATATGACCAGGGAGGTTTCTGATGAGGAATTGCTTACCGTGATACAACAAAAAATATGCGACATAGGGCAGAAAGCGTATCTATCGGTTGCACAGAGAATGGAATTGCAGAGAAAGATTTTTTATGGGTTGCGTCGGCTGGATGTGTTAGAAGATTTGCTGGCCGATGAAACGATTACAGAGATTATGGTAAATGGTCCGGATATCATTTTTGTGGAGAGGGCTGGTCGTGTGGAAAGAACGGAACTTGCATTCTCATCTGCGGAAAAATTGGAGGATGTGATTCAGCGTATTGTTGCTAGCAATAATAAAATGGCAAATACCTCACATCCGATTGTAGATACCCGATTAGCAGATGGTTCCCGTATCAACATCGTGCTGCCACCGATTGCGCTGGACCATAGTGTTTTATCCATTCGTAAATTTCCGAAAGAATGGATTACCATGGAAAAGCTGGTAGAGTGGCAGGCGCTTTCGCAGGAAGTTATGGCATTTATTAAAGAAGTGGTGCAATGCGGTTATAACATATTTGTTTCTGGTGGGACAGGCTCTGGAAAAACAACATTTATCAATGCAATGTCAGAGTTTATTCCGGTGGAAGAACGTGTGATTACGATTGAAGATTCGGCGGAATTACAAATGAGATCAGTTGCAAATCTGGTCAGGCTGGAAGCAAGAGAAGCGACGATGGAAGGAAAGTTAGAAGTCAGTATTCGAGATCTTGTGAAAACGTCACTTCGTATGCGCCCTGACCGGATTGTTGTAGGAGAATGCAGAGGTGTTGAGGCCATTGAAATGCTGCAGGCATTTAATACAGGACATGATGGAAGCTTTTCTACCGGTCATGCAAATTCCGCAAAAGATATGTTAAACCGTCTGGAGACCATGGCTCTTGCAGCAGGAGAAATTCCACTGTTGGCGCTTCGTTCACAGATTGCATCTGGAGTTGATCTTATTATTCATTTGGAACGTATGCGTGATAAAAGCCGTAAAGTTGCAGAGATTGTGGAAGTACTTGGCATAGAGAATGGGGAGATACAGGTGCAAACGATATTTGCCTTTGAAGAAAAGAAGCAGAAAGAGAAGGTGGAAGGAGAGTGGGTAATGAAAAACCAAATGTCACGCAACCAAAAGTACATGCGGCACGTCGGCAAAGAAAACAAGAAAAACCGCTGGTGGAAATAGCTGCATCCATTGGAATTACTTTTATGATAGCATGGATCTTTTATGACGCCTGGTATGGTATCCTGCTTTTCCCGGCTGCGTATATTGTTTTTTCGCGTGGCTATCAACAGGTAAAAAAGGAAAAGGAAAACCAAAGAAAAAGCCGTGCGTTTAAGGAGATGTTAGAAATGCTGGCTGGATTTTTGCAAGCAGGAATTTCTCTGGAAAATAGTTTTTTACATGTGGAAGAACAGATAGAGATGCTTGGCATAGATGGAAGAGAAGTGGCTGTTGCACTTCATAAGATGAATCAGAAAGTTAAGGTCAATATTCCGGTGGAAAGAGCCTGCATGGAGATGGCAGAACAAATTGCACTGACGGAGGCGATAGAATTTGGAGAGGTTTTATATGCAGCAAAGAGGCTGGGGGGAAACTATGGACGCAATGTGCAAAGATGTGCTGAAAAAATAGGAGAAAAGCTTAGTTTGCAGGAAGAAATTGAGACAATGATGGCACAAAAGAAACTGGAGATGAAAATCATGTGGATTGTGCCGATTGTCATTATTGGCTATGTGCGTGTGACGTCATCGGATTTATTGAAGGTTTTATATCACAATATGTTAGGTGTATGCATTATGAGTGCCTGCCTGGCCTGTTATGTTCTGATGGTGTGGTGGAGCCGGCGTATGATGGATATTTCGATGTGATATGGATGGGGAGGATATATGATACAAGCAGTAGTAATGAGTGGTTTATGTCTTGTATTTTTTATCTATTGGGGAAAGCATAAAAAGTGGAGTATTGCTGGAGCGGATAAAAAAATCATTTTTCTTTTGTTAGGAATTGAAATCGTTGGGAGCATGTTGAGCATAAAGCAGTGGTATGCGGCAAATCCGGGATTTGATGGAATCCTTTTTCGAAGAGAATTAGGAAAGGGAAGTTACGTAGAGGAACTCGAATTAAAGTCGGATGTTTACAAGGGAACGGTGGAACTTGAAATCGAAGAAAAACAACCGACGAAGAATGAAGCGAAGAAACTTTTGGAAAAAGCAAAAGAAGAAATTGATGCAACTTTTCTGGGAGAAAACAAAGCGCTGGAACAAGTCATGTCAGATGTGATTCTGCAGGATGCATATCAGGATGGGATGGTTGCTGCGGAATGGAGTTTTGACGATTATACCTATATTGGTACGGATGGTGTTATCAAAGAAAATGAATTGGATGAGCCGGAATTGGTAGAGGCAACGGCAGTTCTTACCTGTGGAGAATATCAGCAGATTTACCGTTTTTCGATGCAACTATGTCCGTGCAGTGTAGAGACAGAGAAGGGCTTGCGACGCGAGATTCAGAAAAAAATCAGGCAGCAGCCATTAGAAAAAAGCGAGATAACATTACCATCGGACATTGCGGGAATACCGTTACAGTGGAAAAAGACAGGAAACATGGATGGTGCCATGCTATCTATTCTTGGTATCGTTGTGTGCTTTTTGCTTCCCTACGGTCAAAAATTAGAGGAACAAAAACAGAAAAAAATAATTTTAGAAAAACGAAAAAAAGATTATCCCATGTTAGTGGAGGAACTATCTCTGTTTTTGGCGGCAGGTGTAACGTTTACGGAGGCTGCCAGAAAGATGACGGAGAATTATGAACGTAGGAAGAAGCAGACCGGTAAAGTGCAGGAAGGATATGAGTTATGGAAAAAGTTATCATATGAAATGCGTGATGGCGTACGAGAGGCCGACGCTATTATGCGTTTTGGAAAGGAAAGTGGACGAAAGGAATATAAAAAATTAGCATTGCTGCTGGAACAAAATAGAAGACAGGGCAGTCAGCATATGATACAGCAATTGGAACAGGAGAATCTCATTGCCTTTGAAATGCGAAAAAACCAGGTGAAGCGAGAAGGAGAGGAGGCTTCGGTGAAACTGCTGTTTCCGATGATGGGAATGCTGGGGATTGTGATCGTCGTTTTGATCTTACCTGCAATGATGACAATGAAACATTTATAAAAACAGGAGGTATTTTTATGAGCGTAAAGAATTTTTTGATGGAAGAAGATGGAGTAGGTGTTGTGGAAGTGATATTGATTTTGGTCGTACTCATTGGCCTGGTGTTGATCTTCAAAAAACAGATAACGGAGCTTGTCAATAACATTTTTAAAACCATTAACAGAGAAGCAGGAAAGGTGTAAATGAAACAGGGGAGTGTGACAATTTTCTTCAGTTTGCTGTTGCTGCTGTTGTGTAGTTTGTTTTTTTCGATGGTAGAAACACTGCGCATCTTTGAAATGCGTCTCGAAAGTAATAGTGTGACGAGAACAGTGGCAGCAAATGCTTTTTCAGAATATCAGCCTTATCTATGGGAAAACTATGGGATTTTGGCATTAGATGCAGGCTATGGAGGTCCGGACATGGATATTGCCCATGTGGAAAAGAGACTATCAGATTTTGCGTGGGCAAATTGTTCGGACAGCAAGGAAACAGGAGGCGTATATCTTTTTGAAATTGCGCCGGAAGAAAGCAGTGTACTGGAATATGGGCTTCTGACGGATGCCTCTGGAGCAGGGTTGATACAACAGGGGGCTGCATATGCAAGGTATCAGGTGGCGCAAGGCTTATGGGAAAATATGAGTGATGAAATACAGCATATACAATGGACAGAGGATGCCCCGGATGTAGAAGAGCTTGTGGAGAATGCGCAAAAAGGCATAGAGGAAATGGCAGAAGAAACAGAACAGGCGCAACCGGAGGATGGAACGGAAAAAATGCCGGAAATGGAGCCAGTGCCGGTGTCGGAAGATCCACTGGAGCTATTTTGGCAGCTAAAAGCTCAGGGGCTGTTGGGACTTGTGATTGGTGAACGGGATATATCTTCCAAAACAGTCCATATCACAGAACCGATGGCAAGTCGCGATTTATGGCAGGGGACGACAAAGAGTGTGGAACCGGATGCGATGGATTGTTTTTGGTTTGATTGGTATGTCATGCAGCAATTTGGGCATTTCGGTAATGAAGAAAAGAAAAACCATGCGCTGGATTATGAAGTGGAGTATCTGATTGCACAAAAAAACAGCGATCGCGAGAATTTAGAACAGGTTGTCATGCGATTACTAGCAGTTCGCGAAGTGCAGAATTTGGCTGTGATTTTATCAGATCCGCATATGGTGCAGCAAAGCTACGAAATTGCCGTAGCAATTGCAGGGCTATTGGCAAACCCACCATTGATTCAGATTGTACAGGCAGCGGTGGTTGCGGTGTGGGCGCTTGTCGAGAGTGTTTTAGATGTGCGTATTTTATTAGATGGAAAGAATGTGCCCGTGATAAAAACGGAAGCGCAGTGGCAGAGCCGTCTGGGCCATTTGATGGATGCGTTAGGGGAAGCTGCAGATGCTTCTGTACAGGAAGGCTTGGGATACGAACAATATTTGTTGGCTCTTGTTGTTTTGCAATCGCAAAAGAAGCTGGCATATGGATGTATGGATCTGATGGAGGCTTCGATGCATCAACAAGAAGAATATGCATATGTGCGTATGGACAATATGATTTATACAATGAAAATTTTAAGTGTGTATCAGGGAGAAGGCATGTTTGATGGTTTTCTTCCGATGGAAAAATTGTGGCTGCCATTATATCAATCAAAATGTGTAGAAACAATTAGCTATTAAACAGATGGGAGGTGTAAAAGGGTGTCTCTTTCTCAAACTTTTTTTCGCGTTGCACAGCGAAAAAACGAACCTTTGTTTTTTATCATTTCTATTAAAAAATCTATTCAAAAATCTATCATGAAATCTCTTCGTTTTAGCAGAAATAAAACATTCTGTACTTCAGACCTTGATCATTACAAAGAGACACCCTTTTGCACCTCTTTTCATGGAAGTTATACGATTGAAGCGGCAATTGTACTTCCGCTTTTTATTAGTTTGTGTGTGTTTATTCTGTTTTTTCTTAGAATTGCAATGGTACAGATTGGTGTAACAAGGGGATTAGAAGAAGTGGCAGCCAAAACAGCAGTCTGTTGTGGCAAAGAGGAAATTCATTTGCCAGTTCTTATATTAACTGCCAATGCAAATATTGTAGCAAGGAAAACACCGGTATCTTATATTACCGGAGGAATCCTCGGCATTTCTTACGAAAAATCATCTGTAGAGGATAATTATGTGGTTTTGACGGCAACGTATGACATTTTGTTCCCGATACAGATATTTGGAAAAATGCAGTGGCATATGCAATCAAGCACAAGCTGGCGAAAGTGGATTGGATGGGATGATACGGAAGAACAAATGGGCAATGACTTTGTATATGTGACAGTAAGGGGAAGTGTGTATCATGCAAGGTACGATTGTAGCTATTTGCATCCTGCAATTGTTGCTGTAGATGCAGGTGCAGTCGAAAAGCTTCGTAATGCAGATGGCAGTAGATATGCGCCATGTCGTACCTGTAAGAGCAAAAAAACAAAAAAGGGTGTGGTTTACATTACGGATTATGGAGAAAATTATCATAGCAGATTGTCTTGCGGTGGATTAAAAAGAACAATCTATCGCAGGCATAGAAGCGAAGTCGCAGGGATGCAGGGATGTAAAAAATGTGTATGTGAATAATGGGGGAAGGAAATGGACGTATTGGGTTTAGTTGGCATGTTAAGTATTTGTACCGTGGAGGATTTGTGGAAACGGCAGATACACCTGGTTGTTATCAGTGCATTTGGCATTGTAGGGGTATTGCTACATTTTTACGATGGAAAACAGACAGCGTTGAATATGTGTGGTGGTATGCTTGTTGGAATTGTGTTGTATCTGATTAGTATTTTATCTCATGGAAAGGTGGGAAAAGGGGATGCTTTTTTGGTGACATCCATGGGAGTATATCTGGGATTTTGGAATAACTTGACGATTCTTTGGATGGCATCGGTTATGGCTGCGATTTTTGGTGTTGTAGCATGTGTCTTTTTTCGAAAAGAGAAAGAGGAAAGTCTGCCATTTGTTCCTTTTTTACTTGTAGCATATTTATTATTTTTATGCATGGGAGCAGCGACAGCAAAGGTGGTGTGACGTCATGTGGAGAGAAGCTAGTTATACCGTAGAAGCATCCTGGGTTATATCCATTAGTCTGGTAATCATAGGAGCTTTGGTAGTCTTAGGTTATGAGGTTTATCATGAGGCATTGCTATTTGCTAAGAATACAGCATATACCATAGATGTGGTTTCTATGTTTCGAAAAGGATGGGTATTGAACGAACTGTTGCAGGTGGGGAGGTAAGTGTATTCGTGGATATTAGTTATAAGAGAACGCAAAAAGACAGCTATATGATTGTTACGACAAAAGAGTATATATCGGATTATGAAGAGAAGATGTTAAAGGAAAATGAAATACGTGTTTTGCTTTCTTTCTGTACAATGGAAGTGAATGGAGCGATACAGTTTTGGTATGATATTTCCGGAAAACAATCTTTAAAAGATTATTTGCAGCAAAAAGAATTAACTTATGACTGCATGGAGGAAATCCTGCTTTATCTTGTAGCAGCGTATGAAGAGATACATAAATATCTTTTACATGAGGAAAAGGTAAGCCTATGTCCAGAGACAATCTATGTGGCAAGACAGGGGCAGTTCCGTGTATTCTTGTGCTATTGTCCTTTCTTACAAGAAACTGAAGGCACGATTGCAGACATTATGGAATATATCTTAGCGGTTGTGGATCATCAGGAGGAAAGTCTGATGCGTACCTGTTATGAGATGTACAATATGGCACTACAGGAGGGAACAACACTTTACGATCTTTTGTGTCATTTACAGGAAAAAATGAAGCATCTGGCACCGCAGCAAAAAAAGGTGGAGGTGATGGAAGATTTTCCTGAAATAGAAAAGAAGGCGGATGAGGAAGTAGAGTCTTTTAAAGAGGATAAGCCGGCAGAGAATGAAGCGGAAGAAATTTATTATGAGTCGTCATATGAAAGACTTCTAGAACAGATCAGGCAAAAGGGACAGCACATAAAGGAGTTGATTTGCTCCTGGTTTTCACAGAGTAAAGCGATACATGGTACAAAAAATGATGTTGTTATAGAACCCGAACCTATGCAAATAGAAAGAACGGTCCTTTTAAATCAGAGAGCAAATGGATGTGAGGGAAGACTTTTGTATCAGGGAAGTGCAGAAGAATCGGATTATTACATAAAAGGCGAAGTATTTCGGATTGGATCAGAAGAAATGGAAAATGATGCATGTTTACATTCCGTCGTAGTCAGTCGTCATCACGCTCGCATTACACGTCACAAGCAGGAGTTTTATATAGAGGATTTGAATTCGACCAATGGGACATTCGTCAATGGCATCTTACTGGAATACACCAAAAAACAGAAATTGCAGCCCATGGATCGCGTTATCTTTGCAGATGTAGAGTATTTGTTTGTATAACTATAGAAAAAACGCGTATGCGCAGGGTTTTCCTTGCATAAGGAAAACAGGTTCTTTATAATAAAAAGGAATGAATTGTGCGAAAAACAAGAAGATGATAGCGCAAAGACAGAGGTTTTTATGAAGGTCAATATTTATTATGGTGGACGAGGCGTATTGGATGACCCAACGCTTTACGTTATTAAAAAAATGGAAAATGTATTGGTTGAGCTTCGGGTAGAAGTTCATCGATATAATATTTATGAACAGAAAAACGCGATTTCCATGCTGCCACAGACACTGAAAGATGTAGATGGTATTATTCTGGCAACAACGGTAGAATGGCTGGGCATTGGTGGCTATATGAATCAGTTTTTGGATGCCTGCTGGCTTTATGGTGATAAGGAAAGTATTGCGACAACTTATATGCAGCCAGTGGTTATGTCTACGACGTATGGTGAGCGGGAAGGCACGTTGACATTGGAAAATGCGTGGGAAATCTTAGGTGGTCTTCCATGTGCCGGTCTGTGTGGTTATGTAGAAGATTTGGTGAGTTTTCAGGTAAACCAGGAATATGCACATATCATAGAAAAAAAGGCAGAGAATCTGTATCGTACGATTTCCCAGAAATCGAAAGGTCTTCCGACGAGTAATCAGGCGGTAACACGCAGTATTCTTCGTACACAGCAGTTAGAGCTGACGCCACAGGAAAGTGAACAGCTATCCCAGTATGTTTCAGATGACAATTATGTAAAGAAACAACGTCAGGACATAGAAGAGTTGTCAAGTATGTTCCGTGGCATGATGGGGCAGGAAATGCGGGATCAGGCGACAGAATATATTATGGAGTTCCAATCACATTTTGCACCACAGCCGGACTTTGCAGCGCGCTATCTGTTTATGATTGGCGGAAAAAGAAAACCACTATTTGTGAGTGTTGATGGTGATGAAATTGTCTGTCATTATGGACAGGAAGAAGACATTGATGTTTACATAAAAGTACCACAGGAGATTATGGATCAGTTAGTCAGAGGACAGATGACATTCCAGCGTGCTTTTAGTGTTGGCGATCTGACAACAAAAGGCAACTTCAAAACACTTCGTATGTTGGACGAGATTTTTACCTTTTCACAGGATAAATAAGACATAGTGCCAAAGGTTTAGAAGAACCAGAGAGCATCTCATTATGAATGGAGGAAGAGAACATGAGAGACGAGAACTGTATTTTTTGTAAGATTTTAAATGGTGATATTCCATCAAGAACAATTTTTGAAGATGAAGATTTTCAAGTGATTATGGATGTAGAACCGGCAACGAAAGGACATTGTCTGATTCTTCCAAAAAACCATTATGCGAACCTGTTTGAGATGCCGGATGAAGTGGCAGCGAAGGTACTTCCTATCGCGAAAAAGGTGGCAGCGCATTTGAAAGATACATTGCAATGTGATGGTATCAATCTGGTGCAGAACAATGGTGAGGCAGCAGGTCAGACAGTACACCATTTTCATATGCATGTGATTCCGCGTTATGAAGGTGGTAATGCGAAAGATGTCACTTGGAGCCATAGTGAGTTTCGTGCAGAGGAACTGGATGCGATCCGTGACCAGATCCAGATGTAAAAAGTGAACTTAGAATACAAAATAGGATAATAAAAACCGCTACATTCCTTGGATACGGGGAATGTAGCGGTTTGATCTTTTCTTGATAAAAACTTAGGAGCGGCTGACGTCTTTGATTAATCCCATGATGGTCTCAATGGCGTTCATTTGACCGCTGTTTTTCATATTTTCGATATATTTGCTGCGATGTATCATAACATCGTCAATGGTTTTCATTAAGGTCTCAGACGTGACGTCTTCTTCCTCGAGTACAACAGAAAATCCCTGCTTTGCAAAAGAATTGGCATTTAAAATCTGATCCCCTCGACTGGCGTTTCTAGAAAGAGGAATCAAAATGTTTGGTTTATGCAATGCCAATAGTTCACAGATAGAGTTTGCACCGGCTCTTGCTACAACCAGGTCTGCGGCAGCAAAGAGATCCGGAAGATTCTCACTGATGTATTCGAATTGCGCATAGCCTTTTTTATCTTTTAACTGTTCATCGATATTTCCCTTGCCGCACAAGTGAATGATCTGGTATTTGCGTAACAACTCGTCGATACAGCCGCGAATGGCATTGTTGATGTAAACGGAGCCGATACTACCACCCATAACCATAAGGATTGGCAGATCTGAGGTAAAACCACAGAATTCTTTGGCTGCCTGCTTGCTGCCGTGCAATAATTCCTGACGAATAGGAGAACCCGTAAGAACTGCCTTGTCTTTTGGAAGATATGGTATAGTTTCCGGGAAATTGCAGCATACTTTCGTTGCAGATGGCATAGCAAGTTTATTAGCAAGGCCAGGTGTTAAATCAGATTCGTGGATAATAACGGGAATGTGTCTTGTTTTCGCCGCCATAACAACCGGAACAGAAACGAAACCACCTTTCGAAAAAACAACGTTAGGTTTTATTCTGCCGAGCAATCTGCGAGCCTGAAAAAATCCATGGATAACGCGGAATGGGTCAGTAAGGTTTTTCCACGAACGATAACGACGGAATTTACCGGAACTAATACCGTAATAAGGGATTTTTTTATCTTCGATCAATCCCTTTTCGATACCCTCGTAGGAACCGATATAGTGAATCTCGTAGCCTTCTTTTTTGAGGGAATCAAACAGGGCAATGTTAGGCGTTACATGTCCGGCAGTACCGCCACCTGTCATAACTATTTTTTTCATAAGAAACTCCTTTTATATTAAGTCTATATAAATCTTACCTTCCTTTGGAAAATTGTCAAGATGCAGGATATCTGCTTTTTCTGCCATTTTTTGCAGAGGGATGCTTGTACTATTCTTTTTATATAAGAAAGAGCGCGGAGGAGGAAACAACGTGGGAACAATGTGGATGGAAGATATGGCAGATATGGGAGTGGCAGGCATAGGAGTCTGGATTGGGCTGGGTTTATTGCTAAGTATTGCACTTTTATTGCTTATTTTTGTGATTCGTTTTATGGGCTTTGCAAAAAAATGTGAACTGGCGACAAAGGAAATTCAGGCGTATGTAGAGGATGTCTTAGGAGATTATGAGGAGGGGGAAAGCGAGGAAGAAAAAAGAGCAGTAAGGGAGAATAAACTGGCAAAGAAACCGACAGGCATACCGGCAAGCAAGGAGGCAATGACACCGGTAGAACAGGAGGTTCTTTTGCAGGAAATGCTGGGCAATCTTTTTGGGTAAAAAGGCAAAACTTGACAAAAATGAATGATATTGCTATAATTCGTAATAAATTTGTAACATCTGTAACAAATTTTGTATAAAATATCATAGAAATGCAATACTTGATATATAAATAGTATTACATCAATATGGAGGATTAGTTTTAATATGAATGATAGTTGGAAAAAGCGCGTTGCACAGGGAACCGTAGTAGCGTTGGCACTGACCACCATGAGTACGACAACCGTACTGAGTCAGAACAACAAGGCTAGTGATCTGGTGAACGGATATCGTACCGCTGGTATTGTTCAGGCAGTCAGTACGATGGAGGCAGGTGCTTATGCTACTGCAGATGTCGAAGAATCACAGGTAACAGTTGTTGCCGCAGCAGAAGAACAGCCACAGACCAAGAATGCAGAATGGCAGAATCGTCTGATGGCAAATGTAGATGAGTTCTTATATGTAAGAGCAGCTGCAAATGCAGAGTCTGATATTGTTGGTAAGATGTATCAGGGCGATGTGGCTGAGGTTACAGGAACAGAAGGCGACTGGTATCAAATCACATCCGGTAATGTCAATGGATATGTGTCAGGCGAGTATTGTGTCACAGGCGACGATGCATATGCTCTTGCTACACAGGTATGTAAGACCTACGCCAAGGCGAAAGAAGGCGGCATCCGTATTCGTGAAGCAGCCAGTGCGGATAGCAGCATCTATACCGTAATGGCAATTGGAGACACCATTGAAGTTAATACAGAAGTGGAGCCGGTAGATGGATGGGTAGCCGTATCTACCAAACAGGGTACCGGTTATGTGAGCAGCGATTATGTTGATGTTTCTGTAGATTACGGAACTGCGATTACCATCGAAGAAGAGCAGGCAGCGATTGCAGCAGCCAAAGCGGCAGAAGAAGCAGCCAAAGCGGCAGAAGAAGCAGCAGCGGCGAAAGCACGCGCCGTTACCGTACAGAATCAGGCGGTGGCAGCATCTTATGATGATGTGACAATATTAGCAGCACTGATTCAGTGTGAAGCAGGAAATGAATGTTATGACGGTCAGGTGGCTGTTGGAGCAGTGGTTTGCAACCGTGTACGCAGTGGAGGATATCCAGGTTCTGTATATGGCGTTGTTTACCAGAGTGGACAGTTTACGCCGGCAGCAAGAGGGTCAGTTGCATCTGTAGCAGCAAGTGGTCCAAATGCATCTTGTATACAGGCAGCACAGGCAGCACTTGCAGGAACAGATAATACAGGTGGAGCGCTTAGCTTCCGTCCAGTCAGCAGTGGTCGTGGTGGTGTCGTGATTGGCAATCATGTATTTTTCTAAAGTAAGAGATCGAATCCCTTTCTGATGAAGCAGTCAGAAAGGGATTTTTCTATGTAAGCAGAGCGCAAAATTGGACAAAAAATGAAATATGTTGCTTTAAAGAAAAAGATAGGGTACTATAAAGAAAGTAGATAAGAACAGACATTTATAATGGGAGGTAGTTTTATGGTAGTTGTTATCGTTTTAGTGGTAGTCTTATTGTTATTAGTCATTTCTTGTATCAAAGTGGTACCACAGGCGCATGCCATGGTTATCGAGCGTCTGGGTGCATATTTGACGACATGGCCAGTTGGTTTGCACATCAAAGTGCCATTCGTTGACCGTGTGGCGCGCAACGTCAATTTAAAAGAGCAGGTTGTAGATTTTCCACCACAGCCGGTAATCACCAAAGACAATGTCACGATGCAGATTGATACGGTCGTGTATTATCAGATTACAGATCCAAAGCTGTATTGCTATGGCGTTGAAAATCCAATCATGGCGATTGAGAACCTGACAGCGACAACACTTCGTAATATCATCGGTGATCTGGAGTTGGATGAGACGCTTACATCCAGAGAGACCATCAACACCAAGATGCGTTCGGCTCTTGATGTGGCAACGGATCCATGGGGTATCAAAGTAAACCGTGTGGAGTTAAAGAACATTATTCCTCCAGCAGCGATTCGTGATGCCATGGAAAAACAGATGAAGGCAGAACGTGAGCGAAGAGAAGCAATTCTGATTGCAGAAGGTGAAAAGAAATCAACTATTCTGATTGCAGAAGGTAAGAAGGAATCTGCTATTTTGGACGCTGAGGCAGAAAAACAGGCACAGATTTTGAAAGCAGAAGCTGTGAAGGAAGCAACGATCCGTCAGGCAGAAGGTCAGGCAGAAGCTATTCTTAAGGTGCAGCAGGCAAATGCAGATGGTTTGCGCTTCTTAAAGGATGCAGCAGCAGACGATGCGGTATTGCAGTTGAAGAGTTTAGAAGCATTTGCAAAAGCAGCAGATGGTAAGGCAACAAAGATTATCATTCCATCAGAAATTCAGGGGATTGCAGGGTTGGTAAAATCCATTACTGAAGTGGCAAAAGACGAAGAAAAATAATATTTGTACATAGAGGTATAAGAGAAGGAGCAGGCGAATATGCCTGCTCCTTTTGCTGTAATACTTGCACATCGGACCAAAACGAAATATAATACAATGAGAAAAAAGTAGGGAAAAAGTAGCGAAAAGGAGAATACACATATGAATTTGTCAGGCAAGAACTTTTTGAAACTGTTAGACTTTACACCCGAAGAGATTCGCTATCTGATTGCGTTATCCGCAGAATTAAAGGAAAAAAAGAAAAACGGGATAGCACATGATGATAGGAAAGGCAAGAATATTGCTTTAATTTTTGAAAAGACAAGTACGAGAACACGTTGCTCCTTTGAAGTGGCAGCACATGATTTGGGTATGCATGTGACCTACTTGGATCCGTCTGGTTCACAGATTGGTAAAAAAGAAAGCATCAAAGATACTGCGCGTGTACTAGGCAGAATGTTTGACGGTATCGAATATCGTGGCTTTGGACAGGAGATTGTAGAACAGTTAGCAGAATATGCCGGTGTTCCTGTCTGGAACGGCTTGACAAATGAATTTCATCCAACGCAGATGATTGCGGATATGCTGACCATCCAGGAAAAATTTGGTACATTAGAAGGCATTAAATTTGTTTATATGGGAGATGCCCGTTATAACATGGGAAATTCTTTAATGGTTACCTGCGCAAAACTTGGCATGGATTTTGTGGCATGTACCAATAAAAAATACTTTCCAAATGAGGCATTGGTAGCGACATGCCGGGAAATAGCAGCAGAGACAGGAGCAACGATTACTTTGACAGAAGATGTTTCGCAAGGTTGTAAGGATGCAGATGTTATTTATACGGATGTATGGGTTTCCATGGGAGAACCGACAGAAGTATGGGAAGAACGTATCCATGATTTGCTCCCATATCAGGTAAATGCCAGGGCTTTTTCTTATGCAAAAGACACGGCGATTTTTATGCATTGTCTGCCGGCATTTCATGATCTTGATACAACCGTGGGAAAAGAGATCCATGAGAAATTTGGTCTGACAGAGATGGAAGTGACCGATGAGGTTTTCGAAAGTGACCGTTCTGTTGTTTTTGACGAGGCAGAGAATCGTATGCATTCCATCAAAGCAATTATGTATGCGACATTAGAATAAAAGATAAGAGAGTATCCTGTTATGGTACAAATAAAACATGAGTATTTAAAAAGTATTGATTCCACAAATAATGAAATCAAGCGTCGTGCCCTAAAAGGTGCCGAGGAAGGTCAGGTTATTTCGGCAGGAATGCAGACAGCTGGGAGAGGAAGAAGCGGTCACCAATGGGAAACACCTGCAGATATATCCATCGCTACATCGCTACTTCTGCGCCCGACAATGCCGGTAGAACATTTACATTCACTGACATTGGTGGCAGCAGTTGCAGTACGAAGAGCCATAGAAGACCTATATGACATAGAGACATGGATTAAGTGGCCAAATGATGTGATCGTGCAAGGGAAAAAAATATGCGGTATTTTGACGGAAATGAGTGCTGCAAACGGACAGGCAGAGTATGTCGTTGTTGGCATAGGTGTCAATGTGCATCAGACCTCTTTTTCAGAAGAATTGGCAGATAAGGCAATCTCTGTTGATATGGCTTTGCAGGAACAGAATCCGGGAACGCAGGAGAAGGGGAATTGTGAAGCGTTGACGCAGCGCATCTGGCAGGAATTTGTACTATTATATGAGGCATTTTGTATGACACAGGATCTGTCTATTGTGATGGAAGAATATAACAGATTCCTAATTAACCGAAACGCGATGGTGCGTGTTTTAGATCCACAAGGTGAATGGGAAGGCATTGCACGTGGTATCAACGAGCGTGGTGAATTATTGGTTGAGACAAAGGAAGATTTGCGTCAGGTAGATTCTGGCGAAGTGTCGGTTCGAGGCGTATATGGATATGTGTGATGAGACAAAGAGAAAATAGAAAGGGATATGCGATTGATGAATGATGAAATCGTGTTGTGTGGAGCGAGTTCTTACACAAAAAAATATTATTTTAATGAACAGTTTTCCTCTTTGCCACAGGGGATTCAGGACGAGTTACATATTATGTGTGTCTTGTTCACGGCAGATGTGGGAGGCGTAATCCAGGTCGTTTTTGACGAGGAGGGAGAATTACAACTTCGTACGCAGACAGAAGATGACGACATTTTGTATGATGAAATAGGAAGTGTGTTAAAAATCAAGCAGTTGCAGCGAGAAAAAGAGGAACTGTTTGAATCTTTGGAAATGTACTATAGAGTATTTTATCTGGGAGAAGCATACGAGGGCGAAGAGTAGGAGAAAAGCTATGTTATTGACGATTGATGTGGGAAATACAAATGTTACGATTGGAATTTTTTCACAGGATAAATTGATAGGAAACTTCCGATTGACGACGGGGATGACACGCACGTCAGATGAATTTGGAACGGCAATTGGGGAAATATTGCGCTATAATGCAATCGAAAAAGAGGATATAGATGATGTCATCATTGCCAGTGTTGTGCCAAAGATTATGCATTCACTGACGAGCGGTATCATCAAATATTTTGGTGTACATCCGATTCTGGTGGAACCGGGCATTCGTACCGGCGTAAAAATTATTACGGAGAATCCGCGTCAAATTGGAGCGGATCGAATTGTGAATGCTGCGGGAGCCATGGGACTATATGGAGGACCTGCAATTGTCATTGATTATGGAACGGCGACAACGTATGATCTGATTAGTGCAGATGGCGCCTATGTTTCTGGTGTGATTGCACCGGGCATTCGTACTTCTGCGGAGGCGTTATGGTCAAAAGCAGCAAAATTGCCAGAAATTGAAATTCGTAAGCCAGATCATATTTTAGCAAAGGAGACCATTTCCTCCATGCAGGCAGGACTTGTATTTGGACAGATTGGTCAGACAGAATATATTGTGAAAAATATGATTGCAGAATCCGGATATGAAAATGTTAAGGTTGTTGCAACGGGAGGTTTGGGAAGTCTGATTTCAAAAGAGACAGACTGCATTGATATTTATGATCCTGAACTGACACTGCAGGGATTACGCCTGATTTACGAAAAAGAAAGTAAAAATAGAGGGGCAGAGCGTTAGAAAAGGAGAAACATGAATTTATTTTCCAAAGCGTACAAAGCTGTTCACAATGTATATAAATATGAGCAGACCGCTGCCATTGATGTTGGCGCACTTCAGAGAATTATAGTGACCTTTGGCATCATTATGCTATTGATCGACATGGAGAACCTTCGACAAGGAAAGTGGCTTATTGGGATTGCTACTTTTGTTGTGGCTGTTATTTGTGTGCTTGCAGCCCTGTTGCTCCGTCGCTTTGAACAGGTTCGTACGCTTTGCAAAATTACAAGTATTGTTTTATTGTTTCTCTCGATTCCCATTTTGTTTTTGGGAGCAAACGCCGGATTCTCTCTTTTGTGGTATTTTTTGATACCCTTGATTACATTGATTCTTCTAGGAATTCCGTTTGGGGCTCCTATCTGTATTGGTTTTGGGTGTGCGGTAATGCTTATGTTCTGGACACCACTCCGTCACTATTTACTGTATTCATATCGACGTGATTATTATCTGTTTTATCCAATCTTCTATTGGGCATTTTGTCTGTTTGTTGTCATTATGGATATCTTCTATAAAGAATATCGCATCAAACAAAGTGAAAATGAAAAAAATTTACAGGCAGAAGTAGATAAGGCATTACTTCAGACGAAAAATATGTTGGTGGGGTCGGTAGCTGCGATTGGACGTATGATCGACGAAAAAGACAGTTATACGAGACGACATTCCCAGCGTGTGGCAGAATATGCACGCCTGATTGCCCGTCATCTTCCAAACCAAACGTTTTCAGAGGAAGAAATACTGTTATTATATCACTGCGGTATGCTTCATGATATCGGAAAGATTGCGATTCCCGACCACATATTAAATAAATCGGATCGCCTGACGAAGCAAGAGTATGAGATTATGAAAACACACACATTGTGGGGAAAAGAGATTTTATCGGAATTAGAATTTTTGCAGCAGGCAGATCTGGCAGCGGCATATCACCATGAAAGATATGATGGAAAAGGTTATCCGCGAGGATTAAAGGCTGACGAATTACCTTTGAGTGTACATATTATCTGTGCGGCGGATGCCTTGGATGCAATGAATTCAGATCGTTGTTACCGAAAACGATGTACGGAGCAATACATTATGCAAGAGTTTGAAAAAGGTGCTGGAAAACAGTTCGAACCGCAGGTGGCAGCGACGGTTGTACAACTGGTGAAAAGTGGAAAAATACAGACAATAGGAGAAACAGATGCAAAAACAGAAACAGCGGCAAACTGAATATTGGAAAAATATATTGCGCGTTGTAAGCTGTCCATATCAGGGTCAAAAGATGGCATTCTGTATGAAAAGTATTTTTGCTGTTTTATGGCTGATCAGTATCCCTAATGGTATTTTCTTTCATGCATCACGGGATTATCTGATTGTGCTTAGTTATTTGACATCGGTATTATTGATAAATCTGTTTGTATGCCGACACCATTATCATCGATGGATTGACGTTGTCACTGCGGCATGTTTGTTGGTTGGCGTGTTCTATGTTTTCTTTCATGGCTGCATAGGATATTTTAGTGTTATGTTTCCACTACTTTTTTCGTGCATTGCGGTATTTATGTTGGGAATACGTAATAGTGTATTGCTGAATCTGATAACCGTGTCTGCTATTATATATTGTCTTCGCGTGGATCCGGATATGGTAGCGCGGAAATTATATGGGGAAAACGTGACACTTCGTTTTCCGTATCTATATATTTGTATCGTGTTAATCACCTACCTGCTGATGTATACCATACAATCTTATTGGGTGGAAAAAACGAGACGTGAGGAAATTTTAAAACAGCGCATCCAGGAAGAAAAAGATCGTTTGCAAGGGATGGCGATCAAAACGATGCGCGCAATGGGGCGAGCATTGGATGCAAAGATCCCGGATGAAGAAGCACATGGCGTACAGGTGGCGGAATATGCGAAGAAATTGGCAATACGTAGTGAGCTGGATGAAACGATGCAGAATGATGCTTATCAGGCAGGATTATTGCACGAGATAGGAATGATAGGAATACCGGATGCACTGATTTTGTGTCAGAATATGACACCTGGGGAGTATGCACAATTTTGTACCTATGTGGAAAAGGGGTATGGGATTATTTGCCAGTTACAAGGAGCTGGAAATGTAGCAGAAGCTGTGCTTTATCATCGGGAAAATTACGATGGATCCGGATATCTAAAAGGTTTGCAGGCAGAAGAAATTCCATGTCTGGCGCGTATTCTTGCAGTGGCAGATTATACATCAAGGCACATACAGCGGGGAGAGACTGCTATGGATGTGATGGAAGCGCTGAAAAAAGAAAAAAATAAAAGATTTGATGGGCGTATTGCAGATGATATGATAGAAATTTTGCGGTATGACTAGAGCAGAAGAGGTAACTTTACATGAAAAATGAAACCCTACAAGGGCTGAAAATCGGAGATGTTACACTGGAAAATAATCTGGTGCTGGCACCGATGGCGGGAGTGACGGATTTGCCATTCCGTACGCTCTGTAAAGAACAGGGCGCAGGATTAATCTGTATGGAAATGGTCAGTGCAAAGGCACTGCAGTATAACAATAAGAATACGTATCAATTGTTGGAGATCGAGGAAAAAGAACGCCCGGTCTCTTTGCAGTTATTTGGTTCGGATCCGGATTGTATCAGTGAGATGGCAAAACGGATTGAGGAGCGTCCTTTTGATATTCTGGATATCAATATGGGATGCCCGGTGCCTAAAGTAGTAAATAATGGTGATGGGTCAGCGCTTATGAAAAACCCCAAATTAGCGGGAGAGATTATGCGAAAGACCGTGCAGGCCATAAAAAAACCGGTGACGGTCAAAATCCGTAAAGGGTTTGATGATGCACATGTCAATGCCGTGGAAATGGCAAAAATTGCGGAAGATGCGGGTGTGGCAGCTGTTGCTGTGCATGGACGAACGCGAGAACAGTATTATGCGGGCAAGGCTGATTGGGAAATCATTGCGCAGGTAAAAGATGCAGTTCGTATCCCGGTCATTGGAAATGGCGATTTACTAACAGCAGAGGATGTTATCGCAATGAAGGAAATGACGCATTGTGACGGTTTTATGATTGGCAGAGGGGCGCAGGGAAACCCGTGGATTTTTCACCAGATTTTACATTATTTTGAAACGGGTGAGATTATTGGAAAGCCTCCAATGGATGAACTAGTAGCAATGATGCTTCGTCATGCAAAAATGCAGATTGCATTTAAGGGCGAGGAATATTATGGAATCCGTGAGTTTCGCAAGCATGCCGCCTGGTATACCAGCGGGTATCATAATTCGGCAAGACTGCGTGGCATGATCAATGAAGTAAATACGTATCAGGAATTAGAAGATTTGATGGAACGTGTGCTGTTGCAGCATTCTTAAAAAAGAAAACGTGTAGACGATTTGAGACTAAGTGAATGGTAATGTCTGAATCGCCTACACGTTTTTTACGTTAGTTAATTAATAAAAATTATAAATGCCAGATATCTTCATTGTACTGTGCAATGGTTCTATCAGAAGAGAAGAAACCGGCTTTGCTGATGTTTATGAGCATTTTCTTTGCCCATGCCATACGATCTTCATAATCGCTATAGATACGCTCTTTTGTCGCCTTGTAATCTTCAAAATCAGGCAATGTCATGAACCAGTCTTTGTTTAATAATTCGTTATAGAGTCGTTCTAAGTTTTCTTTTTGTCCGACTGCCATCATGGTATCACTGACTAAGAAATCGATGGCACGCTTGATGGTTGGATCATTTTCATAGTAGTTTTTAGAAACATAATCAGCTTTTTCATAATGAGCAATGACTTCGTCAGAAGATTCACCAAAGATGTAGATGTTATCATCACCGACAAATTCATGCATTTCAACATTAGCGCCATCTTCTGTTCCAATGGCAATGGCACCGTTTAACATAAACTTCATGTTAGAAGTTCCGGAAGCTTCTTTGGAAGCAAGGGAAATCTGTTCATGAATGTCAGCAGCAGGAATTAATTTCTCTGCTAAGGTAACGTTGTAATTTTCTACCATAACGACAGATAAGTATGGAGATACTTCCGGGTCATTTGCAATGATTTCCTGTAAGCAGAGAATCACATGAATGATATCCTTGGCAATAACATAAGCAGGTGCTGCTTTTGCACCAAAAATAACGGTAATCGGACGTTTTGGTAATTTTCCTTCTTTAATTTCAAAATATTTGTCAATGACATAAAGTGCATTCATCTGCTGTCTCTTATATTCATGAAGACGTTTGATCTGGATGTCAAAGACAGAATCCGGATTCACAGTAATGTTCTGTGCTTCTTTTAAGTATGCTACAAGATCTTTTTTCTTGCCCTGTTTTACAGCAAGTAATTTTTCAAGGACAGCAGAGTCATCTGCGTATGCAGCAAGCTTTTCGAGCTCGGTAGCATCTTTTTTATAACCATCGCCGATCAGTTCGGTCAAAAGATCTGCTAATGGATGGTTACATTCTAACAACCATCTACGGAATGTAATACCGTTTGTTTTGTTGTTGAACTTCTCCGGATAAACCTTGTAAAAATTGTTCAATTCTGTATTTTTCAAGATTTCAGTGTGAAGATAAGCAACGCCATTGACAGAGTATCCATAATGAATGTCCATGTGAGCCATGTGAATGCGGTCTTCATCATCAATGATGGAAAGACTCTTATCATGGAATGTATCGTTTACCTTGTTGTTTAATTCATAAATGATAGGCAGTAACTGTGGAACTGCTTTTTGTAAATAATGAGATGGCCATTTTTCAAGTGCTTCTGCCAAAATGGTGTGATTGGTGTAAGCACAAGTGTTGGTAACAATTTCAATCGCTTCTTCCATGCGAATGCCTTTTTGCATAAGAAGACGGATTAACTCAGGAATGATCATACTTGGGTGAGTATCGTTAATCTGAATGGTTGCGTAATCTGCTAAATCATGCAAATTGCTTCCGCGTTCTACGGCTTCGTCGAGAATCAGGTGTGCTGCATTGCTTACCATAAAGTACTGCTGGTAAACACGAAGGATGCGTCCGGCTTCATCCGAATCATCCGGATATAAGAAAAGTGTTAAGTTCTTTGCAATATCTGTTTTGTCAAAGTCAATGCCAGTTCTGACAAGAGATTCATCCACTGTTTCCAAGTCAAATAAATGTAATTTTGTAGTTCTTCCCATATAACCGACAACATCAATATCGTACATGCAGGAAGTCAGTGTCATACCGCCAAATTCGATGTCGTATGTTTTCTCTGTCTTTGTTAACCAGTTCTTATTCTCAATCCAAGGATTTGGTGTTTCTGTCTGTAAATTATTTTCAAAGACCTGTTTAAAAAGACCGAAGTGATAATTTAAGCCTACACCGTCACCATTTAAACCGAGTGTTGCAATGGAATCTAAAAAGCAGGCAGCAAGACGACCGAGTCCACCGTTTCCAAGAGATGGTTCCGGTTCAATGGTTTCGATTTCTGCCATGGTTTTTCCGTATTTTTGCAGACAAGCTTCCACTTCATCATATATGCCAAGATTGATTAAGTTGTTGGAAAGCAATTTACCAATCAAAAATTCTGCTGAAATGTAGTAAAGCTTTTTCTTACCGTCTGTAGAAACTTTTTTGGCAGCTTCCTCTTTTACCATTTCTAATAAAGCTACATAAATCTGTTCGTTGCTTACATGTGAAAGATCTGTACCAAAGGTATCTTTCACTTTGATTTCTAATGCGTTCATAAAAACCTCCTGATAATTTGATGTTCCAAAATGTTATCTTATGCGTTCAGTATATAAGCGATACCAGAAAACGTCTTGTCATATTGTGGCAAAAAGTAGTACAATCCTATCATTCAAAGAAGTTTTGAGAGGAAAATAAGTAAAAATGGATATAAAAGAATACGAAAACTATCATGAAACAAAAGAACACGCCAGACAGGAGTTCGCCTATAATACATATTTATGCTCCATGCCGCTAGATTTTTTGGAAGTGCCACTACATTGGCATGACGAGATGGAAATTATCTATATCAAAAAAGGAAAGGGACTTGTGTCAGTGGAATTTGAAGAGCAGCGTGTGCAGGGCGGTGAGTTTGTCATTGTTTTGCCGGGACAGCTTCATGGCATTCGTTCTTTATCTGGGGAGCAAATGGAATATGAAAATATTATGTTTCGTCCGGAAATTTTATATGGAAAGCAGGAAGACGGTACAAAGCAAAAATATTTTGAACCTCTTTTTCGTATGCAAAGGACGATACCTTCTTTTTATAGAGAAGGAGTGCGTGGATATGAAGCAATAAAGAAGTGCCTGGATGAGTGCGACCAGATTTGTATGGTCTGCGCGCATGGATATGAACTATTGGTTAAATCACAACTGTATGTACTCATCTATTATGTGTGTGAAATCAGTGATTCAAGTGAGGGGACAAAGTCCAGGGTTCCACATGAAGAGATGAAACGTGTTTTAAAATATGTGGAATTGCATTATATGGAAAAGCTGACGATAGAAGATATGGCAAATGTCAGTGGCTTTAGCAGTTCACATTTTATGAAGTATTTCAAAAACAATATGGGACAAAGTTTCATTGATTATCTGAATGATTATCGTTTGACCATGGCCTCCCGTATGTTGCTTGCGTCAACGGATGCGGTATTGATGGTGGCACAGGAGGCGGGATTTGATAATATGTCTTATTTTAATCGTATCTTCAAGCGGAAGTTTGGGCTGACACCACGTGAGTACCGGAAGCATAGTGAGAGCAGAGTGTTGTAATTATGCACAAAAAACGAGGTGTGTTTTCAGCGAAAATATAAAAAATGACATCTCTGTGTTGACATGGTAAATTTTGGGGTTTAAGATAAAGGCAAGTCAGAACTGAAAACGTTTCCAGTAACGTTTCCGGAAACGATTTCAAGAGAAGTTGGAAAATGGGAGAGGAGTGCTTACATATGACGATTAAGGATATAGCAAAAATCAGTGGTGTAAGCGTTAGCACTGTTTCTCGAGTATTAAACAATCATCCGGATGTGAGTGAAGATGTGCGCCACAAAGTTATGGCAGTTGTAGAGGAATACAATTACATTCCCAATAACAGTGCCAGAGCCTTAGGCCAGAGTAAATCAGATAACATCGGTTTGATTGTCCGAGGTATTTCGAACCCATTCTACACATCCATTATCCATGAGATTGAGCAGGACATCGAAAAGGCAGGGTACACGTTAGTGATGCAGCAGATTGGCTCCTGCGATGATGAGCTTTTAGCCGGTGCGATGATGGAACGCGATAAACGGTTGCGTGGTCTGATTTTTCTTGGAGGTCGTCTGGATTCGACAAAGGATCAGATAGCAGGAATTGGCGTACCATTTGTAAACTGTTCTTCCAATAATGCATATGGCACCTTAGATGCTGACAGCTATTCAAGTGTATCGATTGATGACACACAGACAGCATACGAAGCGGTAAAGGAATTATACAAAGAGGGACATCGCCGTATCGCAGTTCTTTTGGCAAGACCGGATGACGGATCGGTATCACAGATACGATATGAGGGTTATGTCAAGGCTTTGACGGAAGCAGGAATGGCACCGGATGAGGATTTGATCATTTCTGTGGATAGTTACAATATTGCAGATGCATATTATGGAACAAAGAAATGGTTGGAAAAAGGCATTGCCTTTGATGCCATCTTCGCAATCTCAGATAACCTGGCAATGGGTGCGATGCGGGCGATGCGGGAAAAAGGTATTGATGTACCGGGGCAATGTTCCATTGTTGCAATTGACGGTATTGAGGTGTCAGAGTATATGGCACCGGCACTTTCAACATATTGTCAGCCAATGAAGGAACTGGGAAGAACCAGTGTGGAACTTCTGATTGATCTGATTGAGAAAAAGGGAAAACATCGTCAAATTATTTTACCGACGATTTTTCGCGAGGGGGGCACAATCTCTGCTCGTAAATAAAAGGCATAAGATGGAATGTGCCTGCATATAATGATTTTTGATTGTGGCAAAAGCGCAGTGCCATAATTAGAAATAAATACTTATTAATCATTATCACAAGAAGGAGAGGGTAATCATGAAACTAAAAAAAGTATTAGCATTGACAATGGTTGCTACTATGGCAGTTGGAGCATTTGTCGGATGTGGTTCTAAGGGAGAAGGAAAATCAGCAAAGTCTGATGCCGGAAAAGTTTACTATTTGAACTTTAAGCCAGAAGCAGATGAGGCCTGGCAGGCTTTGGCAAAGGAATACACAAAGGAGACAGGTGTTAATGTTACTGTTGTAACAGCAGCTTCTAACAAATATGAAGAGACATTAATGACAGAAATGTCAAAGAGCGAAGCACCTACATTATTCCATGTAAACGGACCTGTTGGTTTGAAGAACTGGAAAGATTATGCATTAGATCTTTCAGATACAGATGTTTACAAAAAATTAAATGGTGATGAGTATGCATTAAAAGAAGGCGATGAAGTAAAGGGTATCGCAATGGCAGTTGAAACATACGGTATCATTACAAATACAAAGCTTTTACAGGAAGCAGGATACACAGTTGATGATATCCAGAGCTTTGATGATTTAAAGAAGGTTGCAGAAGATATCACAGCTAGAAAGGATCAGCTTGGATTCGCAGCATTTACATCTGCTGGTATGGATGATTCTTCTGACTGGAGATTTAAGACACATCTTTCAAACCTTCCAATTTACTTCGAATATGAAGCAGAAAACGAGACAAGTACAGATGCAATCAAGGGAACATATCTTGACAACTACAAGAACATCTATGATTTGTACATCAACAACTCAACATGTGATCCAAAGGAACTTGCAAGCAAGACAGGTAATGACTCAGAAGCAGAGTTTATCAATGGCGAAGCAGTATTCTTCCAGAATGGTTCATGGGAATATGGCAACGTAGTAGGTGATAAGAAGTTATCTGCAGATGATGTTACCATGATTCCTATTTACATTGGTGTTGGCGACGAAGCAAACCAGGGACTTTGTACTGGTACAGAGAACTACTGGTGTGTAAACAGCGCTGCTGATGAGAAGGATATTCAGGCAACACTTGATTTCATGAACTGGTGTGTATCTTCTGACAAGGGAACAACAGCTATGGCTGATGACATGGGATTCGTTATTCCTTTCAAGGATGCAAAGGATACAGACAACGTATTTGTTAAGAAGGATAAGGAATTACAGGCAGCTGGAAAGACAACCATTCCTTGGGATTTCACAACCATTCCTTCAGAGCAGTGGAAAGCAGATCTTAGCTCTGCACTTACAGCTTATGCAGCTGGAACTGGATCATGGGATGATGTTAAGACAGCATTCGTAGATGGATGGGCAAAAGAGTACAAGGCAGCAAATCAGGAATAATCGATTAGCATTGTTCATATACCCAGAGGGCGGGCTAGAACGCCTGCCCTCTATATTTATGTCGAAAAGACACTTGAATTTATTGTTTTTAAGGAGGATACCATGGAAAAAGCAGTTAGAAAATATTGGCCTATCTTTGTATTACCGACCGCTGCAGCCTTTTGCGTAGGTTTTTTGTATCCGTTCGTTCAGGGATTATATTTGTCTTTCTGCAGTTTCATCACGATTGACAGAGCAAAATTCATAGGCTTGCAGAATTATAAATATGCACTTTCTGATGCAACGTTTTTACATGCATTTTGGTTTACAGCATTATTTACAATTGTAGTTACGATTTTGATTAATGTAGGAGCATTCGCACTTGCACTTGCATTAACGAGCAAGTTAAAGGCGTCAAATTTGTTCCGTACCATTTTCTTCATGCCAAACTTAATTGGTGGTATTGTATTAGGTTACATCTGGCAGATCCTGTTAAATGGTGCACTGACGGCGCTCGAAAAACCGCTTCTGGCACTGGATGAAAAGTATGGCTTTCTCGGTCTTTTGATTTTGATGTGCTGGCAGCAAATCGGATATATGATGATTATTTATATTGCCGGATTACAGTCAATTCCAGACGACTACATTGAAGCAGCAGAAATTGATGGAGCTACAAAAGGACAAATATTATGGAAGATCAAGATTCCAAATGTTATGCCTTCCATTACCATTTGTATGTTCTTATCTCTTACAAATGGATTTAAGTTATTCGATCAGAACTTAGCGTTGACCGGAGGTGAGCCGGCACATGCTTCTGAAATGTTAGCATTGAATATTTACAGTACATTCTATGCAAGAAGTGGACCACAGTGGAAGGGTTATGGACAGGCGAAAGCTGTTCTCTTCTGTATTATGGTTATTATTATTTCGATGATTCAGTTAAGAGCAACGAAATCTAAGGAGGTGCAACAGTAATGAAAGAAAAAACATCAATTGGAAGTAAAATATTATTTGTTGTACTCCTGATTCTTAGTTTGGCATGGGTTTATCCAATCTTTATGATTTTGAATAACTCATTTAAAACAGATCGTTTTATTACGACAAGAACCGTTTTTGAACTGCCGACAGCAGACAGTTTTGCAGGGCTTGCAAACTTTGTCAATGGGCTTACTTCCAAAGGATTTGCAAAAGCATTTGGCTACAGCCTGTTAATCACAATCACATCGGTTGTGTTAATCCTGATTTGCTGTTCTATGTGTGCATGGTTTATCACAAGAGTAAATAGTATCGTATCAAAGATTTTGTATTCTCTCTTTGTATTTTCTATGGTTGTACCATTCCAGATGCTGATGTTTACGTTATCAGCAACAGCAGATAAACTGGAATTGAATAAACCATACAATATCTGTATTATTTATCTGGGGTTTGGTGCAGGACTTGCGGTATTTATGTTCTGTGGCTTTATGAAATCCATTCCACTTGAGATTGAAGAAGCAGCTATGATTGATGGCTGTAATCCGTTACAGACATTTTTCCTGATTGTACTGCCGATTTTGAGACCGACATTAATCTCCGTTGGTATTTTGGAGACCATGTGGTTGTGGAATGATTACTTGTTGCCATACCTGGTATTGGACCGCAAGAAATATATGACAATCCCAATTTTAATCCAGTACTTCCAGGGAAGTTACGGAAAAGTAGAAATGGGGCCAATGATGGCTTGTATCTTAATGACCGTATTGCCAATCATTATTGTATATCTGGTATGCCAGAAATACATTATCAAAGGTGTTATGGCTGGAGCTGTTAAGGGCTAAGCATGATTTCCCCATGAAGATAAGAGGTAAAGGATATGAATAGAAGTAGTGGAATATTACTTCCAATTTCTTCACTTCCTTCTGCATATGGGATTGGAACCTTTGGCGCGGCTGCGTATGCGTTTGCTGACTTTTTACATGAAGCAGGGCAAAAGTATTGGCAGTTGCTGCCACTGGGACCAACCAGTTACGGAGATTCCCCATATCAGAGTTTCTCTACATTTGCAGGAAATCCTTATTTTGTAGATCTGGATCTTCTGATTGAAGATGGACTGCTGTTGCAGGAAGAAGTTGAGGCATGTGACTGGGGCGAGGATGCCCGTCATGTGGATTATGGAAAAATATACGAGAGCCGCTTTGCTGTTCTGGAAAAAGCAAAAGCAAGAGGCTATGCCAGGGATTTTGAGGATGTGCAGGTCTTTTGTGAAGAAAACAAAGGCTGGCTGGATAGCTATGCACTGTATATGGCATGTAAAAAGCATTTTGGCATGAAAGCATGGAGTGAGTGGGAGGATGAAGACATCCGTATGCACCGTGCGCCAGCGGTAAAGAAGTATAGTCAGGATTTGCAGGAAGATATCGAGTTGTTTGTCTATATCCAGTATCTGTTTTTTAAACAGTGGAATGCATTGCGGACATATATCAATGATCTTGGCATCGAAATTATTGGAGATTTGCCAATCTATGTATCCATGGATTCGGCTGATGTATGGGCAGAATCAGAGTATTTTGCATTAAATGAGGAGCGAATTCCACGCGAAGTTGCAGGTGTGCCTCCAGATTATTTTAGTGAGGATGGACAGCTTTGGGGAAATCCACTTTATGACTGGGATGCCATGGCAAAAGATGGTTATGGCTGGTGGATTCGCCGTATCGAAGGCGCTAGCAAATTATATGATGTGATTCGTATTGATCATTTCCGCGGATTTGATACTTATTGGGCAGTCCCTTATGGAGAAAAGACAGCAAAAATTGGTGAGTGGAAAAAGGGACCGGGCATGCATCTGGTAGGTCTTTTGAAAGAAACATTCCCTAAGTTAGAATTTATTGCAGAGGATTTGGGAGAACAATCGCCTACGGTAAAGCAGTTGCTTTCTGACAGTGGTTTCCCTGGGATGAAAATCTTAGAATTTGCGTTTGATTCAGATGAACCAAGTGATTATCAGCCACATACGTATGCAAGACATTGCATTTGTTATACGGGCACACATGACAACAGTCCGGTGATGCTTTGGAAAGAAGAAGCAAAGCCGAAAGATGCTTTGTATGCAGCAGAGTATCTGGGAATCAGCGAAGAGGCATATCATTGGGGATTTATCCGTGGCGGTATGCGCTCGGTGGCAATGCTTTTTGTGGCTCAGATGCAGGATTATCTGGGACTGGGTGAGGGACATCGCATGAATGTTCCGGGCACAGCCAGTGGAAATTGGACGTGGCGCATGTTACCGGAAGAGGTGGATGCAGAAATAGCAAAAAAATTATATCGGATGACAAAGATGTATGGTCGTCTGCAAAAGTAGATGAAAGAACAGGGTGGCTTCAAAACCTTTAAAGACAAGGTTTTGGAGCCGCCTTTTCTTGACAATTAGGGGGCTTTTTGCCTATAATAGATTGATTAAATAGCAGAAAGGGTATGCGGACATGGAAAAGAAAAATATCTTGACATATGGTGGACTTAAAAAATATGAGGATGAACTTCAGGAATTGAAGGTTGTTCGTAGAAAGGAAGTTGCTCAGAAAATCAAAGAGGCGAGAGAACAGGGTGACTTATCAGAGAACGCAGAGTACGATGCAGCAAAAGATGAGCAGCGTGATATCGAAGCTCGTATTGAAGAATTAGAGAAGATTCTTAAGAATGCAGAAGTTGTAGACGAAGAAGAAGTTGATCTCGATAAGATCAGTGTTGGATGTCAGGTAAAAATCCTCGATATCGAATTTGACGAAGAGTTAGAGTACAAGGTGGTTGGATCTACAGAGGCAAACAGCCTGACAGGTAGAATTTCAAACGAATCACCGGTAGGTAGAGCAATCATGGGAGCAAGCGTTGGAGATATTGTAACAGTTGAGACTCCAGCTGGCGATTTACAATATAAGATTTTAGAGATTCAAAGATCAAACTAATAGATAGAGGTGTTATATGGCAAATCAGAACAATACACAGGGACAGGATTTGGGACAATTGTTGCAGATCAGACGTGAAAAGCTGGCAAATTTGCAGGAAGCAGGACAGGATCCTTTTCAGATTACAAAATATGACGTAACACATCATACTTCTGATGTCAGAGAAATCTATGCGGCACACGAGGAAGAGCTTCTTGCAGGAAGAGTGGAGCCGGATACAGAAGGAATGAATGAGGGCGAAGCAAGAGAAATCTTAAAGAAGGATTATGAAGAGAGAAGAAGCATCATGGATGCATCTCCAATTGAAGTATCAATCGCTGGACGTATGATGTTTAAGCGTGTGATGGGTAAAGCTTCTTTTGCAAATATCCAGGACTTAAAGGGAAATATTCAGATTTATGTGGCAAGAGACGCTATTGGTGAAGATTTATATGCTACATTTAAGAAATCAGATATTGGTGATATCTGGGGTGTTAAGGGATATGCATTCCGTACAAGAACCGGAGAAGTTTCTATTCATGCAGAAGAAATGACACTTCTTTCTAAGTCTTTACAGATTTTACCGGAGAAATTCCATGGATTGACAGATACAGATACCCGTTATCGTCAGAGATATGTTGATCTGATTATGAATCAGGAAAGCAAGGATGTATTTGTAAAGAGATCACAGATTATCAAAGAAATCCGTAAGTTCTTAGATGGTCGTGACTTTATGGAAGTAGAGACACCAATGCTTGTATCAAATGCAGGTGGTGCAGCAGCGCGTCCATTTGAAACACATTACAATGCATTGAACGAAGATGTAAAACTTCGTATTTCTTTGGAATTATATCTGAAGAGATTGATTGTTGGTGGATTAGAGCGTGTATATGAAATTGGACGTGTGTTCCGTAACGAAGGTGTAGATACCAGACATAATCCGGAATTCACATTGATGGAATTATACCAGGCATATACAGATTATGAAGGAATGATGGAACTTACAGAGTCTATGTTCCGTTATTTGGCAGAGACCGTATGTGGTGGAACCAAGATTTCTTACCAGGGTACAGAGATTGATTTAGGAAAGCCTTTTGCGCGTCTTACTATGACAGATGCTGTTAAGAAATATGCTGGCATTGACTTTGACCAGGTGGCAGATGATGAAGAAGCAAAGAGATTAGCAGAAGAACATCATGTTGAATATGAAGAACGCCATAAGAAGGGCGATATTCTGAATCTGTTCTTTGAGGAATATTGTGAGCATGAATTAGTTCAGCCGACGTTCATTATGGATCACCCAATTGAGATTTCTCCATTGACAAAGAAAAAGCCGGAAGATCCAAACAAGGTAGAACGTTTTGAACTTTTCATCAATGGATGGGAAATGTGTAATGCATATTCTGAGCTGAATGATCCGATTGATCAGCGTGAACGTTTTGCAGCGCAGGATGCTAATGCAGCAGCAGGTGATGATGAAGCAGAACATACTGACGAAGATTTCCTGAATGCGCTTGAAATCGGTATGCCTCCAACTGGTGGTATTGGTTATGGTATTGACCGTCTGGTGATGTTGTTGACAGACAGTGCTGCCATTCGTGATGTTCTTTTGTTCCCGACAATGAAGACCTTGAATGATGTAAATAAGAAAAATGATGTAAAATCTAAGGCTGCTGAAGAAGTGAAAGCAGAGCCTGAAAAGATTGATTTTTCTAAGGTAAAGATTGAGCCTTTATTTGAGGAAGCAGTTGATTTTGATACATTCAGCAAGTCAGATTTCCGTGCAGTAAAGGTTAAAGAGTGTGTAGCAGTACCGAAGTCAAAGAAACTGTTACAGTTCACTCTTGATGACGGAACAGGTACAGACAGAACCATTTTAAGCGGTATTCACGCTTATTATGAGCCGGAAGAACTGGTTGGAAAGACTCTTATCGCTATCACAAATCTTCCA
>URCQ01000016.1 GCA_900546435.1 uncultured Pseudobutyrivibrio sp. | reverse complement strand
ACCAAGGGGTTACACCCAGCGCCCCGAGCCACCCTTTTTAAGGGTGGCGGCGACTTATGGCGACGAGAAAAATACATCGAGCTTGCTCGAAGTTATTTGACAACCGTTGTCATGATATCGTGAATGGATGAGAAAAGAGAGGAACTATGAGTATACAGGAATTAGAATTACTGTCGCCGGCAGGAAATCTTGATATTTTTAAGAGTGTAATTTGCGCAGGAGCTGATGCTGTGTATTTTGGCGGAGAAATGTTTGGCGCAAGAGCATTTGCTAAAAATTTTACGATGGATGAGGGATGCGAAGCCATCCGTTATGCGCATTTGTATGGAAAATCAGCCTATCTTACCGTCAATACGCTTTTGAAAAATGTAGAAATCGAGCGTCATCTTTATGAATACATTCGCACTTATTATGAAGCCGGCATAGATGCAGTTATTGTTCAGGATATGGGTGTATTTTCTATGCTTCACAGTTACTTCCCGGAATTGCCGTTGCATGCAAGTACACAGATGACAATTACGGGAGCGGATGGTGCAGCTTTTTTACAAAAAATGGGTGCAACGCGCATTGTGACAGCGCGTGAACTTTCAATCGCAGAAATTCATAATATTTACGATCAAACAGGGGTAGAAATTGAGACCTTTATTCATGGTGCGCTGTGTGTATGCTACTCCGGTCAATGTCTGATGAGCAGCATGTTAGGTGGCAGAAGTGGAAATCGTGGGCGTTGTGCCCAACCATGTCGTCTGCCCTATACACTTTGGGATGAACATGGAAAGAAGTGTTCTATGCCGGGAGAATATCTTCTGAGTCCAAAAGACCTCTGCGGTATAGAACAGATCAAAGCATTAGCAGAAGCCGGTGTGTATTCCTTTAAGATTGAAGGACGTATGAAACAAAAGGAATATGCAACTGGTGTTGTATCATTATATCGAAAATATATGGATGCTTATCTGGAAGGAAAAGACGTTGTTGTAAGTAAAGCAGACCAGAAGAGAATTTTTGATCTAGGCAATCGAAAGGGATTTACGCAGGCGTATTTTACAAAGCAAAACGATCCGAATATGATTACCTATACCAAGCCGTCGCATGAAAAATCTGAAGTTATGACAACAGAAGATGTGACAGCAAAGTTACCGCTGCAAGGCGTTTGCCAGTTACGGATTGGAAAACCTGCAAAACTTACCATTACATATAGCGGTCAAAAACGAGCAGCAGAGATTTCGATTTGTGGGGAATCGGTAGAAAGCGCTGCCCGACAACCTATTACCAAAGATCAAGTACTAGAAAAATTACAAAAAACAGGCAACACACCATTTGTATTTGAACATCTTTCTATAGATTTGGAAGAAGGCGCATTTATGCCTATGGGAAAGATTAACGAATTACGCAGAACGGCCATAGAACAGCTACAGCTACGTCTGGAACAAAATAATACAAACAAACGAAGTAAAGCTTTACCGATGACAAAACTATTAGAAAGAGGGCAGGCTTCTACCAGCAACACAGAAAAACCTCTACTAGTAGTATGCCATACAAATGAACAATGTGAAATTGCGATGCAGACTTCTTTTGTAAAGCAAATTGCATTGCCACTGGAAATGTTTTTATGGGATGCATCGAAAAAACGCATATCAAACAATCCTATAAAAACTATGGAACAGATAAGCCAAACATTGCATGATAGAAAGAAAGAGTGCTTTCTCTTACTGCCGGTGATTTTTAGAGAAAAAGAACATAAGTGTCTTGGGACACTTTCTATTTCTCATATAAAAGATATCTTTGATGGTGTCATTGCCTGTTCTTATGATGAACTGGAAATGTTAGATGCTATCGGTATCCCAAAGGAACGTGTGCTTTTGGATCATAGATTGTATACATTTTCTAATCGTAGTGTAAATGCATTTCGGGAAATGGGCTATTGCAGAAATACAGCGCCGTTAGAGTTAAATGCTAAAGAATTAATGCATCGGGATTGTACGGATAGCTATATGCCTGTTTATGGCAGAATGATGCTTATGGTAACGGCAAATTGCCAGAATGCAAATTGCTATGAATGTAATAAAACACAGACATTACTCTTTTTAGAAGATCGTTATAAAGAAAGATTTCCAGTTAAAAATAACTGTACTTTTTGTTATAATGAGTTGTACAACAGTAAAATTTATAATATTCTTTCAGAAAATAAGACATTGCAATCTATGGGATTTTTAGGATATCGTATGGATTTTACTTTGGAACAACCGGAGGAAATGAAAAAAGTACTAGCACAGTATGAAAGAACGTTTTGTAAACCGGTATCTGCGTATCAAAAGGCAGAGACCGATGGTATTTATACAAAAGGTCATTTTAAACGAGGAGTAGAATAGTGGTTCATTTGATTGTATCGGTTAGTCGCTTTACCATGTTATTTATGATAGCGATTTATACCTATTATTGTTTTGCAGCATTAAAAAAGAATATTTCTGAGCGTAATCAGAATCGCCTATACAAAAAACAGACGACATTGATGTATGGACTTTTAATCAATGCAAACCTTGTTTTATATCTTGTATTGAATGATATACGCGTGTTGGGTCTTTGTTTGTGTGAGATTTTATTGTTTGCCATTACACTTCTGATTTATCAGAAAATATATGCATATGCGTCGAAAGCACTCGTCAACAATATGTGTATGCTTTTGGCTATCAGTTTTTTGATATTAACAAGACTTGATATGGATAAAGCAATCAAACAGTTTTCCTTTGCGGCTGTAGCCGTTGTGATCACCTGTTTTATTCCTATTTTGGTAGCAAAGCTCAAAGTCTGGGATAAGCTTGGTGTTTTATATGGCCTGATTGGTATCGGAGGACTTGCATTTGTGTGTGTGGCAGCATCAACAACCTATGGTGCAAAACTTAGCATCAGTATAGGACCTGTCGTGTTACAGCCATCTGAATTTATCAAGATTTTATTTATATTTTTCTCCGCATGTATGTTATACAAATCTGTAGAATTTGAACATATCGTAAAAGTTACTATGATTGCAGCACTTCATGTATTGATTTTGGTAGCTTCCCGGGATTTAGGAGGAGCATTGATTTATTTGATTACTTATCTGGTTATGCTTTATGTTGCTACCAGAAAACCGATCTATATGATTTTAGGGTTATCTTCCGGAGCCCTTGCATCTGTTGTCGCATATCATTTGTTTGCTCACGTACGCGATCGTGTAATTGCCTGGAAAGATC
The DNA here is from genome assembly GCA_900546435.1 of uncultured Pseudobutyrivibrio sp. Classification (GTDB taxonomy): domain Bacteria; phylum Bacillota; class Clostridia; order Lachnospirales; family Lachnospiraceae; genus Pararoseburia. Next base: position 56,451 of record URCQ01000016.1, on the reverse strand, counting down.
CCTTGAGTGTGATTGATGATCAGGGATATCAGATCAGCCAATCCTTGTTTGCCATTGGCTCTGGCGGATGGTTTGGTGTCGGTCTGGGACAGGGTATGCCAGACCGTATTCCCGTTGTAAAAACAGACTTTGTTTTTTCAGCAATCGCAGAAGAATTTGGTGTTTTATTTGCCATATGTATCATCTTTATCTGTATTAGCTGCTTTTTGATGTTTTTTAATATTTCGATGCAGGTAAGGGATATCTTCTATAAATTGATTGCTCTTGGTATCGGAACATTATATGGTACACAGGTGTTTTTGGCACTTGGCGGTGTAACAAAATTTATTCCATCTACAGGTGTCACGCTGCCACTGGTTAGTTATGGTGGAAGTTCTTTGCTCAGTACCATTATATTATTTGCGATTATCCAGGGCTTATATGTTATGCGAGTGGATGAAGGAGACATAAATGAAGGAATGGAACGCACACGAACGAAACGACGATAAAGAAATTGAAATCCTAGATTTTAACGATTCGCGAAAAAGAAAACGTGCCAATACAAAAGAGAAAACAAGACAGGCGAAAAATAGCAAAAAACAGCAGACAAAATTGCCGAAAAAACAAAATATAGAACGGCGTACTACATCGCGCAACAAAGAATATGCTATTGTCACCTATGTTTTTTTAGCATTGTTTATTTGTATGACCGGATGGATTGTGTACTTTATGCAATTCAAAAGTGAGGACTTTATTAATAATTCATACAATGCAAGACTTGCAACACTTGCAGATTATACGGTGCGAGGTGATATTTTAGCGAGTGATGGAACGGTTCTTGCAACAACCAATGTGGATGAGGCAGGAAATGAAACAAGAAATTATCCGTATGGCAATGTGTTTGCGCATGCAGTTGGTTATTCGGTGAATGGTATGTCGGGGGTAGAATTAGATGCTAATTACAATTTACTTCGTTCGAACGCATTTGCTTTGACGCGTATTTTTAATGAAATCAGAGATCAGAAAAATCCGGGAGATGATGTGGTAACGACGTTAGATGTATCCTTACAACAGGCGTGCTACGATGCTATGGGCTCTCAGGATGGTGCAGCAATTTGCATTGATCCTGCTACCGGGAAAGTCTTAGCGATGGTATCAAAACCGGATTATGATCCAAATACCATTGCACAAAATTGGGATTCTTATGTGGCGGCCGATTCAGATTCTACGGTACTTTTAAATCGCGCGACGCAAGGACTATATGCGCCAGGATCTACCTTTAAGATTTTTACTTTGCTATCTTATTTAAAGCAGGGAAATGATCCAAATGCATTTTCCTATGATTGTAATGGAACATTTGACTACAATAACTATGCCATGCATTGTTATAACAATAAGGCGCATGGAACCGAAAATCTTATGGATGCGTTTGGAAATTCCTGCAATTGTGCATTTTCAAATATTGGCTTATCGTTAGATTTAGATTCTTACCATAAATTGTGTCAAAATATGTTATTTAACAAGCCATTGCCAACAACTTTAAAGAATACTGCGGTTAGCAAAATGACATTAGAAGAAGGTGCACCGTCCGCTCTTATCATGCAGACAGCTATTGGGCAAGGGGAAACCATGGTTTCTCCACTTCATATGGCTATGGTAGCCAGTGCTATTGCAAATGATGGAACATTAATGGAACCCTATATCATTGACCATACGCAGAATGAAACTGGAACCATCGTTAAGCAGTATGATGCAGCCAGTTATGGTGAACTGATAAGTAAAGAGGATGCCAATAAGTTACAGGAATATATGCGTTTTGTTGTGACGAATGGAACCGGAAATGTATTAAATAGCGATATTTACGAAGCATATGGAAAAACAGGAACAGCAGAATTTTCTTCCAATAAAAATGAAGATCATTCCTGGTTTGTAGGTTACGCCAAAAACGCAGAAGGTAAAGAAATTGCCATAGCTGTTGTTATGGAAGGTGTTGCATCCGGGGGACACTATGCAGTGCCTGCTACAAAGAAAATTTTCGACAGCTATTTTGGTGCATACTAAATCATGGAATCATGGGTAATACTATATGAAATGGTATAAAGATTTATATATCAGCGAAAATATTACAGGGAGTCTGAAATATATACAGTTTATGGTGGAACATAAGTGGCAGATCAGACCGATCTATTTGATTGTTCTTTCAGATTTTTTGGATGGTCAATTAGAAATCATTCCGGTAGCAACACTAAGATTGCCGGCTTTTCGACAGCAGTCATATGATATTATTGGTGTTGCAAAAGGGTATTATCATGCCAGAAGTCTCGTAGAACAGATTTATGGTGATGTATATACCAAAACCGGTGATTGCGCGGTGAAAGATTATTTCCGGCAAAAATTAAAAGAAGAGGAGAGCGTATAGATGGGGATTCTAATGATGTTACTATCTATTTTAAAAGTAATTGGTATTATTTTACTTGTTTTATTGTTGCTCATACTAGTCGCTTTTCTGTATTTGCTTTTTTTGCCACTTCATTATAAATTATCAGGCAGTCACACGACAGAAAAAGGCTGGGAAGGAGATATTTCTATTGCAGGCTTTTTGCATTTCTGGCAGATAAAAATGGCACAATTTTCTGGAGAATATGAACTTCGTGTCTATGGATTTTGGGGGAAATTACAGGTATATCCGTGGAAAAATAAGAAAACCACACAGGATGAAGAACAGTCATGCATGGATGAAGAATGTTCTGATGGAGAAGATTTTTGTGCAGAAGGTTTTGATGAAGCGGAGATTCAAGAGATCTTAGAAGATAAGACGGTATCTGCTGCCGATGTGAAACGAATGGCTGCCACTGTGGAGAAGCAATCTGGCGAAACAAAAATAAAAGGAAAAACTGGTTTTCAGAGAAAATGGGAATCATTTCATAAAAATGTGACAGCAGAGCATAATAAAAATGCCGTTCTGTTTTTAATTAAGAAGACATTCTGGATATTAAGTCGTATAAAACCGACCGTCATGGAAGCAGATTTAGATTTTTCTTTGGGAGATCCTGCACTTACTGGTGGTGCGACAGGCATCATAAGCCTTTGGCCCGTATGTTATGGGAAAAAATGTCGTATCATTCCAGATTTTGAAAGTGATGATCCTTATCTTTGGGGAAGTATTTCCCTAAAGGGAATTGTTTTTTTATGGCATATCGTTTATCTTATAATTAGTGTTTATTTTAATAAGGATTGTAAAAAATTATTTCATTTATAATGTTTGCAGATATTCTTGATTCATGAAAAGGAGAAGTGACATGGAAAAGAACAATGAAGTATTTAATGAGACAGTAAATACATTATTTCAGGGGATGGATGGATTTATTTCCACCAAAACCGTTGTAGGCGATGCCATTTATATTGGTGATACGATTTTGGTACCCCTTGTGAATGTGACCTTTGGTGTAGCTGCAGGCGCTTTTCGCGGAGAAAGAAAAAACAACTCGGGCGGTGGAATGGGAGGTAAATTGACCCCAAGCGCTGTGCTTGTTATTCATAATGGAGTAACACGTATGATCAGTGTTGATCGTAATTCCGGTATTGAAAAAATTCTTGATATGGTGCCTGACTTTGTAGATAAATTTACAAGTAGAAAAAATGGTTCAAATCAAGATCCGGAAGCGAGAAAAGCTGCCCATGATGAGATGGAAGACATTTTAAATGATGCTGTAAATAATACAACAGAGAAATAATAAAAGAAAAAAGGCATATAATATATGTAACAGAGCATATGTTATGTGTCTTTTATTATTATGAAAAAAATAATTGGTTTTGGTATGATTTTTACAGGTATTGGCGTTGTGATTGGAAGCCTCATAGAAAGCGGATGTATCTGCATACTGCTTACAGTAGCACTTATTGCCCTAGGAATGAAACTATTTTGCTGTGAAGCATAAAGTAGAGAAGAATAGCAGAATATCGGTGTTTTTTCTTGTTACTATAAAAAAAAGGAATTGTCTAAAAGACAATTCCCTGATTGACGAAATATTAAGCTCGTTCAACTTTACCAGAACGTAAGCAAGATGCACATACGTACAACTTCTTAGGTGTTCCGTTAACGTTACATTTAACAGACTTGATGTTTGATTTCCACATTCTGTTTGATCTTCTATGAGAATGGCTCACATTATTTCCGAAATGAGCGCCTTTTCCACAAACTGCACACTTAGCCATGACTGCACCTCCTTGGATTATGGTTTTGTAATTTCTGTATTCGATACAAAATCGCAACACGCATATTATATCAGAGCATTTTCTAAAAAGCAACGTTTTTTTACTTCTTTTTTTGAAAAAATATTGATATAGGAAAAATAAGATTGTATTTTATGAAAAAACGTATATAATTAATACATATTATGTCATTTATATTATGGACGATTAATGTGGAGGTATATATGCAAGGTCAAATGGAAACCAATTTAGGTAAGATTGTGATTGAATCAGATGTTATTGCAACCTATGCCGGTTCTGTGGCAGTAGAATGCTTTGGTATCGTAGGTATGGCTGCAGTGAATATGAAGGATGGTCTTGTGAAGTTATTAAAAAAAGATTATCTGAATCATGGAATCTCTGTTTTCATTGATGATAACAATGATATTACACTTGATTTTCATGTAATTATTTCTTATGGTGTCAGTATTGCAACCGTTGCAGACAATTTAATGGAGACTGTTAAGTATAAGGTAGAATCCTTTACAGGTATGACAGTCAAAGCAATGAATATCTACGTTGAAGGCGTAAGAGTGATTGACTAAGGAGGATTTACGATAGTGGAAGCCAATACAATTAATGCAGCTACGCTTGCCAAGATGTTTTTAGCGGGTGCAAAGAATTTAGAGTCAAAAAAAGAATGGATCAATGAATTGAATGTATTTCCAGTACCGGATGGAGACACGGGAACAAATATGACAATGACCATTATGTCTGCGGCTAAAGAAGTCAGCGCATTGGAACAAGTCGATATGAAGACTCTTGCCAAGGCTATTTCATCTGGTTCTCTTCGCGGAGCGCGTGGTAACTCCGGTGTTATTCTTTCACAGTTGTTACGTGGATTTACAAAAGCTATTAAAGAAGTAGACGAAGTAGATGTTGATATTTTATGTGAGGCATTGCAACGTGCGGTTGAGACAGCATATAAGGCTGTTATGAAGCCAAAAGAGGGTACCATTCTTACCGTTGCTAAGGGTGCCGCAGATAAAGCGTTGGAATTAGTAGATACAACAGATGATATCGTATATTTTATTGATGAAATCATCAAAGAGGCGGATTTTGTTCTTAGTAAGACACCAGATATGCTTCCTGTATTAAAACAGGCAGGTGTTGTGGATTCCGGCGGACAGGGTCTGGTTGTTGTTATGCAGGGTGCTTACGATTGTCTGATGGGCAAAGAAGTAGATTATACGATTACACCGGATCAGACTTCTGGTCAGGTAACTAAAATCACTCCTGAGACAGAAGCAGAAATTAAATTCGGTTATTGCACAGAGTTTATTATCGTACTGAACCAGCCATTAACAGAGGCGCAGGAACAGGAGTACAAGGGATATCTTGAATCTATTGGCGATTCGATTGTCGTTGTCGCTGATGATGAGATTGTTAAGACCCATGTACATACCAATGATCCGGGCCTTGCAATTCAGAAGGCTTTGACACATGGTTCTCTTAGCAAAATCAAGATTGACAATATGCGTGAAGAACATCAGGAACGTCTGATCAAAGACGCTGAAAAAGCAGCTGCACAGCAGGCGGCAGAAGAAGCAGCAAAAGAAGTACCTGTAAGTACAGAACCGGAAAAAGAAATGGGATTTGTAGCGGTATCCATTGGTGAAGGATTAAATGAAATCTTCAAAGAATTAGGTGTTGACTACATGATCGAAGGTGGTCAGACCATGAACCCAAGTACCGAAGATGTTTTGGATGCCATTGCAAAAGTATCGGCAAAGACTGTTTTTGTTCTTCCAAACAACAAAAATATTATTTTAGCTGCAAATCAGGCGGCATCTTTATGCGAGGACAAAGAAGTTATCGTACTTCCAACCAAAACGATCCCTCAAGGCATTACAGCACTGATTAACTTCATTCCAGAGCAGAGTGCGCAAGAAAACGAAGCACGCATGAATGAAGAAATCGTAAATGTCAAGACAGGACAAGTCACATACGCGGTACGTGATACCGTCATTGATGACAAAGAGATTCACGAAGGCGATTACATGGGTATTGGAGATGCAGGTATTCTTGCAGTCAATACAGACATCCAGGCTGTCTTTTTAGATATGATTGCAGAGATGGTGGATGAAGATTCTGCTATTGTCAGTATCTATTATGGTGCAGATGTTACAGAAGCTGATGCTGAAGCACTTTCTTCTGCTGTAGAAGAGAAATTCTCTGACCTTGAAGTAGAATTACAAATGGGTGGTCAGCCGGTTTATTATTATATTGCATCTGTAGAATAGGAGTATTATGAATCTATATTCTTCATTACGTGAAATCAAAGGCGTAGGAGAAAAAACAGAACAATTATTTCAAAAGATAGGAGTATATACCGTAAGGGATATACTCCTTCATTTTCCAAGAGGATATCAGGAATTTCCGGAAGCAGGTGGTGTTTGTACAGAGGATTGTGGTCATCTTGTTGCTGTTTGCGGCAAGTTACGCACACCGGCAAGCTATCGCAGAGGAAAGCGGATGGACATTACGCTTGCTACTGTATTTTCAGAAGATCTTGCACTCGAATGCATCTGGTTTCGTATGCCATATCTGGCAAAGCAGCTTACCGTAGGACAGCCATTTATTTTTTATGGTGTATTAAGCAAAGAGGGGAATCGCTTTAAAATGGAGCAGCCAACCGTATATACACCAGATAAATACCTTTCCATGCGAAACTGCTTACAGCCGGTTTATAGCCTGACCAAAGGAATGACGCAGCAAATGGTTCGCAAAATAACAGCATCAGCATTGGATGAAATCGATGACATAGAACAGGAATGTCTGCCACTAGCGATTGTACAGCGTGAACAGTTTCCGTCTCATATGCAAGCGATACATAAGATTCATTTCCCGGAAAATTTTGCATCTCTTGCAGAAGGTCGCAAACGCATTGTATACGAGGAATTTTTCTATTTTATATTACACAGTCGTATTTTAGAAGCTGGAACAACGGGCATATTGAATCCGTGGACATTTTCGGATACAAAAACGACGGATATGGTCATGCAAAAACTGCCGTATGATTTAACAAAGGGACAAGCAGAAACCCTGGCACAAATCCGTAGTGATTTGCAAGGACCTTATGTGTCTCAGCGTTTGATACAAGGTGATGTTGGATCCGGGAAAACCATTGTTGCTTTTCTTGCCATGTTAGATGCTGTTGCAAATGGCTATCAGGCTGCTATTATGGCACCGACAGAAGTACTTGCGATGCAGCATGCACAATCCTTTCAAGAGATGTGCCACGATTTTTCTCTTCCGTATCAGGTGGTTTGTCTGACAGGTTCTATGACTGCTGCGCAAAAACGTAAAGCATATGAAATCATAGCGACAACGCCAGGCGTTTTTGTTGTGGGTACACACGCGTTGATACAAGAAAAAGTGGATTATCTGGATTTGGCACTTGTTGTGACGGATGAACAACATCGTTTTGGTGTAAAACAGCGTGAAAAACTATCAAAAAAAGGTGTTACACCACATATGCTGGTTATGAGTGCGACGCCAATACCACGTACCTTAGCGATGATTTTATATGGAAATATGCAAATATCAGCGATACATGAACTGCCGGCTAATCGTATTCCGATTAAGACGTGTGTTATCAAAGAGGATTTACGTCAAAAAGGCTATGCAATGATTGGAAAGGAACTAAAAGCCGGACATCAGGCATATATCATTTGCCCTCTGGTTGAAGCAAGTGAACAAACAGAAGCAGAAAATGTGACGGATTACGTAGAAAAAATCCGCTCGATTTTCGGTAAACAAGTGAGCATTGAAGCATTACACGGTAAAATGTCACCCAAAGAAAAAAATAAAATTATGCAATCCTTTGCGGATGGGAAAATACAAATTCTGGTATCCACAACGGTTGTAGAAGTAGGTGTCAATGTGCCGAACGCAACTGTCATTATGATTGAAGACGCCAATCGATTTGGTCTGGCGCAATTGCATCAGTTACGCGGACGTGTCGGGCGTGGAAAATGGCAATCATATTGCATTTTAATGGACAAATCTAAGGGTAAGAAAAAAACAGAACGACTGGATGTTTTATATCAATCAAACGATGGATTCTTTATTGCCAAAGAAGATTTGCGGTTGCGTGGCCCAGGAGATTTCTTTGGTATCCGCCAAAGTGGAGAATTGGGATTTCGTATGGCTGATATTATCGGAGATGCCGATGTATTACAACAGGCTTCTGAGGATGTAAATCAGCTTTTAAAAGAAGATCATACGCTATCGGCGTATCCAGAAATTCAAAAACAATTATCGTCGTTTGCGACAGATAATAATATGATTCTATAAAAATAACGACCTCCAAAAAGTTAGATTTTAACTCTAACTTTTTGGGGGTCGTTACCATATCCACAGGCATTTTTATGTTTAAACTTATTTATCGCTGATAAGCGTTACATGCGCAAGCGATGGCGTTGCAACAAGAGAATAATTCGTATAATAAACAACAAAACCTGGGGCGGAACCATTTGGTTTTTTTACATTTTTCTTTTGCAAATAATCAACTTCTACTTTTTCGTTTTCTCTGCCGCTAGAGTAATATGCAGCAAGTGCAGCTGCATATTCAAAAGTGGAATCCGGCAATTCCTGGTTTTCGGCTTTGACAATGACATGCGAACCGGTCATTTGTTTTGCGTGAAACCACCAATCATTTCCTGTTGCAAACTTAAAGGTTAATTGATCATTTTGATAGTTATTTTTACCAACGTAAATATGAAAGCCATTGTCGTCTACAAAATGTAATGGCTGGCTTTTTGGTAGCCGGTTTTTCTTTTTACCATAGTGCTTTTTGATAAAACCGAATTCCTGTAATTCTTCTTTGATAGCCGCAAGATCACCTTCAGTTTCTGCAATGGCTAGTGATGTTTCAATGGATTCCAAATGATGGATTTCGTTTTCGGTTTCGACGATATAGGAAGAAAGGGCATCACTAGTACGTTTTAACTTGGCATATTTATCAAAATATTTTTTTGCATTATCCATAGCATCAAGAGTTGGATCTAACGGAATGGTAAGCGGCTCATTGGTATAATAATTGGTCACGTCTATGGATTTTGCGCCAGGGGTTGCAGCGTAACCATACGTATGCAGCATTTCGCCATAAATCCGGTATTTATCCTTTTTTTCTGTATCTGCCAACTGCTTTTTCTGCAATTGATATTTTTTTCGATCGCGTTCTAAGTGTACACTTACGATTTTGCGGAGATCCGTAGATTTTTGATGGATCACCGTATATTTATTGCGTTTGGCATAAAAAGATTCTAAAACCTCGGACATAGAATCATATTCCCTACATTCCATATCGCTATAAATAGAAAGTGGAAGAGGAGAAAATTCTTTCGGTGCACCGGTAATTGGATCGTAATAAATACAGTAGGTAAAGGCTTGCTCATTCAATGCCTGTAATATCATTCGTACCTGTTCATAAAGATGGATACCATCTTCTACAGAAAGCGATGCCGTAGAAAGATCTGCATCGAGTCCTGCTCGATACGCGATTTCGGTAGCAATGATTGGAGAAAAACCAATCAGCGTCGTATAGATTGCCTTTGCAATGGAACATGGTTTGCTTAAAATCATGTCTGTAAATTGCTCTTGCGTCATATCCCAAGGATTGATACGTCCTTCCTGTGCAGGGATAAAATAAGCACGTCCCGGGAGTACTTCGCGAATAGAACTCATCTGACCGGAGACATGTTTTATGCTGTCGATGATGGTATGGTTATCATCACAAAAAATAATATTACTGTGTTTTCCCATAATTTCCACATAAAGGTATTTTACGGCAGGATCTCCCATTTCATCTAAGTGTTCAATGGTAAAACAAATAACACGTTCCATAGAAGGCTGCGTAACATCCGTTATGCGACCATTTCCGATATATTTGCGAAGAAGCATGCAAAAATTAGGTGCTGTCATAGGACTTGTTTTGTTTGTCTGTGTCATATATAAAAACGGCAGGGATGCATTAGCGGATATCAAAAGGCGGTTGTTTTTCGTGGTAACACCTTTGAAGGTAAAGAGAAGTTCTTCACGTTCCGGTTGTGCAATTTTGCTGATGCGTTGTCCAACGAGCATCTGTTTTAGTTCCTGCATAATACAATTTGTTGTAATACCGTCAAAAGCCATAAGTATCTCCTTTTGTCTGTCTTTTATCATACTATTATAAATGTTTATATTGAAAAAACAAATACAAATAATTTGACCTTTTGTAATGGATTTAATATAATATAAATATCTATGCATAGGTGTTTTTATGCAAATGGGAGGTGCCGGTGGCATGATAAAGAGCATGACAGGTTTTGGCAGAGGCGAAGCCGGTGATGAGATTCGAAAGATTATAGTGGAGATCAAATCTGTAAACCATCGATATTTGGATTTGAATGTAAAACTCCCTAGGAAATTAAATGCATACGAAGTAGAGATTCGTAATGCAATCAAATCACGGATTGTACGTGGTAAAGTGGATGTATTTATTACATTAGAAGAGACAAAAGAAGCATCGGATGTTTTGCATTATAATACCCATGTTGCAGATATGTATATGGAGAATCTGCGTAAAATGTCACAGGATTATGGCATACCTTTTGATGTTACAGCATCTTCACTGGCTCGTTTTCCAGATGTGTTAGAAATCACAGAAGCTGAGGAAGATGATGAAATGCTACATCTGTTTTTGATGGATGCCTTGACAAGTGCACTCGATCAATTTGTTGAAAATCGAACACAGGAAGGCATGCGCCTACAACAGGATTTACTTTTAAAGATGGATGAAATGTCGGAATATGTTTCATTTTTAGAAAAACGTTCACCGATGATTGTGGAAGAATATCGCGACAAGTTACATACAAAAGTTGCAGAGATGTTAGGAGATACGTCTATTGATGAGAATCGTATTGCAGCAGAAGTCGTCATTTATGCCGATAAGGTCTGCATTGATGAAGAGATGGTGCGTCTCCGCAGTCATGTCGATGAGACAAGGCATATGTTATCCGATGCCGAAGAAGTTGGACGTAAACTTGATTTTATCGCACAGGAAATGAATCGCGAAGCGAATACGATTCTTTCAAAATCAACAGATGTAGAGATTGCCGGTGTTGGTATTTCTTTGAAGACATTGATTGAAAAGGTTCGTGAACAAATTCAAAACTTAGAATAGGATCATAAGCATTATGGCATTTATCAATATAGGATTTGGAAATATCATTAATACAGATAAGGTTGTATCTATCGTAACGCCGGATTCTGCGCCGGCAAAACGTTTGGTACAGCGTGCAAAAGAAGATGGCAACATCATTGATGCAACGCAAGGACGTCGCACCAGAGGTATTATTATCACAGATCAGCATATCGTACTTTCTGCATTATTGCCGGATACGATTGCCACAAGATCAAAAGAAGCAGCAATAAAAAAGAAGGAGGCTGATGTTTTATGACAAGGAAAGGAATGATCATTGTTTTATCCGGTTTTTCAGGCGCTGGCAAAGGCACGATCATGAAAAACCTGTTAAAAGAACATCCGGGAGAATACCACTTGTCTATTTCTGCGACTACCAGACAAAAACGTCAGGGAGAAGAAGATGGCAGAGAATATTTTTTCAAGACAAGAGAAGAATTTGATCAGATGATTGCAGAGGGTGAATTGTTAGAATATGCCACTTTCAATGGTAATTCCTACGGCACACCGCGTTCTTATGTAGAAAAATTAGTAAATGAAGGAAAAGATGTGATTCTTGAAATTGAAATTCAAGGTGCATTGCAAGTAAAAAAATTATATCCGGAGGCATTGCTTCTTTTTGTTATGCCACCATCTGCAGATGCTTTAAAAGAGCGTCTTGTTGGCAGAGGTACGGAAACACCAGATGTGATCGCACAGCGTCTGGCTATATCGTCAAAAGAATCCCAGTATATGGGAGGTTATGATTATTTAGTCATCAATGATCAGATTGAAAAGAGTGTAGAAAATGTGCATGCTATTATTTCTTGTGAACATTATAAAACAACAAGAAATTCAGATACAATAGACATGATTCAACAAGATTTAAAGAAATTTGAAGGGAGATAGGAAGTATGTTACATCCATCATATGTAGAATTAATGAAAGTAGTGAACAAGAACAGTGACGAAATTGGTGAAGAACCAGTAGTAAACAGCCGTTATAGCATTGTTTGTGCAACAGCAAAAAGAGCCAGACAAATTATTGATGGTCAGGAACCTCTTGTTCGCGTTACGAAGGGTGAAAAGCCACTTTCCATCGCTGTAGATGAATTATATCATGGCGAATTACAGATTATTTCAGAAGATGACGAGGAACAGGAAGAGGAAGCATAATGAAACTTCTTTTTATTTCACTGGGATGTGATAAAAATCTGGTTGATACAGAGCATATGCTCTCCATGATTACCCAGGATGGTATTACAATCACAAATGATGAAAACGAAGCAGATGTAATCGTTGTCAATAGTTGTTGTTTTATCAGCGATGCGATGGAAGAAAGTATCCAGACATTGATTGATATGGGAACACTGAAAGAAACTGCAAATTTAAAGGCTTTGATTGTTACAGGATGTCTCGCACAGCGTTACGCTGCTGAGATTACAGAACAAATTCCGGAAGTGGATGCGATCATCGGTACGAATTCCTATGATGAAATCGTATCGGTTATCCATGATGTCTTAGACGGGAAGAAAATCCAAATAGAAAAGCCATTAAGTGGATTGCCAGAGAATTATGCAGGAAGAACACTGACAACAGGAGGACATTTTGCCCACCTAAAGATTGCAGAAGGTTGTGATAAACATTGTACGTATTGTGTGATTCCATCGATTCGTGGTGCGTATCGTTCTGTTCCTATGGAACAAATCATCAAAGAAGCAGAAAAACTTGCACAAGACGGTGTAAAAGAATTGATTTTAGTGGCGCAGGAGACAACACTTTATGGTGTAGATCTCTATGGCAAAAAAATGCTTCCAGAATTATTAGAGCGCTTAAGTGCTATCGAAGGGATTCGTTGGATTCGCCTGCAATACTGCTATCCAGAAGAAATCACAGAGGAACTGATTCATACAATGGCTACAAATTCCAAAATTTGCCATTATATTGACATTCCAATCCAACATGCAAATGATGATATTTTAAAACGCATGGGAAGGAAGACTTCGCAGGCAGATATCCGACATATTGTTGCATCATTGCGAGAGGCAATGCCTGATATTTGTATTCGGACGACACTGATTTGTGGCTTCCCTGGTGAGACCGTAGAAGCGCATGAAGAATTAAAAACATTTGTTACCGATATGAAATTTGATCGTCTGGGATGTTTTGCATACTCCAGGCAAGAGGGAACACCAGCAGATACCTTTCCAGATCAAGTTGCGGAAGAATGTAAGCAGACACGCGTGGCAGAGATTATGGAACTTCAGCAGGATATCTCAGCCGCATGTAATGAAACATATATTGGTCGTACATTAGATGCGTTTGTGGAAGGTAAAGTAGCAGACGAAAATGTCTACGTTGCCAGAACCTATCGTGATGCACCGGATGTAGATGGCTATTTATTTATTCAGACAACCAGAGAACTTATGACAGGTGATATGGTATCTGTTCAGGTAACCGGTTCATATGAATATGATTTAATAGGAGAATTAGCATGAATTTACCAAATAAGTTGACAATTTTCAGAGTTATTTTAATTCCATTTTTTGTAATCTTTTTATTATTAGATGCAACCAACCAGACATATCGTTATATTGCAGATGCTATTTTTATCATTGCAAGTCTTACAGATATGCTCGATGGTAAGATTGCAAGAAAATACAATCTTGTAACAAACTTCGGAAAATTTATGGATCCACTTGCAGATAAATTGTTAGTCAGTGCAGCTATGATCTGTCTGATTGCAACCGGGCAGCTGGCAGCATGGATTGTTATTATTATAATCAGCCGTGAATTTATTATTAGTGGATTCCGTCTGGTTGCTTCCGATAATGGCATCGTCATTGCTGCAAGTTATTGGGGCAAATTTAAGACAGTATTTCAAATGTTAATGATTATTGTTCTGATTGCAAATATCAATCTGCCATTTTTCGCAGTGTTAGGTACCATTTTAACTTATGTAGCACTGATACTGACGATTGTATCTTTGATCGACTATATTGCGAAGAATAAAGACGTATTAAAAGAACAAAAATAATCAGTGTTATCATTACTACAGAGATGGTTCAAGGAGTATTAATACGAATATGAGAGTAATTTCCGGTACAAGAAAACGCTTACAGTTGCAAACAGTATCTGGCATACATACAAGACCTACACAGGATCGTATCAAAGAAACACTCTTTAATATGATTCAAAATGATTTGTGTGACGCACAGTTTTTGGATGTGTTTGCTGGAAGTGGACAGATGGGCATTGAAGCATTAAGCCGTGGTGCAGCCTGTGCTTACTTTATCGAAAATAATCGCTTGGCACTGGATTGTATTCACCGAAATATTGTTCATACAAAGTTTGAAGATGAAGCATTTATTCTGCCGGGTGATGTCATTTATGAACTACGCAATCTAGAAGGGCGTATGCAGTTTGATATCATTTTTATCGACCCGCCATATCATAATGGATTGGAAGAAAATGTTTTACAAACGATCTTGCAATCGAATTTATTGGCAGAAGATGGTTATGTGATTGTAGAAGCAGATTTGCATACAGAGTTTTCCTTTGTAAAAGATCTGGGATATCGCATACTGAACGAAAAAGTTTATAAGACAAATAAACATATCTTTTTAGCAAAGGATGAATAAAAACAGATGAAAAGAGCGATTTATCCAGGAAGTTTTGACCCTGTTACATTTGGACATTTAGATATTATTGAACGTTCCGCCAAAATTTTTGATGAAGTCATCATAGGTGTGCTGAATAACAGCGCGAAAAATGCCCTGTTTTCAACAGGGGAACGTGTTTCCATGATTCAAAGTCTGGTAGAAAAATATCCCAATGTTAAGGTTGATGCTTTCGACGGTTTGTTGGTAGACTACGCAAAGAAAATGGAAGCAAATGTAATTATTCGTGGGCTTCGTGCAGTTACAGATTTTGAGTATGAAATTCAGATTGCACAAACAAATAAAGTCGAGTATCCTGAACTTGAGACCATCTTTTTGACGACAGGATTGCATTATTCTTATTTGAGTTCTACGATTGTAAGAGAATTTGCAGCTTACGGTGGTGATATTAGCCGATTTGTACCTGCGGAAATTATTCCGTTAATTCAGGCAAAGTATAATTCATAAAAGGAGATTCTATTATGGCAAGTGGTATTGAAGAAATTATCGAAGAAATCGAAGAATACGTGGACGAATGTAAACCATCAGCATTTTCTCCATCCAAAATTATCGTTAACAGAGATGAATTAGAAAGTCTTTTGGAGGAGTTGCGTACAAAAACACCGGAAGAAATTAAGCGCTATCAGAAAATTATTAGCAACAAAGAAGCTATTTTAGCAGATGCGCAGAATAAAGCAGATGCCATCATTGCACAGGCACAGATTCAGACAAATGAATTGGTTAGTGAACATCAAATCATGCAACAGGCCTATGCAAAAGCAAATGAAATCATTATGCTTGCAACAAAAAATGCACAAGATATGCTTGATAAAGCCACAGAAGATGCCAATAGTATTCGCATGGGCGCAATTACATATACAGATGATCTGTTAAATACAATTGAAAGCGTCATTTCTAATTCTATGGAAACAACACAAGCTAGAACTGAAACTTTCATGCAGACCATGCAGGGATATTTAGATATTGTTGTTGCAAACCGTCAGGAATTAGTTCCACAGGAAGTAGCACAACCAGAACCTTCCGTAAAACAACCACAACCAGTGGAACCACAGGAGACAGAAGAGACAGCTTCTGACGACAACGTTCCTGCACTGGATATTCCGGAATCTTTCTTTAACAAAGAATAAAGAACGTTCCAAGGCAAAGGAAAAAACAAAGCAGCGAGAACAATATGCGTACTTTTATATACCTGCGCATAGAAAAAGGACATCCTGCAATTACCGATTGTGTTTGTAAGACACTGCATAATCCACCAAAGGATAAAAGTGGTACTGCACATACATATTTTATGACTGGCGCCAGAGACAGCGATGCTATTTCATGTATTCCGGTGGTAATTTCCATACATGAAAGGAGTATGGCGCGCAGTTCTAACGGTATCACGGAAAGTTCTTTGATAAAGCTGCAAAAGATACCAAACAGGATCAGATAACCACCAAGAATGGTTATTGTTTCAAATCCATTCATGATAGCGACATTTAAGATTTGAAAGCAATTTCGAAGTCTTGGTGTCGCTTTTCTTGTTGTAAAGGTATTATCCGGAATATAGACATTATGTTTCGCCTGCGTATCCGGCTGTTTTTTCCAAAAATGAAGCAGAATACATACCAAATGCGGAAGGTATAGGATACATACAGTCATCAAAAAATATTCTGGTAAGTTAAGTTTTGTGGATAATACATAACTCCCAACAAAAGAAGGACCAATCAGATTACAATGATTCAATAAATATTGTCCATCTTTTTGATTGATCCAGCCTTTTTGATACATATCTTTTGTGATTTTAGCGCCAATGGGTAAACCAAACGTAAATCCGGTTGCAATCGTAAATACCAGACGTATACGTCGCATAGAATCCAAATTTTGATTGCCAAACAAATAATTTTGACAGGCATCTGATAAGAGAATATTAGATAAAATCATAAAAGGCAATAAAGATGGCAATAGCTGAAAAAACCAGATGTTCAAGCCACTAACAGCACCGGCAAATGTAATTTTCGGTTGACATAATGCAATTAAAACTCCAATGATTGATAATACAAGTCCAAACTTCATATTATCAATCTATGAAAGATAGGATATCAATATGATTCGATTAGATAAATTCCTCAGCAATTATGGTATTGCATCACGTTCAGAAGTAAAAAAAAGACTAAAAAAGGGTATGGTGTGCGTAAACGGTAAAATGATTTCTGATGGTAAGTATCAGGTCGATGAAACAAAGGATACCATTACCTATCAAGGGCAGATTTTACACTTTGAGCCACTCGTTTATTATGTATTCCACAAACCTGCCGGGTGTGTATGTGCGAACACAGATGCCATACATAAAACGGTATTTGATTATGTTCCTATGACGCCCAAAGGTGATTTGTTTACAGTAGGGAGATTAGATCTTGATACGGAAGGATTGCTTTTCATTACCAACGACGGGAATTTTTCACATACGTTGCTAAGCCCCAAAAAACATGTTCCAAAGACATATTTAGCTTATCTAAACCAACCGGCGGATGCGTCTGATGTTATCCGATTTGCAGAAGGCATCGATATTGGAGAAAAAAGACTTACAAAGCCCGCCGAGCTTTCGATTGATGTGCAGGATGCAACACATGTATACATCACCATCTCAGAAGGTATGTTTCATCAAATAAAGCGTATGGTACATGCCATAGGAAAAGAGGTAATTTATTTAAAACGGCTTACCATGGGAAAATTCACACTAGATGATGCGCTGGCCCCAGGAGAATACCGACCATTTACAGAAAAGGAAATGAGCTATGTTACAGAATATAAAAGCAGTACTGTTTGATTTGGATGGTACCTTAGTTGATTCCATGTGGGTATGGAAACAGATCGACTTAGATTATTTAGGAAGCAGGAATATACGTATGCCAGAGTCACTGCAAAAAGATATTGAAGGCATGAGTATGCGCGAAACGGCACAATTTTTTCAACAGCAATTTGCGATTACCGATTCCATAGATGTAATGATGGCGGAGTGGAATGCTATGGCAATGGAAACATATGCGCATAAGGTCACATGGAAACCAGGCGCGAAAGAATTTCTGATGCAGCTAAAAGAACGTGGCATCGCTACGGGAATTGCAACCAGTAATTCCAAAGAATTGTTAAAAGCTGTTTCCGATGCTCTTTCTATGGATACTTATATTGATTGTTATTTGACAGGAAATGAAGTAAACAAAGGGAAACCGGCACCAGACATTTATCTGGAAGTGGCAAATCGTTTGCAAGTTTTACCACAGGATTGTCTTGTATTTGAAGATATTTGTCCTGGTATTATGGCTGCTAAAAATGCAGGTATGAAAGTATGCGCTATTTATGATGATTACTCTAAGGATATCACAGCAGAAAAAAAAGCACTGGCGGATGCTTATATAGATGACTATACACAAATCGATTGGACAGGAAACAACCATGGAACAAAATAATGATTTTTTACCAATTTCAAAAGAAGACATGCGACGTCGTGGCATAGAACAATTAGACTTTGTTTACGTATGTGGCGATGCCTATGTAGATCATCCCTCTTTTGGGCATGCCATTATCACACGTTTGTTGGAATCCTATGGGTATACGGTTGGAATTATAGCGCAGCCGGATTGGAAACAAAATGATTCGATTGCCATACTAGGCGAACCACGTCTGGGATTTTTGGTTTCTGCCGGAAACATGGATTCTATGGTAAATCATTATTCCGTTTCAAAGAAAAGACGTAAAACAGATGCGTTTTCTCCCGGAGGAGTTATGGGAAAACGCCCTGACTATGCGGCTGTTGTGTATTGTAATTTAATACGACGTACTTACAAGAAAACACCGATTATTATTGGGGGGATTGAAGGAAGCCTGCGTCGTCTGGCACATTACGACTATTGGTCTAACAAAGTCAAACGTTCCATTTTATTAGATTCCGGTGCAGATTTGATTTCCTATGGTATGGGCGAACGCTCTATCATTGAAATTGCGGAAGCGTTAGCAGCCGGCATTGATGTGAAAGACATCACATATATACGAGGCACTGTTTTTCGCACGCAGGATCCTTACTTTATAGAGGATGCGATTGTTTTGCCTTCCTACGATGAAATCAGCACAAATAAAGAGGCATATGCCCGCAGTTTTTATATTCAATACCAAAACACAGATCCGTTTCAAGCCAAAAAAATGGCAGAAGCCTATCCGCATGGTATTTACGTCGTACAAAATCCGCCACAAAAACCGCTTTCTATGCAGGAGATGGACGATGTTTATGCATTGCCATATACACGCACATATCACCCTATCTATGAAAAAGATGGCGGGATTCCTGCGATTTCAGAAGTAAAATTTAGTCTGATCAGCAATCGAGGTTGCTTTGGCGGATGTAATTTTTGTGCCTTGACCTTTCACCAGGGACGTATTATCCAAACGCGAAGTCATGCTTCCATTCTCGCTGAAGCCAAGCAGATGATCCAAAACAAAGATTTTAAAGGCTATATTCATGATGTTGGTGGACCAACAGCCAATTTCCGACATCCCTCCTGCAAAAAGCAGTTAGAAAAGGGCGTATGTACCAACCGGCAGTGCCTGTTTCCAACGCCTTGTAAAAATCTGACCGTTGATCACAAGGACTACTTATCTTTGCTTCGTAAACTACGACAATTGCCTGGTGTAAAAAAAGTATTTATACGTTCCGGTATTCGTTTTGATTATCTGTTAGAGGATAAAGATGACCGGTTTTTCCGTGAGCTATGCCAATACCATGTCAGTGGTCAATTAAAAGTAGCTCCGGAACACATCAGTGATAATGTCTTGCGTTATATGGGAAAACCGCCGGTAGAAGTCTATGACCGTTTTAAAGAAAAATACCGTAAAATCAATGAACAGATTGGAAAGAAACAATACCTTGTGCCTTATTTGATGTCTTCGCATCCGGGTTCAACATTAAAAGATGCCATCGCATTGGCAGAGTATTTGCGGGATCTTGGCTATATGCCAGAGCAGGTGCAGGACTTTTATCCAACGCCATCCACCATTTCAACCTGTATGTATTACACAGGATTGGATCCGGCGACAACGCAGCCAGTTTATGTATCACATAATCCACATGAAAAAGCCATGCAGCGTGCATTGATTCAATATCGCAATCCAAGTAATTATGATTTGGTTTATGAGGCATTAAAGAAAGAGCATCGTGAAGATTTGATTGGCTTTGATCAACATTGTCTGATTCGCCCACGAAAACTGTCTGAAGAAAAGAAAAAATCCTCTACGAAAGGTATGGTAGGAAAAGACACTGCAGCTAAGCACACAAAACGAAAACGTACCAAAACAACTGGAAAAAGGAAACAAAAAAAGCGATGAAAGAAATACAAATTACCGAACGCGAGGAACAACAACGTTTTGACAAGTTCTTAAAGAAATACTTTAAGGCCGCTGGCAGTGGTTTCTTATATAAGATGTTACGAAAAAAGAATATTACCTTAAATAAGAAAAAAGCAGATGGAACGGAAATATTAAAGAAAAATGATTCCATCCAGATTTTCTTTTCTGATGAAACCTTTGCAAAAATGCGCGGATTTGCCAATACTGAGGCGGAATACGAAGCACTTCGTGCTGTTTCTCATGACCTTCAAGTAATTTATGAAGATGATGATATTTTAATTGTAAATAAACCAAGTGGTGTTCTTTCGCAAAAAGCATGCGATCATGACATTTCACTGAATGAGCAGATTTTATCGTATTTGATTCATGCTGGTTCTTTATCTGCAGAACAATATGCCATTTTTCATCCTTCCATCGCCAATCGTCTGGATCGAAATACATCCGGACTTGTTCTGGCTGGGAAAACACTTGCCGGTCAGCAAAAATTAGCAGAAATGCTTCGCGAACGCAGTGCAAAGAAAATATATCACTGTATCGTAAAAGGTCAAATCAAGGAAGCGTCTCATCTAGAGGGATTCCTGGTAAAAGATGCATCCACCAATCAGGTTCGTGTGGTAGAAACACCACAGCCAGATGCAAAACCAATTGCTACGGCATATAAACCACTTGTGATCGGAAGAGATGCGACCCTTTTAGAAGTACATCTGATTACCGGCCGCAGTCACCAGATCCGCGCACACTTAGCAAGTATCGGTCATCCGATTGCAGGTGATCCCAAGTATGGAGACCCGACATGGAATCAGATGCTTCGGCAAAAATATCATATAACATCACAATTGCTGCACGCATATTCGATTACTTTTTCGGATGGTACGTGCTATATTGCAGAAGAACCAACGGATTTTTCGGACATGATAAGAGGATAAATTATGGCAACCTGGCATTCAAGAGGTTTAAGAGGCTCTACCTTTGAAGATTTAATCAATCGAACAAACGATATCTATCAAAACAGCAATTTATGCCTGATTCAAAAGATACCAACACCAATTACACCAATCAATATCGATAAGGACACCAGACACATTACACTAGCATATTTTGACAAAAAAAGTACGGTAGATTATATAGGTGTTGTACAGGGCATTCCTGTTTGCTTTGATGCAAAAGAGTGTCATAGCGATCTTTTCCCATTGCAGAACATTCATGAACATCAGCTTAGCTTTATGCAGGCATTTGAACAGCAGCAGGGGATTGCATTTTTATTACTTTATTTTACTGAGCGTGATGAATTTTATTATTTACGTCTAAGCGAAGTGATGCGCTATTGGAATCGGGCTTTAGAAGGAGGACGAAAAAGTTTTCGTCGCGAAGAGCTGGACCAGGCTTTCTTTTTTTCAGCAAAACCAGGACTATTCGTTCCTTATTTAGATCCATTACAATTAGATTTGTCCTTGCGTGATGCTTGACAGAGATGTTAGCTTTCTTTATAATATGGATAGTTTAGTTATTTAGCACTGCGCTATAGTAAAGTATCAGAGAGGTGACACTATGCAAAACAAAAGATTACACACACCGGAAGGTGTTCGCGATATTTATAATGATGAGTGTGAGAAGAAACATTACATTTTAAACCGTATGCGTCACATTATTCAGTCTTATGGATATCGTTTTATTGAAACACCTACATTTGAATTTTTTGATATTTTTGGACAGGAAGTGGGAACTACACCATCCAAAGAACTCTACAAATTTTTTGATCGTGAAGGAAATACGCTTGTCTTACGCCCGGATATGACGCCATCCATTGCACGAGCCGCTTCCAAATATTTTCCGATAGAGACAGAACCAACGCGTTTATGCTATGAAGGAAATGTTTTCATCAATAACAACAGTTATCAGGGACGTTTGAAAGAGAGTACCCAATTAGGTGTTGAATTTATTGGAGAAAATTCTGTAGATGCAGATGGCGAGATCATTGCTCTTGTCGTTAATAATTTAAAAGCAGTCGGGTTAGAACAATTTCAGATTAGTATCGGTCATGCAAATTTATTTCGGGAATTGATGAAAGAAGCGTGTTTTCATGAAGAAGAGGAAACACAGTTACGCGATTTGATTTTAAATAAAAATTTCTTCGGTGTCGAAGAATATTTAGAGCGCCACAATGTAGCTGCCGATTTACGCCAATTATTTTCTATGCTCGGTAAAATGTATGCTTCTCCAAAAGAATGGAGCAAGATGCAAACGCTTGCTTCTAAGTATACGGGAGTTGCAAATGCACTTTCTTATCTGCAAAATCTTTATGAATTATTAGAAGTATATGATGTGACACAATATATTTCCTTTGAACTAGGTTTGATTAGTCCGTATCGATATTATACCGGTATTTTATTCAGTGGTTATACCTTTGGCAGTGGAGAACCTATTGTAAAAGGTGGCCGATATGACGGTTTACTATCATACTTTGGCAAGGAAGCACCGGCCATTGGTTTTGCTTTGATGGTCGATCAATTATTACTTGCATTAGAACGACAAAAAATCCAAATTCCCGCACATGTACAGCCGGAAATCATCTTATATACCAAAGAGCAACGGCAGATAGCGGTAACAATAGCAGAAGAACTTAGAAATGCCGGCAATTGTGTACAACTGCTTTTGATGGATCCTGCGCAACACTCGGTAGAGGAATATTGCAAACGGTATGCCGCATACAAACAGATTGTGTTGGAGGACGAATAGTATGGAAGAACAAAGATATTTAACATTTGCCTTGGGAAAAGGACGATTGGCAAAGCAAACCCTGGCAACATTTGAAAAAATAGGCATTACCTGCGAAGAAATGAAAGATCCTGATACCAGAAAACTAATCTTTGTCAATGAAGATCTAAAATTACGTTTCTTTCTTTCAAAAGGTCCGGATGTTCCTACTTATGTAGAATATGGAGCTGCTGATATTGGTATTGTTGGCGAGGATACCATTTTAGAGGAAGCACGCAATATTTATGAAGTCTTAGATCTTGGCTTTGGAAAATGTCGTATGTGTGTATGTGGTCCAAAAGAATCTAAAGAATTATTAAAACATCAGGAACTCATTCGTGTTGCGACCAAATATCCTAGAATTGCCAAAAATCATTTCTACAATGAAAAGCACCAGACGGTTGAAATTATCAAATTGAATGGTTCCATTGAATTAGCACCAATCGTAGGACTTTCTGAAGTCATTGTTGACATTGTAGAGACAGGCAGTACCTTACGTGAAAATGGTCTTGAAGTATTAGAGGAAGTATGTCCTTTATCTGCACGTATGGTGGTAAATCAGGTTAGTATGAAAATGGAATATGAGCGCATTACAAAATTAATTGCTGACTTAAAACAAGCATTATCAATGGAAGGATAGGTAAGACAGATGAAAATTCTAGATTTAAACAAAGAAACAACCTCCAATATATTGGAATCGTTATTAAAAAGAAGTCCAAACAGCTATGGTGAATATGAAGCACGCGTTGCAGAAATTATTGAAGAAGTGCGCAAAAACCGCGATGCAGCTGTTTTTGCCTATACAGAGCAATTTGATCATGCAAAAATAGATGCCAATCATTTGATTGTAACAGAAGAAGAAATCAGCGAAGCTTACGAAAACGTAGATCCGCAGTTGCTAAAGGTAATCCGCAAATCTCTTGTAAACATTCGTGATTTTCACAGCAAACAGCTGCAAAACAGCTGGTTTACAAGCGGCGAGAACGGAACAATTCTTGGACAAAAAGTAACACCTCTCGATAAAGTCGGTGTCTATGTTCCAGGAGGAAAAGCAGTTTACCCTTCTTCTGTACTAATGAATGTTGTTCCCGCTAAAGTAGCCGGTGTACCACATATTTATATGACAACACCACCTGATGCCAATGGAAAAATTTGCGCTTCTACATTAGTTGCAGCAAAAGAAGCTGGTGTTGATGTCATATACAAAGTTGGCGGTGCACAGGCAATTGCAGCATTTGCTTTTGGGACAGAAAGCATTCCAAAAGTCGACAAAATTGTAGGTCCTGGAAACATTTATGTCGCTTTAGCAAAAAAAGCAGTATTTGGTCATGTAAGTATTGATTCCATTGCAGGACCAAGTGAAATTCTTGTCCTTGCAGATGAGACAGCAACTCCAAAATATGTTGCTGCAGATCTTTTGTCACAAGCGGAGCATGATGAAATGGCTTCTGCCATTTTAATTACAACAAGTAAATCTTTGGCAGAAGAAGTTGCAAAAGAAATTGACTACTTTGTAGCTAAGCTTTCCAGAAAAGACATTATCACAAAATCCTTGGATAATTACGGCTATCTTCTGGTTGCACCTGACATGGAAACAGCCATTGATGCTGTAAACGAGATTGCATCGGAGCACTTAGAGATTGTCACCCAAAATCCGTTTGATACCATGACAAGAGTAAAAAATGCCGGAGCTATTTTCCTCGGAGAATACAGCAGTGAACCATTAGGTGATTATTTTGCAGGACCAAATCATGTACTTCCAACCAATGGAACCGCAAAATTCTTTTCTGCTTTGAGTGTTGATGATTTTATCAAAAAATCCAGCATCATCAGTTACTCCAGAGAAGCATTACAAGACGTTTATAAAGACATTGTACAATTTGCAGAATGTGAGCAGTTGACGGCTCATGCAAATTCGATTAAAGTAAGATTTGAAGAGGTTTAGAATATACTAGAAAGTAGGGATGCATGATGAGCGAAATCAGAAGTGCGCATTGCAAACGCAAGACCAAGGAAACGGATATTGATCTAATGTTTACGATTGATGGAAGTGGGCAATCATCCATTACCACGGATATTGGTTTTTTTGATCACATGTTAGATGGATTTGCCAGACACGGATTGTTTGATTTAGATGTGACGGTAAAGGGTGATTTACTTGTTGATTGTCATCACACCATCGAAGACTGCGGCATTGTCTTAGGCGAAGCTATCAAGCAGGCCGTTGGAGATAAAAAGGGTATTTGTCGTTATGGCAGCTGTATCCTTCCAATGGATGAGACGCTTGTTCTCTGTGCCATTGATCTTTCCGGCCGCCCATATTTATCTTTTGATGCTGAATTTACAACCAACCGCATTGGATATATGGATACCGAAATGATTCGTGAGTTTTTCTATGCCATATCCTATAGCGCCGGTATGAACCTTCATATACAGGTGTTAAAAGCAGGCAACAATCATCATATGGCAGAAGCAATGTTTAAAGCATTTGCCAAAGCACTTGATGTAGCAACTACGAAAGATCCGCGTATCGCAGACATTCTCTCTACAAAGGGAAGCCTGGCATAAATAAAACAGAAAGTGAACATACATACTATGGAACACAAAAATATTGTAGCAACAATTTATTTAAAAGATGGTATGGCCGTAAAAGACCCGGCACATACCGATGAAAAGCAGGATGTTTTAGAACTGGCCCGTTTATATAACGACAGTGGTATTGATAAGATTATTTGTTATGATCTTTCCAATGAAGATGAAGAACATGAGAAAAACATTCTTGCCATTCGTGAAATCAACCGTAACATTGAAATCAAAACGTGTGGTGGTGGTAATATCAAACGACTGGAAGATGTTAAAAAATATCTTTATGCCGGTTGTGTTGAAGTTATCTTAAATGGTTCAAAACCATCTGCCGTTGAAATCTTAAATGAG
The DNA here is from genome assembly GCA_900546435.1 of uncultured Pseudobutyrivibrio sp. Classification (GTDB taxonomy): domain Bacteria; phylum Bacillota; class Clostridia; order Lachnospirales; family Lachnospiraceae; genus Pararoseburia. The sequence goes on along the minus strand of URCQ01000016.1, from coordinate 30,310 downwards.
GCGAGTGCACGTTTTGGAACCGAAAAAATCCTTGTATCACTAACAACCGTTGATTTTTTGTTTAAAACAAAAGATATTTTAGAAGATCATGTACATGAACTTGTCATCTATAACAGAGCATTATTAGACAGCATTGAAGGCATTACAAATGTACCTTATATTGTTGATGTTGATTCTTATGATATAGAAGATATCGCAACACTTTTAAAATCTGACAAAATCCGTGGCATCTGTGGTGCCTTTATCAATGATACACAGACAGATATTATGCAGGTAAAATGCGAATTATCTGATGCTGGCATTAAAATGGATAATTTTGAGCCTAAACTTGCATGGAAAGATTTAAAGGTTAATGCAGATGGTCTTGTTCCGGTTATTGTTCAGGATTATCAGACAAATGAAGTATTAATGCTTGCTTATATGAATGAAGAGGCATTTAACACCACAACCCGCATCGGGAAAATGACGTATTACAGCAGAAGTCGTCAGGAACTATGGATCAAAGGCTTAACAAGTGGTCATACACAATATGTAAAGTCATTGACAGCAGATTGCGACCATGACACGATTTTAGCTAAAATTTCCCAGGTTGGTGGTATTGCCTGTCACACAGGAGCTCCAAGCTGCTTTTTCAATGAAATCATCAAAAAAGAATACATAGAGCGCAATCCACTAAAGGTGTTTGAATCTGTTTATCAGGTGATTGCAGATCGTAAAGAACATCCAAAGGAAGGCTCTTATACCAATTATCTCTTTGACAAAGGGATCGACAAGATTCTGAAAAAAGTTGGCGAAGAGGCGACAGAAATTGTCATTGCCGCTAAGAACCCGGATAATGAAGAAGTGAAATATGAAATGTCTGATTTTCTTTATCATATGATGGTTCTGATGGTAGAAAAAGGTTTGACATGGGAAGATATTACAAGAGAGCTTGCCCAGCGTTAACATGTGAAAGGAACAGATAAGTTATGAATAAATTGGCACTGTCAGATGATATCTTAATGCAGGTGGATAAACCTGCAAGATACATTGGCAATGAATTAAATATGATAAAAAAGAATCCAGATGATGTAGCAATTCGTTTTGCCATGTGTTTCCCGGATGTATATGAAATCGGTATGTCACATCTGGGGATTCAGATTCTATATGAAATGTTTAATCGTAGAGATGATGTCTATTGTGAGAGAGTATATTCTCCTTGGCCAGATCTTCATAAGATCATGAAAGAGGAGGATATACCTCTTTTTGCGCTAGAAACACAAGATCCCATCAAAGATTTTGATTTCATTGGTATGACGCTACAATATGAGATGTGTTATACCAACATCTTACAGATTTTAGATCTTGGACAAGTCCCATTATGGCAAAAAGAACGTAGTGATTCTGATCCGATTATTTTATTTGGTGGTCCATGTACGTATAATCCAGAGCCAATTGCAGACTTTTGTGACATCTGCTATATCGGAGAGGGTGAAATCCGCTACGACGCCCTATTTGACCTTTATAAAGAGATGAAACAATCCGGCACCTATACAAGAGAAGCTTTTTTACGTGCAGCGGCACAAATCCCTGGAATTTATGTACCTTCTTTATACGATGTGTCCTATAAAGAGGATGGTACGATTGCGGCCATTACACCACGTTTTTCGGATGTCCCAAAAACCGTAAAACGTCAGGTACTTGTAAATATGGATGAAGGTGCTTATCCAACGAAACCACTGGTTCCATTTGTGCGTGCCACACAGGATCGTGTCGTTTTAGAAATTCAGCGTGGCTGTATCCGGGGCTGTCGTTTCTGTCAGGCGGGTATGGTATATCGTCCAAATCGCGAGAAAAGTCTTGCTTTATTAAAAACATATGCAAAAGAAATGCTGCAAAATACGGGACACGAAGAAATTTCCTTGAGCTCTTTGAGTTCTAGTGATTATACAGAACTTCCGGAACTGATCAATTTCCTGATCGATGAATGTTGCGGTGATGGCGTTAATATTTCGCTGCCTTCCCTTCGTATTGACGCGTTTTCTTTGGATGTAATGAAAAAAGTACAGGATGTCCGAAAGAGCAGCCTGACCTTTGCTCCGGAAGCGGGTTCACAAAGACTTCGTAACGTTATCAATAAAGGACTTACCAAAGATGATATTTTAAATGGTGCAGGTCTGGCTTTTGAAGGCGGATGGCAAAAAGTAAAACTTTATTTTATGCTTGGACTTCCAACAGAGACGGAAGAGGATATGCGCGCCATTCCAGAACTGGCAAATGAAATTGCCGTTCGTTATTATGAAATACCAAAAGAGCAGCGTCATGGAAAATGTCAGATTACGATGAGTACCTCCTTTTTTGTACCAAAGCCATTTACACCATTCCAATGGGCACCGATGTATGAAAAAGGGGAATATTTACGTCGCGCGAAGATTGTAAACGATACCATGAAAGAGCAGTTAAACCATAAGAGTCTACGCTATAACTGGCATGAAGCAGATGTTACCGTGTTAGAAGGCTTATTCGCCAGAGGGGATCGTCGTCTTTCTACCGCCATTTATGAAGCTTATATGGCAGGCTGTATGTTTGATGCATGGTCTGACTATTTCGACGCAGATAAATGGAAAGAAATTCTGGATCAAAATGGTATTTCACTTGATTTTTATGTTTACCGTCAACGGCCATTGGATGAGATTTTGCCATGGGACTTTATCGATGTAGGTGTACGCAAAGAGTTCTTTGTGCGTGAATGGAATCGTGCAACGATAGACCACGAAGTAACACCAAACTGTAAAATGAAGTGTTCCGGTTGCGGTGCAGCATCATTTGGAGGAGGCATTTGTTTTGAAGGCAAGAATTAAATTTTGTAAATATGGAAGTATGAAATATATTGGTCATTTGGATATTATGCGTTATTTCCAGAAAGCAATACGAAGAAGTGGCCTGCCAATCAAATATTCAGAGGGATTTAATCCACATCAGATCATGTCCTTTGCAGCCCCTCTTGGTGTTGGTATTACCAGTGATGGCGAATATATGGATATTGAATTAAAAGAATTTGTACCTAGTAAAGAAGCACAAGAACGTTTGCAGGATACGATGGTAGAAGGCATGGAAATTGCATCTTTCCGCTATTTGCCTGACAATGCGCAAAATGCCATGTCCTCTGTGACTGCTGCCTCTTATCTTTTATCCTATAAACACCCGGATGAGTTTCCGTATACGATTACAGAATTGCAAGCTTCTAAGAAAGCCTTTTTTGATGATGCTGGGACCATTCCCATTATCAAAAAAACAAAAAAGGGAGAGCGCGAACTGGATCTTAAACCTCTGATTTATGATTTTAACATCTCTGAGGTCTGCAATTCCTGTGGAGACAGCAGTATTCTCTTTTCGCTTGTCGTATCTACCGGCAGTACGGATAACATCAAGCCGGAACTTGTCTTAGAGCACTTTTTTAAACATTTGGGAAAAGAAGATCTTGGACGATATGATTTCTTTATTCACCGCAAGGATATGTTAACCGGAGAAGTGGGGCAGTTTGTTTCTTTAGGAGAAATCGGCGATGACAAAGAATAACCGTTGTTTTATCACGAAAATAACCAGAAACAATCGCATCTTTGATTTATTACTTTATCTGGATGCAAATGACCGTCCGATAGAAATCCATCCCTATGATACAACGCATCCGTCCCTTGTTGGCAATATTTATATCGCACGTGTAGAAAATGTTATGCCGCAAATGCAATCTGCCTTTTTAAAAGCAGGTGATTTAACATTTTTTTGTCCATTTGATGCAATGGATACGTCCACAATGATTTTTACCAAAAAGAACGGTAATCCGGATACACTCATACAGGGCGATGAGCTATTGGTACAGGTGACGCGTGATGCCATCAAATCCAAGGAGATTTGTGTAACAACAAACATTTCTTTTTCATCGGAGCATCTTCTGCTTACAACCGGGAATTCCATACATGGTATTTCCAGAAAAATCAATGGTGCATCCAGAAGTCGTCTACAAACGACATTTCTGGATAAAATCACACAGGAACCTCTTGGTATTGTTGTACGAACCAATGCCAACGACTGTGACGCTTCCATACTTTTCAGCGAATATCACACACTTTGCAAGCAGGTGCACGACTTAATTTCCCGCGCCAAACATCTGGTGCCCGGACAAACACTTCTTTTGGCAAGACATCCTATTTTTTCACATTTGGATCGTTTTCAAAAAGAAGATCTCCTTGAAATTGTCACGGATGATACCGTATGGTTTGAAAGATTACAGACAGAATATCCTACGATGCCATCCATCCGGTTATATAACGATCCCTCCTATTCCCTACAACAGCTTTACGGAATAGAGCATATGCTAGATGCAGCATTACTGAAAAAAGTCTACTTACCATCGGGTGGTTATTTAATCATTGAACCAACAGAAGCGTTGACTGTTATCGATGTCAATAGTGGTCATAACGTAAAAAAGAAAAAACAAAAAGATTATTATCTGGCAAATAACTTAGAAGCAGCCGCAGAAATCGCAAGACAGATACGCCTACGTAATATCAGTGGAATCATTATCGTTGATTTCATTAATTTAAAAGACCCGGCGCAGAAAGACCAACTGATTTCCTACATGAAGTCACTTTTGATTACTGATTATGTCAAAGCGAGTGTGGTTGATTTTACACGTTTGAACCTTATGGAAATTACACGTGCAAAGAAATATGCATCTTTGCAACAGATTCTTGGAGATTGTATGCAATAAAATACAATTTTATCGTAAAAAATCTTGTAAAACATTGACGAATACCAAGTCCTATGCTAATATATCAAGGTATGCCGCACAACGAGGTTTAAGTTGCATATAAGCACACCGAAGTTGGCGAGTAATGATAATAGGAGGTGCCATATGTACGCAATTATAGCAACAGGTGGTAAACAGTACAAAGTATCTGAAGGCGATATCATTACCATTGAAAAGCTTGGAGTAGAAGCTGGTGAAAAGGTTACATTCGATCAGGTTCTTGCAATCAGCGATAACGGATTAAAGATTGGTAATCCAACCGTTGAAGGAGCAACTGTAGAAGCTTCTGTCGTTAAAGAGGGCAGAGGTAAAAAGGTAATCGTTTACAAGTACAAGAGAAAGACTGGCTATCACAATAAGAACGGTCATAGACAGGCGTTCACACAAGTACAGATCAATAAGATTAATGGATAATCGATAGGAATTGTTATGATTTCGATAACGATTTTAAAAGACCAATCGCATTATCGCGGGGTTACATGTATCGGGCATGCAGGCTATGAAAAAGCTGGAAAAGACATTGTCTGTTCCGCAGTTTCTATGCTTGTGATTAATACCATCAATGGTATTGATCAATTTACAGAAGATGCCTATACACTTGATACCAAAGACGATGATGCAGCACCTAAGAAAAAAAGATTCTTTTCTGCAAAAACAGAACCAGACAATCTGATTCAATTTCGTTTTACTGAAGATGTTTCGAAAGAATCTGATTTACTTATGGATGTTTTGGTCTTAGGCTTAACAGAGATTAATAAGCAATACGGTGATACGTATCTCGCACTAAAATTTGAGGAGGTGTAAACATGTTAAAGTTGAATCTTCAATTTTTCGCTCACAAAAAGGGAGTTGGTTCTACTAAGAACGGACGTGATTCAGAGTCTAAGAGATTAGGCGCAAAGAGAGCGGACGGACAGTTCGTTAAGGCTGGAAATATTCTTTACAGACAGCGTGGAACAAAGATTCATCCAGGTACTAATGTAGGTATCGGTGGTGATGATACATTATTTGCAACAGCAGATGGTATTCTTCGTTTCGAAAGAAAGGGCCGCGACAAGAAGCAGGCTAGTGTTTATCCAGTAGCAAGCGAAAACTAAGAACATTTTTGGTAGACTCGACTATTGTTTAGCCGAGTCTACTTTGTTATATAATAGTATTTATGAGCAGATACTACTACATAACAAAGTAAAACGTACCAAGCAATTATTTTGGAAAGGTGTAAAACTATGTTTGCAGATCGCGCACGAATTATAATCAAATCAGGAAAAGGCGGTGACGGACATGTTAGTTTCCGTCGTGAAAAATTTGTACCAAATGGTGGACCAGATGGCGGTGATGGCGGAAAAGGCGGCGACATCATTTTTGAAGTGGATGAAGGATTGAATACACTGACAGATTATCGCCATCGCAGAAAATTTGCAGCGAAAGCCGGCGAAGAGGGTGGTAAGAAGAATTGTCACGGTAAAAATGGGGAAGACCTTGTCTTAAAAGTTCCAGAAGGAACCGTCATTAAAGATGCCGAATCCGGCAAAGTTATTGCAGATATGTCCGGTGACAACAAACGACAGATTATTCTGACTGGCGGTCGTGGTGGTCTTGGCAATCAGCACTATGCAACTTCTACCATGCAGGCTCCAAAATATGCCCAGCCGGGCGGAGAAGCCATTGAGATTGAGGTACAATTAGAATTAAAAGTCATTGCAGATGTTGGATTGGTTGGATTTCCAAACGTTGGTAAATCTACCTTTTTATCGCGTGTAACAAATGCCAAACCAAAGATTGCAAATTATCATTTTACAACGCTGAATCCAAATCTTGGTGTTGTTGATTTAGATGGCAACGGCTTTGTTATTGCAGATATTCCAGGACTGATTGAAGGAGCATCGGAAGGCGTTGGCTTAGGACATGAATTTTTGCGCCATATTGAACGTACAAAAGTTATTATTCATATGGTTGATGGTGCTTCTGTAGAAGGTCGCGATCCTCTTGCTGATATTTTAGCAATCAACAAAGAATTAGAAGCTTATGATCCTTCTATTTTAGAAAAGCCACAGGTAATTGCAGCAAATAAAATGGATGTTTGTATGGAAGGCTCTGATGAAATCATTGCAACATTACGTAAAGAATTCGAGCCAAAGGGCATTCAGGTATTTGCTATTTCAGCAGTCAGCGGACAAGGCATAAAAGAGCTGTTATATCATGTACAGGAGCTGTTAAAGACCTGTCCGGACGAAATTACCATATACGAGCCTGAATTTGATCCAGCACTACGTTTCTTCGATGATAAACCATTTACCGTGGAATTAAATGAAGATGGTGAATATGTTGTAGAAGGTCCACGCATTGAAAAGATGCTCGGATATACCAATATTGACTCAGAAAAGGGATTTTTATTCTTCCAGCGTTTTCTGAAGGAACAGGGTATCTTAAAGCAGTTAGAAGAACTGGGAATCCAAGAAGGTGATACGGTTCGTATGTATGGCCTCATGTTTGATTATTACAAATAAGGAGTAAACTAGAATGAACAATAAACAACGTGCCTATTTATCAGGTTTAGCAAGCAAATTAACACCCATCATGCAAATCGGAAAATCTTCTTTAACACCGGAAATCATCCGTGCAGCTGATGAGGCATTAGAAGCAAGAGAGTTGATTAAAATTTCTGTTTTAAAAAACTGTTTTGACGACCCTAGAGCAATCGCAGAAATGATGGCAGAACGTACACATTCTGAAGTTGTTCGTGTCATTGGAAAAAAGATTGTATTATATCGTGCCGCAAAGAAGCCAAAGATTGAATTACCAAAATAAATAGAAGGTCTACGACTGTGAAAAAAATCGGAATTTTAGGGGGGACTTTTAACCCCATTCACAATGGACATTTAAATATTGCAACATGTGCTTATACGTATCTGCATTTAGATGAAGTCTGGTTTTTGCCAGCGGGAACACCACCACATAAAGACGTAGCTTCACATGTGAGTGTTTTACATCGAAAAAATATGGTTGCAGCCGCTATTGCAGATGAGCCGCATTTTAAGCTTTGTACCATGGAATTGGAGAAAAAAACGCCATGTTATTCCTGGGAGACGCTTCAGGACTTAAAAAAGCACTATGGTGAACAATGCGAGTTTTACTTTATCATTGGGGAAGATTCTTTTGCTATGTTTGAACAATGGGTACATCCCAAGCGGATTTGTGCCTGTTGTAAAATTGTGATAGCCAGACGACCGTTAGAACATGTTTGCACCAAAGATGTGCATCCGATGTCCTTTGAGGAACGTCTTTTGGCATATCGCCAACAATTTGCAACGGATTTTATAGAAATGCCTATAGAAAAAATGGATATTTCTTCTTCCTATATTCGTCAATGCGTTCATGAGCATATGGTAGATAACATTCGTTTTATGCTTCCACAGAAAGTGCTTACCTATATTGATGAGCATCAATTGTATCAGAAAGATGCCTCCATGAATTGCATTAATTCTTTGCAAAAAAAGATGGCAAAAGAACTCAAACCAGAGAGGTTTGAACATACCTTAGGTGTAATGTATACTGCAGGAAATATGGCTTTTGCACACGGTTTTCCGGTAAAAAAAGCAATGCTTGCTGGTCTTTTACATGATTGTGCCAAATGTATGAGTGACGAAAAGCGATTAGAGATTTGTAACAAACATGATATTCCGATCACAGAGATCGAGTATCGTCATCCACATTTGTTGCATGGAAAAGTCGGCGCTTATTTAGCCCAACATAAATACGAGATCGATGACATACAGATTCAACATGCGATTGCCGTACATACCACCGGCTGTCCTCATATGAATCTATTAGACAAGATTATTTATATTGCAGATTACATCGAGCCTCATCGCGACAAGGCGCCTCATTTAGAGGAAATACGACATATGGCATATACAGACATCGATCGTTGCTTATTTATGATTCTAGAAGATTCTGTAGCGTATTTGAGCTCCATGCCACAGGACATGGATCCTCTTACCCTTGAAACCTATAACTATTATAAAGAATGTTTCCTGCAGAATGATGTAACAAAACAGGAAAGCATCGGATAGAAAGAAAAAGGAGAACAATTATGGAAATCAAAGAAATGGTTAAATTAGTATGTCATGCATTAGATGAGAAAAAAGCTGATGACATCAAAGTGATTGATATCAGAGGTCTTTCTGTTATGGCTGATTATTTCATTGTTGCCAGCGGTGGCAGCCAGAATCAGTTACTTGCTATGCAAAATGAAGTAGATAAAGAAATGTATACACATGGCATTCATGCAAAACAAGTAGAAGGTAATCGTTCTTCTACCTGGATTTTAATGGATTACGAGGATGTCATTGTTCACCTGTTTTCACAGGATGATCGTCTTTTCTATAATCTGGAAAAAATCTGGCAGGATGGTATTGTTTTATCACCGGAAGAATTTAAATAAATTTAACTATTTGAATGAATGATGTACAAAGCGCAAGGATTTACGTATCCTTGCGCTTATAATTTACAGCATTTGCAGCCTGACGCTTATGTTCATCCTCCATAGCTGCATAATAATCAATGGTTGTATTGATGTTTTCATGGCCCAGAACGTCTGCAACCAGACGAATATCACCTGTTTCCCGATATAATGCAGTTCCATACGTACTACGAAGCTTATGTGGCGTTATTTTCTTATTCGGCACTGCCATCATGGCATAACGTTTTACCAAACGTTCCACCGTATCCACGCTGATTCTGCGTCCTTTCATGGAATAGAAGAGGGCAGGAGCATCCTCTTCATATGGTGTAATGCAGGCACGTTCTGATGTAATATAGTCGTCTAGCACCTGATGAATTTCATCACTAAAATATAAAACATCCTGACCGCCACCTTTTCGAACAATTGTCATAGAATTCACGTAAAAATCAATATCATTTAAATCCAAGCCACAGCATTCTGAAACACGAATTCCTGTTCCAAGCATTAATGTCATAATGGCCAGATCTCTTTTTTGTGTTTTTTGTGCATATTTACGTTGTCTGTCTGTCATTGCAACACCTGCGTTATTTTCAATAACATTTAAGATTGCCTGTACTTCGTAATTGTTCATCCGGACAATATTTTTATCCTTTTTCAGCTTTGGTAATTTCACCAAAACCATCGGATTATCATTAATATTTTTACGTTCATAATGATATTGAAACAATCCACGTAACGGCGACATTTTACGTGCAATGGCTTTTTTCCCATTTTCATGCATTTCACCGTCTAAATTCAGTTCCAGATACCGTTGGTATTCCACGATATCTTCCGATTGTAAATGCTCCAAAATAGAAAGGGGCATATCTTTTATCGCAAAATCGTTTAACGTACTGTTATGCGCCTGTAAAAAGCGAAAGAACGTCAATAAATCATAACAATATGATATCAGTGTACTTGGCTGCGTTGTCAGTTCTTTACTATAAATATAATCTGCAGCAAAGGTAGGTAACTGATCAATCAATTCCCGTAATTTTACTTTTTGTGTACGAGCTTTTGTCTTGTAATAAACAGAATCTTTTCCCATAAAATATTTTCCTTTTGATCGATTGATACATATATTATACGATATCTCCTCTATTTTTGCAATATCATACGGAAAAACAGATATTTATCCGCATGATATATTTTAAAGAAAAACACTGCTATGCTCACGAACGTTCTCCACATCATAACGATTTGGGATTTCCCCTCATAGAAATCATGTGGCAACAATCTTACATAGCAGCATCTTCATAAAATCAACCTGCATCTACACCAAAATCAGCCATACGTGCAATGATACGTTCTCGAACCATTTTAGCAATTTCTGGTGTTTTCATATCTTTATATTCATCATAATAAATTGCTGGTAAAAAGATAACCTTTGTGGTTACCGGTCCTAGTTCTAAACTGTTAAACGGTTTATAAGAATCAATCAATGCTACAGGAACAATTGGAGTTTTCGAACGCACAGAGCATTTAAAACTCCCTGGCTTAAATTGCTGTACTTTATTCCGGTTTTTGTCATAACCACCCTCGGAAAACAGGATGTATTTTTTCCCTTGTTTTACTTCCTCTGTGATTTCATTGATGACTGTCAAATTCTGACGAACATTGTCTAATTCTAAACGCTTAGCGCCAAGCATATCAACCAATTCTTTTACCAGAAATGAGTATGATTTTGCCTTATCCATAACAAAAGAACATGGCTGCTTATGGGCGTATATAATACCTAAGGCATCATATTTCCCCTGGTGATTCGGAAACATCACATAGCCGCCTTCTAGCGGTAAGTTCTCAGTGCCATAAACCTCCGTCTTAATCTTTCCGGATGATTTCATATAATCAATTAACTTCTGCGCAAACGCATATCGAACCTGCTCGGAATAACGTTTCGGATGCTTAAACATCTTACGCATCTTTGGAATCAGATACGGTCCACGCTTTACATTGGCAAGTACTACTAAAATAAATCGTAACATGTATTCATCTTCTCCCTCTATTCTGTAGAAATAATTCCCTTCTACTTCTACATATTATACTTGTAACAGAGGGAAAAAACAAGCCAACTACAAGACTTCCTCTGAATAATAAGGTACTGTCAGATATTGTCCCGCATGGATTTCTTCACCGATAAGATGATTAATCTGCTTCACCTCAGAAATATAATCACTATAGCTGTGATACGCATCAATGTCCGCATATTCCTGTGCAATACTCCAAAGAGAATCGCCGGCTTGTACTTCCACACTGGTATAATATTTGTACATATTATGTTCCTGCTTTGCACTGGAAGTCATCGCAAATGTACAGATTACAGTAACCATAATAGCAATGGCTACTAATGAATAAAATAACATATGCTGCTTTTGTACTCTCTTTGTCATATCACACATCCTCTTTCTCAAAAATCATAACCGAACCTTTGTTCTGGTTAAATCATACAATACGAACATGTGTTTGTCAACAACTTTTTCGAACATATTTTCGGAATGTATGTTTGCTTTTTACAATCAGCTATGCTATAATTTTTTCATCAATTATTATTTGTTACAGACGAAGGGAGATTCCTATGGAATATGGTCGTATTACCGATAAACAACGTGAAATCTTAGAGTATATCAAGCAGGAAATCTTAAATAAGGGCTATCCTCCTACTGTGCGCGAGATGTGCGATGCTGTACATCTGAAGTCTACTTCTTCTATACACTCGCACTTAGAATCTTTAGAGAAAAATGGTTATATCCGTCGTGATCCATCGAAGCCTCGTACGATAGAAATCGTCGATGATAATTTCAATTTAACACGACGTGAAGTTGTAAATGTTCCCGTTGTCGGCTCTATTGCTGCAGGACAACCGCTTTTAGCTGTCCAGAATATTGACAATTATTTTCCAATTCCATCGGAATATATGCCGAATCAGGATACTTTCATGCTTCATGTTAAGGGCGAAAGTATGATAAATGCCGGTATTTTTGATGGTGATGTCATTTTAGTAAAGCAACAAAACACTGCACGAAATGGAGAAATTGTTGCCGCTCTCGTTGATGATTCGGCGACTGTTAAGACATTCTACAAAGAAGCGGGTCATATCCGCCTACAGCCGGAAAACGATACTATGGATCCAATTATTGTTGCAGACTGTCAGATTCTCGGTGTAGTATTTGGTGTATTCCGTTTCTTTTAAATATTCGTTTTAATAAAATACTGTTTTGATGTATTTTTCTTACAAACAAAAAGATACATGTGATTTGAGGTAACTGTACCTTATGTCACATGTATCTTTTTTATTCCGGTAAAATAGTAAGCAAATGAGAAAAATATTCTGGAATCGGTGCTTCTACTTCCATATATTCGCCGGTAGTCGGATGTACAAAACCAATAAGTGCAGCATGAAGTGTCTGTCCTTGCAGCTTATAAGGACATTTTTTAAGACCATACACCATATCACCTAACAACGGATGACCAATGGATGCCATATGTACACGTATCTGATGGGTTCGTCCTGTCTCCAACTGGAATTCCATGTAGGTATAGTCTTTATAACGTTTTAATACGCGGTAATGGGTAATCGCATCTTTCCCATTTTTTTCATTGATGGCCATTTTCTTTCGATCATTTGGATTTCTGCCAATTGGTGCATGTATCACGCCTTCCTCTTTTGACACTCGGCCAATCACGATTCCACGATAAATACGCCGGATCGAATGTACCTTAATCTGCTCTGCTATCTTAATGTGTGCCATATCGTTTTTGCAAATAATCAAAGAACCTGTTGTATCCTGATCAATGCGATGTACAATACCAGGACGAATTTCTCCGTTAATACCGGAAAGAGAATCCTTACAATGATACATAACTGCATTGACAAGTGTTTGATCCGGATGTCCCGGTGCCGGATGCACGACCATCCCTTTTGGCTTATCTACGATTAATATATCCTGATCTTCATACAGAATCTGCAATGGTATATTTTGCGGCACAATTGCCACCTCTACCGGTTCTGGAATCTCCATCGATACCTGTTCACCTGTCACTACGCGATAATTTGCCTTAACCTGTTTTCCCTGAACAAGTACATCCCCTTCTTTGATATGTTTTTGAATTGCACTTCTGGAAAGTTCTGATTCGCGCTGGCTAAGAAAATGATCCAGACGCATACCATTTTCTTCATCTAATACTCTATACTCTGTCATATCATCTACTTATTCTCCTGTTTTTTGTGATAAACTGCATGCAGGATTTCATCAAACTGTTGATCCGAATACACGAAAAGAATCATTATAAACAGACAGATCACGCCGCAGGTTACATAAATGTCTGCAACATTAAATACTGGAAAATTAATCAATGAAAAATAGATAAAATCGACAACATAATGATGCCATACACGATCTATCAGATTTCCCACAGCTCCTGCTACCAGAAATACAAGAATGATGCGAAGAGAAGTATATTCTCTTTTCTCAGGAAGTTTTGCATACAAATAAATCATAAAGGCACATAGGATCGGTGTAATGATGCAAAAAAACAATGTTTTATTTTCCATAATAGAAAAGGCCGCTCCTGTGTTTTCAAGATAATGCAATTCCAATACTCCTGGAATTAACGTTATATCATATCCGCCTAACAGATAATTTATTGCCATCTGTTTTGTCCACTGATCCACGAAAAGCAATGCAGCACATACTAGCGCCGCTATCATATATTTTTTTATAGATGTTTTTTGCATAACAAAATACCTCAACTCATTTTAAGAATTTGTAACCACACGGATTGCCTCTAGAAGTTCATCGTCTGTAAAATTTGTATCAATTGCAGCCTTACCAATTTCCTGCAAAATAACAAACTTAATTTTCCCGCCAACCATTTTTTTGTCGGATTTGGTATTATAAAGCACTTCTTTGGCATCGTATCCTAAAGCATCCACAGGCAAGCCAAATCCCTGTATAGCACTAAGCATTGTCTGATATTCCTGTTCTGTAAGAAATCCGCGTTTATACGATAAATACGCAGCACTATGCATACCAATAGCAACGCATTGTCCATGATACAAGGAAAAATCCGACATTTTTTCAATCGCATGTCCTACTGTATGACCAAAATTTAAATAGGCACGGATGCCATTCTCTTTTGGATCTGTCTCAACAACATTCTTTTTGATCACACAACTGCCATATACCATATCTGTCAGCGTTCCCTCATCCTTTGCTAAAATAGCAGCTTGTTTGTCCATAAGCCAGGTATAATAATCGTGGTCTTGAATCAACCCATGTTTCACCACTTCTCCCATACCAGAGGCAAACTGGACTTCCGGCAGAGATAATAGCGTATGAATATTGATATACACCATACGAGGCATGTAAAAGGCACCTACCATATTTTTATACTGCAAGAAATCAACACCTGTCTTACCACCGATACTACTATCCACCTGCGAAAGTAAAGTTGTTGGCATTTGAATAAAGTCAATACCACGCAAATACGTTGCCGCCGTAAATCCTGTCAAATCTCCAACCACGCCACCGCCTAATGCAAGCAACAAATCCTTACGATCGAAGTGCCGTTTTATTAATTCTTCATATAATTTTTGCACAGTATTCATATTTTTAGAGGCTTCTCCAGCATCAAATGTAAAAACGAAAACCTCTTTAAATGTAATTTTACATAATTTCTGTACATCTTTTAAGTATAGTTTTGCCACGTTAGAATCAGTTACGATGCAGATTTTTCTGTCCACATTTAACTTTTCTCTTTCTAATGCTTCCATAAATCCGTCAAAATTGTGTTCCAAAATAATTTTATAACACGGTTTCCCTTCATAATTCACTTGCAGTTCTTTTGCCATACTTTCACCTCTACTACATATACCATGCATATTGTATATGTAATCTTCCCTTTTTGGTTGTATTTAAAAATGCATCGAAGCGCAATTTCCCATAGCCTCGTAAAGATATAATATCTCCCGGATTCACTCCCTGGTTATGGTTTGTCATAAGAGCTCCATTGATAAATACATTTTCTCCAAGAATATACGATGCGGCCTGTGCGCGTGACAGCTTACACGCCTGTGCCACAAATGCATCCAAACGATTGGATGCGATAAAGCCCTGCTCTGTACGATATTGTATCTGAATCTGTATATTTGTCGGACTCGTAATTTCTGTCATAATCTGCGTATGACGGATCTGATACAATTCTTTCGCAATAAAATCTGCCATATTTTCTACACAAAAAACATATGCAAATTTTTCCTGCAAGACAATATCCCCGAGTAAGGATCGATCAATTCCTAAATGCATTAGTGCACCAAGAATATCTCGATGTGACAGTTCCTCAGCAAAACGCTGATGCAACGGTTGTATTTTTACACAGGCAATCGGGTAATCCCAATTATAATAAAGAGCATCAGGCTGGAATGCTACCATCTGACGCTCTGCTCCCTGATAACCTCCATATAATGAGAAATGAGTATATATTGTTTTCTCATTTTGTTTTAAAAGGTTAATTTCGTACATATTTAGAAAATTTGAAAATAACACGATTCCTTTACGATCTGCTTGTGTCGACAAATCATAAAAACGGTGTAAAAGCTCCTCTGCCTGATCGTTTTTACGCATGATTAAAAGCCTGTCTGGATACCGGAAAAGTCAAATGCATCAACGATTCCCTGTAAATCACCGGATATGTCTACAGCTGCCGGTGTAATAATAAAAATATAATTACTTACTTTTTGAAGATTGCCGTCGATTGCATAGCAACATCCGGACGTAAAGTCGATAATTCTCTGCGCAAGACCTAAATCAAGACCTTCCATATTCAAAATAACGGTACGATCTGCCAGTAATGTCTCTGAAATTTCTCTTGCATCTTCAAATGAAGATGGCTTTATTACACATACTTCCATATTAGTACTATTTCCCTTTCTACCACCACGCATTGGTGTTATCTTCGGTGTTGACTTAACAGCTGATTTTTCCTTAACATTTGGCGTAACCTTTGTCTTTGTTACAGGAACGTCATCCTCTTCCTCGTCTTCGTCATCCTTTTTACCGAAAAGATGAAAAATAGAATGATTATCATCATCATAATCATCATAGTCATCATCATCATACATTTCATCATCATCGTAGTAATCGTCTTCATCCTCGCCTAATTTCATTACATCGAGCATACGATCAAAAAAAGCCATGAGTTATCTCTCCTTAATATCTATCTGTTATGTGTTTTGGTAATCTCTTTTGCCAAAGATACCTGTCCCAACACGAACCATCGTTGCTCCTTCTTCAATAGCAACTTCAAAGTCGCCTGTCATACCCATAGACAGAATATCCATAGATACATTATCAATGTTTTGGTTATCTATGTCAACAGATAACTCCTTTATTTTGCGAAAATAAGCGCGATTTTCCTCTGGATCTACAACATATGGTGCTATTGTCATAAGTCCTTTGATGGACAATGCATCTAAAGAAGCAATCTGACGCACTAGTTCCATGGCGTCTTCTTTGGATACACCAAACTTTGTCGTTTCATCTGCGATATTTACTTCTACAAGAATTGGCACCACAAGCCCCTTTTTCTTCGCCTGTATGTTAATCTCTTCTGCCAGACGATAACTGTCTACAGAATGAATCAATGCCACATTACCAACAATATATTTTACTTTATTACGCTGTAAATGACCAATCATATGCCAGTTGATATCCTTTGGTATTTTTTCCATTTTGTCACACATTTCCTGCACTTTATTTTCGCCAAAATCACGCACACCGGCATTATATATTTCCTGTAAATCTGTAACGGGTTTCGTTTTACTGACCGCAATCAATGTCACTTCCGCAACATCTCTTCCTGCCCTTTTACAAGCTTGTTCCACGCGTGATTGTACTTCTGCTAAATTTTCTTTTAACATCTATTTGCCTCCTCTGTCATTTCTTCTAACGAATAACCTGGTTTTCTTTTACCACATCACCCTGTAATACAATGTGATCATACAATGCAAGACCGTATGTCGTTCCTGTACTGATAATCGCATAATCTTCGTTTTGATATAATATATTGATTTGTTTAAATACAGCATACCCTTTGTTAATATTATAGACCCCTTGTAAAGTCGCTGTATCCGCTCCAACCGTATAGGTCTCCTGAGAATTTGGTTTTAAGATAACCGTATTCTTTGCTATATCATCAGAGTCAATGTAATAAACATCATCTGTTTCATAATAAATCGTAGGTGTAACAAACTGTGCATCTTCCTTTTTGCTTTGCACCATAAGACCAGAAGAATCTGAATCGTTTCCCATAAAGAAATAGCTCTTTGGCACCGTAAAAAATTCTTTTTTTACAATAGCGCTGTTTGGTATTTTTAGGCCAGATTCTTCATGAATGAGAAGCTCAATTGGGACAAAGCGTGCATCCCCATAACGTGCCACACTATCATCCAAATGTAACACCAAATATGGTTCCCCGGCTTTTTCTATCACCTCACATGCTGCCCAGGTTGTTGCATTATCTGTCTCAAATCGAATCTGGATATATTGCATTTCTTCCTCTTGTATCATAGATACAAGCGCTTCATCAATTGGCATAATAAGATCCCAGTCATCCGATACAATTAATTTATAGACCGGTTTCCCTGCCTCTACACTCTCTTGCGTCTTTAGATTGGAGACATTCAATTTTCCCATATCAAATGATTCAGATGTGACCTGATCAAGCGTCATCCCCTCGTATCCATCGGTCTGGTATACAACGATGCCGGAAGTCGGCGCCGTATATATGGCAAATTTGCCTTGTTGTGTCGCCTGCTCTATCTGTGGTGCAATTTCCGTCATCAGACTATTGCTGTAATATTGCTGCAAATTTGATGAAAGATCTGATTTAAACGTATAAACCTTTTGAAATTTATTATTATTATATTCATATACGAAATCACCAATTTGTTTCTGCAGACGCATCATATCGTGATCTGATATTGCTGTATCTTCCTGTGTATGACTTTTTAATTGCTTTGTAATTTCGCCGGAATGATCAATGGAATAAATATTCGATTTGACACCTACCTGATCCAAATTGGATGCATAATAAAAAATAGCACCATCTGTCTCTGCATTTACTACCTGTTCCTGACGAATAGCCAATGCCTGATATGTATAATTTTGAGCAATGGTTCCTTCTTTCACCTCGTAAACAGTTATATTATCTGCAGTAATATAACTGAACACATGAAATAGCACATAGATAAAAATAATGCCAAAAATAATCAGTCCAACATTAATTTGGATTTGTTTATGAAATTTAATAATCTTATCATTACGTTTCAATGAACTTCTCCTTTTTTTGTATAATCTTCCTTCTTTTGCCTATACTAAAAGAAAAAGGAGGTCTATCATGAAAGGTTTAGATTATACATTGCTGACTCTTGTAATCATTGGCGCTATCAATTGGGGGCTCATTGGCTTTTTCCAATTTGATCTGGTAGCATTTATCTTTGGTAATATGTCATGGCTTTCCCGCATCATTTATGCTCTTGTGGGATTGAGTGGACTCTACATGATCAGTGCATATGGACGAATTCGCTCAAATGAATCATAACTCAAGCAAAAAGGTGTTCCATCAAACCGAACACCTTTTTACTGACACCATTCTTTTAAAGTGACAACCAAATGGTTGCATTTAATTCTTCCGGTAATTTTTCTTCTTTTTGTGAAACACTCAGTACAAAATTCACATGGAATCTTTCACTAAGAACTGTTAGTTTATCAACAGCATTTCGTAATCCCTCAGAAGTATCAATATCTCCTAAGGTAAGGAAACTGTCAATAAAGATTGTTTCTATGCTGCTATTCTGTGAAATAACACCACATAGAAAACCAATCAATTCTTCCGTACCACTGATTGGATAATCCGGCATGTTAATCATGCGAACACGTGAATCCAATTGATACATGTACTTTGGGCTTTTGTCAATATAAACAAGAGTCCCCTGTACTGACGTAATATCCTGATTTACGCGGTCTAATAAATGTTTTGTTTTGCCCGTTCCCTTTTCTCCAACAATAATTTCTACCATAGTTTCCACTCCTTCTCTGTGCTTTACGATGGTGCCTCTCCGAATGTATATAATAATTCATCCATGAGATAATATAAATTCAGCGTACAATCTGAATTATATACAATAGAAATAATCGGTTGATTCTGGTCATTATAACTGTAAAGAACCAGACAATACCCTGCTTCATATGTAGTTCCGGTCTTCCCCCCTATAACGGTAAATCCGGCCGGTGCTTTTTCTTTTCCATTTAAATAACGATTGGTAGAAACCCAGGTCTGCGTTTTTGCTTCTCCTGAGGCTCCTGTATAACTCACATCATACGATGCACTGCTTATGACTTCTAAAAAAGTCTCGTTTTGAAGTGCTGCCTGAAAAATCAGATACATATCATAAATTGTAGTATAATGATCGTCCTGATGCAAACCATGTGGTGTTATAAAATGCGATTGCGTTGCACCCAGACTTTTTGCTTTTGCATTCATCAGTTCTGCAAATCCCTCTTCACTGCCACCAATATGCTCGGCAATTGCAATAGCAGCATCATTACCACTTCGAAGCATCAATCCATACAACAAATCTTTTAATGTCATCACGTCTCCAGCAGCAAGACCTGCAACGGAAGAGTCCGGTGTTTGATCTGCCGCATGCTCGCTGACCGTAACCATATCACTAAGATTTCCCTGTTCAATGGCCACTAAACAAGTAAGTATCTTTGTTGTACTTGCCGGATACATTCTTCCAAATAAGTTCTGACCGTAGGTACATTCACCTGTTGCCAGATTAAAAACGCCACCTCCACCAGCAACCTGGGAATCAACTTGATCTATGCCAAAATTATCCTGATCTGTTACGCATAAATCATTGCTAAAAAAAGATACATCCGATATGTTATTCACCTTTGTAATTCCATATTGATACGATGTTGTCTCTAAATTGTAGGTTCCTTCATCTGCATTGTTCTTACCACAAGATACTAGTCCCAGGCCAAGAACTGAAATCATCAACATGGAAATGATTTTATCGATACATTTCACGCCACTCAAGATCCCCTCTATCTAAGGATTTAATCAAAAGTTCTGCTGTTGCCAAGTTGGTTGCCAACGGAATATTGTTAGCATCACAGCAGCGAACAATCGAATTCACATCCGGTTCGTGTGACTTCGCCGTCAACGGATCTCGCAAAAAGATGACCAGATCAATTTCATTGTGTTCAATCTGGGCTGCTAATTGCTGTGAGCCTCCCAAATGCCCCGCCAAATATTTGTGTACAGAAAGATTTGTCACTTCCTCAATAAGTCTTCCTGTTGTTCCTGTCGCAAAAAGTTCATTTTTTGATAAAATACCACGATATGCAATACAAAAATTCTGCATTAATTTTTTCTTGGAATCATGTGCTACTAAACCGATGTTCATAATGCAAGTCCCCCTAATTTAATATTTTTTCGCCTGTAATCCAACATTTAAAACAAATCCCATACCAAAATACATCGTTACCAGCGATGTCAATCCATAGCTGACAAACGGAAGCGGTAATCCGGTATTCGGAAAAAGACCTGTTACTACACAGATATTAACAAAACTTTGAAATCCAACAAGTGCTGCCATGCCGGAGCAAATTAATTTGCCGGAGAGATCTTTTGCAACCTTTGCTGTCTGAATACATTGATACCCAATAAAGAGTAACAATAATACAATCAAAACCGAACCTATAAATCCAAGTTCTTCGCCGGCTACAGCAAAGATAAAATCTGTGTGTGGTTCTGAAATATAATTACCATTTTTTACGGAATCTACACTTGTATTATAAAGTCCCTTCCCTAAAAACTGACCAGATCCTACCGCCATAATGGAATTCTGCTGTTGATATGCGGTGGCAGGATAATCTTCCGGCTTAAGCCATGCTAAAATACGTAAACTCTGATAGCCTTCCAAAATGGAGCTTCCCTGATTTACAATGACAAGAAGTAAAATAATAATAGAAGGTATCGTAATTCCTAAAACAATGCCAACTAATTTATAGCTCAGCCCTGTAATAAACATCATAGATGCAATAATCAAAAAGGTAACAATTGTCGTAGACAAATCCGGTTCTTTTACAATAAGCGCCAATGGAACTGCTGCGAGAATCGCTGTCTGAACGATAAATTTAGGGTTGTTAATTTCCTCCTCATTACGCATCAGATAACTGGAAAAAAATAAAATCAATAAAATTTTTCCTAATTCCGATGGTTGAAAACGTATCCCTACATCAATCCATCGTGTTGCACCACCAGAATTATCTCCCATAATCAAAACAAGTAATAACAAACCAATCACAGCGAGATAATATAATTTAGAAAATTGTAATACAAAATCATAATCTATCAGTGCAACTACACCCATAACAATGATGCCCAAAATCATTCCTACGATCTGCTTGGATTGATATTCTTCATTCGCACTGCCAATAACAAGGATGCCTATAATGGTCAGTGCCAAAATACCAACAATCAATTTTATATTTAGATTCTTTAATTTGTACGTTCGAAACATAATCTACTCTCTTTTATTTTCCATCTCTGGTTGCTGTAACAGCATTTTACATAGTGATGTCACTGGTTTATGATTCACCGGCAATGACATCATAGAAAGATTTCTTTCTTGTAATCTTGGAATAATACAAACACTCTCTGCCCGATAAATCTGTCTGCCAAAATCCTGCAAATCTGCAAATTGCTTTCTGCTGCCCAGCGAACGATTCACCTGATTAAACACCAAACGCGTCCGTATATTATTTTGCTCCAATATATGTTCGAATGTCAACGCATCCGATAATGATGTTTCTGTTAATGTTGTCACTAGTAAACACTGCTTCATCCATGGGAGCATCGTCTGGTGTACCGGTGTAATACCAGCCGGTGTATCAATCAAAATGATATCAAATTGTTGTTTTAACTTTGTTAATAAAGCTAAAAATGCTTCTTCCTGTAATTTAAAATCATAATTCTTACTTCCCGGCATAATATAAAGCGTACGCGTTTCGTTTAATGGCAACAATGCCTGCCGATAAGAGCAAACACCAGAAAGAACATCCACCAGATTATAAATGATTTTATTTTCCAAATGAAAATATAAGTCTAGGTTTCTTAGTCCGAAGTCTGTATCCAACATGACAACGGTCTTATCCATGCGTGCGAATTGTGTTCCAAGCATGGCACATAACGTTGTTTTACCAACGCCGCCTTTGCCGGAAGCAACCATAATGACTTCGCTCACACCTTTACTCCTTATACTATAAATGTTTTAGTAGTCCACTTCGAAGAGGTTCTGCCAGAAGCTCATGTTCCCAGACAACAACTGCATACGGTTCACTATCACTCTTTCTAGAGCGTAAGGACCATTTGTTTGCCACATTCACCTCTCCACATATAGAACCAATCTGCAGATGTGCTGCATTGATTTGATTTGCTGTGATATAGCATTTGTTATCCTTTGGAAATCCAGCATAAACACTGCCATCTATACTTCCCATAACAATAACATTACCAGCTGCCTGAACACTTGCTTTTGATTTCACATCACCTAAAATGACAATGCTTCCATCGGATTGCACAACATCTTTCTTTGTTACACTACCCATAATAATTTTAGCATTCTCATAAATATTTTCATAGTAAAATCTGTCGATTTTTTCCATCATTTCGATATTCTTTAATTCATTGTTTTCTTCAATCAAAGAAATCGTAATATCCGAGTTTAATTGAATGGCCTCTACAATAACAGCTGCTTCTTCTGCACTAACGGTTCGTCCTTCTAAAGACAATACCAATGTTGCATTTCCAAAAAAACTGCGTGACATTGCAAATTTTTTACAAATATCCCGTATCAATTGTTCAAAAGCAATATCGCGATTCAATACCAGTGTCAAACCGTGGGCGCTACTTTTTATTACAACAGAATCTTTGGCTGCCATAAAATCTCCTCCTGACCGAAATACTGTTAATCGGTTACGCTATTTGTCGTTGTCTGTGCATTGGCACCATTTTCTGCAATATTCTCAAGTGTCTTTTCACCAAAATAGTACGACATGATTTCTGCAGCAACAACCGATGCATTACTAGAACCATAACCATGTGCAATACGGGTTGCAACAGCAATTTGTGGATCTGTATATGGTGCATACCCAACAAATAACGCATGGTTTGGTCGCAACAGGGATTCCTGGGCAGTACCGGTTTTACCAGCTGCCTGCACCTGCGTATTATGAAAGGCTGATAAATCTTCTACTACCATACGCAAGCCGGAATTTAATGTATTCCACTCATCACCGGAAAGTGCTGTTATCTGGTTTTTCACAGATGGCTCATATGTTGCAACGGTATTACCACTTGCCGGATCTTCCACATGATCCAGCAATGTCAGATTGTATACGGTACCGCGGTTTGCAACAGCTGTCACATAACGAGCTAGTGAAATCGTTGTAAAGTTGTTATCTGACTGACCAATGGCGGCCATGACAGGGAATTCCGTTGCCGGCGTTGGTTTTGATTCTTCAATCTCCACACCGGTTTTGGAATCCAGTCCATACATAGATGCATATTTTGACAATTTTTCAATACCTGTCGCATCATTATAACTGTTGCCCCCTGCTAAATCATAGCCAACTTCATAGAAGAAATAGTTACAAGAATGGCGGAGCGCTTCTGCGACATTAATGGAACCATGTGTTCCACGTGGATAAATCCAACATTCCGGTTTATTGCTGACTTTTTCAAATTTACCCAAATCTAATATCTGGGTAGATGTTGTAATTACATTTTCTACAAGACCTGCTGTAGCACTGACAATTTTGTAAGTAGAACCCGGAGCTGTTTTTTGCTGCGTTGCATGATTGTAAAGTGGCTCTGACTGACTGGTTGTCAAATAACTGTAATAGGAAGAATCCACTGAATTTGCGAGCTTATTGTTATCATATCCCGGAT
Source organism: uncultured Pseudobutyrivibrio sp. (assembly GCA_900546435.1). Taxonomy (GTDB): domain Bacteria; phylum Bacillota; class Clostridia; order Lachnospirales; family Lachnospiraceae; genus Pararoseburia. Next base: position 5,996 of record URCQ01000016.1, on the reverse strand, counting down.
AAGAGACACATGCCAGTGTCTCCCCCGTCTTAGGATCAATCACAACTGCAGAACCTGAGCACGGATCCAGTCCCAACTGTCCCGGCGTAATTTCTAAGTTCTTGATTTTATCTAATACAAAACTATATGCAGAAATACCACCAGACAAAAGTGCATCATGTGTCGCATCGTCTGCCGGCAAAACGCCCTGCTCATATAACAATGCACACAGTTGATTTCCTGAAATCATATCCTGCTGTAATACATACTTATAGACTAGTTTTTCAAAAGAGCTGTCTGTCTTTAACTGTTCTATGACATAATCAATCAAACGGGCATACAATTCATCCGTATCGACATATTTTGTTTCTTTTGCATAGGTTGTTATATCAATCCAGTTATTTTCAATGGCATAGAGCAAATATTCATTCACGCTCAAAGCTTCACTCGTCCATTTTGTCTGCATTTCATCAGAGGCATCAATGGCATTTCTGTCTAAAACACCTTTCTTCTTCAGGTAAGTAACGATAAACGTATCATAATCCTGATATTCCTCAGGAAGATCTTTATAAACTGTGCCGCTTGTCGATGCTAATTGCGAGCGCAACTGTGACAATACATCGGCTTCTTTTCTATCATATGCACTCTTTACCGCACGCTCCGTGTCCGTCGCATCTGCATCAGAAAAATGAGCTGTGTCAATCAGGTTATTATTGATAAATGAATAATATACATCATACACAGGAATCATGATGTCGGATTCTTCTCCTGTTGTATGGAACGTTTTTATATTCGCTATCTTAGAATACACAATACTTGCGATTTCTTTTTCAAGAGAACGATACGTTGCTTCCTGCAAATCCTTATCGATTGATAAATAAACATCATCCCCGGAAACAGGCTCTTTATAATCGGACACCTGAATCAGATTTCCAACACTGTCAACATACAGTTTTTGTTGTCCCTTTGTTCCCGACAGATAATCATTCATCACCTGTTCCATACCGGATTTTCCCACAACATCGGTCAGCTCTACAGATTCGTCTTCTTTTTTCTTTTCATTGTATTCATCCGTCGATATGGTTCCTGTATAACCAATAATATGAGCAAAGTACTCGCTGTCCACATATTTTCGGATGGATGTTTCCTTGATATCCACGCCGGTCAATTCATTGCTATTCTCTTTGATATAGGCAACAGATTCGTCACTCACATTGCTGGCGATTGTTGTAGCAATGTATTTCTGATAACTGTTTTGACCAATGTTATAACGGACAATACATATCTTATAACGCATTTCTGCATCATATTTATCAGAGATATCATAGCGTGTATCGCCCATCAGATAATCCATAATCTGATCCGGCGTTGCACTTGCTTCGTCAAGTTTTAATTTATCATTATACGTAAGGTCATCAATGCTGGCATAGCCAAACACATCTGCACGAAAACGTTGTAATGCTGTGCCGGCAGGCGCTACAAATTCATATTGGCCGGATGATGATCTTATAATACCGAAATTATTGTCAATATTATCTCCATTTGCCTCAATATGTGTAATGATTTCTGCAATATCTGCGTTCATTTTTTCATTACGTTCTTTTTTTGTATTGTAACTACCACTGTCTTCAATGGTGATTGCATATGCCAATTCATTATAGGCAAGCAATTTCCCATTACGATCATAAATATTACCACGTGTTGCCGGAATTGTTTCGTCCTTTTCAACAGTCAGATCATAATTTGCCTGATAATCTGCGCCACGCACAATCTGTAACACAAAAAGACGGATGATCAGAATGGAAGAAAATAATACCATCACAGACATCAACACACGCAAACGTGATGTAAATATGCGATTAACAAAAAAATCTTTTATTTGCTCAAACAAGTTTTCTTGCACTCCTTTTATTTTCTTTGTCAAATCTCTGATTGATCTTTAGAATTACATAATAAATTGGAATCGCAATCAAAATGGTATAGACTGCTTCCGGTAAAATCACATTCGTCAAATAGAACAAAAAGTCATATTTGCCACGAAGCAAAAATAACAAGACAAAAATCACCACACCATATATCACATCACTCAACCCAATCAGCACAAGTGGCAATTTGATATCATCACCAAAAAAAAGCTTTTTAAAAAGACCACACAAAAAGCCTAAATATAAGTATATAATGGCATAAAAGCCAAAATTTGTTCCACTAAAAAAATCCAACAGAAGTCCACTAAAGAAGCCAATCATCATCCCTTGTTTACGTCCCCGTATAAGTCCAAAAGAAGTAATGATAATCACCATGATATTGGGTGTAACTCCTGCTAATCGCATTCTTGGAAAAATAGATGTCTGCAAGAGGAAACCAACAATTACAATACCTACAATCACAAGAATATATTTCACTGTACTCTTGATTTCCATTATTTTTTACCCGTTTCCTTTAACTGTGTAATAACAAGTACATCTTGTAAATGCTTAAAATCAACAACTGGCGTGATTTTACCGGATTTTGTCAGATTGTTATTATCATCGGTTACTTCTGTTACATAACCAATCAAAAGTCCCGGCAGATATTTATCACTGATATTACTTGTAATCACAGATTCTCCTGTGCTAACTTTATGATCCACATCTTCTAAATTTGAAAACAGGATCATGTTGGATTCGGTCATTGATTTCAAATTACCGGAAACAATACAATTGTCATTTGTCGACAACATCATTCCACTGACATTGCTATTATCATCAATAATCGAACGTACTACAGCGTAATTTTTTCCGACATCTGTGACAATACCAACAAGACCACTGCCAGCTATAACATTCATATCTGCCTTAATGCCATCTTTAGAACCTTTATCGATGGTAAACGTGTTAAACCAATTGCTGGTTCCTTTTGCAATCACATGTGCACCGGTTGTCTTATAATCAGCATAATTCTGATCCAGATCATAAAGTTCACGCAATGTATCCAGTTCTGACTGTTGCAGTCTGGTATTGGTCAGCTGTGTAGAAAGTTCGTCAATTTTTTCCTGCAACTGTTCATTCTCCGCAATCAGCTGTTCTTTTGTCTTTGTGTCATCATTGCTGATGGAAATCGATTCGCCCACATAATCCAGACCTTTTTGCATCGGCACAAACACATAATTACAAATAGTTCGTACCGGTTCTCCAGAATAGCCTGTTGCATATCCGGCAAACAATAACATGATACAAATCACCGTCAAAAGCAATAAAATATATTTACTTGGCAAAAAAGATCTTCCTCTGCGCTTCATAAAATCCTACCTTTTATTTAAAAATTCTTGTTCGCATACCATAACCAAATCTCTTGTATTTGGTATCTGTCAATACTTTAGAAAGACCGAGTACTGTCGTTTCTTTCGCATGCTCACTTACATTAACCTTAATATTTGTCACTTCTGTGAACAATTCTGCCAAATCTGCAATGGCTGCACTGCCTCCGGTTAAATAAATTCCTGAATATACAATATCTTTTGCAAGTTCCGGTGGAACTCTCTCTAAAATCATTTTTATTGAATTGCAGAGACTCTCCAGTTCACTTTTCATACCATCATATACGGTAGATGCCAAAACTTCCATTTCGATCGGAAGTCCACTGACAACATCGCGACCTACCACTGTCATAGATGCTTCTTTCCCTGGAACTGCACTTCCAATATTTTCTTTTAACTGACAAGCCGTTTTACGTCCTATCAAAAGATTAAATTTACGCTTCATATGTGTAACGATAGCATCATCCAAGTGATTGCCACCAAACGGAAGTAATTCGGTAAGCACTAACCCACCTAAAGAAAGCACCGAAATTTCTGTTGTGTCTGCGCCAAAATCAACCACCATAATACCGGTCGGTTCTGTGATATCAAGATCCATACCAAGTGCATCTGCTAGTGGTTTTTCGCATAATAACACACTATGTGGCTTTGTCTTCGAACGGGCAAACATATCATAGAATGCCTTCTTTTCCACTTCTGTAATATCAGTAGGTACCGCAACCACAATATCTGAACCTTTGATTCTTGCCTTTGCTTTCTTTTCTAATACTTCAAACAGCATTGTCTGCATATTATCAAAATCGGCAATCACACCACTGACAATTGGAAAAGATACTGAAATGGTCTCTGGTGCTTTTTCATACATAGAATATGCATCATCTCCATATGCATACATCTGATCTTTATCTACAATAGCAATGGTATTTTTGACATTTATAATCTCACTATTGTTACTGCTATAAATTTTAAGGTTATTTGTTCCCATATCAATTCCATATGAATTGCTCATTTGTTTTTCCTCCGTTGCCTTTATCAAATCGTTTACGGCTACATTACTTTATATTAGCATAATTACATACCCTTAACAAGATTCGCATCGTAAAGTTTTTGCAATGCCATCATAATACCAAGCTTACCATGATACCATGTAAGACCGCCTTGGAAAAAGGCAGTATATGGCGGGCGAAGCGGGCCATCTGCACTCAGTTCAATTGAGGATCCCTGTACAAAAGCACCTGCCGCCATAATGACTTTACTATCGTATCCCGGCATATCCCATGGTTCCGGCACAACATAACTATCTACTGGTGCTGCTGCCTGAATACCTTCGCAAAAAGCAATCAAACCTTCCGGTGTGCCAAACGTTACTGCCTGAATGATATCATGTCTCGTTTCGGTACTGTTTGGTATTACATCAAATCCGATTTTTTCAAAAACATTGGCTGCAAACACAGCAATCTTTAAGGCACTGTTCACCACTGTTGGTGCCATAAAAAATCCCTGGAAGAATGATTGCATCATACCAAGTGACGCACCTACTTCTTTCCCAAGCCCCGGTGATGTAAGACGATATGCCGCATTTTCTACACATTCCTGTTTTCCAACAATATAACCACCGATTGGTGCCAATCCACCTCCAGGATTTTTTATGAGAGACCCAACGATCATATCCGCTCCCACTTCAAGGGGTTCTCTTTTTTCTACAAATTCACCATAGCAGTTATCTACCATACAAATAACATCTGGCTTAATTTCTTTAACAAACGCAATCAATTCACCAATACGATCTACAGAAAGTGTTGGTCTTGATGCATACCCTTTGGAACGTTGAATCGTCACAAGCTTTGTACGCTCATTAATTGCATTTTTGATACCTTCAAAATCAAAAGAACCATCCGACAGCAAATCCACCTGCGCATAGGTTACTCCATATTCTGCTAATGATCCTTTTGATGGGCGAATACCAATCACCTCTTCTAATGTATCGTATGGTTTGCCGACCGGCGATAAAATTTCGTCTCCCGGACGAACATTCGACATCAAAGCAAGCGCAAGCGCATGCGTTCCACATGTAATTTGTGGGCGCACCAAGGCTGCCTCTCCTTTGAAACAGGTTGCGTAAACTTCTTCTAATGTATCACGTCCCAGATCGTTATATCCATACCCTGTAGTAGCATTAAAACATTCTGCATTTACATGATGCTTTTGCATCGCTGCAATCACCTTCATCTGATTGTATTCTGCCACTTCATCCATTTGTGCAAAACGCTCCCTCAAGGACTGCTCTACTTCCATACAATATTTATAAACATTCTCTGAAATCCCAAAATTTCTATACATTTCTTCCATTTCTCTTATCATCTCCCATTATTTATTCTGTATCTTTTCTAACATTGCATTTAAAATCTGCTCATCATTGTATTGATAATCCGGTTTATTTATCCATATAACTTCCGGCTTACTATGAAACCAGGTCAACTGTCGTTTTGCAAAATGTCTCGTATCCCGCTTGATACGGTAAATTCCTTCTTCTAAAGAACACCTCTGTTCAATGACATCAATCAGTTCTTTATAGCCAAGTCCTTGCATCGAAACCATATCTTTTGTATATCCCATATCATATAGCTTCTGTACTTCTTCAAATAGACCATTCTCCATCATCCGATCGACGCGCGCATCAATTCTTTTGTAGAGATTCGCGCGGTCATCATTCAGCACAAAA
>URCQ01000015.1 GCA_900546435.1 uncultured Pseudobutyrivibrio sp. | reverse complement strand
AGACTGAGAAGCGTGGATACAGAAGCATTTCCATTTTTAAGGATGGGGTTGTTTTATAAGAGCATCTACGCGATCTATAAGAGAAAAAATGAGAATAATTACTATTTTTATTGACAAAACTTATAATGGGTTTATAATCACTATTAGGAACTAGTCTCAATAATAATATTGTATGAGCAAGTTTTAATAAAGAAGAAAAGGAGTAAGATTATGTTTGAGATGAAACCAGAGTATTATATTGGAATAAAAATGATTGACGAACAACATGAGCAGTTGTTTGCATATGCGGATGAAGCATATGAATTATTAAATGATGAATTTACACCGGATAAATATGATAGAGTAGATATACTATTAGAAAAACTATACGATTATACGGTGAAACATTTAGCAGATGAAGAGGCATATATGGAATCCATTCATTATAATAAATTATTTACACAAAAGATTCAGCATCAGGCTTTTATTGAAAAACTAGATGAATTTATGGAAAGCCATAACAAAGAAGAAGAAAATCAGGATGAGCAGATTATGAAGATTTTGACCTATCTTACGGAATGGCTAGTAAATCATATTTTGCATGTGGATGGACAGATTCCGCAGGGATGATATAAATTAGGTAGGAGTTTATGAAAGACATTTATGGATGAGAAACAACTAAGCATTGATATAGTCGGTTTGTTAGGAGCGTGTTCTGATGCGTTAGATTGTATAGAAGCCGAACTGGTGAATATTTCAAATAAGCATGGAAAAAGAGTTGCTTACATGAGTGTATGCATGGCAAAATATTGGAATGTTGAAAGTGATGCATTGCAAGATCTGGCAATTTGTGCGTTACTACATGATAATGCTTTGACACAATATATTGCAGAAGAAGTACAAAAGAATCATGGTATAGATGTAAGTGATGAAACTTTGAATGAAAAAACAAATCTTCACTGTATTTATGGTGAAAACAATATTGCTAAAATCCCATTTAAGACAAATGTTTCAAATGTGATTTTATATCATCATGAGCATGCTAATGGAAGAGGTCCATTTAAAAAAGTTTGGCAAGAGACACCTTTGTTTGCGAGGATTATTCATCTTGCAGATGTTGTGGACGCTATGGCAAGCAGTTGGGAATTTAAACAGGAAAAATGGGATATATGTTGTGAATTTCTTGTAAAACAAAAGGGACAATTATTTGATTACGAATGCGCCGAAGCTTTTTTTAAAATGATATCAAAAGAAACTTTTCATTCGTTCGAGGATGGAACTTTTGAGTCGAAGTTATGGGAGATGGTTCCAAGAAAAAAACAGATGGTTGATTGGAATATTTGTAAAAATATTGCAGACTTCTTTGCGAATATTGTTGACTATAAATCTCCATTTACAAGCAAGCACTCTATGGGTGTTGCAGAAAAGGCAGCGCAGTATGCAAAGTATATCGGCTATGATGTTTTAGATGTAGAAAAAATGTATTTAGCAGGAGCATTGCACGACATCGGAAAAATGGCGGTAGGCAATGAAATATTAGAAAAACCGGATAAGCTTACAGATGAAGAATTTGATAAAATGAAAAATCATGCGGGTTATACATATCTTATATTGTCACAAGTAGACGATTTTGAAGAAATACGTGATTGGGCAGCGCTACATCATGAAAAACTAAATGGGAAGGGTTATCCGTTTGGAAAAACAGCAGATGAATTAAATGAACAAGAAAGAATAATGGCTTGTGTTGATATTTATCAGGCACTTACGGAAGAGCGTCCCTATAAGAAAGGAATGTCGCATGAAAAAACATGTGACATACTCGACGACATGGCAAAAAAAGGCTTTGTAGATGCGGAGATTTCGCATAAAATAAGAACATGTTTTCATTAGTGAAGTTGGAAGTTCTATCAATTAATCTTTAACATATTTAAATTAAATTTAGTAAGAAGCAATGGCTACAGGAGTTAGTCCATTGCTTTTTTACATTATAGGAGCATTCCTGTAATTCATAAATAGCGCCAATTGAATAAAAAAGAACCTCAAGGTAAGATTGAGTTGCATCTTGGCGGATGTAAACAAAACAATCAAAACCGGAAATTTCCCGACAATGAAGAGCTTGGATTCCTTTCTGGTATTCATGCATACTATGAACCGGAAGAATTAGTTGGCAAGACCTTGATTGCTATTACAAACCTTCCACCAAGAGCTATGATGGGAATGGAATCTTGTGGTATGTTGCTTTCAGCAGTGAACAACCTTAAGGATTCAGAGGATGAAAAACTCTTGACCTGTACGCAGCGTATACGCTTATACTATCAACATAAATCATAAGGAGGTGCATCCGATGTTATTGAGTGAAATTATAAATGAGGTCGGAATGACAAAGCGTGCAATTAAGTATTATGAAGAAAAAGGATTGTTGTCAGTGGATAAAGATAACAATGGGTATCGTAACTATTCTGCACAAGATGTCGAAATTTTAAAAAAGATTTCAGTATATAGAAAACTTGGTATTAGCATTAAAGACATACAGAGCCTTTTGGAAACTGGCGACAAAAGTATTCTTCTTCGTATTTATCAAGAAAAAATGCAGGAAAAAGTTTTAAAAGACTCAGAGCTTGAAGCTTTGAAGCAATTTATAGATGACGGTGACGCAGACAAAGCAAATGAGGCACTTGATTATCAAACCGTTGAAAATGCGGTTGAATCTTTGCTACCGGGAAAAGAATGGGGAGATTATTTTAAAAGTCATTTCAAACCATTTCTTAATGTAAGGTTAAAGACTCTGGAACAGAAGCAAGCCTTACAGAATATATTAGAATATTGCGATGAAACAACATTGAAAGTTCCTTTTATTATGGGAATAGGTGCGAAGATGATAGGTGGAATCGCACAAGAAACCAGAACTGCAGATGACATGATAGCCTATTATCGTGATATGAGCGAAAGTGAATACGAAAGACTAAAAGAAAAAGTATGGAAGGGTGCCAAAATAAAAAACGGTGTAATGAAATACCATCCCGCATTTGTTGCACAGAGAAAAATGCAGAAAGAGTTACAAAATAAAGGCTATAACGATATATTCATTCCTAATTTGATGGTTTTGTCTCCACTGTATGCAGAATATAAGAAAGCGTTAGATAATGTGAACGATAGAATGTGTAGAGAACTTGGACTGTATTATGATAGCAATTACAACTTAGTTATTAAAAAAGATAATTCTAAGTAAAAGTTAAACTACCCTTTGAGAGAGAAATATTTAATTGCCAAATTCCCGCCGTTGACCAAGTTGACTGGAAGATAAATCAGTTGTCAGAATGCGCACGTATCGGTATGATAGTTATGGGAAAAAAGATTAAAAGTATGACAAAATAAATTGTGGAAAGGATGGCATTGACCTAGGATGAAAACAGCAATAGTATATGCATCGGTGCATCACGGAAATACAAAGAAAATCGTAGATGAAATTGCGAAAAATGAAGAGTTGGATTTAATAGATGCAACCCAGATAAAGGAAAAGAATTTGTCAGAGTATGATTTGATAGGATTTGCTTCGGGTATATATTTTGGAAAGTTCCATCAATCCGTACTTGATTTGGCTTCGGTAAATGAAATAGAAGATAAAAAAGTATTTTTGATTTGTACATATGGTGGAAGTGAGGCATATAAATCAATTGAACCAATTATCGAAAGTAAGGGAGCAGAGATAGTAGGAAAATTCTCTTGCAAGGGATATGACACATTTGGGCCATTTAAGCTTATAGGTGGTGTCGCTAAGGGGCATCCGAATGATATGGATCTTGTTGCTGCAGTTGATTTCTTTGAAAATCTTTTGAAAAATACACAAGACAATTCGTTGGATTATAAAGCTATGAAGCGAGGTAGTGGATATGGAAAAAGACCCATTTAAGGAATATTTGAGAGAGTCTGAACCGGATCAATTTTATAAGGGTTATGCTTGGAGTACGGCAATCGGACTTCAGGCAGTGGATGGACTCAAACCATCTAAATATTTGATTGATACTGCCATTCGGAATATTGAAGGCAAGATTACGATGAAAGAAGCGCAGAGTCTTATTGATAGTTACTATGAAGAAAAACCTGCACATTTATCTGATGACGAACGTACGGAAGAAGCAGATAAGGTTTCTTCTCGTATTGCAGAAATCCTTTCTGAAACAGCATTTTCATTTTCACCCAATGAGTATATTGCTATTCACCGCAAACTCTTTCAGGGTATCTATAAACACGCCGGAAAGATTAGAGAGTACAACATCACAAAGAAAGAATGGGTGCTTGATGGGGCTGTTATGTATGGTAGTGCTTCAGAATTGCGAGCCACGCTTGAATACGATTTCTCGCAGGAGAAGGATTTTAGTTATAAAGGGCTTTCCATGGACGAGATTATCCATCATCTAGCGGTATTCATTTCAAGACTATGGCAAATTCATATCTTCGGGGAAGGCAATACGAGAACAACGGCAGTATTCTTCATTAAATATTTAAGGACACTGGGTTTTTCTGCAACTAATGATATATTTGCGGAAAATGCGTGGTATTTTAGAAATGCACTTGTCCGTGCAAACTATACGAATCTGCAAAAAGGTATTCATGAAACAACAGAGTATCTGGAAACATTTCTCAGAAATCTGCTTTTGAACGAGAAGAATGAGCTTCATAATCGAAATCTTCATATAAGTGGACTTTTGAATGAAGAAAAAGTGGACATTGGAGATGAAGAAGTGGATATTGAGAATGAAAAAGTGAACATTCAAGACCCAAAAGTGGATATTGAGAGTGTGCTTTCCGAAAAAGCTAGCGATTTTTCGGTAAAAACGACAGAACATATCCATAAACTCTTTGAAAAGTTTGGCTTTGATGAGGTGTTTGGAAGAAGTGCAGTTATGGAGCTTCTTGAGCTGAAAGGTTCAGGTGCTTCAAAACTTCTTTCCAATTTGGTGCAGGCGGATATTATTGAACCAGTGTCGGGTCACGGAAAAGGAAGATATAAATTCAAGAAGTAATTAGAAATTCCAAGGAACGATGATTATGAAGAATAAATTAGAAAAAATCACATAATTAGCAGAAGGAATGGGCAGTCCTGAAATCGGGATTGCCCATTTTTAGAAGAAAGGCGAAAAACTCTTGACCTGCACGCAGCGTATACGCTTATACTATCAACAAAAATTATAAGGAGGTGCTTGGAATGAAAACGGATGCAAGAGTCAGATATACGCGAATGAGAATCAGGGAAGCATTTTTTGAGTGCTTAGAGAAAAAGCCGATTAATAAAATTACGGTAAAGGAAATCTGCGACATAGCAGAGATTAACCGTGCTACTTTTTACACGCATTATGCAGACCAGTTTGAATTAATGCAAAAGCTGGAGGAAGAGGTACTGGAAGGAATGCAGCAAAGTATCAAAGACAGTTGTGAAAGTACATCCCAGGGATTATTAATTAAAATCATTAAGGGAATGATGAACAAAGAGAATTCGTATGCGCTACTTACTTCTCCCAATGGTGACCCGAGCTTTGCTACACGTATCTCAGAATTATTCTATCGGGGATGCAGACCACGTCTGGCACAGCATATGCCCGGATGTACTGAAGAAGAAAAAGATGCGGCATATCTGTTTGTTGCAGGTGGCTGCGGCTATCTGATTTCTGCATGGATGAAAGAAGGAATGCAAACTCCACCGGAAGAGATTGCAGACAGACTGAGAAAAATCTGTTCTACCTTTTTGGAAGCATATGCTCAGCAGAAATAAATCTGTAACTTATGCTTAACAGGTGTTGCTTTTTCCGGAATAAGTGTCAAGCAGATCAAGAAAGGCCTCCTGTGCGTTCTGATTTTGCTCAAACCGGAAGAACTGCAGTGATATTTTATAAAGATTATATGTAAAAAGGCTGGAACAGAAGGACCAGTCTTTTCGATTGTAGCGCTTCTTAATTTTTGATATAATGAAAATATATTATTTATCTCATAGGGTATGGGGTGAGAAGCGTATGCAGGTAGATTTAATCAGACAATTAGAAGAGTTGGTGAATGCATTTGGCATCAATGTCATGTGTTTGAGCAGTCAGACGAATCCGGATATCGAGTATGACCAAGGCCTTCGTAGGTTTTTGCAATATCCTGATGATATTTTGCGCCAGATAGGAAATATGGAGCAATGGTATGAGGAAAAAATACTTTATATCGTGCGGGATTCCTTTGAGGAGTATTATATGAGTTTTTTGATTCCGGAAGAATACAGAAAAGGAACAGAAAAGGAATTCCTATTGATTGGTCCTTATATTATGGAGGAGCCGGAATACATTGTGGAGAAGATGATACAACGGAATCAACTTTCGCTTTATCTTATCAATGAACTTAAGGAATACTATTATAGTGTTCCATTGCTGATGATTTCGGATGCAATCGAAGGCGTCGTTCTTACGCAGATGGGTTATATTTTTCATGATAGGGAAGGGCTGCAAATCAGGAGAATGGAAGATGCCTATAGAATTAGGATGGAATCGAAAAACATGAATCTGGGAGAAGAACATGGGTTATCGATGGCTGCGATTGAGGAGCGCTATCTTTATGAAGAAATGATGATGGCTGCTGTCCGCACGGGAGATATGGAAAAGGTGATTGAGGCTGATAAGAAATTCCAGCATTACCGTCTGAAACCAAGAAGTCAGGATACCCTTCGGGATGTGAAGAACCTCATGATAGTTTGGAATACGCTTTTCCGCAAGGCTGTACAGCAGGCAGATGTACATCCGGCGTATATTGACCGTGTTTCTGAAAATTTTGCAAAGAATATAGAAAACTGTATACATATCAATGAGTTGGCTTCTGTAAGCAGGGATATGATGCACACATATTGTCTCCTGGTGCGAAATCACTCGTTACAGGGACATTCTCCTATGGTGCGGGATGCGCTAAACTATATTGATTTTCACATCAGGGAACCTCTGTCATTAAAACTTATTTCGGAGCAGGTCAATGTGAGCTCCAGTTACCTGTCTGCGCAGTTTAAAAAGGAAACGGGCAAGACACTGACGGATTATATAAATGAAAAACGGATACATGAGTCATTGGTGCTTTTGGCTGCTACGGAACTGCCAATTCAGGAGGTGGCGGAGCGCGTTGGTATCTATGACGAGAATTATTATGCACGTTTGTTCAAGAAATATCAGAACCAGACAGCCAAGCAGTATCGCAATATGATGAAGCTGGCAAAATAAAAAAGTAAATTTGTGCTAGTTTTCTTAAAAATTATTCTAAGAAGAAAAGACAATATTTCTTATAATTATCTTATAAGAGATATTGTTTTTTTTATGGAAGTTTTTAAGAGGAGAGTAAGATAAGATGAGTAGGATACATATCGTGGAACAAAACGGAAAAAAGATGCTGATGGTAGGTGACAAGCCTTTCATAATGCTTTCAGGTGAAGTTCACAATTCCAATTCTTCTTCAGTGGAATACATGGAACAGGTGTATGACAAGGCAGATGCTTTGGGCTTGAACAGCCTGCTGCTGCCGGTGACGTGGGAGCTTATTGAACCCGAGGAGGGGAAATTTGATTTCTCGTTGGTGGACGGCTTAATTATACAGGCGAGAAGACGTGGGAAAAAACTAGGTCTTTTGTGGTTTGGAGCCTGGAAAAATGCACAGTGTTATTATGCGCCGGAATGGGTGAAAACAGATTTAAAGCGCTTTAAGCGCGCTCAAGTAGAGAAGGGAAAGAATTTTATTCGCAGGAAGGACTTCTATGGTATGCCGTATACGACGCTTTCTTATCTGTGTGAGGAGACAAAGCAGGCGGATGCGAAAGCTTTTTCTATGTTGATGAAGCATATCAGAGAGATAGATCGTGAAAGCCAGACCGTGATTATGGTTCAGGTGGAGAATGAGACAGGACTTATGGGTACGGCAAGGGAAAACTCAAATGAGGCGGATGCAATTTTTTCTGCAAAAGTGCCAAATGAGTTTGCTTCTTATATGAAACAGCATACGGATACGATGGTGCCGGATGTGAAATGGGAAGTAGAAAATGGTGCACATGAGGGAAGCTGGACAGAGGTATTTGGAAACTGTGCGGAGGAGATTTTTAGCGCTTATTATACTGCAAGCTATGTGAATGCAGTAGCTAAGGCAGGAAAAAGAGAATACTCAATTCCGATGACGGCAAACTGCTGGCTTGATAAGGGTGGAGCACCCGGAACTTATCCGGCGGGAGGACCGGTGTCTCGGATGATGGAGGTATGGGCCTGCTGTGCACCAAATATTGATATTATTGCACCGGATATTTATGTGCAGAATTTTTTGGAAATCTGTGATGAATATACAAGAAGAAATACGCCTTTATTTATTCCGGAATGTGCGACGCACAGCTATGCGGGGCCGAGAGAGGTGTACTGTATCGGACATTATCATGCACTCTGTTATTCTCCATTTGGATTTGAGGATATGGGACAGCCGTTTTCTGCAACACAGTCCTATCTGTTTGGGGTGGATGTGGAAGATCCGGCATTGAAAACGCCTATGAACGTGGAAGAATATGGATGGTATACCCGTACGCTGCATGAGATGATGCCTTTATTGACTGAAAAGTATGGAACCTCTGATTTGCAGGCTGTTTCCTGTGAGCGCAAAGAAGAAGATAAGATGCTGTTTGGAACTTTTGGTTTCCAGATTGCACTCGATACACCAATGATTGTCAGAAAGGATAGCGTCTGCATGATTTTAAAGGAGTCAGAGGACACCTTTTATATTCTGATTCATGCAGCGGCATTTGGATATTTTTCCACGGATTCAGACAGACCGAATGCAGATGTGCTGGCTCTTGAAGAGGGACATTTTGAAAATGGAATTTGGATTCCGGGACGCAGACTTAACGGTGATGAGGTGGTCAATACAATGTATCAGGAGCCTACGCTTTTAAAACTTAAACTATTTGCCTATTTATAGAGAAGGAGAAATATCATATGAAACGTCAAACATTTTGTAACCCACTGGATTTATCCTACCGCTATCAACATATGTTGATTCAGGGAGAGCGCAGTGTCTTCCGTGAGGGTGCGGATCCAACCTTGATTTTTTATAAGGGAACCTATTATATCTTTGTATCCATGGCATCCGGATTCTGGTACAGTAAGGACCTGTTGGACTGGAAGTTTCATGGAAATAAGGATTTATTGATTTATGATTATGCACCGGATGTAAGGCAGGTGGGAGATTATCTTTATTTCTGTGCTTCCAGAAGAGGGGTGAACTGCCCAATTCTGCGCTCAGCAAATCCGCTTGAGGATGATTTTGAGGAGGTATCTGCACCTTTTGATTTCTGGGACCCTGATATGTTCTGTGATGATGACGGACGGGTATATTTTTATTGGGGCTGCAGTAATATGGACCCGATTTTTGGCGTGGAGATGGACCAGGTGACAATGACTCCTATAGGAGATCCAGTGCCATTACTGGAAGGACATGAGGATGTATTAGGATATGAGCGCGCCGGTGAAAATGGCGTTGTGCTGAAAGAAGGCGGGCTTTATGAGTTTATTGCAAGCTGCACGAATCCGGAAACAGGAGAGTTTGAACTTCCGGAGCACATGCCGGACACAGCAGGATTTACCAGAGAGCGGCTTATGCGTATGGTAAAATCTGCAGGACGTCCTTATATCGAAGGGGCATTTATGACGAAGCATAATGGTAAATATTATCTTCAATATGCGGTTCCGGGAACCCAGTTCAATACTTATGCAGATGGTGTCTATGTATCGGACACACCGTTAGGACCATTTACGGTGCAGTCCAGCAATCCTTATTCCAGTAAGCCGGGCGGATTTATTCATGCTGCAGGTCACGGAAGCACGATAGCGGATGCTTACGGAAATTACTGGCATGCTTCCACGATGCGCATCAGTGTCAACCACAATTTTGAACGCAGGGTCGGTCTGTTCCCAGCCGGTTTTGATGAGGATGGAATCCTGTTTTGTAACCAAAATTTTGCAGATTATCCGATGCGGATTCCGGAGGGAAAATTTGATCCTTGGTCCATAAAACCAGAATGGATGCTTTTATCCTATCAAAAACCGGCGACAGCTTCATCCACAGCAGAGGGTAGCAATGTGAAGCTTGCAGTGGATGAGGATATTCGGAGCTGGTGGAGTGCTGCAACAAATAAAGAGTCTGAGTGGTACTGTGTGGATTTGGAAAAACAATCCGAGGTACATGCAATTCAGGTGAATCTGGCTGATGAAAATCTGGCCGTGGAATATCCGGAGGATATCTATGGGGGTTCTCTTGGGGAAAAACGGTATATCGAACAGAAGCCGGTGACATCTTCCTATCGCATTGAAATGAGTCTTGACGGAGAAGCGTGGAGTGTGCTTGAGGAAGTGTCAAGAGAATGCTCCAATGGTTATTACGAGTATCTGGATGGTATTATGGCACGTTATATTCGTATTACCGGGGCAAAGCTTCCATATGGACAGCCGCTTCGCATCAGCGGACTGCGTGTTTTTGGAACTGCAAACGGTTCAAAACCCGAAAAGGCGAAGGCAAAAGCCATCCGAACGGGAGACTTAGACGGACTAGTGAGCTGGGAGCCGATTGATGGAGCGCAGGGGTGTAATGTGCGCTATGGCATAGCACCGGACAAGCTCTACTGCAGCTGGATGGTATACGGGGCGACAGAGGTGAATCTGTCAACGCTTATTAAAGGACAGGAGTATTATATCTGTGTGGACAGCTTTAATGAAAACGGAATTACGGAAGGCGATGTGATTCGGATGATGTAGAGGTATAAATGCTGGAAACGTATAAGGAGGAGGGCTATGAATATCATTGCCTGTAAAGTAAATCATTTAAAAAATCCATTGGGCTACCACATGGAACATGTGACTTTTTCCTATGTAGTGGAACAGGCGAAGGGAAAAAAGCAGACAGCTGCACGTATTCGTGTTTATACGGATAAAGAGTGTAAAAATGTAATTTATGACAGTGGATTAAGCAGTCAAATAAGTAGCATTGCATATACAATAAAAATTGAACTGGCGCCATGCACACGTTACTACTGGAATGTTGAAGTTCATTCGGATGCAGGAGAGGAAGCGGTAAGCAGCTTAAACTGGTTTGAAACCGCAAAGCAGGATGAACCGTGGGCGGCGAAGTGGATTACCTGTGATTCTAAAGAAGCGAGGCATCCTATTTTTAGCAACGAACTGTTGTTAGAAGGGAAAGTTGCTTCTGCCAGATTGTATATTTGTGGACTGGGATTATATGAAGTATATTTGAATGGGAAAAAAATCGGGTGTGAGTTTATGACACCTTATTCCAATGACTATCAGAGCTGGTTGCAATATCAGACTTACGACATTACTGAGGACTTGGAAAGAAAAAATCACATTTCAGTATTATTAGGAAATGGTTGGTACAAAAGCCCATTTGGTCTGACTGCGAGCAGAACAGGAGAGCCTGCTTACTCAGGAAATTGGAAGTTAATTGCAGAGATACATGTGCTTTATGAAGACGGAAGACATGAGACATTTGGTACAGATGAAAACTGGATGGTATCACGAAGTAATATTCTTGCTTCTGGGATTTATGATGGTGAGACGGAGGACGCGACTTTAACGGAGGAAGAACCGGTATCGGCAGAATTGTGTACAGAAGAGATGGCCCCATTGGTGGCTCGTTATAGTGTACCGGTAAGTGTCCATGAGGAATTAACTGTTAAAGACATCATAGTAACACCTGCGGGAGAAACGGTCATTGACCTTGGACAGAATATGGCAGGAACCTTCCGACTGAGAACGCATGTGCCGAGGGGAACCAGAGTGCATCTGCAATTTGGCGAAGTGCTGCAGAATGGTAATTTTTATCGGGGAAACCTGCGACTTGCCAAAGCAGAGTATATATGGGTATCGGATGGAAATGAACATATTCTACAACCACATTTTACCTTTTATGGCTATCGGTATGTTAAGGTGGAGGGAATACCGGATTTAAAGAAGGAAGACTTTACCGGATTGTCACTATATTCAGAAATTGAACCGCGGGGAGAATTAACTACGGGTAATGTTTTGGTGAATCAATTGATTTCTAATGTTAAATGGGGACAAAAGAGTAATTTTTTGGATGTCCCAACGGACTGCCCGCAGCGAAATGAGCGACTGGGATGGACAGGAGATGCTCAGGTATTTTGCCCAACTGCAAATTATTTAACTGACTGCTATGCTTTTTTCCGTAAATATTTAAAAGATATGGCACAGGAGCAGAGGAAAAATCATGGAATGGTTCCGGATGTCATTCCTTCTGCAGGGATGACTGGTTGTTCAAGTGCATGGGGAGATGCGGTCTGTATCATCCCGTGGATACTGTATTTATATAATGGAGACATGTCTATTTTAGCTGAACAATATGAAAGCATGAAGGCATGGGTTGATTATATTACAGACATAGATGGAGATACGCATGGCTGGCGGAAGGTATTTCATTATGGAGATTGGTTGGCACTGGATCATCCGTCTAATCGACCGGACCAGACAAAAGGAAGGACAGATGAAGCCTTTATTGCAGATGTTTACTACCGGAATAGTGTACAGATTGTTGCCAAGACAGCTAATTTGCTTGGAAACACAGCAGATGCAGAGAAATATGAGGCTTTAGCGGAAAAAATACTAGAAGGAATACAAGAAGAATTTTTTTCAAAAACAGGTCGTTGCTGTATTGATACACAGACGGGCTATTTGCTGACGCTCCAATATGGTTTAACTGATAAAGTGGAACGAAACAGACAGGCTCTGGTTAAGGCTTTAAATGATGTAGAGGGACAGCTTCGAACTGGCTTTATTGGCACACCTTTATTATGTAATGTGCTTTCGGATATCGGTGAAACAAAGATGGCATATGATTTGCTGCTTAATGAGGAATGTCCGGGATGGTTGTATGAAGTAAAAATGGGAGCAACTACCGTATGGGAACGCTGGAACAGTATTTTACCGGATGGCAGAATTTCGGAAGAAGGTATGAACAGCCTGAATCATTATGCTTATGGTTCTATTGTAGAATGGATGTGGCGACATATGGCAGGTATCTGCCTCTGCGAAGATGCACCGGGATTTTGTAAAGTGAGGCTGGAACCAAAACCAGATTGGAGAATACGCAGTCTAAAAGCGAAATATGCTTCGGCTGCCGGAACCTATGAGGTTGCTTGGAAGGAGACTGACGCAGAACACATGACAGTAGAGGTTACGGTACCTTTTGGCTGTATTGCTTACCTGAAACTGCCATATGCACCGGAAGAGCTTTTTAGAGAAAGTTGCAATACGATGTTTAAGAATGTGGAAGATGGTATTTGCATACTGGAAGCAGGAAGTTATGAAGTGAGCTATAAAACCACAGAATATTTGCGCAAAGTATACAGTTTGGAAATTCCAATGAAGGAATTGGTATCAAATGAAAAATGCAGGGCGATTTTGGAACAAGAGGCACCAATGCTTATGCAATTACCGAAAAGCATGTGGGAATTTTCTTTGAAACAGATTTTATGCAGGTACGGTGATGGGAAAATGAATGCAGAAATGGAAAAGGTGGATGCTCTGCTAAGAGATGTAGAGTGATATGGAAATGAATATAACGTACCGATGCTGAGAATTAATACCACACCTATAGCAGCACCGCCTTATTAAAAGGCGGTGTTTTGCTAAATTAATAAGTAAAAATAGATTGGAGAAAAAAAGAATGCGACAGACATATAAAATAAATGATGACTGGATTTTTATAAAAGAGAATGTGGGCATGGAAGCAGCAATGACAGCAGTAGGAGATCACATTTCCCTTCCACACACATGGAACGCAGAGGATGGACAGGATGGAGGAAATGATTATTATCGTGGCACCTGCTGGTATGTGAAAAAGTTTGTAAGACCGGAACTTATGGAAGAGGAAGAAGCATGGATTGAATTCCGCGGTGTAGGAATGAGTGCAAATGTGTATGTGAATGGACAGAAGCTGGCACAGCATGAAGGTGGGTATTCTACATTTCGTGTTAACATAACAGAAGTATTGCAGGAAGAAAATGTGCTGGCTATTTCAGTAGATAATGGCGTAAACCGCAGAGTTTATCCGCAGAAGGCAGATTTTACCTTTTATGGTGGAATCTATCGGGATGTATATCTGATTACGGTACCAAAAGAGCATTTCGCATTAGGTTATTTTGGAGGAAATGGAATAAAGGTTACTCCGCAGGTGACATTAGGAAATCCGGATGCTAAAATTAAAATAGAAGCATGGACGGAAAATGTGACATCAGAAGGGAAAACAGTAATTACCATCCACGATGCAGACAAAAATGTGGTTGCTTCAACAGAAACCGAAGTGGCAGAGAATCATTTGGAAGCAGAGCTTACAATAAAAAATGTGTCTCTATGGGATGGATTAGAAAATCCATACTTATATACGGTAACCGTGCAGCTTTTTGAAATGGATAAGGCAATTGATGAGATTGACACCAGATTCGGTTGCCGTACCTATTCGGTGGATCCGGAAAAAGGATTTTTCTTAAATGGCAGAAGCTATCCGCTCTGTGGTGTGGCCAGACATCAGGATCGAAGAGATGCTGGAAATGCACTTACAAAAGAGATGCACCGGGAAGATATGGATATTATTTGCGAGCTTGGAGCAAATACCATTCGACTGGCACATTATCAGCATGATCAGTATTTCTATGACTTGTGCGACGAGCGTGGTCTGATTGTGTGGGCTGAAATTCCTTATATTACGGAGCATATGCCGGAAGGAAGGGAGAATACCATCAGTCAGATGACAGAGCTTGTAATTCAGAATTATAATCACCCATCCATCATCTGTTGGGGGCTTTCTAACGAAATTACTACAAGCGGAGGCGTGACAGAGGATTTGATGGAGAATCATGTGATTCTAAATGAGCTTTGTCACAAGCTGGATGCAACACGTCCGACTACCATGGCAAATGTATTTATTTTAGACACCGCGGAGTCCATTGTGAAATTACCGGATATCCGTTCCTATAATCTGTATTATGGTTGGTATGTAGGAGAAAAAGAGGAAAATGATACATGGTTTGACAGCTTTCATGCGAAGTATCCGGATACTGCCATTGGTTTGTCCGAATATGGTGCAGATGCAACCATCTGTTATCAGACAGGAAAGCCGGAAAAGGGAGATTATACGGAAGAATACCAGGCAGTCTACCATGAACATATGTTGAAGATGTGGAAAGAGCGTCCTTATATCTGGGCAATGCATGTATGGAATATGTTTGATTTTGCGGCAGACGGCAGGGAAGACGGTGGAGAAAAGGGAGTGAACCATAAGGGACTTGTTACCTTCGACCGAAAAATAAAGAAGGATGCATTTTATATCTATAAGGCATATCTTTCTAAGGAACCATTTGTCCATGTGTGTGGCAGCCGCTATATTGACAGGGCAGAAGATATAACAGAGGTAAAGGTGTATTCCAATTTGCCGAAAGTAACACTTTTTGTGGATGGAGTGAAAGCTGAAGCAAAAGAGGCGGATAAGATTTTTGTATTTGAAGTACCGATTAACGGGGAGCATAGCATTGAAGCAGCAGCTGAAGTGCCGGATACAATGGATGGAGTAACTGCAAAAGTGACTGACAGTATCCGCATCCGTAAGGTATCTGAACCAAACCGGTCTTACATCCTGCCAAGAGAAACGATTGTCAACTGGTTTGAACGTGAGGATATGCAGACTCCTGTGGGATATTTTTCCATTAAGGATAAAATAGCGGATTTAAAAGCAAACCCTAAGGCTGCAGTCATTCTTGCTAAAGCGATGGAAAAGATGGCAGAGAAAACCATTGAAAAGTATGGAGATGTGGCAAAAAATACAAAGGTATCCGACGAAATGCAGCGTCAGATGGAACAGATGTCTTTAGAGGCGCAGCTTAAAATGGCAGGAGGCGTGATTCCAACGGAAATGGTAGTGGAAGTAAATAAAATGCTGAATCAGATTCCTAAAGAGGAGTAGCAATCTATGAAAGATAAGATGAAAAAATAATACGGGGAAATAAAATCTGAAAGAAAAGTCCTCGTCAATACCACTACAACTATTAGCCAAAAATGAAAAAAAGAAGATAAATGGTAGAAGCCAGCAAATAAAGGAAGCCGGAACTTATGATGGTGTTGTTGAGATTCATATTGTGATTGAGGCAAAGAACAACGGTGTTCCATCAATGTCATCATACAAGCGTGCCATTCTTTTATGCTAGGAGAAGGTGGAATCTTGTTATTTTATAGGAGATGGCAGAGGCATGCATGCTTCTGCCATCTTTAGGTTTGTGGGTATTGATTCGGAATTGAAGTGCCCAGACTTTTTTTTCTATATTGTAGAGGGGTGATATTATAGTGTTTCTTAAAGGATCTCTGAAAATGGCTCTGGTTAGCAAATGTTAACAAGGATGCTATTTCTGAAAGAGATTTGTCGGAATGAGCTAGTAGAATCTTCGATTCCTCGAGCTTCGTACGGATAATAAATTCCCCTGGTGTAAATCCAAGCTCTTCATGAAAAAGTTTGCTTGTATGTGATCGACTATAGCCCAATTGTTGAGCAACATCATCTACAGTGAGGCTCGAATACACATTTTGGCGTATGAAATGAATACTTGAGAGCAGTGACTGATCAAGATTTTGGGGTAGCGGAATAGAGTGGACTTTCTCTGCAAAGAAAAGAGCGCAGCGTCCGATTAAAAAGTCAATTTGTTCAATATCTTCAAGCTTTGTAATGTCGGAGTAATAATTTGCAACAATCTCGCTACATTCCTTTAATGGTATTCCTCCTCGTCTGGCTGCCTCTGCAAACAGAGCGATAGAATAGTAATTTGATGGTTCTGTCTCCAACGTATGCAGAATATAAGAAAGCGTTAGATAATGTGAACGATAGAATGTGTAGAGAACTTGGACTGTATTATGATAGCAATCCTCGGGAATTTGCAACGATACCGTTTGTCGGTACGTTGCTCAAAAACAAAGATTACAAATAATACTAAATTATTCCACTTGATGGGAAGGTGATAAATGGTGAGATGACGGTGAACCAATCTACTATGACAGGTGAGTCCGAACCTGTTGTGAAAAAAGCGGACAGTTATGTTTATGCAGGAACGGTAGTAGAAGAGGGCGAGTGCATCGTTGCGGTTACAAAGGAGTCAGGAAAGGGAAAATACGATAAGATTGTGCAGATGATTGAAGAATCAGAGAAGCTTAAGTCAGACACGGAGGCAAAGGCATACCACCTGGCGGACTCTCTTGTACCGTACAGTCTGGCAGGCTTTGGACTTACCTATCTTTTTACCAGAAATGTGACCAAGGCATTATCTTTCCTTATGGTTGATTATTCATGTGCTATGAAGCTATCCATGCCATTGTCTGTGCTCTCGGCCATCCGGGAGGCAAGAGAATATGGTATATCCATAAAGGGTGGTAAGTTCATGGAGGCTGTGGCAGAGGCGGACACAATCGTTTTCGATAAGACCGGTACTCTGACTTATGCGACACCAAAGCTCATGGAGGTTATCACCTTTGGTGGTGAAGACCCTAATGAGATGCTTAGGGTGGCAGCTTGTCTTGAGGAACATTATCCGCATTCTGTGGCAAATGCCATAGTAGACGGTGCCAAAGAAAAGGGCTTAAGCCACGAGGAACTGCATTCAAAGGTTGAGTATATAGTAGCGCACGGTGTCAGCAGTTATATCGGAGAGAAAAAGGTTGTAATCGGAAGCTACCATTTTGTAATAGAGGATGAGCATTGCCGGATTCCGGCAGAAGAAAAGGAAAAGCTTGACGCTATAAAACCAGAGTATTCAAGAATATATCTTGCGATAGACGGCATGCTTACAGCTGTGCTTTGCATTTTTGATCCAGTCAGGGAAGAAGCTTCACTTGTGATGAAGGAACTTCATAAGCTTGGTATCAAAAATATCTGTATGATGACTGGAGACAATCTAAAGACGGCCAGAGCGGTCGCAGAAAAAATTGGAATTGATGAGTTTTACGCGGAGGTGCTGCCGGAGGATAAGGCGGCTTATGTCAGAAAGCAGAAGGAACTTGGACACAAGGTTGTCATGATCGGTGACGGAGTCAACGATTCTCCGGCACTTTCAGAGGCAGATGTAGGAGTTGCGATTGAAGCGGGAGCCGCAATTGCGAGAGAAATTGCAGATATTACAATTTCGACGGACAATCTTATGAGACTTGTAACTATGAGAAAAATCAGTGCTGCCCTTATGGAACGAATTCACAGTAACTATAGATTTGTTATAGTTTTTAACTCTACATTAATTGCTTTGGGTTTAAGCGGCATTATGTCACCATCGAGCTCTGCCCTCTTACACAATGGTTCAACCATCCTTACAGGTGTAAAGAGTATGACAAATCTTTTGGACGAACAGGAATTATAGTGTGAAGGATAGCGAATTGACAACATATTATATATTGTGTATTATTAAATAACGCAATGCGTTAATTTGATGGGAGCACTTAATCATGAGTAGAGGAAAAGATGTAAAAGAATTACGAGAAAAAATGGGAATGAACAGACGTGAATTTAGCGACTACTATGGTATTCCCTATCGTACCGTTCAAGATTGGGAAGCAGAGAAAAGAGAACTTCCGGATTATTTATTGCGATTGTTAAAATACAGAGCGGAAATAGAGCGCCGAATCAAAAGTGAGGATACTTAAAATGTGTCCTCTGTATATTTTTTGCAACAAACATAACGCAATGCGTTATAATACGTAAATGTTTAGGAGATTAACTTGGAAAGAAAAGTAAATGTTATTGAAGATTTGAACGGAAAGAAAACAGTATTCATTCACGATATTCTGTTCAAGGGAAAAAGAGCGGTTAATTGGGATGAAGTTGAAAAGTATTTGCGCCAGTATGTAGGAGAGTTCTATCAGATAGAAGATTGTAATAAAATGATTTATATTGGATCGGATATTCCTGATGAGTATACGCACTCAAATTATACTCGGATTTTGAAAGGAGCAAATGCGAAAGCAAAAGCAAATGCAGCACAAGGATTGCCGGAATTGCTTAAAATAGCGACAAACGAGGTTTATGAAGATAATCGTAAGGAGAAGCATAGTAAAGATGCTAAATATGGTTGGTATTCATATGATTCAAGATTTGCGCTTCCGGTATTTGGTGAGGATGGAGAAATAGAAAGATACAACGTTTTTAATGTTGCGATGTTGGTAAGACATGATGAAGATGGGAAGTATTACTTATACGATATTATGAAAATAAAAAAAGAAACGAGCAATCTTTTCCAGTCAAATGACCTTACTCAGTAACAAAACCCATTTCTTAATGTTGATTGTAACTTGATAGTGCTGAAAAGTCAATATAAAAGGCGCTAATAGATTGCTTTTTTATCGGACATGCAGTAGAAAAAATGTAGATAAAAACAAAAACCATCCAATGACAAATCCTCCCTCCATAAGGTATAATACTAAGCAGAGTATTTGTTTTGCGCGTTATGAAATGCGAGGGAGAGTTTGTAATGGATGCAAATGTAATCGATGAATTGCAAAATGGCTTAAGTGCTGCTTATATAGATGGTGCAGTTGCGGCAAATCTGGCGTACAAGCCAGCATTTGTGTCAAATAATCCAGAAGATGGAAAAAAGGTTATTTCGTCGGTCGAAGATGAATTGCTACATTGTGAGGAATTTCAGATTAGTGTTGCATTTATCACGATGGGAGGTGTAACACCACTTCTTCAGACATTAAAAGAACTGGAAAAAAAGGGTGTTAAAGGGCAGATTCTTACAACTAATTATCTGAATTTCAGCGAGCCGAAAGCGCTTGAGAAACTTAATAGTTTAAAAAATATTACTTTGAAAATGTATGATGTGGAAGCGGCGGGAAATGGTTTTCATACAAAAGGTTACATTTTCAAAAAAGATGAGATTTACCGGATTATTATTGGAAGTTCGAATATGACAAGTGCGGCGTTGACGGTAAATAAGGAATGGAATACAAAACTGGTTTCTACGGAAAATGGTGAGGTGGCCGAGAAAATCGTAGAAGAATTCCACAATCTTTGGAATAGCGAATATGCTCTATTATATGAAGATTTTTACGAAGTTTATAAAGAACGTTACAATATCATAAAACATCAACGAGAAATTGCGAAAAGTGAAGAAATTCCGTCGTTGGAAAAATATAGATTAAAACCGAATTCTATGCAGCAGGGATTTATTGCAAATTTGCGCAAGATTCTAGAGGGGGGAGAAGAGAGAGCATTACTAATCTCTGCAACTGGAACAGGAAAAACATATGCATCTGCTTTTGCAATGAGAGAATTGGGTTTTAAACGAGTGCTATTTCTTGTTCATCGTGGACAATTGGCTAGACAGACTAAAAAATCCTATGAAAAAGTATTTGCAAAAACGGTTTCTATGGGATTAGTAGGAGCAGGATACCATGAATATAATGCGGATTATGTGTTTGCAACGGTGCAGACATTAAACCGAGATGAACACTTGCTTCAATATGAGAAAAATGCATTTGATTGCATCATTTTGGACGAAGCACACCATGTTTCTGCAGATACATATCAGAAGGTGATGAAACATTTTAAACCGAAATTATGGCTTGGAATGACAGCAACTCCAGATAAGCGAGATGATAATGTGGAAGGAAGAAATATATACGAACTTTTCAACTATCAGATTGCTTATGAAATTCGATTGCAGCAGGCGATGGAAGAAAATCTGCTTTGCCCGTTTCATTATTTTGGTATAACAGATTTGGCAATTATTGGAGATCAGAAGGAAACAAACCGTGATTTTTCGATGCTTACGAGCGATGAAAGAGTGAAACATATCATCGAGCAGGTAGAATATTATGGATATAGTGGGGACAAGGTTAAAGGTCTGATTTTTTGTAGCAATATTAAAGAAACAGAGGAATTATCAGCGAAGTTTAACCAGATGATGAATGTGTCTATGGGGCGGAAATTCAGAACGATAGCGCTGAATGGTAGCGCATCGGAACAGGAACGACAGATAGCATTTGAGAGACTCGCAATGAATGAAGAAGATGCAACGGTTGAGATGGAACCGTTAGATTATATTTTTTCAGTTGAAATTCTAAACGAAGGTGTGGATATTGTTGAGGTAAATCAAGTTATTATGCTAAGACCGACGCAGTCGCCGATTGTATTTATCCAACAGCTTGGTCGTGGGCTTAGAAAAGCAAATGGAAAAGAATATGTTGTTATTCTTGACTTTATCGGTAATTACAATAATAATTTCATGATTCCAATTGCATTATCTGGGGATCGATCCTACAACAAAGATAATATACGCAGATATATTATGGAGGGAGGAAGAGTTATTCCGGGGGCTTCCACGGTACATTTTGATGAGATCAGTAGAAGAAGAATATTTGCATCAGTAGATAATGCCAATTTTAGTGATATTAAACTAATCAAAGAAAATTATACAACTTTGAAAAATAAGCTTGGACGTATTCCTAAATTAAGAGATTTTGATGATTATGGTGAGATGGATGTTGTCCGGATTTTTGATAATAATAGTCTTGGTTCGTATTATAAATTCTTAGTAAAATATGAAAAAGAATACAAGGTGCGTTTGTCTCAAGAAGAGGAAAAAGTAATTGAATTTGTTTCAAAGAAATTGGCTACGGGAAAACGAATGCAAGAACTTCAAATGATAAAGAGAATGCTTGCATATGCACGCGGATTATCGAAAATGGGATTGTTTGCAGGACTCTTGGAGGATATGAAGCTGTATGGAAAAGCTATCAGCCAGGAACAAAAAGATAACATAGTAAATATTATGACAAATGAATTTCCAGCAGGAGCAAGTAAAAAAACATATTCACAGTGCGTCTTTATTGAAGAAGATGGAAGTGATTATAAGCCAACAAAATCATTTATGCAGATGATGTCAAATGATGATTTCTATAAAATCTTGGATGAGCTCGTCGAATTTGGTATGAATCGATATGAACGGGATTATAAAAATGTGTATGATCAAACGGATTTGGTTTTGTATCAGAAATACACATATGAGGATGTTTGCCGCTTGCTCAATTGGGAACAGAATGAGGTGCCTTTAAATATTGGTGGTTATAAGTTTGACAAAAAGACAAAAACATTTCCAGTGTTTATTAATTATGACAAGGCAGAAGATATTAGTGACACTACAAAATATGAAGACCATTTTGTTCCAGGATTTCGAGATCGTTTGATTGCAATTTCAAAATCTGGAAGAAGCTTGCAATCTGAAGATGTACAGAATTTTTTGAATGCCAAGGAACGCGGTATTCGAGTAGAACTCTTTGTAAGAAAAAATAAAGATGATAAAATTTCAAAGGAATTTTACTATTTGGGACATATGACTGCGAGTGGAAATGCTAAGGAATTTACAATGGTAAATACAGAGAAAACTGCAGTTGAGATAGAATGGATTCTTGATGTCCCGGTACGAGAGGATATTTATGAGTATATTGTGAATGCATAAATGGAGGAACTATGAAAACAATTAGAGTAGTTGCTGCTGTGATTAAGGCAAGAAATGAGGATGACGAACCAATCATTTTTGCAACGCAACGAGGATATGGTGAATTTAAAGATGGATGGGAATTTCCAGGCGGAAAAATAGAAGAAGGGGAAACGCCTCAGGATGCATTAAAAAGGGAAATCATGGAAGAACTGGACACAGAAATAAAAGTAGGGAAATTGATTGAAACAATTGCATACGATTACCCGGAATTTCATCTATCCATGGACTGCTTTTGGTGTGAAATTGTAGAGGGTGACCTTGTTTTAAAAGAGCATGAAGCGGCAAGATGGCTGACAAGAAACCAGTTGGATGATGTTGCATGGCTGCCAGCAGATATTACATTGATTGAAGAGATTAGAAAGAATATGTAACGATTAAAAAGAATATATGCCGAAAAGGTAAAGGGAGTACGAAAGCTTAGCTTCACGTACTCCCTTTTTTTACAATGCATAACTAACTAAAAGTTTTAAAGTATTTTCGACACCATCACGATGACTGCGTTCATAACCATGAGAAGCGTAAACACCGGCACCGATGAGACCATGTTTTACGTCGAACCCAGCACGCAACGTGGCTTCTACGTCAGAACCGTAATGTGGATATACATCTACTGCGTAGTCTGCGTTCACTTTCTTGGCAGCTTCCATCAATCCCTTTACAACAGGATATGCATATGGACCGCCAGAATCCTTTGCGGCAATTGATACCTGATGCTCTGTGCAGGTGAGATTTTCACCTACACAACCCATATCTACAGAGATTGCCTCGGTTACGCCGGTAGGAACGGAAGCGCAGCCACCGTGACCCACTTCTTCGAATACCGTAACGTGTACATAAATTGCGCGTTTTGGTGTGATTTGCTTGTCCTTTATGTATTTGGCAAATCCAAGTAAAATACCGACAGATAATTTGTCATCTAAAAAGCGGCTCTTGATATAACCAGACTTGGTAATGCGTGTGTTTGGTTCAAAACAAACGATATCTCCAATGCTGATGCCAAGCTTTTCTACATCTTCTTTGCTTGCGACATTTTCATCCAAAACAACTTCACAGTTTTCAAATGTTCTTTTGATGTCGTCATATTCTCCGTTTACATGAATGGAGGCATTTTCCAGTTGGAAAGTCCCCTCATAATCTCCGTCAAATTTGGTGATGATTCGCACATTTTCTGTCTCAGCGTTATTGGCATTCATTCCGCCTAAAGGTGTTACAAGCAGACGACCGCTTGATTTGATGGAAGCAACCATTGCACCAAGTGTATCAGTGTGAGCTTCCAGGAAAAGTCCATCTTCTTTGTCTTCACCACCAAGTTCTATCAGAACGCCACCTTTTCCGGTGATATGAGCATGAAATCCTAATGCTTCGAATTCATTTTTTACCCAGGCAGCAGCATCTTCCGTGTATCCGGTTGGAGAATCGATGCCAAGAAGTGTAACTGTTTTATCCATTATAAAATCAGTATATTCTTTATAACTATTGTTTTCTGTCATGTGAAATCCCTCTTTCTATATACAATCATGTAAATAGTATAGCATAAAAAAATACAAAAACTTTTCGAAAAAAATGAATTTGGGGTGTTAAGTATTGTAGAATGTCTCCGATATAGAAAGTACAAGGGCAGGAAGCACTTGCTCGTGAGGAAGCCAAAGCGTGTACGGCGAAGGTGGAATCACTGATTATTAATCACATCTGTCATGGAAGACAGATTATATTCAAGGAGGAATGAATTATGGTAGTACAACACAATATGCAGGCAGCTAACGCTAGCCGAGTTCTTAACATTACAGCTGGACAGCAGGCAAAGAGCACAGAGAAGTTATCTTCTGGTTACAGAATTAACCGTGCAGCAGATGATGCAGCTGGTCTTTCAATTTCTGAGAAGATGCGTAAGCAGATCAGAGGTCTTGATAGAGCTTCTACAAATGCACAGGATGGTGTATCTGCAGTACAGACAGCTGAAGGTGCTTTAACAGAAGTACATTCAATGCTTCAGAGAATGAATGAGTTGGCAGTTCAGGCAGCTAACGGAACAAACTCTACAAAAGATATCAAGGCTATCAATGATGAAGTTCAGCAGTTGAAGGAGGAAATCGGTCGTATTGGTTCTACAACAGACTTCAATGGCAAGTTCATGTTAAAGGGATCTGCAGTAGAAATTTTCGTTGGTTATACAGCAGCTTCAGCTAACACAATTAAGATTTCTGGAGTTAAGTTAGCTACGATTGCTAATTTAGTAGGATCTATTAAGGATACAACAACAGCAAAGAATCAGTTAGCTAAGATTGCATCTGCAATCGAGCAGGTTTCAACTGCAAGATCTACATTTGGTGCTTTACAGAACAGACTTGAGCATACAATCGACAACTTGGATAACGTTGTTGAAAATGTAACAGCAGCAGAATCACGTATTCGTGATACAGATATGGCTGATGAGATGGTTAAGTACTCTAAGAATAATATTCTTCAGCAGGCTGGCCAGTCAATGCTTGCTCAGGCAAATCAGTCAACACAGGGTGTATTATCACTTCTTCAGTAATTGAAGTTACGAAGAAATTTTTGAAAAAGTATTCGTACACAATACTTCCGGGAGTCATGGGAGACCATGGCTCCCTTTTTAAAATAAACAATTGATGAAATGATATTGTAGGTAACAGTATGGAAAAGATGGATAAAGCAAACTCAAAAGTAGAAAGACTTGAAAAAAAAATATCAGCATTTTGGAAAGAAGAGAATTACATCGAAATTTGTAATCTAGCAGAGGAAACGCTGGATGAAGTACAGGCGTCGTATGGAACTTATGGTGAAAACCAGAGATTTTATGCGGCAAAAATTTGCGCTTATGTTATGGTATCTGCAATTATGATTAGTGAAGGTACTGTAATTGATATTATAGAAAACAAGAAAAATGAGAGCTGTGTGACTTGTATTTTTGAAAACGAAGAAATTTGTCAATGGACATTACAAGCGTTACAAATTTTGAATATGGATTATGTACGCTGTGCGTATATTAAGAGGATTGTTCCCGATAGATATGCAGACCAATTTGATTTTGATAAGTTTGATTTTGAATCAACCGATTACAATGAAATAAATTTACTAACGCAGGAGATAGAAGAAAGAAAGAATGCAGAGTGGAATGTATTCTTAGAAAGATGTCAAGAAGTTGGAATGCTTGATTTAAAGTCTGTTGTCCTTGATTTCCCAAAAGAATTTTTTGAAGGGGAAACAAGAAATGGATTTTATATCGAGCCACTTATGAAGCACGCATGGGCTGCTAATATAGAAGTACTACATAAGGTAGATATGCTGTGCCAGACACTACATATTCCATATTTCGTGGATTGGGGAACATTGCTTGGAACGATACGTCATAAGGGATATATTCCCTGGGATGATGATATTGATATAGGCGTGCTACGAGAAGATTATGATAAGTTGAAGTATGCTATTCAACACTGCCAAAACGAATTGGAGTTCTATGATGTGTATGAGGAGGCTGACTGGGGAGCACATGCGTCAAAAATAGTCAATTCGCTTACCGTTTTGACAGATCGTTTTGATTTGAAGCGTTATCATGGATTCCCATTTCCGTCCAGCGTGGATGTTTTTGTTATAGATGCTGTTCCTAGAGATAAAAAATTAGAAAAGGAGCAGTATGATGCATTGAAAGTGATTTCTGAAATTGTGCATTTACGTGAACAAATGAAATCATATGATCCAGACGGCAATGAATACTACTATGCAAAGAAAAATGAAAAAAACCTTTTGGAAACAATTTGTGGAATGTGTCATGTTGATTTTTCGCAGGAAGAACCTACAAATCAAGAATTGTTCATTTTGAAAGACGAAATATTGAATTTGTATTCAAAGGAACAGGCGGATTTTTATACAGTGCCACACCGCTTGGCAAATGGGCAGGATTACTATATTCCCAAAGAGGTTTTTGATGGCAGAATTCGTATGCCATTTGAAAATATTGAAGTGTCGGTTCCTAGTGGCTATGAATTTATTTTGAAAAAAAACTATGGAGATAATTACATGACACCAATCAATCGAGGAGGGGGTCATGGATATCCGTTTTATGGAATTTTTTTAGATAGTCTTCAAGAAAAAAGACAGGATAAGACGAGAGAGGATACATTAAGATACATTGAACAGGTTGCTAGCGGCTATTATGACAGATTTTTAGCGCAGGAGAATACACCAACATATGAGTATTGTTCTGATGATTTTTGCGCAGATATGTTAGATGGATGCATGGTGTCGGAGGAAACAAAGAGAAATCGTGCTGCTGAAATGGAGATTTTGGCTGAAATTCAGCGCATTTGTGATAAGAAAAAGATCAAATATTTTGCTGTAGGAGATACCATTTTGGGAGCTGTTCACAAAGCAGGGTATTTGGCGCAGGCGGAAGGTATTCATCTTGGAATGCTTCGAAAAGATTATGTGGAATTTATGAACTGTTTAGGGCAGGAATTGGATACATGGTTTACTTTTCAAAGTATTTACATGAATGAACAATATACAGATATTCGATCGTTAATTATGACGGATGCCTATCTTGTTACAGATGCTGATTATATGGAACGTTTCCATGGATGTATGGAGATTGTAGGAATTGATATTACACCAGTGGATATCGTAGACCTAGATGAGGTGATGGATCAGACGCGATTAGATATTATAAATGCTATGTTGCGTACGATGGCTATTGTGCCATGCATGCCACCTTATGATGAGGATACGTTATCGTTAGTTGATGAATGGACAAAGCAGCTTAATATTGAAATAAGTAAAGAAGGTAATTTGCAAAGAAATTTTGTTCGTGCAATTGATACTGTGGCATCAGGTTATAATGAGCAGGGAGAGAAAGTAAGAATTACTTCAGATTTGCAAATAGGAAAAAATACTGTTTATACAAGAGAATGGTTTGATGATACAATAGAATTGCCATTTGAAAAAGGTACAATTGCTGTTCCAAAGGGATATCTTGAGAT
Organism: uncultured Pseudobutyrivibrio sp.; assembly: GCA_900546435.1. Classification (GTDB taxonomy): domain Bacteria; phylum Bacillota; class Clostridia; order Lachnospirales; family Lachnospiraceae; genus Pararoseburia. Next base: position 32,843 of record URCQ01000015.1, on the reverse strand, counting down.
AATAGGAGAATAGGGATGCTTAATCCGGAAGAAAAATTTTTTGAAGGTGAAGAACGAGAGAATTTTTTTGTTGATTCACGCATGAAGCGATATTGGGCATCGCAAATAGAGGTGCTTGAAGAAATTAAGAGGATTTGCGATAAATATAAAATCAAATATTTTGCTGAGTGGGGAACCCTCTTAGGTGCGGTACGGCATAAAGGTATTATCCCATGGGATGATGATATCGATATAGGGATGTTACGTGATGATTGGAATCGTTTCGCGCAAATTGCGCCACAAGAGTTGGATGCGTGGTTTGAGATGAAAAATATTTATAATGACACCGAACAGGATAATTGTATTATGCGTGTCATTAATAGCCGACATATGAATTTTGATACGGATTTTTTGGAGCGATTTCATATGTGTCCTTTTTCCACCGGAATTGATATTTTTCCGATTGATTATATTCCAAGAGATTCAAAAAAGGATAAAGATCTGGTACATTTAATCCATACACTTATGGTTACAGCAGCAACGGTATCAGAGGAACCACCATATACATCAGATGACAGAGAAATTGCTGAAATGTGGGAAAAAACACTGGGAATAAAGATTGACTGGAATAATAGATTACACCATGAAATTAAAAAAATGGTGGATATGGCGATGCAACAATGCACACCAGAAGAGGCGGATGAAGTATGTTCTATGATGCGTCGTCAAAATGGACAGGACTATCATGTGCCAAAAGAATATTATGACGAATGGATTGATATGCCATTTGAATATACAACGATACCTGTACCAAAAAATTACGATTATATTTTAAAATTAAAATATGGAGAGGATTACATGACGCCAAAACAGATACGAGGTGGGCATGATTATCCGAACTATAAGGAACAGGAATTGGCGTTAAAGGCGGTAATGGAGCAATCTTTTCAAACGCAGATATCTTATGAACAGATGCAGAGCTTAATAGATATGAAGGTGTTTGGGGAAACAACATAAGAAAACAATGCATGGATGCATTGACAATATCATGGAGGAGCATATGAAAAAAGTCATAACATATGGAACGTATGATTTGTTTCATGAGGGGCATTACAAACTGTTGCAACGAGCAAAAGCATTAGGAGATTATTTAATCGTAGGAGTGACCACAGAGCACTTTGATGAGGCTAGAGGTAAGGTTAATGTAGTGGATTCTCTTTTGGAGCGTGTAGAAAACGTGCGCAAAACAGGATTTGCTGATGAAATTATCGTTGAGGATCATGAAGGACAAAAAATAGAAGATATCCAAAAATATGGAGTAGATATTTTTACGGTTGGTTCTGATTGGGAAGGGCACTTTGATTATTTGAAAGCGTATTGTGAAGTGGTTTATTTAGAGCGTACGAAGAATGTATCCTCTACCATGATACGAAAAGAAAAATTTCCAATTGTAAGAATGGGCATTGTTGGAACGGGACGTATTGCCCCTCGTTTTATGTCGGAATCGAAGTACGTTAGTGGTATTGAAGTGGAATGTGCGTACAATCCTGAAATGGTAAGTGCAATCCAATTTGAAAACGAAGAAAATATACCGGTTTATACAGAAAAATACGCTGATTTTTTGCAGCATGTGGATGCCGTGTATATTGCATCTCCAAATGAAACGCATTATCAGTATGCAAGAGAAGCACTTGTGAATGGAAAACATGTTCTGAGTGAGAAGCCATTGGCGTTTACATATGATGAAACATTTGAATTGTATGAACTTGCAAAAAAAATGCATGTAGTATTGATGGAGGGAATTAAGACAGCGTATTGTCCAGGATTTCAGCAACTTATGAATGTGGCAAAAAGCGGAAAAATAGGGGATATAAGAGACGTGGAAGCATGTTTTTCCCGGCTTGCAAATCCAGTATCAAGAGAACGTACCGACGCAAGATATGGTGGAGCGTTCCTGGAGTTTGCTGGATACACGCTACTACCTATTTTTAAATTATATGGAATCAATTATTCAGAAGTGACCATTGACAGTATTTGTGATGAGAACGGATTGGATATTTATACAAAGATACAATTGCGTTATCCGAATGGTATGGCAACAGCTAAGATGGGGGTAGGTGTCAAATCGGAAGGAAGTCTTGTCGTTGCAGGAACAAAAGGTTATATTTTAGCACCATCGCCATGGTGGTTAACCCATAAATTTGATGTTCGATATGAAGATCCAAATGTAATTGAGCATTTTGAACCAAACTTTCAAGGGGATGGTTTGCGGTATGAAATCAGTGAATTTATAGGGAAAATTAATGGTACCGGTCGAAGAGATTATAAGTTGACGGAAGAGGAATCCGTTACAATGTCACGTATTGTTGAAAAATTTATGAAGGAACGGAAAAAAATATAAAGCCTTGGAGTAGGATGAATGATAAGGTTAGGAATTATTGGAACAGGAAGAATTGCAAAACGATTTGTGTATGATGCATGGCAAGGGCTGGATGTAGAGATTGTAGGTGTATACAATCCGCATATGGAAAGTGCTGAAAAATTCTGTACAGAAAATCATGTGAAGAATGCATATTCTGATTGGGATCTGTTTATACATGCAATAGAAGCTGTATATGTTGCATCTCCTTTAGGAACACATGCAGAATATGTCAAAAAGGCACTGGAAGCAGGTATCCATGTGCTGTGTGAAAAACCAATGGTAGTATCAGGCGCTCAGGCAGAGGAACTTTTTGCATTGGCGGATGAAAAGCAGTGTGTTCTAATGGAAGGAATCAAGACGGCATATAGCCCGGGATATAAGAAATTAAGGGAGTTGTTAGAGGAAAAGCCTATTGGTGAGATTAGGGATGTCGAAGCGTGTTTTACTAAATTAGTAAAACCGGGCTTGAGAGAGTGGACGCATCTGGAGGATTGCGGCAGCATGACCGAATTGGGAAGTTATGGCTGCTTTGCCGTCCTAAGTATTTTGGGAGAAGATTATGTGGAATCACATCATGTGTCTCTTCGAAATGAAAATGGAGTAGACATTTTTACCAAAGTGTTCTTTTCCTACCATGCTTATGCCATGGGATTAGTGAAATCGGGTATTGGCGTGAAATCAGAAGGTGAGTTATTGATTTCTGGAACAAAAGGATACATTTTGGTGAAAGCACCATGGTGGATGCCAAAATGCATAGAAGTCCATTTTGAAGATGCTAATAAAACGCAAATATATACGTGCGAATATGTGGGGAATGGATTGCAATATGAATTAGAGCATTTCGTAAAGAGAATAAAAGGTACGCAGATGGCATCAGGAGTTACGAAAGAACAAAGTATAAAGATTGCATATATTATGGAAGAATTCTTGCGGCAAGAAAAGGATTATAGAATAGTAAGAAAATGATTTAGGTATGGTGAGAAAGATGGGATTTGAATACACGCAGGAAATCATCAGAAAAATGCAGATGGTAGAATTGGATATGCTCAAGGAATTGGATCGCATATGTAGAGAAAACAATATAACGTATGTGTTAGATGCAGGAACATTACTTGGCGCATATCGTCATAAGGGATTTATTCCGTGGGATGATGATGTCGATGTCAGAATGTTAAGAAGTGAATATGAGCGATTTTGTGAAGTATGTAAAACGCAGTTGAATACAAAAAAGTATTTTCTGCAAAATCATAAAACAGATGCAGGATATCGATGGGGATATGCGAGAATGCTTCGAAATGGTACAAACTTTCAGAGAGCAGGACAGGATATGCTTACCATGCGAAGAGGTATTTTTATTGATATTTTTCCGGTGGATGATTTGCCTGAAAAAAAGATCTCAAAGGATATCTATAATGCAAAATGCTGGATTGCAAGAAAAATGTTGTATTCAGAGGTGGCACTTGGAAATTATAAACCAGGAATGAATAAGTTTGGTTTTTGGATTTTGAATTTATTCCCAAAAGAAAAAGCTTTTAAAATATTTGAAAAATTAAGTAAAAAGTATAATGACAAAGGTTTCAGTAAGGTAAGAATCCAAGGGTGGGGAGATCCGGTTGATACCGCTGGATTTAAAAAAGAGTGGTTTATTGATACAGATAAAATATGGTTCGAAGATGCGTGGTTTACATGCCCTAAGGATACAGAGGGATTCTTGGAACATTCTTTTGGTAAGGATTATATGACACTACCACCAGAAGAAAGTAGAAAACCAAGACATACAGCAACAAGTATTTCGTTTCCAGAGGAATAAGGAGCATTAATTATGAGAGAGAAAAAGGATATGTTAAATTTTACAGTTGGTCCAGTGATGGCTTCTGACGAAATATGTAGAATAGGTGCAGAACAAGTACCTTATTTTAGAACGGATGAATTTTCAAAGATAATGAAAGAAAATGAAACTCTTGTAAAAAAATTTTCTGGAGCGGAAGAAGCTGGTAGAGTGGTGTTTCTTACTGGTTCAGGAACAGCGGCTATGGAGGCGGCAGTTATAAATACGCTGACAAAAGATGATAAGGTTCTTGTTGTTAATGGTGGTGGTTTCGGACAACGATTTGTGGATTTGTGTGAAATACATAAGATACCGTATACGGAGATTAGACTAGAAAAAGGTAAAAAACTTACAGAACAGGATTTATATGTGCATAATCATAAAGATTTTACAGCGTTTGTAGTGAACGTACATGAAACATCAACAGGTGTTTATTATGATATGAACATTATTAGTGAGTTTTGTAAAAATAATGATTTGTTTCTTATTGTGGATGCAATCAGTTCATTTTTGGCAGATCCGTTCGATATGAAAGCATTGGGCGTAGATGTGATGATTGCAGGTTCACAGAAAGCGTTAGCATGTCCTCCGGGAGTATCTTTTGTTGTTTTATCGGATAAAGCATTAAGAAGAATAGATAGCAATGAACCGAGTTGCTTATACCTTAACTTAAAAGTTGCGTTAAAGGATGGAGAAAGAGGTCAAACACCATTTACGCCTGCGGTGGGGATTTTAAGACAAATAAATGCAAGATTGAGGGAAATAGAAAAGAATGGTGGAGTAGAACATGAAATATCAAAAATACAGTTACTAGCAAAAAACTTTAGAGAAAGAATTTTGGAATTGCCATTTGTGTTTTTCTCTGAATCCATGTCAAATGCAATGACGGCATTACATCCGACAACGGCATCTGCTTATGATATTTTTATTACATTAAAGGATGAATATAATATATGGATCTGTCCAAATGGTGGAGAATTAAAGGATTGTGTTTGTCGCGTTGGTCATATCGGAAATTTGACATTAGAAGATAATGATAGGTTAATTGACGCATTAAAGGATATGCGAGGACGAGGTATAATATAGTGAAAACGCAAATTGTCCAACGAAAAGATATAGGAGAAAGATAGTGCTATACGATAACTGTGGTAAATACATTGAAGAGATAATTAACAAAGATGCAGAGAATAGGAAATTATTACATAGGACAATTATCATAGATGGAATGGATAGTATGTCAGAAACAGTAGTGTTTCTTTTGAAAGAAAATAATATAGAGAATATTGTCTTGGTCGATGATGAAAGAAGGGGTGAAGTATGGAACGACATACAAGTTCAGGGAGTAAAAGAAGTACTAGAAACGATTGATGAACCACAAAATTATTGCATTATAGTAACAGATTATCAAAAAGGAAGTAATATTATAAACGATATCGAAACTTCATTTCCAAATCTAAAGGAATGTATATGGGATTTGAGCTATATTACGATGAACAAATTACCAAATATATATGCGGAGGAAGATTATGGCAGGCAAATTGAATTGAGAAGATGTCAGGAAATACAGTTGGAAGTATTGCAATTTTTCACAAGTTTTTGCGAAGAGAATCATTTGCGCTATTTTTTGGATTATGGAACGCTTTTAGGCGCTGTACGTCATAAGGGATTTATTCCGTGGGATGATGATATCGATATAGCTATGCCGGTGGATGATTATTTACGGTTAGGAAAAATTTTCCCTAAGGATGCAGATTTCTTTTGGGATAGTATGTTTAACGAAGGTGTCCAGGACTATACGATAAGTACATTGTCTAAAATTAAATCGAAAAAAATGTTGACAGAATTCAGGTCGTTTCCTATAAGAACAATGACTGGGATTGGAATAGATATTTTTCCACTGTGTGGATATCCGAAAGATTATGATGACCAGATGCGCTATATGGATGAATTTGGTTATTGGACGCGATGCTGGAAAGAAAAAATAGTAATCCCGTATGGAACCGAGAAGTATTCTAAGAAAGAGCATATGAATATGTTTCAAAAAATGAATGAGATTATGCTGCGATATCCATATGATGAGTCTGAGTATATAGGGGTAGGATATTTTGGTTATGATAAACCAAAGGCTACAGATGATACACGTGTAATGTTAAAAAAATGGTACGATGAATATATATTGTGCGATTTTGAGACTATGAAGTGTAGAGTTCCAATAGGGTATCATGAAGTGTTGCGCAAATGGTATGGAGATTATACTGTGTTGCCGCCAAGAGAACAGCAGAAACCACACGGAATATTTAAGGTTTATATGAATGAAAACAAAAATATCAATAGAGTTTGGAACTGACAAAGTAGAAGGTAGGGCAAGGGACGTATGATAAGGTTTGCTCAGAAAAAAGATTTAAAAGAAATTGCAGAAATACATTTGCACAATCGAAAAGTGACATATCAAGGAATCATGAATGAATGCTATTTAAATGGATTGACGCAAGAATCTGTTTATGAACAGTGGATTATATATTATAGGAAAGCTGATAGAAAAATACTTGTATATGATTTGGACGGAAAGGTTGTGGGATTTGCAGGTGTTAAGTTCTTTGAGGGGAAAATGAATTGCGGATTGCTAGACTATTTTCATACAAAAGAGGGGTATCGAAACAGGGGCATAGGGAGTGCGTTATGGACAGCCGCATGTTCATTGTTGCTTTCTGAAGGGATACAGAACATGGAAATATTTTGTGTTGAAGGAAATGATAGTGCAAAAAAATATTATAAAAAAAGAGGGGCAACATTTAATGGTTTCAAGGTAAGAACATCTACGTCAACAGAGACGATATCAAATAGATATATTGTCAACAATATTGATAAAGTATGTCCTGAGAAAAGACAAAAATATAGTTTAAATAATAATTATGATTTGCTTTTGAAATGCATAGAAAAAGATTTTGTTTTATTTGGAGCAGGTGGATATGCGGAAGAATTTTTTGGACAATTTGGAGAAGGTTATAAGCCAAAAATGATTTTTGAAAACAATGAAAGACTGCATCACTTGCGAATCAATGGAGTAGAAATAGTTGCTCCAAGATTGACGGATTACAATGTTGTTGTCGCAAGTCCGTATACGGCTGACATAGAAGAACAATTACAAGAGATGGGATATCAACAGATTGAAATTTTCTGCCCGTGGCATCAATATTTGCCGTTATAAAACGTTATTTTAGAATTTTAAGGAGAAAAAGGAAAAATGAAGCAAGTATTATATGCGTGCAGAAATTCAAAAAATGCAGTTAGAGGATTAAATTTTTTATTGTCAAACGAGAATATTGAATTGAGAGGATGTTTAATACCAGATAGATGTGAAAACGTTAGAGAAATTTGCGAAAAAAATGATATTAACATCTATGATGACAAAACGCGGGATAAAATAAATGAAGATTTTGAAGAATCATCTATCGACTTGCTGATTTCTTTTTCTTATCCTAAAAAAATAGACGACTATATTTTGGGGAAAACAAAATGTGCAATAAATTATCATCCTGCGCCACTCCCTGAATACAAAGGAAATGCATGTGCTTGTCATGGACTGTATAATGGAGAAACCTATTGGGGAGGTACTTTTCATATTATGACAAGTGAATTTGATAGGGGACCAATTATTGAAAAGAGATATTTTGAAATCACGCCGGATTTACAATACGGAATATTGCTTAGTAATGCAACGTGGGATTTGGGATATGAAATGTTGAAACATTTGGTAAATGAGTATGTGAAAATTGGAAGTTTGACATCTGTTGAGCAACAGCAAACGGGAAAATTTTATAAAAGAAAAGATTTGAATAGAGCTAGAAAAATTTATGAAACAGATTCGCCAGAGGAAATCGAAAGAAAAATAAAAGCTTTTTGGTTTCCACCATATGAAGGCGCTTATATAGAAAAAGATGGAGAACACTTTAGTGTTATAACCAATGAAATGCTTATGGAAATTGCAGAAAAAATGAATAACGATAAATAACCGAAAATAATGGAGACAAGAAAATATGATATATGATAATTGCGAAAAATACATAAAAGAAGTTGCGATGGAAGAAATTGCAACATGTGATTTACATAATAAAAGAATAATTGTGTATGGGTTTGATGTATTATCAAAAACTTTTATCTATTTCTTTTTGCGGGAAGGAATTCAAAACATTGAAATATTTGATGAACGAAGAATTGGAGAAATCTGGTGTGGATTAAAAATTAGGTCAGAAAAAGAAATCGGTGCGTATATTGCGGATGCAGGAGAACACTATATTTTGATTACTCCATTACGAGATTCCCAACAGAGAGTAGACTCGTTGTTAAATATAGATGCAGGGTTAAAAAATGATATACATGTGTTTAATAATATTACAATGAATACGATGCCTAATAATTTGGTGCTACCAGAAGGTGCGAGGGAGATTTCGTTAAGAGAAGCACAATTGTTGCAGTTGAAGATATTAAAGTGGTTTCATGAATTCTGTGAAGAGCATAGTTTAAGATATTATCTTCATTTTGGTACGCTCATAGGTGCTGTACGACATAAAGGATTTATACCTTGGGATGAAGATATTGATATTACCATGCCTGCCCCAGATTATATCAAATTTGGAAAATTGTTTCCAAAAGAATGTGAATTTTTCTGGAACAGTGTATTTAATGAACAGCTTGAGGATCTTCCAATAAGCACGCTGTCAAAAATAGAAAATGAAGATATCTTTACGGAATACCGATTTTTCCCAATGCGTGCATGGACCGGGATGGGTATAGATATTTTCCCATTATGTGGATATCCGAAAGAGACAAAAGAACAGGTCACCTTTAGACAGGAGTTTATGTATTGGGAAAATGTATGGAGCGAACAGGTGGTGCTTCCGTATGGAACAGATAGATATTCTTTAAAAACACACAAGAAATTATTTGAAAAAATGAATGAAATGCTTATGCGATATGATTATGACACATCAGAAAACATTGGTATTGGTTATTTTGGCCGATTTTATCCACAACCTAGGGATGGTTCCGTGGTTATGCCAAAAAAATGGTATGAACAGAGTGCTTTAATGGAATTTGAGGGTGAGAAGTATCGAATACCAATAGGGTATGATGAAGTGCTAAAAAAATGGTATGGCGATTATATGCAATTGCCACCAGTGGAGGATAGAGTGTCAAAAGGGCATTCTCCAATTTATTCACATCATTAGATGCTGTAATAGAGGAGATTGAGGAAATCAATAAAGTACATGGAAATTCGTGAGGTAAAAGATGAGCGTAGAAATGATGAATGTAAATTTGAATATGGAAAGAGGGTGGCCTTGCAAAGAACAATTAAATTTGTCCTTGCCTATGCTAGATCTAGTAAGATCAGATACTGTCTTAGAATATGAAACTGATTATAGGGGCTACGCGGGAACCGGTGGAATTACCCCGTTAAAGAACATTTTTTCTGAGATACTAGATGTTTCCAATGAGCAAATTTATTTGGGATCAACCATGAGCACTACAATTATGTATGATGTGGTGGCAAAGGCTATGTTTTTGGGACTTGATGGAGAAAAACCTTGGAAAGAATCAGGAAATGTAAAATTCATATGTCCATCACCTGGATACGAGAAGCATTTCAAAATATGTGAAACATTTGGAATTGAGATGATTCCAGTAAAAATGAACGATGATGGTCCGGATATGGATATCGTAGAGGAACTAGTGAAAAATGATACCTGCATAAAGGGTATGTGGTGTGTGCCATTGTATTCAAATCCAACAGGTGCAATCTATTCGGATGAAGTTGTTCATAGGATTGCAAGTATGGAAGCTGCAAGTGATTTTCGAGTTTTTTGGGATAATGCATATGTGGTGCATCATTTAACAGACGAGGAAGTTGCGATAAGTAATATATTAAAAAACACTTCGGTTCATCCGAACAGGGTATTTGAGTTTTTCTCAACATCCAAAATTACTTTTCCGGGAGGTGGAGTAGCAGGATGTGCATCTAGTATAGAGAATATTAAGTGGCTTGAGAAAACATCGTTGCTACAATTGAAAACTGGAGACAAAATAAACCAGTTGAGACACGCCTTGTTTTTGAAAGATAAACAGGGTGTATTGGATCATATGGCAAAACATAGGACGATTATAAAACCTAAGTTTGATTTGATAGATGATATGTTAACAAATCGAATTGGATATAATGATAATGTAAAATGGAATAATCCAAAAGGAGGTTATTTTATCAATCTAGAATTTGCATCAGGTGGTGCAAAAAAGGTGTATGAGTATTGTAAAGAAAGAGGACTTAGAATAACGCCAGCAGGGTCTACGTTTCCATATGGGATTGATCCGGAGGATAAGTTTTTGCGTTTGGCACCGACATACTTGTCGTTGGATGAATTAGAAGTTGCTAGCACTATTTTATGTGAAGCGATTGTAAATGAGCTTGGGTTGGAATAGAGAGGTAAAGAATGAGAAAAACAGCAATAATTTTGGCAGCTGGATTGGGAAGCAGATTAAAACCACTGACAGAAACAGAACACAAATGCATGACAAAGGTTGGTGGTATGCCAATTATACAGAGAACTTTAGAAAATCTGGAAAGTTTTGATGTCAAGGAAGTGATAATTGTTGTCGGATATTTGCATGAAAAATTGATGCAGCAAATCAAAGAGATGAAGGTTGGGATGGATATACAATTTGTCGTTAATCCGGACTATAAAAATAGCAACACGATACTATCATTAAATTATGGATTGGAAAGCATAAACAGAGAATTTGATTTTCTATATGTCATAGAAGGTGATGTCGTTTTTGAAAAAAAAGTTTTACAGAGGGCAGACGAATCAAGATATAAAAATGTGTCAATATTGGAACCGTATAACGAGAATTTAGAAGGAACATTTGTGACTCTGGGCAAGGATGCAAGGATAATTGATTGGAGACATAAGAGCGATCAAGAAGATGGATATGTGCTTTCGGATAAATATAAGACTGTTAATATCCATAAGTTTAGTGTGGCGTTTGTAAGAAATAGTTTGATGCCGGAAGTGGAATCCTATATAGAAAAAAATGGGGTTATGCAACCAATGGAAAAAGTTATGAGAAGTATAGTGACGATGGGAAATACCCCTATATATGGAGAAGTCCTTCGGGGTGAAAAATGGTATGAAGTAGATGATGTGAATGATTTAAAAAAAGCAGAAGAAATTATGGGAAAAATGTGATAGTAGGAGAGAATGTTATGGTGATAGATAAAAAATATTGTATGAGCTCTTTTTTGACATTTAGATATATTGTGGATGAAGAAAAAGTATTTTCAGAGAATTTAAAACATAAAAATATTACATTATATGATGAGGATGAAAAGTTGGCATGTGATTCGGCAGAAGAGATAGACCATGCTATAAAATCACAGCTGTCTGCTATTGATTTATCGGATGCGGGAATTTTGCTTAGCGGAGGTATGGATTCAGCGATACTTGCGTCATACATGCCGAAGGGGACGAAAGCATATACTGCAAAATGCTCTGCACCAAACGCTGTAGATGAGACAGCTCGTGCGAAAAAATATTGCGAAATATATGGACTTGAACACATTGTCGTTGATGTGGATTGGGATGACTATATAGCTTGTATGGATGAATTGATGCTAAATGATGGTTGCCCTGTATTTGCGAATGAGCCCCAAGTATATGCATTAGTGAAGAGAATGCAACAGGATGGCATTAAAAAGATAATTTATGGTGATAATGCAGATATGGCATTTGGCGGAATGGATCGATTACTTTCTCGGGATTGGACATATGAGGAATGGAAAGAAAGATATACATTTGTACAGCCGCAAAAAGTATTAAAAGAATATGAAGATATGGATGCTGTGTATAGAAGATACCAGGTGGGTGATTATGTAGACTATATAAAGTTTTTAAATGAAGTATTTGCAAGTTCGTCCTCTGCAGCATATATTAATAGTTTTGAATATGCGAATATAAAATATTTTGACCCATATGCAAAATTAAAGATGGGAAAACCATTAGATTTGGAAAGAGTGCGCAATGGAGAGAGTAAGTATTTGATAAGAGCACTTTTTAAAGAGAAGTATCCACAGTTAGAAATTCCGGAAAAAATTGCTATGGCTCGTGCAACGGATTATTGGCTAAGGGATTGGGGTGGACCAAAACGCAGTGAATTTAAGGAAAATTGTATTGAGGGAATGACAGGAGAACAGAAATTCTTGATATATAGTCTAGAACGTTTTTTGAATCTGATAGATAACCACGATGGAGATAGTATGCGATGAAAAAAGTATATACATGTTTTTGCGTAGAAGTAATACATGAAGGACATCTTAATATTATAAACGAAGCTGCTAAATTAGGGGAGGTCACAGTGGGCGTTCTATGTGACGCTGAAATGATCCGATACAATTTATTTCCTATCAAATCGTTGGAAGAAAGAATGGAAATGATTAGTAAAGTTCCTAATGTAAAAAGAGTGATCGTGCAAAAATCCATTATGTATGATGATATATTTGAACAAGAGCGACCAGATATTGTTGTTCATGGAGATGATTGGAGAAAAGAACCCAAAAACTCTATTAGGGAAAACGTGCTTGAGAATATAGAAAAATATGGTGGAGAATTAGTAGAAATACCATATACATACAATGATAGGGTTGCTAAGATTGACAGACAAATTCAACAAAAATTGGCGATGCCAGAATTTAGAAGAGCGCGATTAAAGAAATTGTTGCACTTGGTTCCTGTTGTAAAAACCATAGAGGCACACAGTGGATTAACAGGTCTTATTGCAGAAAAAACGGTTGTGGCATCTGAGCAAGGATTAGATCAATTTGATGCAATGTGGGTATCGAGTTTGTGCGATTCAACAGAAAAAGGAAAACCTGATATAGAGGTTGTTGATATAACATCTAGATTGCGTACAATCAATGATATTATGGAGGTGACAACAAAACCAATTATTTTTGATGGTGACACAGGCGGTCTGATTGACCATTTTGTATATACTGTCAGATCACTGGAACGAATGGGTGTATCTGCCATAATTATTGAAGATAAAATAGGTTTGAAGAGAAATTCACTGTTTGGGACTGAAGTGGAACAGGAACAAGATACGATAGAACATTTTTGCGAAAAAATAAGAGCTGGAAAAAAAGTTCAACTAACATCTGATTTTATGATAATTGCAAGAGTGGAAAGTCTGATACTTGAAAAAGGGATGGAGGATGCGCTGAACAGAGCGAAGGCGTATGTAGAAGCCGGTGCAGATGGTATCATGATTCATAGTAGAAAGAAAGATCCTACAGAGATTCTTGAATTTTGCACGAAGTTTAGAGAGATATATAAGGACATTCCGTTAGTTGTAGTCCCTACATCGTATAACAGTGTAACGGAAAAAGAACTTGGCGAATATGGTGTAAATGTTGTTATTTACGCAAATCAACTAATTAGAAGTGCATTTCCAGCAATGCAGCAGACAGCAATAGACATATTGAAAAACCATAGAGCGTTAGAGGTGGATGAGCGAATTATGCCAATCAAAGAAGTAATATCGCTGATTGATACATTATAGGGAAAAACCAGATAGTGCAAATTGAAATTTTCCCAGAACCATTATATAATGATTACAAAGGAGGTAAGCGATATGAACGGAATTTCAAATATTTCTACACAATCGGATTACAGAAAACTTGCGAGCGGGAAAAGAATAAATACAGCAGCCGATGGAGCAGCTGATTTGAGTATAATTGAAGAGCAGACGAAACAAATCAAGGGCTATGATGCTGGTTCGCGCAATATTGAATCAGGGAAAGATGCACTAAATATTTCTGATGCAGCGCTTGGCAACATCACAGATTATCTCCAGAGAATGCGCGAACTCGCAGTGCAGGCGAAAAATGGCTTTTTGAGTGATAGCGGTCGAAACGCTATTCAAAAAGAAGTTGATCAATTAAAGCAGGGGATTGCAAATATTGCGGATCAGACGGACTACAATGGCAAAAAATTACTAGATGGTTCTAATACAGCTTTTTCTATGGTGACAAGTTCAAAGGGGAATGAAGTTTCGATTAGTGCAGGCGATGCGACACTTGCTGCACTTGGCATAAAGGATTTTGATGTTACTGGGAATTTTAATTTGGATACGATAGATCGCGCATTGGATAAAGTAACCGAACAGAGAAGTAAAGGCGGAGCCGAGTATAATAGACTTGATTATGCGGCTAGATACAATGCGAATGTTTCTTATAATACAACAGCGTCAAAGAGCAAACTGGAAGATCTTGACTATGCAAAAGCTGTTTCGGAGCAAAAGAAGAAGCAAGCACTTCAGTCATATCAATTTATGATTCAGAAGAAAAAGCAGGAAAATGAAGCGAAAAGAATAAATAACTTTTTTATTTAATGATGTGTTGATATTTTCGCCTTGCATTTTTAGAAAAATGAGAGTACAATCAATGGCACATAAGGCGGTGATTCTTCGGAGGGCGTGCTGATGAGCAGTTCACGTTTCAATTTTATCTTAGAGTAGTGTCATTTAGTTCATGAATTCTTGCCTTATACAATGTTCCCAAAGGAAATATGTATGAAAGGAGGAAGAAGTTATGACGAATGAAGAATTGCTGGTAGCGATGTCTAACATGATGGACCAGAGATTAGATGAAAAACTTGAGCCATTGAAGAAAGATATGTCGGAAGTGAAAGATCGAGTAACGAACATGGAGACTCAGATAACAAATATCAAAGACCGTGTAACGAACATTGAGATTGACATCGAAAACGATATTCGACCAGGAATTATTACGTTATGTGATACATATGGAACGCAGTTTGACAGATATAGCATTTCTATTGAGAGTCATGAAAAAATGAAGACAGATATAGAAGTGATGAAATCAATTGTGTCACGACATTTTGATCTTTTGCCGGAAGAACGGCGTGCTATAGGCCAATAGATATAAAACAGAATGGAGCGTATTTATGACATATACATTGGCGAAAGATTTTTTTGTGGAAGATTATATTGGCGATAAAGAAGATGTATTGCGCAGCATCGAATTACTGCAGATGGAGCTGGAGCATTTTGTGAATATGCATGCGGATGAAGATTTGCAGGAAGCACCAGAGGATGTGCAGAATGAGTTGAGATATCTGCTATATACATTGGGTAAGAGCTTTTATATCATTGATGATTATGCGACGGCAGCGCAGTACTTTGAGATGGGGCTTGCGTTTAATTTAGATATCAGAGACGAGTTTGTAATCGAGATGGTCAAAGGGTACGGATTGTCTTTGCTTAATAGTGATCAGGGAAGAGAAGGGATTGTACTTGAAGCTGTCTATGATGACTTTAGTGCATATGCAGATTTCTGTATGCTTATGGGGCTTATTTATTTCGAGCAGAAACAATACGAACAGGCAGTTATAGAATTTGCTAAAGCGACAAATGAAAAACCGGATGCGATTGAAGGGAGCAACAGCTATCTTTCTTGTTATTATGCGGGACAGTGTCGTGAAAAACAGTATCGTATGGACGAGGCAAAGGAATTTTACAGAAAAGCGGGAAATTATGAGCCGGCGAAGGAACGATTGGAGCGTATTGGATGATTTAGGCTTGATTTTTATTCAAAACATGAAGAAGAACGTAAAAAATCGCCCGATGTGGGTATGAACGTGTAAAAGCAGATCATACCTACATCGAGCGAATGAGGAAGATGTGTAACATTCTGAAAGAAGAGAATGTCTTATAGAGCCTGGTCAATGAGCATTCCGGCATAAGCACTTGGGGCATATGGTGCCACAAAGGTTTTGCCGGGATTTTTATATTCTACAATTACTTTGTTGATGTAGCGCATCGGATCAATAGAGATGCGGTTGACTTCGCGGGACAACGCACTCTTAAATTGGTTCAACGTGTTAAAATGTTCGGAAGCATCATTTCCTGAGATGGCAGCAGAAAAATGCTCTGGGTTCAGCTGTAAATGTCCGCTTTCATTAGAGGAAATACCAACAGCAGCAAGTGCATCAGAAAAATGATTACTGATGGCAGAAACCTCGTTTAACAGGCGGTGGCTGCCATGTAATGTGGCATATTTGCTTCCTACATCATATAACTTATTGTATGCGCCCAGTAAATTGTCAATGCCTTCTGTGATGGCAGCAGTGCTTGCCTGAAAGCCAATATGGACTGGCTTGCCTGCCTCTGCGGAAGCCTTATGCATTGTCACTTCAAAAGAGCGATTGATGGTAAAGGTATTTGACAAAGACGAGTGTTCCTGTCCGTTTAAACGGAAAACAGAGTTGGTTGCAGGTGTCGTAATATGTGAAATACCAAGGGTATTGATTTCGTTCCATGAACTTCCGGACTGGATAGAGAAAATGGATGTTTCATCTGCAGAAAGTCCGGTTTGTTTGGATTGGATGCTAAGCGCGCTCTCGCCTCGACGGTTTAGCTTTACCTCTGCAAGCAGACCGATGTCTGACTGGTTGATCAGGCGGGCGATTTTGCTCTGGACATCAAAGTTATTATCACCGGGATTGACATTGAACTGGAATTCATAGGAATTTGTTGGCATGTCCAAATCAAAGGAGTATGTCCCTTCTTCAAAGCTGTAATCATTGCGGCGCAGATAATGACCTTCGTTGGTCTGCGGTCCAGCCAGAGAAATGACTTCCATATCAAAGCCGTTTTGATCCTGGTCAGCATCATTTCCTACAAAATGTACAGAAATAGTATCTTCGTCAGAGGATACCGCTACTTTTTTCTTAAGCATAGATGCAATATCATCCCCGTCATCATTTAGCGCGGAAATGGCATTTTGCAGCTGGTGTGCATTGGCCTTGACATCGATAGCAAATTCTTTAACATCCCCTGTCTGTGTAATCTTATATAGAGGGGATTCTTTGTTTAACTTTATGATGTTGTTGTAAAGTGAGCGCAATTCACTTTTCTTATGGGAATCATAACGAGAACCTGTGGCTTTGCCATAGGTTGACAAAAGATAATTACATGCGGCGTCAATACGAGCCATAAGACATCCCCTCCTTTCTTCCTTGAAATATGCATCAGCTGGTGTGTTGAGAATCCAACGAAACCTTCCTTGTTTCATAACCATCTGTGCACAGGGTATAAAAATCCATTTATTCATTTATATTATAGTACGTTTTGACAAAAATGTCATCCACAAAATATGGAAACTTCTTATTAAATAGGCGCCACATTCTGTGATGGCGAAAAAAGAAAAAAATAAGTTGACGGTGAAAAGCTTATATGGTATATTTGTTAGGCGACGGAAGTAGGTCTTTTTTTTATGCCTAAATTTCTGGCATAGAAAAACACAAGAAAAAATTAAGTGGAGGTGGAAGTTGTGCGCACGAAAATAACATTGGCATGCACAGAATGTCAGCAGCGTAACTACAATACGACAAAAGACAAGAAAACTCATCCAGATCGTATGGAAACGAGTAAGTACTGCAAGTTCTGTAAGAAACACACTTTACACAAAGAAACCAAGTAATTGGGGTAAAGGAGAGTTGATATGGCAGACACAGAAAAGAAAAGCATGTCCCAGCGTATCGCAGGACTAAAGACAGAGTTCTCTAAGATCATCTGGCCAGATGGCTCGTCAGTTGGGAGGCAGACAGTAGCAGTTGTTGTTACGTCGGTTGTAGTTGCATTTATCATCGTAATCCTGGATTACGTGATTCAGTATGGCGTTGATTTTCTAGTGAATTTATAATGGAGGCAGAAGTATTATGGCAGAGGCACACTGGTATGTAGTTCATACCTACTCAGGTTATGAGAATAAAGTCAAAGCGAATATTGACAAGACCATCGAGAATCGTCATTTGGAAGATCAGATTATTGAGGTTCGTGTTCCTATGCAGGATGTCACAGAATTGAAAGATGGTGTTAGAAAAACATCTTCCAAGAAGATGTTCCCAGGATATGTTCTGATTAATATGATCATGAACGACGACACATGGTATGTGGTCAGAAATACCAGAGGCGTGACCGGGTTCGTAGGACCTGGAAGCAAGCCTGTACCACTTACAGATGCTGAAATGAGACCGCTGGGAATCAAGGCTGACAATGTGGTCGTTGACTTTGACGAGGGAGATATGGTTGCGGTAATCGGCGGAGTATGGAAAGATACCGTTGGTGTTATTCAGGCAATGAATCACAATAAGCAGAGCGTGACGATCAATGTAGAACTGTTCGGTCGTGAAACACCGGTTGAAATCAGTTTTGCAGATGTTAAGAAAATGAATTAAGGAGGAACAATCCAATGGCAAAGAAAATCGAAGGATATATTAAGTTGCAGATTCCTGCTGGTAAAGCTACACCTGCACCACCAGTTGGTCCTGCACTTGGACAGCATGGTGTTAACATCGTAGAATTTACAAAGCAGTTTAACGCAAAGACAGCTGATATGGGAGATACAGTTGTACCTGTAATTATCACTGTTTACGCAGACAGAAGCTTTAGCTTCATCACAAAGACACCACCAGCAGCAGTATTAATTAAGAAGGCTGCTAAGATTCAGTCTGGTTCAGGTGAACCAAACAAGAAGAAAGTTGCTAAGATCACAAAGGCTCAGGTACAGGAGATTGCAGAGACAAAGCTTCCTGACTTGAATGCAGCAACAGTAGAAGCTGCTATGTCAATGATCGAAGGGACGGCACGCAGCATGGGTGTTGAGGTGACCGAATAGGCCGAAAGCAACTACCTTATTTACACGATTTGAAGCAAGTTGAAATAGTGGGAGGGACCTCTCCCGATAATACCACAGGAGGTAAATAGTAATGAAAAGAGGAAAGAAATACGTTGAGGCTGTAAAGTCATACGACAAGTCAGCTCAATTTGAAACAGCAGAAGCAATTGCTTTGGTTAAGAAGAATGCTACTGCTAAGTTTGATGAGACAATCGAAGCTCATATCAGAACTGGTTGTGACGGACGTCATGCAGAACAGCAGATTCGTGGCGCTGTAGTTTTACCACATGGTACTGGTAAAGACGTAAAGGTTTTAGTATTCGCTAAGGGTGCTAAGGCTGATGAAGCTACAGCTGCAGGTGCAGATTTTGTTGGAGCAGACGAGTTGATTCCAAGAATCCAGAATGATGGATGGTTGGACTTTGATGTTGTTGTTGCTACACCTGACATGATGGGTGTTGTAGGTCGTTTGGGACGTGTACTTGGACCTAAGGGCTTAATGCCAAACCCTAAGGCAGGAACAGTTACAATGGATGTAACAAAGGCTGTTAACGATATCAAGGCTGGTAAGATTGAGTATAGATTGGATAAGACCAATATTATCCATGTGCCAATTGGAAAAGCTTCCTTTACAGAGGAAAAATTAGCGGACAACTTCCAGACCCTTATGGATGCCATTAACAAGGCTAAGCCAAGCAGTCTTAAGGGCCAGTACATTAAGAGCATTTCTTTGGCTCCTACAATGGGACCTGGCGTTAAGGTAAATGTTGCAAAAGTTACACAGTAGTTATTGACATTCGTATAATACAATGATATAATGCGAAAGCATGTTGCCGAAGACAGTAGGTGCCGCAAGGCATAACGTACACAACCTACCGAGGACAGTCGATCGTTTTTATGACGATATGATTATGATTTTTTGAGCCTCTTTGTCTAGTGCAAAGGGGCTTTTGTTTTGCTGGTTGGCAAAGCATTAGATAAAATCTCCAAAGTCTAAGCAAGATGAAATAAAATAAGGAGGTACACGAAACGTGGCAAAAGTTGAATTAAAGCAGCCGATTATTGAAGAGATTTCAGCAAGCATCAAGGACGCACAGTCAGTAGTTGTTGTTGATTATCGTGGATTAACGGTAGCAGAAGACACACAGTTACGTAAGGAATTAAGAGAAGCAGGCGTTACTTACAAGGTATACAAGAACACAATGATGAACTTCGCTTTCAAGGGAACAGACTATGAAAGCCTTGCTCCAGTGTTAGAGGGACCTAGCGCAATTGCTATCTCAACAGAAGATGCAACAGCTCCTGCACGTATCCTTGCTAAGTTTGCAAAGACTGCACCTGCACTTGAAATCAAGGCTGGTGTTGTAGAAGGAACATTCTACGACGCAAACGGAATGAAGGCAGTGGCAGCCGTTCCATCAAGAGACGAATTACTGTCCAAGTTACTTGGAAGCTTACAGTCACCTATTACAAATCTGGCTAGAGTTCTTAACCAGATCGCAGAGCAGGGTGGCGAAGTAGCAGAAGCTCCAGCAGCAGCTGAGAGCGAAGAAGCAGCTGACGAGCAGTAGGCGGAGTTAGAGCCTAGTGCGAGGCGGTTCTGTGAGATTAACGAAAACGAGTGTAAACGAAGTTTGAGTTTAGCGAGCAGAACTACATTTTAAAAGAAATTATTAAATCAAATTTAAAAACGGAGGAAATTATCATGGCAAAGATGACAACAGAAGAATTTATCGAAGCTATCAAAGAGTTAAGCGTATTAGAGTTAAATGACTTAGTAAAGGCTTGTGAAGAAGAATTTGGCGTATCTGCAGCAGCAGGCGTTGTAGTAGCAGCAGCAGGCGGAGACGCAGCAGCAGCTGAAGAAAAGGACGAGTTCGACGTAGAACTTACAGAAGTAGGTCCTAACAAGGTTAAGGTTATCAAGGTTGTTCGTGAAGCAACTGGTCTTGGATTAAAGGAAGCTAAGGAATTAGTTGACGGAGCTCCAAAGCTTGTTAAGGAAGCAGCTGACAAGGCTACAGCAGAAGACATCAAGACTAAGTTAGAAGCAGAAGGCGCTAAGGTTACATTAAAGTAATTTTGCCTGACGAGATAAAAGTTTTGTAAGCAGAGACACCAGGGTTATTCGTAATCCTGGTGTTTTTTATTGTGTCGGCGAGAAAAAAATATTGAATTTGTGTGAATGGAAGCAAAAAAGTTGTAATTTGTCAAGCAAAAAATAAAAAAAGTTCTTGCATCCTTGGGGGAATTGTTGTATAGTATAGGGTGCTTTATTGTGGTGCAATGGGATTTTTATGCCCGTTTTTCAATAGACTTAAAATAAAAACGAGAGGTGAAACGTCAATGGAGAAAAACAGAATACGTCCAGTTAAAGCTGGAAAAAGCATGCGTATGAGTTACTCGAGACAAAAAGAGGTATTGGAGATGCCTAACCTGATTGAGATCCAGAGAGATTCTTATCAGTGGTTCCTTGATGAGGGATTAAAGGAAGTATTTGCCGATATCTCTCCGATCGCAGATTACAGCGGTCAGCTCAGCTTGGAGTTTGTTGATTTTACATTATGCAAAGATGATGTAAAATATACAATTCCACAGTGTAAGGAAAGAGATGCGACATATGCTGCTCCTTTGAAGGTAAAGGTTCGTCTTTACAACAAAGAGACTGACGAGATCAATGAACATGAGATCTTTATGGGAGATCTTCCTTTGATGACGGAGACAGGTACATTCGTAATCAATGGTGCAGAACGTGTTATCGTCAGCCAGTTGGTTCGTTCCCCAGGAATCTATTATGCAATCGGACACGACAAGGTTGGTAAGGAGTTATATTCTTGTACAGTAATTCCGAACCGTGGTGCATGGCTGGAGTATGAGACAGATTCCAATGACGTTTTCTATGTTCGTGTTGATAGAACCAGAAAAGTTCCAATTTCTGTATTGATTCGTGCATTAGGAGTTGGCACAAACCAGCAGATTATTGATTTGTTTGGCGAGGAACCAAAGCTTCTTGCTTCCTTTGCAAAGGATCCTGCTATTACAGAAAAGGAACCGAATGGTAGTTACGAAGGTGGTCTTCTTGAACTTTATCGTAAGATTCGTCCGGGTGAACCGCTTACCGTTGAGAGTGCAGAGAGCTTAATCAGCGCCATGTTCTTTGATCCAAGACGTTATGATCTTGCAAAGGTGGGACGCTATAAATTCAATAAAAAACTTGCTTTACGTAATCGTATTGGCGGAAAAGTTTTGGCAGAAGATGTTGTGGATGAGACAACAGGAGAAATTCTCGCTGAAGCTGGTAAGGTTGTAAACCGCGAATTAGCAGATGCAATCCAGAATGCAGCCGTTCCATATGTATGGATTCAGGGAGAAGAAAGAAACGTTAAAGTTCTTTCGAATATGATGGTAGATATCAATGGTTATGTTGATTTCGATACAAAGGATCTTGGGGTAAACGAGCTCGTTTACTATCCGGTATTAGCACAGATCCTGGAAGAAAATGAGACAGCAGAAGATATCGCTGACGCAATCAAGAAGAATATCCATGATCTGATTCCAAAGCATATTACCAGAGAAGATATTTTTGCATCAATTAACTACAATATGCATTTGGAATATGGTATTGGTCATGAAGATGATATCGATCATTTGGGCAATCGTCGTATCCGTGCGGTCGGTGAATTGTTGCAGAACCAGTATCGTATTGGTCTTTCCCGTATGGAAAGAGTTGTACGTGAACGTATGACAACACAGGACTTGGAGGGTATTTCTCCACAAAGTCTGATTAATATTAAGCCTGTAACAGCAGCTGTGAAAGAGTTCTTTGGTTCTTCTCAGTTGTCACAGTTCATGGATCAGAACAACCCTCTTGGCGAGTTGACGCATAAGAGACGTTTGTCAGCACTTGGACCAGGTGGTTTGTCAAGAGATCGTGCCGGATTTGAGGTTCGAGATGTACACTATTCTCATTATGGAAGAATGTGTCCTATTGAAACTCCTGAAGGACCAAACATCGGTTTGATCAACTCTTTGGCTAGTTATGCTCGTATCAATGAGTATGGTTTTATTGAGGCGCCATATCGTAAGATTGATAAGACCGATCCAAAGAATCCTCGCGTTACCAATGAAGTTGTTTATATGACAGCAGATGAAGAAGATAATTATCATGTAGCGCAGGCAAACGAAAAATTAGATGAGCAGGGATACTTCGTGCGTAATTCTGTATCTGGTCGTTTCCTTGATGAGACACAGGAATATGATAAGAGTATGTTTGATTATATGGACGTATCTCCTAAGATGGTATTCTCTGTAGCTACAGCATTGATTCCATTCTTGCAGAATGACGATGCTAACCGTGCGCTGATGGGATCAAACATGCAGCGTCAGGCTGTTCCGCTTCTTACAACAGAAGCTCCTGTTGTTGGAACCGGAATGGAACCAAAGGCTGCAGTCGATTCAGGTGTCTGTGTTGTTGCAAAACACGCAGGTGTAGTGGAACGTTCTGAGTCTAATCGCATCATCATTCGTACAGAAGATGGTGATAAGGATGAGTATATCCTCACAAAATTCTCTCGAAGCAACCAGTCTAACTGCTATAACCAGAGACCGATCGTATTCAAGGGAGATCATGTAGAAAAGGGAGAAGTGATTGCAGATGGTCCTTCTACCGCACAGGGAGAACTTGCACTTGGAAAGAACCCATTGATTGGTTTTATGACATGGGAAGGTTACAACTACGAGGATGCGGTTCTTTTATCAGAAAGATTAGTACAGGATGATGTTTATACATCCATTCATATGGAAGAATACGAAGTAGAAGCACGTGATACCAAGTTAGGACCGGAAGAAATCACAAGAGATGTTCCTGGTGTTGGTGATGATGCACTCAAGGATTTGGACGAGAATGGTATCATTCGTATTGGTGCAGAAGTTCGTGCTGGAGATATTTTAGTTGGTAAAGTAACACCGAAGGGTGAAACAGAACTGACGGCTGAAGAAAGACTGCTTCGCGCCATCTTTGGTGAAAAAGCAAGAGAAGTACGTGATACCTCTTTGAAGGTGCCACATGGTGAATACGGTATTATTGTAGATGCTAAGGTATTTACACGTGAAAATGGTGATGAGTTATCACCAGGAGTAAACAAGGCGGTTCGTATCTATATCGCACAGAAGAGAAAGATTTCTGTTGGTGATAAGATGGCTGGTCGTCATGGTAACAAGGGTGTCGTTTCCCGCGTGCTTCCAGTAGAAGATATGCCATTCCTGCCGAATGGTCGTCCTTTGGATATTGTTCTTAACCCATTGGGTGTACCTTCACGTATGAATATTGGTCAGGTGCTTGAGATTCACTTGAGTCTTGCTGCAAGAGCACTTGGATTTAACATTGAAACACCAGTATTTGATGGCGCAAAGGAAATTGATATTCAGGATACTTTGGAACTTTCCAACGATTATGTAAATATGGATTGGGATGCTTTCGAAGCAAAATATAAAGATCAGTTGTGTGAAGATGTTATGCAGTATTTATCTGATAACAGAGAGCACAGAGAACTGTGGAAGGGTGTTAAGTTAGGCCGCGATGGTAAGGTTCAGCTGCGTGATGGTCGTACCGGTGAAGAATTCGATTCCCCAGTAACCATTGGACACATGCATTATCTGAAGCTGCATCACTTGGTAGATGATAAGATCCATGCACGTTCTACGGGTCCTTACTCACTTGTAACACAGCAGCCACTTGGTGGTAAAGCGCAGTTCGGTGGACAGCGTTTCGGAGAAATGGAAGTTTGGGCACTCGAGGCTTATGGTGCTTCTTATACATTACAGGAAATCCTGACAATGAAATCCGATGACGTTGTTGGACGTGTTAAGACATACGAAGCAATTATTAAGGGTGAAAATATCCCTGAACCGGGTATTCCGGAGTCATTCAAGGTACTCCTCAAGGAATTACAGTCTCTGGGTCTGGATGTCAAAGTCTTAGACGAAGACAGAAACGAAGTTCAGTTGATGGAAACCAGCGAATATGGCAATACAGATATCAATGCTATTATTGCCGGAGATAAGAATTTCGCATTTGAAAGCAACGAATCTTTTGCAAAGAGTGGATTCACAAAGCAGGAATTCGATGCAGACAGCGAAGAATTAGTTAACATTGAAGATGAAGAAGAACCGGATATCGATGTTTTTTCTGACGACTTCGATGGAGACGATCTTGGCGACGAATAGTAAGAAGGGAGATTAGCAATGCCAGAAGCAATGAATAAAGAAGCAACAAATCAGCCAATAGAATTTGATGCAATTCAGATTGGCTTGGCATCACCGGAAAAGATCAGAGAATGGTCTAGAGGCGAAGTGAAAAAGCCTGAGACAATCAACTACAGAACATTAAAACCAGAGAAGGATGGTTTGTTCTGTGAGAAGATCTTTGGACCGAGCAAGGACTGGGAATGTCATTGTGGAAAATATAAAAAGATTCGCTATAAAGGCGTAGTCTGCGACCGTTGTGGTGTTGAAATCACAAAGGCAAGTGTTCGTAGAGAGCGTATGGGACATATCGAACTGGCAGCTCCTGTATCTCATATTTGGTACTTCAAGGGTATCCCATCTCGTATGGGACTTATCCTTGACTTGTCACCGAGAACACTGGAAAAGGTGTTGTATTTTGCATCTTACATCGTACTTGATGCAGGAGAGACACCTCTTATGTACAAACAGGTATTGTCTGAGCAGGAATATCAGGATGCGAGAGAGCAGTACGGCTCTGGCTTTAAGGTAGGTATGGGTGCGGAAGCAATCCAGACACTGCTTCGCGATATTGATTTGGAAAAGGACGCTGCAGAGCTGAAAGCAGATCTCAAGACTGCTACGGGTCAGAAGCGTGCAAGAGTAATTAAGAGATTAGAGGTTGTAGAGGCGTTCCGTGAGTCTGGTAATAAGCCAGAATGGATGATTATGACAGTTATCCCGGTAATTCCTCCAGATCTTCGTCCAATGGTACAGCTCGATGGTGGACGTTTTGCAACATCTGATTTGAATGATTTGTATCGTCGTATCATCAACCGAAACAATCGTTTGAGAAGATTGTTAGAATTAGGCGCACCAGATATCATCGTTCGTAACGAAAAGCGTATGTTACAGGAAGCTGTTGACGGATTGATTGATAATGGTAGAAGAGGCCGTCCGGTAACAGGACCTGGTAACAGAGCACTGAAGTCTCTTTCTGACATGTTAAAGGGTAAATCAGGACGTTTCCGTCAGAACTTATTAGGAAAGCGTGTTGACTACTCAGGACGTTCCGTTATCGTCGTAGGACCGGAACTTAAGATTTATCAGTGTGGTTTGCCAAAAGAGATGGCAATTGAATTGTTTAAGCCATTCGTTATGAAAGAATTGGTTGCAAACGGAACTGCACATAATATTAAGAGTGCTAAGAAGATGGTAGAGAAGTTACAGACAGAAGTCTGGGATGTTCTTGAAGAAGTAATCAAAGAGCATCCGGTTATGTTAAACCGTGCTCCTACACTGCATAGACTTGGTATCCAGGCATTTGAGCCAATCCTTGTAGAAGGTAAGGCAATCAAGTTACATCCACTTGTATGTACAGCATTTAATGCCGATTTCGATGGAGACCAGATGGCTGTGCATCTTCCGCTTACAGCAGAAGCACAGGCTGAGTGCCGCTTTATGTTATTGTCACCAAACAACTTGTTGAAGCCATCAGATGGTGGTCCTGTAGCCGTTCCTTCACAGGATATGGTACTTGGTATATACTATCTGACCATGGACCGTTTGGCAGATCATTCTCATGAAGAAGGTATTACAACTGTTTCTGATAAGGTATATACCGATGTAGAAGGCATTAAGGCTGATATCGATGCAAATGTAATCGATATTGACGATATGATTCATTTTGAAGATGTAACAGATGGAAATCGTCATGTGATTTGCAAGCCAAGAGATATCTTAGGATATTATTTCCCAAGCGGAAATCAGGCATTGCTTGCATATGAAAATAAAGAGATTACATTACATCAGGCTATTTATGTGCACAAGACAGCTACATTAGCAGATGGAACTGTTGTATCAGGCAATATAAAGACAACATTAGGTCGTTTGATCTTTAATGAGATCATTCCTCAGGATTTGGGATTTGTAGATCGTAGCAACCCGGAAAACGTGCTTCGTTATGAAATTGAATTCCATGTAGGTAAAAAGGGATTGAAACAGATCCTCGAAAAAGTTATCAATACACATGGAGCAACAAAGACTGCAGAAGTATTGGATGAAATCAAGGCAATGGGTTATAAATACTCTACAAGAGCTGCTATGACCGTTTCTATTTCCGATATGACCGTACCGCCACAGAAACCACAGATGATTGCGGATACAGAAAAGACGGTAGATCGTATTACAATGAAATATAAGAGAGGTCTTTTGACAGAAGAAGAACGTTACAGAGACGTTGTTGAAACCTGGAAAAAGACGGATGATGAGTTAACAGAGGCGCTGCTTTCCGGATTGGATAAGTATAACAACATCTTTATGATGGCAGATTCCGGAGCCCGTGGTTCTGATAAACAGATCAAACAGCTTGCTGGTATGCGTGGTTTGATGGCAGATACAACCGGTCGTACCATCGAACTTCCAATCAAGTCAAACTTCCGTGAAGGTCTGGACGTATTGGAGTACTTCATGTCAGCGCATGGAGCTCGAAAAGGTATGTCCGATACGGCTCTTCGTACCGCCGATTCCGGCTATTTGACCAGACGTATGGTTGACGTATCTCAGGAACTGATCGTTCGCGAATCAGATTGTAATGCAGGTAAGAACCGCGAAATTCCAGGTACTTACATTACAGCATTCATGGATGGACGTGAAGAAATCGAAAGCTTGGAAGAACGTATTACAGGCAGATTTGCTTGTGAGACAATCTGCGATGCCGAAGGCAATGTGATTGTAAAAGCAAATCATATGATTACACCAAAGCGTGCACATGATATTGTAACAATTGGTGTTGATGCAGAAGGCAAGGAAATCACAAAGGTTAAGATCCGTAATATTCTTACATGTCGTTCACACGTTGGCGTTTGTGCTAAGTGTTATGGTGCTAACATGGCAACAGGTCAGGCAGTACAGGTTGGTGAAGCAATTGGTATTATTGCAGCACAGTCAATCGGTGAGCCTGGTACACAGCTTACCATGAGAACCTTCCATAGTGGTGGTGTAGCCGGAAACGATATTACACAAGGTCTTCCTCGTGTCGAAGAATTGTTTGAGGCAAGAAAGCCTAAGGGTCTTGCAATTATCACAGAATTCAGTGGTACAGCAGAGATTAAGGATACAAAGAAGAAGCGTGAAGTTATCGTAACCAATAGAGAAACCGGAGAAAGCAAAGCTTATCTGATTCCTTATGGTTCACGAATCAAGATTACAGACGGACAGGAACTTGAAGCAGGTGATGAACTTACCGAAGGTTCTATTAATCCACATGATCTGTTAAAGATCAAGGGTGTTCGCGCGGTTCAGGATTACATGCTGCAGGAAGTACAGCGAGTATATCGCTTACAGGGTGTAGAAATCAGTGATAAGCATATCGAAGTTATCGTTCGTCAGATGCTGAAGAAGATTCGCATCGAAAACAATGGTGACTCAGAATTCTTACCAGGAACACTTGTTGATGTTCTTGATTTTGAAGAGATGAATGAGAAGCTTGCAGAAGAAGGCAAGGAAGTAGCAGAAGGTAAGCAGGTACTTCTTGGTATTACAAAGGCATCGCTTGCAACAAATTCATTCTTATCAGCAGCATCATTCCAGGAGACAACGAAGGTATTGACCGAAGCTGCAATCAAGGGCAAGATTGATCCATTGATTGGTCTGAAGGAAAATGTAATCCTTGGTAAGCTGATTCCGGCCGGAACAGGTATGAAACGCTATGGCGATATCAAGTTGAATACAGATTACAATGAGGAAATCGAAGAACAGACAGAAGATTTCACAGAAGTTTATGAGGAATCATCTGATGTAGAAGCAGAAACAGAAGATACCGTTTCTATCGACTAAATCATTTTAAGAAAAAGGCATCTTAGGATATAGAGCAAAAGCCTTATATCCCGGGATGCTTTTTCTGTGGAAAAAATCCACTTGACAGATGACGAGAATGTTTATATAATATTTTAGCGTGCATAAAACTGTGCACACTTATAAACTATACTACAGGAGGTGAAAATAATGCCAACATTTAACCAGTTAGTAAGAAAGGGACGTCAGACATCTGTAAAGAAGTCTACAGCACCAGCTCTTCAGAGAGGTTACAACTCTCTTAAGAAGAAGCCTACTGAGACATCTTCTCCACAGAAGCGTGGTGTTTGTACAGCTGTTAAGACTGCAACCCCTAAGAAACCTAACTCAGCGCTGAGAAAGATCGCCAGAGTTCGTCTTTCAAACGGAATCGAAGTAACAAGCTACATTCCAGGTGAAGGCCACAACTTGCAGGAGCATAGCGTTGTATTGATTCGTGGTGGTAGAGTAAAGGATTTACCTGGTACTCGTTATCACGTAATCAGAGGTACACTTGATACAGCAGGTGTAGCTAACAGAAAGCAGGGTCGTTCTAAGTATGGTGCTAAGAGACCAAAGGACGCTAAATAAGACCTAGCAAACAATTGTATTTTCACAAAGAAATATGGTTAGTGTTGAAATTTATTTTCATTTGTCAGAATAAATTTAGCACGAACACATAACATGTGAGTACCGTTGAATTAATCGAAAAAATAATATGATTAAGGAGGGAAGTAACGTGCCACGTAAAGGACATACTCAAAAAAGAGACGTTTTGGCGGATCCAATTTACAATAGCAAGGTAGTAACAAAGCTTGTCAATAACATCATGTTAGATGGTAAGAAGGGTGTTGCTCAGAAAATTGTATACGGCGCATTTGCCAAAGTAGAAGAAAAAGCAGGAAAGCCTGCTCTTGAGGTATTTGAAGAAGCCATGAATAATGTTATGCCTGTACTTGAGGTAAAGGCTAGACGTATTGGTGGTGCAACATATCAGGTACCAATCGAAGTAAGACCAGATCGTCGTCAGGCACTCGGACTTCGTTGGTTAACAATGTTCTCTCGTAAGAGAAGCGAAAAGACCATGGAAGAGAGACTTGCAAACGAGATCTTAGATGCAGCAAACAATACTGGTGCATCTGTTAAGAGAAAAGAAGACATGCACAAGATGGCAGAAGCAAACAAGGCTTTCGCACACTACAGATTCTAGTAGTAGATTACTACTTGTGTACAACAATATTAGGAGGAAAAAAACTTGGCTGGAAGAGAATATCCATTGGATAGAACCAGAAATATTGGTATTATGGCGCATATCGATGCTGGTAAGACCACATTGACAGAGCGTATCCTTTATTATACTGGTGTAAACTACAAGCTTGGTGAGACTCATGATGGTGCATCTACGATGGACTGGATGGAGCAGGAAAAAGAGCGTGGTATCACAATCACATCTGCTGCAACTACATGCCACTGGACACTTGAGGACCATCATAAGCCAAAGGCTGGTGCATTAGAACATCGTATTAACATCATTGATACCCCAGGACACGTTGACTTTACAGTAGAAGTAGAACGTTCCCTTCGTGTACTTGATGGTGCTGTTGGTGTATTCGATGCTAAAGCTGGTGTTGAGCCACAGTCAGAAAACGTTTGGCGTCAGGCTGACACTTATAACGTACCTCGTATGGCATTTATCA
This sequence comes from uncultured Pseudobutyrivibrio sp., assembly GCA_900546435.1. Lineage (GTDB taxonomy): Bacteria > Bacillota > Clostridia > Lachnospirales > Lachnospiraceae > Pararoseburia. Next base: position 2,112 of record URCQ01000015.1, on the reverse strand, counting down.
ACAAGATGGATAAGATGGGTGCAGACTTCTTTATGTCAGTACAGACTATCATTGATCGTCTTGGAAAGAATGCAATCCCGGTACAGATTCCAATCGGTGCAGAAGATGACTTTAAAGGTCTGATTGATCTGTTCGAAATGGAAGCTTACTTTTATAACGATGACAAGGGTGAAGACATTGAAATCACAGAGATTCCGGATGATTTGAAGGATCTTGCTGATGAATGGCATACAAACCTTGTTGAAAAGATTTGTGACCTGGATGATGACCTTATGATGGCTTACTTAGAGGGTGAAGAACCTTCTGTTGAAGACATGAAGAAGGCACTTCGTAAGGCTACAATCGCATGTGAAGCAGTACCTGTATACTGTGGATCTGCATATAAGAATAAGGGTGTTCAGAAGTTGTTGGATGGTGTTGTTGAATACATGCCAGCTCCTACAGATATTCCTGACATCAAGGGTACAGACTTAGAAGGCAATGAGATTACAAAGCCATCATCTGATGATGAACCATTTGCAGCTCTTGCATTTAAGATCATGACAGACCCATTCGTAGGAAAACTTGCATTCTTCCGTGTTTATTCAGGTACATTGAACTCTGGTTCTTACATCTTGAATGCAACAAAGGAAAAGAAGGAACGTGTTGGACGTATTCTTCAGATGCATGCTAACAGCAGAACTGAGATTGACAAGGTTTACTCTGGAGATATCGCAGCAGCTGTTGGTCTTAAGGTTACAACAACAGGTGATACAATCTGTGATGAACAGCATCCAGTTATTCTGGAGTCTATGGAATTCCCAGAACCTGTTATTGAGTTGGCTATTGAGCCTAAGACAAAGAATGATCAGGGTAAGATGGGCGAAGCTCTTGCAAAACTTGCAGAAGAAGATCCTACTTTCCGTGCTCATACAAATCAGGAGACAGGACAGACAATCATCGCCGGAATGGGCGAGCTTCACTTGGAAGTTATCGTAGATCGTCTGCTTCGTGAATTCAAGGTAGAAGCTAATGTTGGTGCACCTCAGGTAGCATACAAAGAAACAATTACCAAGGCTGTTGATATTGATAGCAAGTACGCTAAGCAGTCCGGTGGTCGTGGACAGTATGGTCACTGTAAGGTTAAGTTCGAGCCTATGGATCCTAATGGTGAAGAGACATTTAAGTTCGAATCATCTGTTGTTGGTGGTGCTATTCCTAAGGAATACATCCCAGCAGTTGGAGAAGGTATCGAAGAAGCAGCACAGGCTGGTATCTTAGCAGGATTCCCAGTAATTGGTGTTTCTGCTAACGTATACGATGGTTCTTACCATGAAGTCGATTCATCAGAAATGGCATTCCACATCGCTGGATCTATGGCATTCAAGGATGCTATGAGACAGGGTAACGCAGTTCTTCTTGAGCCAATCATGAAGGTTGAAGTTACTATGCCAGAAGAATACATGGGTGACGTTATCGGAAGTCTGAACGCTAAGCGTGGTCAGATTGAAGGTATGGATGACCTTGGCGGTGGTAAGATCGTTCGTGCATTTGTTCCGCTTTCAGAGATGTTCGGATACTCTACAGAACTTCGTTCATCTACACAGGGACGTGGAAATTATTCTATGTTCTTTGATAGATATGAGCAGGCTCCAAAGAGCGTTATGGACAAGGTAATGAGCGAGCACGCAAACTAATATTATTTCTTCGGAAATGGTTGAAAAAACGAACATTTCCATATATAATTGGAAATAGTTGAATTAAGAAATGACATCCGCTTGGGATGTAAATTTAAGGAGGAAATTAAAATGGCAAAGGCTAAATTTGACAGAACCAAACCACATTGTAACATCGGTACAATCGGTCACGTTGACCACGGTAAAACAACTCTTACAGCAGCAATCACAAAGGTTCTTTCTGAAAGAGTAGAAGGAAACGCAAAGGTTGACTTCGAGAACATCGATAAGGCTCCAGAAGAGAGAGAAAGAGGTATCACAATCTCTACAGCTCACGTTGAGTATCAGACAGCAAAGAGACATTATGCACACGTTGACTGCCCAGGACATGCTGACTACGTTAAGAACATGATCACTGGTGCTGCTCAGATGGACGGCGCTATCCTTGTAGTAGCTG
>URCQ01000014.1 GCA_900546435.1 uncultured Pseudobutyrivibrio sp. | reverse complement strand
CTGGAAAAACAAGGAAATCCATGTTTTTTTCACATTTCTGGGTATCACGCCTGCTTTTTCCTCCTCCATGCTCACACTAATGCACATGTCTGGGTATCATGCCTGTTTTTTACTCTTCCACACCCACCACCTCGCCCTCATCTGGGTACCGCAACTGCTTTTTCCTCCTCCATACCCACTACCTCGCCATTGTCTGGGTATCGCAACTGCTTTTTCCTCCTCCATACCCACTACCTCGCCATTGTCTGGGTATCACGCCTGCTTTTCCCCTCTCATACCCACTACCTCGCCATTGTTTGGGTATCACGCTTACTTTTCCTCTTCCATACCCACTACGATTGTCTTGTCAAAAATCACGCAAGAAACAAAGAGAGCCCCAGCAAAAAGCTGGGGCTAATGTTTCAATTATTTTACTTATACGTTTCCATCGCTTCTTCAAGGCTCATGCCTTCTTCAATCGCTTCACGACGTTTTGCATTCACTTCCTGGATTTCTTTCATGCGCTCTCCTGTCAATGAATATCCCTTCATCGCAATCAGTGTGATTGCCCATGCTGCCATTGGAATCACGCAGAAGAGTACAATAACAACTGCATTCATACCAGGTGCATATGGTGTTTCCGCTGTTGGCAGATTCGAAAGACCAATCACACCCACGGCAATACCAACAACTGTGGCTGCCAAAGATGAAACAAGCTTATCCACCAGTGAGAACAAAGTTCCCATAATACCCGGAATGTATTTTCCGGAACGATAGGTTTCGTAGTCGGAACAATCTGCTACCATCGGAATTGGCATATCGGCGGTTGCATAGTAAGCACCATAACCAACACCAAAACAGATAATAAACAGAATCGTATATACGTTGACATGTGGGAACACAAGGTTCATGCCATTTGCCGGATTCCACAACAAAAGCAATGCCAACACACCCACATAGCAAATCAATGCTACCGATACATAACGGACCAAAGATGCCTTCTGCCCCTTCTTCTGTGATGTACGAACGGTCAGCAGGAAGAATGGCACACTGGCTACATAACCTAAGATCATCATTGGCAGATAGAGACTGTCATAATTGCCCATCATACAGCCATAAAGCATACAAAGAACGGTTGTGTTTGTGGCAATAGAAAGTGCCAGTTTACATCCGGCACCGGCAATCATCAAACGCTGCATTGGCTTGTTGTTCTTGATGATCTGAATGTATTCGGAAACTTTTACCTTTTCCTGCTTCTGACCACCAACACCAAAATACTTTGGCTGATCCTTTTCCCAGATACCAATGACAGCAAGAAGTGTCAATACAACAGAGATTGCTACACCAATTGGTGTGAGTACGCGGTAAAAATCTGCGCTGGAGTAATCAGCAACATTCGCACGCAGAATTGGAGCAACGAACTGCATGACACCCATACCCACCAAAGAACCAACGGTGTTAAAGATCGTAAATAGAGGTCTTTGCTTTGGATCGTTTGTCAAAACGGTCTGACCAGATCTTGTGCAGGATGTCTGGAACGTATAACCAATCACCCATACAAAATACAGAAGCACAAAAACCACATAACGAAGTGCCATCATATCCGCCGGAATAAATGGGGTTACCATATAAAGCAAAATAATGCTGACCGCCATAATAATGTTACCAATCACCATAAACGGACGGAACTTACCGAATTTACCATTGGTACGGTCAATCAAAGCACCGATGATCGGATCCGTAATGGCATCGCAAAGACGCATAGCTGTTACCATAATGGATGCAAACATCAATCCTAAGGTCAACACATTGGAACCGAACGTTGCAATGTAAGAAAGCACCAAAACGTAATATACGTTTGTAGCACCATTATTCAGAGGAAACAATACCAACTGATAAGGCTTTGCACGGTTCAGTCCACTTGTTCCCGCTTGTTTGTTTTCACTCATGAAAAAACCTCCTTCAATCTCTTATCTATTATACCCAGTTTGCACTCTTCGAGCGTTTCTTGGAAAGTTTATAATTTGCCGGTGCATCCGTACGGACGAATGTCGCCGTATCTTCAAAGTCTCCTGCCACCACGCGAATGTGATTTTCACCATCTGCAAGTGTGACCTTGCATTTAAACACATGATCCGCTTCCTTTGTTGCAATCAATTTGTCATTGCAATAGAACGATACACTTGGCTGGTTGCTATAAACTTTAACCATAATTGTCTTCTTTTTGCGCTCCACAAAACGCTTGCTGCAGATATGTACCATTGGCTCTGCATTCCAGTAAGACTTGTACAGATAAAAGCTGTCTTTTTTTGTCTGACGGTCAAATGTCACAAGTCCCTTGTGGTTCATACCCGGTTCACCGCCCTGGTCTCTGGCATCTGCCGCAAAATCAAACATATTCCATACATGTGTTGCCCAGATCCATGGGAATCTCGCAAAACAACGCACCATATATTCATGATATTTTGCCTGATATTCTTCTGTGTGATCTCCTCTGTGCGGATGCTCGCTGTGCAGATTTGGCATACCTTCTGCACCGTACTCCGAATAGCCTAAAGAGCGCTTTGGATAGCGCAGATGAAACAATGCAAAGAAAATATCATTTAGGAATAGTCCCGGCACATACCATCCCAGATACAGGTTATAACTTACAATATCTGAAATATGCACGACTTTTCCAAATGGGTTACACATTGCATAGCAGGCAAGCGATGTCACGCGATGGGCATCCATGTTATGACACAAATCATTTAAGACATGATGGTTATCAAGCATGTCTTTCTTGTTGTGTGTAGAAATCGTAATTTCATTGGAAAGCCCCCATGTCACAATACTTGCGTGGTTGTAATTTTGCAAAATCAGCTCCCGCATCTGTGTAATGGTGTTTGCACGTGCGGATGGGATGTGTTCAGAAATATATGGAATTTCTGCCCATACAATCATTCCCTCTTCATCACAGAGATCATAGAAATACTGGTCATGCTGGTAATGCGCCAGACGAATCGTATTTGCCCCAATCTCCTTGATCAGCTCCATATCCTTTTTATGCTGTTCCTTCGGAATCGCATTACCAATCCCCTTAAAGTCCTGATGACGCGATACGCCATGAAGTGGGTATGGCTTTCCATTCAGATAAAAGCCTTTATCCGGATATACGGCAAATGAACGCACGCCAAAACGTTGTGTGATTTCGTCCACCGTCACTCCCTGACACAAAAGTGTTGCCTTTGCGGTGTACAGATATGGATCACACACGCCGTTCCACAAGTGTGGCGCATCCATATGAAAAGTATGTGCCGCTGCATGCTTTGCTGTCGGTACAAAATCCGGTGTCACATCCGCTACAAGCGCTGCGTCACGACCTTTTCCCTTCAGGCTGTCCGCACTAATAATCGCTCCAAAACGTTCCTGATCAAATGTAAAATCGGTAAGCGCTGTTGTTTCTTCAAGAATAACATTTCCCAAGTCATCACAGATAGAAAATATAACCGTATATGCCGCAGCATCCGCTTCGGCATCAAGATAGACATACCCTTCCATCTTAACATCTGCCGTATCCTCTGCTACAGATGGTGTAATCTGCATGCCCGGCATTCCATAATAATCCAGTTCAAAGTGATTTTTTGATACCACAAGCAGATTTACATCACGATAGATTCCACCATAAAATGTAAAATCTGCTTTTTGTGGATAGACTCTTGTATTGACTGTATTGTCCACCGCTACCTGCAGCATATTTTCGTCCTGCAGATATGGTGTAACTTTCACACGAAAAGTAGAATAGCCTCCATCGTGATAAGCCACCTGCTGTCCACCCAAAGTCACTGTGGCTGTTGCATTCACACCACAAAACTCCAGATATACATCCTGTGTTTTTTCATCAAATGTTGGCTTTTGAAAGATTTTTTCATAAATACCGACACCACGGTAATAATCATTACCGCCATCCTGTCCGTCAATCGCATTCCAGGTATGTGGAACGTCTACGGTAATAGCAGGCTTGTCTTGTATACTAAATTTCCAATTCTGATTCAGAGAAAAAGTATTTCTCATAGATCCTCCTTACATAACACACTACGCTAATTTTATATTGTCATTCTATATGGTCGCATGCCGAATAACAACCGAGTTATCGTAAGTGGTTATGAAATTACCCTAAGTGGTTCTTGTATATCCTTATGGTAACGGCAAGAGCATCTTTAGTTCAAAAGTTTGTTCCGAAACATGCACACTCATCGTACCATCATAGCGTGCCAGACTGTGTTTTATACTGCGCAGTCCATAGCCATGATAGCCGTTGTGTGGCTTTGTACTGGTCGGAAGACCATTTTTCATTTTGACCTCTCCGGTCACTGGATTGGTAATGTTGATCACAAGAAAACGATCTCTGGTAAAAATTGCAATATCAATCAGGCGCATTCTCGCCTCGGAAATTTTTTCCACCGCTTCCATCGCATTATCCACTGCATTTCCTAAAATACCATACAAATCCACCGGATCCACAAATTCCAGTTTACTGCCATCTGCAATACAATTGATTTTGATTCCTTTCGCCTGACATGCCAGACTTTTTTCCGTTAAAATGGTATCTAATACATCATTGCCTGTTTTTACGATAGCACCATAAATTTCAACCGATTTTTCCAATTCTTTCAGATAACGTTCCTTACTCTCATCATCAGCCACACTGCGCAATGCCTGCACCTGATGTTTGAGATCATGACATTTACGGTTGATCATATCGATATTATCACGCGTCAGTTCGTACTGCGCTTCCTGCTGTTTCATCAGTATATTCATGGTAAAAAGTTCTTTTTCCAACGCACTTTTTTTAAAAAGTTCCGACTGGATAAACAAAAGCGATACGCAATATAGCTGTACGACCAGAAGCACCACATAATACATAAAATCATCAACATCCAGATGTACCATGCGCATCATCTGATCTAACATCTCAAAGGCAAGTAAGAACAAAATTGCCGATGTCATCTGACGCGGCCCAATATAATATTTCCCTTTTTCCGGCATACGACGTGCAATTGTCAGATATACAAGGATATACCCAACGATATAATACCCAATTATGCACAAAAAAATAGCACCGTCGCTTCTAATTCGCTTACCCACGCCCAGCAAAGCATATAGCACATGCCATAAATTCATAAAAAATTGTGTTGTCACAACCGACCAGATTGCCACATAAAAAGCCGCACTCTTTCGGATTGCTACACAATAGTAAATGATAAACGGTAAGATCAGTAAGCTGAACAGCGTCAAAAAAAGCGCCGTTATTGCCGTCTGCGGAAGCACAAGTGCCGGGCCAATCAGCAGTATGCTCCCCAAAAGCAGTCCGGAAATAAAACGACGTTCAATAGGCTCTTTTTTTCGCAAAGGAAGCATATACATAAGAGCCGCAACCATCAGAAATACTTCTTCCATCACATTCGCATAAGACAGATACTGCATGCTACATTCCTCCTCCAATATATTCTGTCACTTCTTTTAAGAAATGCGCGCGGTTTCGTCTGCTGATTTCCAGTCGCGAACCTGCCACATGTACAATATTTTCCTCAATTTCGGTCACATATTTCAAATTTACAAGATACCAATGATTGCATTTTACAAAGTGATAATTCTGAAACATTTCCTCTGCACTCTGCAAGGTACCACGTTGGGAGAAATCGCCTTCCGCTGTATGATAAACCAGAAAACGATTTTCAATTTCAATGTAGTAGATATCGTTGGAATTGAGTTTTTTTATGCCGCCCGGTGTGTTGATCGCAAATTCCAGATTCCCCTGTTTTTTCTGCACGCGCCCCAACGCTCTTGCCAGGCGAAAGGAAAAGCCATAATAATCAATCGGCTTTAACACAAAGTCAAGTGCACCAACCTCATAACCTTCAATGGCATACTGCGCCATATTGGTAATAAATACCATAACCACATTGACATCGCGTTCCCGAATCACCTTTGCTGCATCCATACCATTGAGCAGCGTCATTTCTATATCAAAAAATATGATGTCATAATGCTTCTGCACATCGTCCACAATTTCCTGTCCATCTGTATAGGTCGTGACATCAAATTTTAGTTGATGCTCCGTAGCATACTGCTCTATATACTGACATACCTCGTCACGATATTGTTGTTCATCTTCTACTACCGCAATCCGATACATTACTTTCGTCCTTTCTCCCCTTTTTCTATATATAATGCACGATTTTTTCGAAATAAGCAACTTTTCTCATCACAATAACAAAAAAATCCGGAGCACATCTTTTTACGGATATGCTCCAGATTATTTTAATTCATATTTACCTTTTTATTTATTCTTGCGTGCTTTCTTTACTTCCTGGAAAGTTGTGTAAGCATCGCTCTTTTTAAAGGTTCTCTTTTTCTTAATGAAGAGTACAAGTGATACGATAAACAAAAGAATAAAGATGATCATAACTACTTTTACTTTTGTTACAAGGCCAAGTTCTACTGCCTTCACCTGTGTATTTTCACCAATGCCATTCATAGCAACGGAATTAGCCAACGCATATAAGTTATGGTGACATGCTTCCTTCATTGCTGCTACGATTACTGGATCGTTTTCATACTTCGGCAACTGCTTCGTAACATATGGAAGCATAGCATCGAAAGTAGAAACACCACCGGCAACAACACCGTCTGCGCCATTTACATACTCTGTCAAAACATTATCTGTAATGGTTAAGCCCTGGCTTCCCCACTCGTTACGTAAGACACCTGTCATCAGCCCCTTGTTTGCACCAGACCAGATTGCACCCCAACGTGTGTAAGCAGTCATAACACCGCCGCCATTTCCTTCTTCGATTGGAGCCTGGAATGCCTTCAAGTAAACTTCTCTGGCCGCCTGTTCCGGAAGCCATACGCCAAGACCGATTCGATCCTGCTCGCAGTCATTCAAAGCAAAGTGCTTCATAACTACGTGAACACCCTTAGATTCAATGGCTGCTACTTCGTAAAGTGACATTTCTCCTGATAAGAAACCGTCTTCTGAATAGTATTCAAAGTTACGTCCACCATATGGTACACGGTGAATGTTATTTCCCGGTCCGTACAGAACTGCAACATTTGCAGATAAGCAGTTGTTACCAATAACCTTACCGATTTCTGTCATAAGATCACGGTTAAAGGTTGCTGCCATAACATCTTCTGAAGTAAATGCTGTTGCCTTCATTTCAGAAGAATTTGCATTAAACAGAGATGCTGTCAGTCCCTGAGGTCCATTCTCATCACGAGAACCCGGTGCCTGTACAGATTCTACCGGCATTGTCCAGTGGAAAGAGTCACCAATCAGAGATACCATCTCATCAAATGTCAACTGGTCAAGTAATGCATCCCACTGTGGATCGTCATAGTCCAGACCAATCATATCGTAAAGTGTCAATTCCTGAGCTGCGCCAAGTGTTGGCATTTCCATCTCTTCATAGTCTGCTGGATCGTACTGTACCAACTGTAAATCATCGATCAACTGCTCTGTAAGCGCAATCTTAACTGTCTCAGATGGGTATGTTCCTTCCCAGTCATTACGGCTTACATACGTAATTTCCTGGTCGCTTCCTTCGTAAAGGTTTAAGTCAGAATCAGATAACTGATTTGTGATTTCTGTTCCATTTGCAGATACAGCATAGGTTGTTGTATCTAAAGCAGGATTTTCCCAAGAGCCAACAAGTGATGCATCTCCTGCTCCATCCATTCCGTTGTCTGCACTATAACCCTTTGCAGTCAAGATATTGTTGATTGCGTTATGTGCATCTGTTGCTGCAGTGAAGTAGTAAGTTCCTGCATCTAAAATATAAGTTTCTGCGCCATATGCATCATAAGATGCGATATCAGCACCATCCACAACCATCTCTAATTCCTGAGATTCGCCTGGTGCAAGTTCTTTTGTCTTGTCAAATCCAACAAGTGCTACAGAAGCTTTTTCTACCTTGTTTTCTACATCGTAAGCAGTGTATGGAGACTGTACATAAAGCTGTACGGTTTCCTTACCGGCTACATCACCTGTATTTGTTACCGTAACTTTTGCATGATACTGATGGCTTGCCTCATCATAAGTCAGGCTATAATTGCTATATGCAAATGTTGTATAAGAAAGACCATAACCAAATGGGTATGCTACTGTATCGCTGTATGTGTAATCTCCAGCGTTACCGCTCTTCATAACCGCATCTTCGTATCTTGTCTCATAATACTTGTATCCAACGTAGATACCTTCCTGGTAAACCATGTAAGTATCTGCGCTATCCGGAATTAATCCTTCTTTGTATCCTTCGTACTGCACTGGTGTAAAGTTTGCCATTGCAGGAGAAGAATAGTTATCGTAGCAATAAGTATCTACCAGGCTACCAGATGGATTTACTTTACCTGCTAAAATATCAGCAACTGCGTTGATTCCGCTGATACCAACATCACCAATCCAAAGAGCAGCATCGATGTCATATGTATTGTCTTTCAAGAAATCTACCTGTAAAGCATTTGCAGAGTTGATTAAGAGAACAACCTTCTTAATCTTTCCATCTTTTTTCATCTGCGCGAGATTGGAAAGCATTTCTTTCTCATTCTCATCCAATGCCAGATAGTTGTCTTCTGCATAGCTTGCATCAGAGCCTTCTCCACCTACACGTGAAATCATAGCAAGTGCAGCATCGCCGTACTTTTCTACCGACTTCTTCACATCATCTGTGTAAACATTCCAAGGTACTTCTGATGTTGTTGCAGAAGTTTTTGTAACAACACCACCACGGTCAGAACCGTAAGAAGAACCATCTCCTGATTCATAGAAATTCCATAACTTTTCATTTACAGAAAATCCGGATTTCTCCAATGCATCCTTCCATGTATCTGCTGTAGAAGCATCAATATTTCCTGATCCTGTTCCACCGTAAACAAGGTTTACACTGGAATTTGAAAATGTGCTGACTTTTGATCCTTCTTTCAAAGGAAGTGCATTATTTTCATTCATCAGAAGTGTTGCGCCTTCTGCTTCTACACGCTGGCAAAGGTCTTCGCCGTATGCCACCATATCATCCACCGAGTCAAAATCCGATGTGTAATACTGTGCGTTTTCATCCTCATTTTCTAATTTCCAGAAAGTACCGCCCATTCTAGCAGCTAATGTATTGTCGAACATAGAACAAAATACAAAAATCACGATAAACACAATCGCGAAGATAGCTGAGAAAATGCTCATACCTTTCCAAGGACGGATCGCACGATGTTTTGCCTTTTTAAAGGCTTTTTTCGATTGTTTCCATTCTTTCTTATCCATAAAAATCCTCCTAACCAGTCACACACTCTGACTTGCTACACACATTTTAAAATGTGTGACCAAATTGTACAATGAATTTTACCTAAGTGGTACTTTTTTTGGTGTATATGGTAAATCATACGTGCATTTTACCTTTTCCATAACAAGCCGACACTGTTTTTTGTAAAGCAGATATCCTGTTGTCGTTGTAATCACTTCCGTCAACGGATAGGTCATCCAAAATGTATGGAGTCCAAAATGCGCTAACAGCCAGCCTAGCGGCACAAACAAAAAGACCGTCCGCACAATGGTAAGCATGGAACTTTTGCCCCACGCACCGATTGCCTGAAAATAAACCGGATAAATGAGCGATGTGACAAGTGGCAGAAAACTCAGACCAATCCAACGGAATGCCACAGTACCGATTTCTATTACCAATGGATCCTTCGAGAAGAAGGACAACAGCTGTTCCGGAATGGTCTCAAAGCATAGTGTTCCCACTGCCATCAATGCCATTCCTAAAAGTACCGCATCCAGCAATGTTTTTTTACAGCGGTCAAAACGAGCTGATGCATAATTGTAAGATAACACCGGTACAATACAAGTCTGCATTGCACCTAGTGGGATAAAGAATATGGACTGCCACTTATAATACAGACCTAACACCGTCACCGCCTGATCTGAAAATTGTTTTAAAATCAGGTTAAATCCAAAAATATAAAACGTATATGCTGACTGCATTAAAATATTAGGAAAGCCACAGGCATAAATCCGTCGTACATACCTTGGATATACGCTTAATTTCGGCGATTTCCGATAGCCCTTTTTCATAACAACCAAAGCGGCGATAATCTGTCCACATACTCTCTAAAAAAAGTCCGAAGCTAAAGACACAGACAATTCTTCCATAAACGGTCACCTGTCGTATCACTTCTGTTGAGCTGGTCGACATTCTGGCAAATCCCGGCATGATAAAAAAGCAGATTGTCGCAAAAACAATCCAATTTCCCAAACCGATGATCGCCGCCGTTCCTGCCACTTCTTTTGCCTCTTTTTCATCCCCTAGTCCCATAAAATGTGGAATCAAAGTATTGATACCTACACCGGTTCCTACGGCAAGCGCAAGCATCAGCAGCTGCAATGGATAAATAATCGACAATGCCGTCAGTCCTGCTTCTGAATATCTTCCTATAAAGAAACTATCTATAATATTATACAAAGCCTGAATCAGCTGCGCTGCCATCACTGGTGGTGCCAGCCGCAACAGAATATGCATAATCTTATCTTGTCCAAAATCAATACTGTTTTTTCCTACTGTCTTTTTCAACTTCTTTGTTGCTTCCTCTTATGTTCTATCAAAATCAATTTATTATGATACCATATATTTTTCTCTATACATAGTGGTCATTTTACGTAATTTCCGGTGAATATAAAAAACGCCGGATATAAGGAAATGCATCCTATATCCGACGATTTTACAATTGTTATTTATCTAGTTTTTCTTGGTTCTCTCATAATAACCAATTATATTAAATCTTTTGCCTTATCAATCATATTCTGAGTAAAGCCCTCCGCTATCAGACTTTTTTCTGACCTGCCACTCTTCAACGCTTTGACAACATAATAGAATTCTTCTACGCCTTCTTGTCTGCCTTCTCGTCTGCCTTCATCCCTTATATATTCATCCTGTGCAAAACGATCTCTTCTGGCTTTCTCTCTTGCTTCCATTTCCGCTCGAATCCACCCTGTCAAACTCATATCTTTCACCATTTTGATTCCTCATCCACTAAAATCATTTCAGACACTTTATCGCTCACCCTGAGTTCATGAATACTCTGATTCTTTGCAAGATATGTACAGTTATCATAATGCTGTTCTTTATAGTGTTTTGAAAAAATAGCAAGCACCTTATTGGTTGGTTGTGATAGTTTCCTGACATCCTCCTTGTACAAGGTAACCGGAAAATCTGTTTTCTTTCCAGTTCTAAATCCAACACTTAAAACCGCTTTAGCATCTCCTACAAAATAATCAGCCCTAATGCAGATTCCACTATTGATAAAATCTCCAATCATACAATGATGATATAGAAGCTCTGCGAGATATGGTAACACCATCAATTTCTGTTGTACTTTTCCTTTATTATCAATTTCAAAATCATACTCAGAAAGTTTTGACTCTAGACAAGCAGCATAAAATTGTTGTGCAGACAATCTTGTTTTCACCCCCGTCATATGTAAAAAGTTCATATCCCGGAATCCTACATCTACTGTCTTTATATATTTCCCTTCCCGATATACAATTAGAAAATGTTTATCATTCAGTTTTTCTTCGTATTGCTTTGCAGCTTCTATCATAATCTTTAAAGCTGCTTTCTTATCATATTTCGCCATTCATACCCCATTAATTTCAAAAAGGTTGCCCTTTCGGACAACCTTTTCTCTTTCTTCTGATGCTGATTTTTCTGTTGTCTGCCAACCATCCGCCTCTCTATGTGCGACTTAACTGTGGAATTTTTCTGTTGCTCCCCAACCTGCCAGCCTACGAACTGGCTAAAATGTCAGATTTTTAAGGTGTCAGCACACCCAGATAGACTCATCTATCTCTGTACTATTATTATATGAATTGGCTTCTTTTATGTCAAGATGAGTAAACATTTTTTTGCAGCATTATATCTTTGTAATATCATGAACCAGCCATTTGCCATCGGTTTCTTTGAGTAGAAGGCTTCCTGTAAATTCCTGCAAACCATCCTCTGTCATATCATCGCCATAATATTTCTGCGCCCACACATCCAGATCCTCCTGTCCAGAAATCTGACGAAAACTATCTACCATAGCCTCATCCGTTGAAAAGATTGTTGTAAGCAAATGTTCCACTGTTTTTGTCTTATCCTCTGTGCCACCTGATAGATGTCCTCCGGTACTTCCTGTCCGGGCTGCAATTTGCTATCTTTAATTCCGTTCCCATCAAAGACCATGTGCCGGAACTGATATAGAGCGTATCGTCCGACAGGCTCGGCACTGCCATGACCGCCGATTCCGTATCATGTGTTGCAAATTACTGTGATAACTCCCCTACCCTTTTGTAATCCTTTCTGGATATAAGTATTCTTACGCACTTATTGCTTTCATTATTTTCGCCAAAACGTCCTACCGCTCCACCACGATTTATATCCAGAACATGATGTTCTTCCATTTTTCTTACCTCATATTTAATTTTCTTCTCATCCAATACCCGTAAGATGCTATCATATCTTTCATTTTTCAAGCCAATATATATTTCTTTTTTCCCTATCACGATAAATCTCCTAATGAATTCTCTATTATGCTAATGATACTGGTACTTCCACAGATACACCTCTGGATGCATAGATGCTATACACTACTACCATTTAGGTAGTGTCAAATTTACTACCCTATTTTTCTTTCTAAACCTTTATTTCTAGGGAGTTTCAAATAAAAAGAGTATTGCCCTCCCTTTTTTGGTATAATATCCGCGACCAAACATCAACTAAACCAACGGAGACAATGCTCATGGATATTATACTTTATTTACTTAACTACATTCAATACCAGCATAAACAAGTCTGCTGGCTCCGCAATCCCCATGGCTTATTCTTCATAAATACCTTGTGTTCCTTATGTTAATAGCCATTATCTATTCCTAAAAATCATTCATACATACTACAGGGATTATTTTCTATACAAAGCGCCCATTTTCCATATGATAAATTCGATCACACAGTAACTCTATATCCTGTGAATTATGACTTGCCATTAAAATTGTCTTTCCTTTTTCCTTTTCCTCTAAAATCAATCGTCGAATTTCTTCAATTCCTGCTCTATCCAATCCATTCATTGGTTCATCAAAGATCATAACTGGCTTATCTTCCATCAATACTTGCGCGATTGCCAACCTTTGCTTCATCCCCAAAGAATATTTGCTTACCGGCTTATGACTCCCAGCATCCAATCCGACCTTCTCCATAACTGTCGTAATCAAGTGCTCATCTTTTCTATGACATAGTTCATATAATAGGGTCAGATTCTTTCTTCCGCTGTATTCCCCCACAAATGCTGGTTCTTCTATCGTAAACGCGATATCCTGTGGCATCATATCCCCAATGCCTATTTTCTCATCATCTAATGCAATATATCCCTTATTCACTTGGTAGAAGCCACATATACATTTAAACAATACTGTTTTTCCACATCCGTTATGCCCTACAAAACCAAGAATTTCTCCTTCATGCGCCTCAAAACTAATGTCCGATAACACCTCATCTTCGCGGAATTTTTTTGAAACTTCATGCACCAATACCTTCATCAATATCTCCTCCGATTATTCTCCTGCGTTCTACTGCAACGCTCCATACCAAACAAAATCAATAAAACTATAGCTAGACCCAAACATAAATACATATATTCCAGCGTCGGTTGATTTGTCTGGTACACACTGTATTGCGCCTTTTGCTGCATCCAGGTTGTAGGGATAAAGAAAAAAATCCGACCAGATAACTTACCGGATAACGGAATGATTGCTAGCATTGCCGCAAGTAACGCACTAACCAATTTGTGATACATATTCAGCCACAATACCAATTCTGCCATAAAAACCAGAATCAGAAAAAGCAATAACAGGTAGCAGACATTCGTCTTAATGACATCCCGATTATAAATACGCTCCTTAGGAATCGTAAGAATCATCGTATACTTCATCCGCATCTGTTCGTTCGTCAGACGTTCCCAGCCACTCCCCCATTCCATCGTCCATGTCGTCACCGGTAGCAATAAGATAAACTGTAAAATAAAAAGTAGCATTTCATACAAGAAAGAAAAGACAATCAAATACATCTGCTGTATCCAGATCCAGCGTGTTGTTCCAATACGAGAGATCACATACTTTTCTTTTGACCGGTCTAAGGGGAAATCCGCAATTGCAAACAAGAAGATTAATAGAAAAATAACACTTACATATTGTTTATCCCAGATTAAAGGCATCCCCCATGGTGACAACCGCTCTCCCTCCTGTAGGCAATACCTCCGAAGTTCCGCCAGAAAACTATCCATGCTGAGTGCAGAAACCACTACAATGGCAAGCATTTTCCACGAAACCAAATGCTTATGCCCTATATACCGAAAATATCCTCCATTAAACATAATGCACCCTCCAATACCACAGTAGATATGATATTTTGTCATCTATCACTGTGACCAGAATGGTTAGTCCCAGCACAAAAAACAAGTGTAGCCAGGCATTTTGAAACAGAAGCATTCCACCGAGAAAAAGATTGTGTGGATCTAGCATTTCTCCCCTGGCTAAAATTCCCATGAAATAATAAATTCCCACCGGCAGGGAAAAGATAATCGCCAGTTGAGGAATTCCTACGGATATGGTCAGCGCTATTTGTGAAATGATTACTGATAACAGTGCCAATTGCATTGCCGACAACAAAAAATAGATCATCATATGCTCCGGCAAAAATCCACGGAAGAGTTCATTCAGCATCACTGCATCTTCTCGCACGTCATACCATCCATAAACATTTCCATAAGTCACAATAAAAAGCATATTTCCCAGAACCGAGATCAGCCAGGTACACGCTGCACAAACTACCGTCTGGGTTCGCACGTAGGTGCGCAGTGGAATCCGTGAAACTACATTTTTGTAATTCTGATCCTTGATATCCCGATAATAAACCAATGCCGCACCGTATACACCCGGAATCAATGTAAGAAACGATTGCGCCTTATCATGGATCATACGAAATTCAAATACTGCACTAGCCCTGTAATCCGCCTGAAATTGTAATGTCAGATAACAGGTCAAAGTTGTCAAAATGCACCCTAACCAAAAAGGAACTGAAAAAATTGTATTAAGAAAGTATTTCTCAAAAATCCTATATTTCTTCATAACAAATCTCCACTCACAGCATCAATTGCATATACGATATCTCCGACATAAGGCCTGTCCATTCCCTCAAAAGTCTCCTTCTGAGTTCCCTGCAAGAGCCAAACCGGGCGCATTTGATATTCTTTCTGACTTACTTTCAACGGAATAGAGATCAGATATATTTCTGTAATCGTAATTTCATTCGCTTCGTCCATACTTTGCATTTGCTTGGCGCACAGATTTGCCACGGTATCCAGACTCAGCATATTTTCACAGGCATCACTGTAGTTTATCTCATAAAAAGCCCGAAGAGATGCGGATGCAATCTTGCCTCTCGTGACCGTCATCTGCCACATACTATTGTCCTGTAGCCGCCAACCATATCGCAGATTCTTCTGATCGTAAATCGGTGTATCATTGCAGAGCAGGAATATATTACAGATATAACCATTATCGTCATCTGTCCATTGGCGTCCTATTTTTTCGTAACTTCCATCATCCTGTAATGCATAGGCTTCTTCTGCCAAAATATACGCATCCAGTGTACGATGAAAAATCTGTATCGGGCAAACATTCCCCGCCTCATCAAGAAAATCAGAAACTCTCTTATCGCACTCCTCTATTGAAAATTTTTCCAGACTCTCCTCCCTCGGAAAACGATTGCCATTATACATCTCATCATCTATATCCCGAATCGTCGATATAATATCTGTCTGTAACTGCGTTTCCATATCCACTCCATATATGGTATTTCCATAAAGAAACATTGCAGCACCATCCGTGCTTCCATAATAAATACAATCGTTTTCGTCCGCGCCGTTCTCGACTTTTTCTTTCTCCGTAATATGGTATTGACCATCAAAGTATTGGTATAAGTATTCCTCATCTAATGTAATCATCTTTGCTGTGGCACTGTGATATCCCTTTTCCCTTACGGCATCCGGTACAACTACTTTTGCATTAATCTTTTTATTATCACTAATCTCTAACTGATAGGACGAGGGAATCTCCTTTATAGATTCCCCCGTCTCATCATGCCCAGTTACAAGTATCTCCTGTCCAGGATGGCAAACAGAATATGTAACCACGCCTAGCAAAAGTGCGCTGCAACCAACAATTGCCGTAAGTCGTATGCTGGATTTTCCCCTTCTCTTCTTTGGGACACTCATTTATTTTCTCCCTGTAATCTAAAAATCTAATATCTGTTTTTCCTTTATTTGTAGAACTCCGCTATCATCAACATTAGTTATAGTAATCCTTGAAAGAATTGCCTGATTTTTCTCCATATAACCAACTAATAGGTATGTTTGTTCCTCTTGATTCTTGTCGTAATAAGAAATCCAAACGGCTGTTTCCGAATATTGATCTTGGTTATATTGAACTTTAATGTGCTGTCCTTTTCTTATTGTCGGTATTATTTGTTTATCATCTGCACTGCCACATGTAATATATAATCCTGAAATGTCCTGTTCTGTTTCATTATAGATTTGCAAGACCAAGCCATTTCGCGTACATATGTATCCAATCACATATATTGCTATTGCAAGTAAACCACATCCAAGAGCAATCCTTCTCTTCTTTGGGGCACTCATTTCTATCACTTTTTCTTCCAAAGACATGAAATTTCCTCCTGTTGATTTCAGATATAGCAAAACTTATCGTCTCTGACAACATGTTGGCAGGATTCTGTCAGATTCTGGCTGTATTCTGTTATTTTACATTTCAAAATTCATCGTATAATGTATAATGAAGCTACACAATATACCAAAGGAGTTTTGAGCTATGATACATATTGGGATTTGTGATGATGATTTAATCTTCTCTGACTATCTTCAAACGAAAATCGAACAATTTTTTGCCAATACGAATGAATCTATCAGCATATCTTTGTTTTCCTCCGGAAAGCAACTACTTGCAATGGATTTTTCCTCTTTAGATTTAATTTTCCTGGATATTCAAATGCCAGAGCAATCCGGTTTAGAACTTGCCTCTCTGCTGCGAGCCAAGATTGATGCCAAACGTCAGGCAATCATCTTTATCAGCAGTCTTGATCATTATGTATTTCAATCACTCCGTTATACCCCATTGCGTTATATCCGCAAGGAAATGCTCACGGAAGAACTAAGTGAAGCCCTCATGGCATTTCTGGATTTTCACCAGAAAACGATCAAACCATTCCAGTTGGAACTCACCGAGAAGGGGACTCCTGTCCTCGTTGATTTGGATCACATCCGCTATGTTGACGTCAAAGGGCATTACCTAATCTTTCATTGCTTTGAGCGGGAAATCCATACACGGGACAAGCTCTCCTCTTATGAGCCACTTTTGAGCCAACATAGCTTTTGTCGCATTCACCAAGGGTGTATAATCAATCTAGAGCATGTCAAAATCCCTTATAATAATTCCGTCATTTTAACGGATAATACGCAACTTTTTCTTTCTCGTAGTTGTATCCAGACATTTCATAACACTTATATGGAATGGGAAAGGAGTCACTCTCATGTCCTTACTATTTAACTTTGTGGAACTCGCTGCACTTGCACTGACCTTTATTTTTTTCTGTTTCAGTGCAGATATTTTTTTCCAACATTCCACCCATTTTCGTTTATATTATCTCATTGCCATCGGTGGACTTGAAATATGTTTGGGATGTATTCCGCATACATACCTTTCCAATACTGCTTTTTCTATCATTGCCATGGTCATATCCCTTGCCGTCCTCATTCTTTTTTATCAGGGAACCATATGGCAAAAAATATTACTTCTGCTTCTTTTTAACCTGACCGATATCCTGCTGACCACTTTTGTGACCAACCTTTTCCTTTTACCCGGTGCTTATACACAGGAAACTTTATATACCAGCGGAAATTATATCCGCATCCTTTATATCTTCGTCAACTACACCATAGAATTTATGATCTTGTACTACCTAAAAAGGTTATTTTCGCACAAGTCACACGAAAATCATCCCGGACTTGGTATCTCTGTTCTCTTTTTCCTATCTGATTTTATCGTGGCTTTTCTGGTGCATATCATCCTTGTATATTTTGCGCCATCCCATACAGCACTAAATTGGATCTGTCTGCTCATTTCCTTTAGCATTCTTCCAACGACAGTGATCGGTTTGCATCTTCTCAGTCTGCAATCAAAGGAACAAGAAAATCACTTGGAAAATTCTCTATTAAAAATGCAGATTACAGAGCAGGAAAAACAATTCCATGAAATAGAAAAGAAATATGATCTTATCCGTATTACAAAGCATGATATAAAACGCCTTCTTTTAAACTATCGCATACTGCTTGAAGAGGGAAAAACACAAGATGTTCTTATGAATATCAATGAATTACTAAATTCCGTACCGGAGAGTACAGAAATTTCTTACACAGACAATAAAATGTTGGATGCAATCCTGCACACCAAACTACCTATTTGCCAGGAGAACCTTATTGCTTTGCATATGCAAGTTGCATTGGATCCCCGCTACCAGAACATGGATTACATGATTGCCGTTTCCAATCTTCTGGATAATGCCATAGAAGCTGAACAGATGGAAGATCAAAACAATCGTTGCATCAGATTTGAAGTAACTGAAAATGAACACATCATAAGCACCGTGATACAAAACTATATTACAGATTCCATATTAGACAAAAATCCACAACTTCAAACCACAAAAGGTGATTCCGCGGAACATGGACTTGGATTAAAAAGCGTCCGCATGATTGTTTCCAAGCATAATGGCATGATTGATATTTATGAAAAAGATCACATGTTTTGTGTACACACGATCTTTCCACGCACAATATCCCATTGACACATCTGCCTTCTCCCTATATAATGAACTCCTAAAACCTACATAGTTTTCGCTTTGTGGGATGTGGACTTTTCAGGCATAGACTTTTTTCGCCACAGTAGAATGTACACTTCATTTTGCTGCTGGCGATTTTTTTGTGCCTTCATTTAATTTCGAAAGGATATACAAACATGAATCAGACATTTATGAAAGAAAAGAAAATACTGCCACTGGTACTTTCCATGGCACTTCCCATGGTCGTTTCCATGGCAGTCAATTCTCTCTACAACATCATTGACAGCTATTTCATCGCAAAGCTGAGCGAGGATGCCATGACAGCCCTCTCTCTTGTGTTTCCCGCGCAAAATATCATCACCTCTGTCGCCGTCGGCTTTGGTGTCGGTATCAATGCTGCCATTGCCTTTTTCCTCGGTGCAAAGGAGCAAAAGACAGCAGATCTCGCTGCAAGTCAGGGCGTATTTTTCAACCTCATCCACGGTATTCTTTTAACCATTTTGGGGCTTCTTGGCATGAAGAGCTTTTTGTCCATGTACACAAGCAATGCCAATGTGCTCTCTCTCGCTTTGACGTATGCCAATCTGGTCTTTTTGTTTGCGCCTGTCGTCACCGTTGGTATTACCTATGAGAAAATTTTCCAGGCAATCGGCTGGATGAAAGAAACGATGGTCTGCATGTTGGTAGGCTTTGTAACAAATATTATTTTGGATCCACTTCTCATTTTTGGCATTGGTCCTTTTCCAAAATGGGGCATCTGGGGTGCTGCCTTCGCAACCGGATCCGGTCAGGTTCTGACGCTGGTTGCTTATTTCATTTTTTACTATCGCAAGCCCCGCGTTGTTCATATTACCGTTGCTGACTGCAAACCAGATGCTTCGATTCTGAAAAGACTCTACGGCGTAGGAATCCCGGCAACACTCAACATGGCGCTGCCGTCCTTCTTAATCTCTGTGTTAAATGCTATTTTAGCCGGTTTTTCAGAGACGTATGTCATGGTACTTGGTGTGTATTACAAATTACAGACATTTATCTATCTGTCTGCCACCGGTATTGTTCAGGGTATCCGACCTCTCGTTGGATACAATTACGGCGCAGGCGAAGGCAAACGTGTACGCAACATTTACGCGACCGGTCTTGCACTTACCGTATTTCTCATGATATTAGGAACAACCCTCTCCTGGATTATGCCGGAGCGCTTATTTGGACTCTTTACCACAAACACCAACACGCTTTCGCTTGGCGTAGAAGCCCTGCACATCATCAGTATTGGCTTTAT
Organism: uncultured Pseudobutyrivibrio sp.; assembly: GCA_900546435.1. GTDB lineage: Bacteria > Bacillota > Clostridia > Lachnospirales > Lachnospiraceae > Pararoseburia. Next base: position 45,616 of record URCQ01000014.1, on the reverse strand, counting down.
CGTTTCTGCTATATCCGTAACCACTTCCGGTGCGCTCGAAGGTATTGGTATGGGACTCCCATCCTTAATCATTTCCTTGTTGCGCTACGCTATCGTTATCATGCCTGCTGCATTTGTGCTCAGCCGTTTCTTTGATGCCACAGGCGTATGGATGGCTTTTCCGATTGCGGAGACCATCACCGGTATCATCGCATATATTATCTGGTGTAAAAAGAGAAAATCATTTATAATGGTATCTTAGTAAATGACTGATAGATACAAGGAGGGTTTTTCATGAATACAGAAGTATTGACCTTAAATGAAGAAAGAAATGTCACACTAACAACTTACATACAAGATTGTGGGGAAGGATTCGGCTGTGTTGCTAAGCGCCCGGCTGTACTGATTCTTCCGGGTGGGGCTTATCAGATGTGTTCTGACCGCGAAGCCGACCCTGTCGCCTTTGCTTTTGCAAAAGCCGGATATCACGCTTTTGTTCTACGCTACTCTGTTATGGATGATTGCACATGGCCAAATCCGCTCAATGATTACGAACAGGCAATGACACTGATCCGCTCTCATGCAGACAACTGGCATATCTACGAAGATAAGATTGCAGTTATTGGTTTTTCCGCTGGTGGCCATCTGGCAACCGCTGCGGCAACACTTGCACAGAACCGCCCAAATGCTGCTATTTTAGGATATGCTGTGACTAGTCAGCATGTACAGGCCTGCAATCCAAATGCACCGGAGACCATCTCCGCTGTAGACCGGAAAACACCACCTTGCTTCGTCTTTGCAACACGCACCGACAGCATGGTTCCGATCAACAATTCCATTGATTTTATGCGTGCTTTATCAGACAACGGTGTTGCCTTTGAAAGTCATATTTATGCTTATGGACCACATGGTTTTTCCACATGCGAAAGCAGTATTCAGGACACGCGTCCACAAACCATCTGTTCCCGCGTACCACATTGGGTGGAAGACAGTATTGGCTGGTTAAAAGACATTTTTGGCGAATGCACACTCGAAGGTATGACAGAACCGCTCTGTCCTGCCCATATCAATGACAATTACCTGGATTATCTGACCGTCGACTGTACTTTTGCACATGTGATGGCCATTCCGGAAGCTTCCGCACTCTTAGCACCAATGATTGATAATTTGATCGCCGGTCTGTCCGAGCAGGCAAAGGGTATGAGCGCTGCTTTCGATGACAGCAACGGTTCTTCCATGGTCAGTGATATGAAGTTACGTGACTTACTTGCCTATGGCAAGATTTCAGATGATGAACTAAAAGCCTTAGACAACCAGTTGCGCCAGATTTCTGTAGGCTAAGCAAGTAAAACATGGGCTTCGATGTATTTTTCTCGTCGCCATAACAAAAAAGACTACATAGGATGTATATTTTTACATCCTATGTAGTCTTTTCTTTTGCCACATGATAGCCCCTTCTATAAAGTTCCCAATATGTAATTGATAAACTGCTGGGCGGTTCTTCCTGAGATGCCGCCGTGGCTGAGTTCCCATTTATTTGCTTCTGCACGCAGCTGCTCGTCACTCATCTGCTCTTCTGTTATGCCATTCTTTCTGGCCAGTTCCACAACGATATGGAAGTATTCTTTCTGGCTCGGTTTCGAGTAATTGATCGTAACACCAAAGCGGTTGACGAGAGATAATTTTTCTTCCATGGTATCAGATCTATGCATACCATTCTGTGTTTCAACATCATTACGATCGTTCCATGTCTCTTTAATAAGATGTCTGCGGTTCGATGTGGCATAGATTAAGATGTTGTCCGGTCTTGTCTCCACGCCGCCCTCGATAACAGCCTTTAAGAATTTGTACTCGATCTCAAATTCCTCAAAAGAAAGGTCATCCATATAAATGATAAATTTGTAATTACGGTTCTTGATGCTTGCAATGACGTTCGAAAGGTCTTTGAACTGATGCTTGTAGATTTCGATCATGCGCAAGCCATCCGGGTAAAATTCATTGACAATTGCCTTGATACTCGTTGATTTGCCCGTACCACTGTCGCCAAAGAGCAGAACATTGTTGGCGGCTCTGCCTTCCACAAAAGCCCTGGTATTATCCACAAGCTTCTTTTTCTGGATTTCATAGCCGATCAGATCGTCCAGCATGACTTTATCCATGTTGTTGATGGCAACAAACTCAACATCCCCCTCATCCTTTTCCTTGATGCGGAACGCCTTATTCAAGCCAAACATACCAACGCCATAGTCCTTATAAAAGCCGGTCACAGCATCAAAGAACGCATCTACATTCTCTGCCGCTTCCAGCTTTGCAGAAAGTGCGATGATCTTTTCGCTCACGTTTTTATTATACATGAGTTCCTTTTTCTGAATGGAATGATAATCGGATAACTGTGAAAAACAATCAATACCAAGGTCTGCCTCAATCTTTGAAAAATCATAATCAAAGAGATTCTTAATCACAGCAAAATCATTCTTTGCGAAGTGATTCACACTGCCATCGTTAGCTCCTACCTTTTCACAGGTGATGGAAAATGGATTTTCGTTTGTTACCAGATAAAATGCCAGATAATTGTGCCAGAGATTATGGTCAAATCCATAATCTGTCGCAACCACCAGAAGTCTTTTGACCTGGGTATAAATATCCTGAATCAATTGTGCATGATCCTTTGTATGGTTCTCATAGCTGCGGAAAATCTCGCCAAACTGATATAAAATACAGTCCTTGTCCATATCACCATACATGATTAACTTTGAAATTTCACGATACATCTTTTTTCCCTCTTTTCCTTTGTGTAAAAATCTACTTATTCATACCGTAATGCGTCGATTGGATTAAGCTTGGCCGCCTTGTTTGCCGGATAATAGCCAAAAAAGACGCCAATTGCCATGGAAAATCCAAGCGAAATCAGGATGCTGCGCACGGATGGAACCGCACTTGCCCCGATATAGTTGGCTGCCGCAATACCGCCGATACAGCCCACAATAATCCCGATTGCTCCGCCAATGAGGCAAATCACAATCGATTCTATGATAAATTGCAGACGAATGGATGAATTTGGTGCACCTAGTGCCTTTCGCGTTCCGATTTCTCTGGTACGCTCCGTGATGGATACCAGCATAATGTTCATAACACCGATACCACCTACCACCAGCGCAATGCCACCAATCAAAGCAATCGCTGTCGTAATGGTTCCCATCATTTTCTCCATGATGGATACCATAGAAGCCATACTGGTTGCTTTCACACGAAAATCACGATTGTTCCTATAAATATTATCAAAATACGATTCCATATCTGCCGCCAGCTGATCCGGATTCTGGTTGGGATCCACCACCACCGTCAACGTCTGATAGCCGCTCGTATGATTGATGTTTTGCGCCGTTTTCAATGGAATATACAGATTCGTGGCATCGCTTGCCATAAACATGGAATACATATCCATCGCTTCATCTTCATCCTTTGCGTAAACGCCTTCAATGATGAGATTGTAATATTTATCATTGACCGATACCGTCATGGTCGTGCCTACCGCTGCATTCGCATCTCCGTGAAAAAGATCGTCCAATGCATCTTCTGATATGAGCGCTACCATAGCCCCATTTTCAAGTTCTTCCTCGCTGAAAAAGGAACCCTGCACCAGACTGATATCGTTTGCCAGAAAATATCCCAGACTTGTTCCCATAACAGAAACATTTGCCTTACCACTCTCTGCATTTTGCTGCAATTCACCGGTTCCCACCTGTTCTGTAATGGAATACGCTTTGATGCCATCTCCAAATGTCTCTTTCATCTGTCTGAGCATATTGGATGTTATATAATCCTTTTGCGTCGGCTGTTTCGCATTTTCATCACTCGATGAATCCCAGCTCATCCCCATCATGGATGCATTTTCGTCCTCATCATCTTTGCGTTCTTCCAGACTTACCGTCACGTTATTTGCTCCAAGAGAGCTCATCGATTCTGCCACCGTCGATGTCACAGAATCACCAACCGTCATAATAGCGATCACCGAGCCGATACCAATGATAATTCCTAACATGGTCAGAAGCGCACGCATTTTGTTGGCTTTTAAACTAAAAAGTGCCAGACGAATATTTTCATAAACCATCATCATCTTGCTGTGCCCTTCCTCTCTCCAAGGACGTTCCCATCCTTGATTGTTATGATACGCTCCGTCTCCTCCGCCAGCTCCGGTGAATGCGTAATAAGAACAATCGTCTTTCCCTCTTCTTCGTGCAATTTATGGAAAAGATCCATAACCATACGTCCTGTCGTAGAATCGAGCGCCCCGGTCGGCTCATCCGCCAGAATAATTGCAGGGTCATTTGCCATAGCACGCGCAATCGCCACGCGCTGCTTTTGCCCACCGGAAAGCTCCTCCGGCAAATGTTTCATACGTTCTTCCATCCCGACAAGTTCAAGCAGCTCCTTTGCTCTTGCAATGCGCTGTTTGCCCGGTATTCCTGCATAAAGCATGGGCATCTCCACATTTTTTAAGGCATTTGTTTTTGAAATGAGGTTATACGTCTGGAACACAAACCCGATCTTTCGATTGCGGATTTTCGACAATTCTGCATCCTTTGCCGCAATCATATCCACACCATCTAAGGTATACTGCCCTTCTGTCGGGCGATCGAGCGCTCCGATGATATTCATAAGCGTTGATTTTCCGGAACCGGAAGCACCTACAATGGAGACAAATTCCCCCTCTGTCACATGGATGGATATCCCATGCAGCACTTCAAGTTCATTGGGCGTACCGATATAAAAACGTTTGTAAATATCCTGCAGTTCTATGATCGTGCGCCCCATTATACACCTCCCATAGAACCTGACTTGTTAATCATATCCTCTAAACTATTCTGTTTTTCTGTCGCGGGCACAATCACACTGTCTCCCTCCTTGAGACCGGAATTGATAATTTCCGTGTAATAATCACTCTCAATTCCCTTATCTACCTTTATCTTCTTTGTCTTATAAGAGCCATCGTCCTGTTTTCCGGTTACTTTCTGTACATAATACGTTGCACCATCATCATCGGTCTGTACCGCATTGTATGGAACAGATAACACCTTCTCATTCTTTTGCAATATAATATTCAGTTTTGCCGTCATACCAATGCGCAGCTTATCACTCTGGGTCGTAACGCCAATGGTTACGGTAAATGTCACCTCATCCTTGCTGCTGCCGGAGCTAAACGAAGAAGAGGAACCACTTCCCATAATACTTCCCAAATCCAATCCTCCAAGGCTGCTGCCCAGATCGCCACTTGTACTTCCCGTTGCAATCGGCGATACCTTTTTTACCACACCAGACAGCTCCTCATCACCTGTCGCATTGGTCTTGATGATGACTTCCTGTCCTACTGCAATACGATTGATATCGTACTCATCAATCTCTGTGGTAATGTCAAAAGAATCCACATTATCAATCACAGCAATGACATTGCCATTGTAGGTATCTCCCACTTCCACGTTCACAGCTGTCACAAGTCCACTCGTAGCTGCCTTTACCACAGTGCCATCCATCTGCTTTTGAATATCTTCGATCCGCTCTTTCTGTGTCTTTCCGGAATCCTCAGTAGAATCCATTGTATTGTTATACGAATCCACCTGATCCTGATATGTATCGTTGATCCGCTTGATCGAGTCTTCTCTCTGTGCCATCAGACGATCGTATATCTCTTTTTTTGTATCGGCAGTTCTTCGATCGGTATCCACCTGGCGCTTTAAGGTATTCACCTGTGCGCTTGCATTGGTGTATGCTGTGCTTGTCTTATCAGCAATGCTGTCTGCCAGTGCTACCGCCTCCTGATACGATGTCACTGATGCATTATAATTATTTTCCGCACTCTGCCACTCATCATAAGCATCTGAAATATTGGTATCCACATCTGCAAGATCCTCATCTCTGGTCTTGCCTGCCTGCTCTAAATTACGCTTTGCACTGTCCTTTGTGCGCTGTGTCTGCTCATTCGTATCCGAAAGACTTTTATTCGCATCCTCAAGATTTTTCTGTAAATCCGCGCTGTCTAATACTGCAATCACATCACCGGCAGAAACGGTATCTCCCACTTCCACATTGACAGCTAACACTTCCACTCCTGTTGTATCAGAAGAAACCTTATCTTCGTCCGCCGCAACGAATGTCCCTGTTGCTGACACGCTTTCCATCAATGTTCTTTTTTCCACTGTCGCTGTGTCTTCTTGCTGATCCGTCTGTTTCTTTCCGCCGAAAACCATTCCGGCTATGACTGCAATCACAATAACAAGCGCAAGGATTCCTAACAAAATGCATGTTTTCTTATGCTCTTTGATCCAGTTTTTCATGCTTATGTACTCCTTTGATTGTCCTATGTACTCTGTATCCCATAAAATATGCCACAGTTATCCATTTCTATGTATAACTCTACATGATGCTTCTTTCAGATTCAAGAAAACAAGCAAAAACTTTTATTAAATTTTTATAAACTCACGCATTTTCTTCAGAATCCTCTTTTCCTGCCTAGAGACCTGCACCTGCGTCATATGCAATTGCTCTCCGATTTGCGTCTGCGTCATATTTTCAAAAAAGCGCAGCCGGATCAGCTGTTCTTCCTCTGCAGAAAGCGATTGCATTGCCAGCGTTACCATCTCTTTTTCCATCACCTGCTGTTCCATCGGTTTCCCCTTTTCCTGCAGCTGGTCAATCAAAAGCACCTCGCCTTCTCCCGAATCGTACGCCGCATCATAAAGAGAGCCTACCTGTCGGCTGCTGCCAAGCGCAAGCACCACATCTTCCTGTGATAACCCTGTGCACCTCGCCATTTCTTCCACGGATATATCCTGTTTCTCCTGCTGCAGTTTCATGATTTGTTTTCTATGTTCCACAATGGTCCGCGAGACTTTGATTGGTGTATCATCCCGCACAAATTTCCGCATTTCCCCGATAATAAGCGGAACTGCATACGTCGAAAACTTCACATCATATGTCGTATCAAAGCGGTCAATGGCATGAAGCAGCCCAATCATCCCAATCTGAAAAAGTTCTTCCTTTTCTTTTCCCGAAGAGCCAAACCGGCCTACCATACTCCACACGAGGGGTATATTTTCAACCACCAGTTTTTCGCGTTCTTCCTGATCTCCTCTCTGTGCACGTAACATTCTTTCTTTCAGTGCATCCATATCACGTCTGATCCTGCAGCTGTTTTGTCATTGTCACCGTAGTTCCCACGCCAATTTCCGAAGTCACCTCCACGTGGTCCATAAATGTCTCCATAAAGGCAAATCCCATCCCAGAGCGTTCTAATTCCGGCTTCGTTGTATAAAAAGGTTCTCTTGCCCGGGCAATATCTGCAATACCATGTCCAAAATCCTGCACACAGACCGTCAGCTGTTTTTCTTTTAAGATACAGCGCATCAGTACATATCCCACTTTTTCTTCATAACCGTGAATAATTGCATTGGTAACAGCCTCAGAAACCGCTGTTTTGACATCGTCTAACTCACTTACCATGGGATTGGCTCCCACCAAAAATGCACTGACAACCATACGTGCAAATGCCTCATTTTCCGAAATAGCATCAAATGTTACCGTCATATGATTTTCCATCCCTACACCTCCTGCTTCGTCTCTGCCGGCAATACGGTAATCAGCCGCTGTAATCCGGAGATGCGAAAGATCTGCTCCACACGCGGGCTCAGATTCACTGCCACAACGTTTCCTCCGGAAAAGCTTAAATTTCTGCTGCGCCCAATCAGCACGCCAATTCCCGAGCTATCCATAAATTCTGTGTTGCTAAAATCAAAAACAAGTGTCTTCACATGGTATGTTTCAATCAGAAGATCCGCCTCTTCTTTGAGCTGCACTGCCAAATGATGATCCAGCTCCCTTGGCACAACCACGCGTAATTTTCCTTGTCCAATTTCAAATTTGTATTCCATACTGCTTGTCCTCCTGCTCTAACTCCCTTTTTTCAAAAAGAAAAAGACGCAAAGGAATTCGTTCCCTTACGTCTTTTGTGTTTGTCTTTATTCTATTCATGACCGCGACTATTGGTATTATCCGATGCATTGTCGCTATTTTCCTGCATCTGATTATAATTATCGATACGTTCCTGCGCCGTTCTCGCATGGTTGGTATTTGGATATTGGTCGATGACCTTCTGGTATGTCTCTTTTGCATTATCAAAATCCCAGGTATTCCACTGTGACTCTGCTAAATAGAAAAGTGCATCCCCATTATGATAGGTCTGATCTATAAATACAACCTGAGCAAAGCTTTCTTTTGCCGCATTGTAATCTTCCTTCCAATATGCCTGTTCTGCTGTATTATAGGTCTCTTCCAAAATCTTTGCATAAACAGCCGCATGAATCACATCATACATTGCCTGCCCACGCGCAGACAAAAGATCACGATTGACAGAATTTAATGCTTCTCCGGCTTTATCCAGATTATTTGCATCAAAGAATTCTTTTGCTTCCATCAGCTTCTCATATGATCCCACAGCATCCGCTTTCCCGGTATATTTTTCCAACTCCTGGTTCAGCTCTTCTACCTTCTTCTTCAGACTGCTGACATTGGAAGCACTGTTCGTCAGTTCTTCATTCGTATCTACCAGTGATGCTGCTGCACTTTCTGAGGCTCTCTGACGAATGGTTGGTATTACCAGAAAGAAACAGATCAACAGACCAAGGACAAGACCTACGAGGATATTGACAACACTCGCTCTGGTGCTGTCAATCATGTCGCGGAAAGAACTGTTTGGCATCACAATGGTGTCATTGCCATCCTGAAAAGATACCACATCATCTTTTTTCGGTTTTTTCCGTTTTTGATTCTGTTCTTTTAATTTGTCCCGCACTTCTCTGGAATAGCGAAGTGTCGTCGTATTACGCACGTCAATTTTGTTTGCGATGTTTAATTCCTTGCGGGCCTCATTGTATTTGCCATCCTGAATGTAAAGCAGCGCCAACAGCTGATGACCTGCCACAAACTTTGGATTTAAACTCAGCACTTTTCGCAACTGAATCGTCGCAAGATCACGGCTTCCCTGCTTACAGTAGAGCAGTGCCTGGTTGTATTTTTTTGTCGTCTGGTTCAGCTTATCTAACATCCCCGGTGTATTTTGTATTTCATCGAGATAACGATCTGCCATCGGATTATCCGGTTCTAAGTTCTTGCTAATCACCCATTCACTCAGCGCAAGCACCGTCTCACCCAGTTCAAAATAAACAAGTCCTAACAGATTACGCGCCTTCGTGTTGTACTTATTGTACTTCAGGCTCTTTTTCAAAGAAACGATTGCGCCAGACAGATCGCGCACCTGTGCCTGCTCCAATCCTGTATTGTACAACAGATTGGATGAAGCCAAAATGACGCGATAAATTTTCAAATCGCTACCACAATGCGGACATACTTTTTCCTGATCCACTAGGGTGCCACACATATAACACTTCATGTCTGCTTTTATCTCCCCATTCTCTGTTCTGTCATCTGGCGAAGAATATCTGTCATATCTGTCAAATCACGCTTTTTGATTTCTTCTTCTGCCTCTTCTACTTCCATGCTTGGCTCAAACTTTTTCAGTTCTTCTTCAAAATCTATCATCTCAGCCTCCAATTACTGTACTACATTCCTATCATAACGAACATTTGTGAACATTCCGTCAAATTCTGTCATCAGGACTTCTATTCCTCCGGTACTGGATCCAACAGCGGTTCCATGCGAATCCCTGTCATTGTCTTCACAAATTCAATGCATTTTTGAAAATCTGTCATCTGCGCATATTGATCCATCAGACGAACCGTCACACCTGCATATACGGTATCGTATACACGCACCGTTGCTTTGCGTCCAATCTCCATGAGTGCTTTGAGTTCCTCATAACGGACATGTGCTTCCGCCACAATCGCCTCGTCGCGAATCTTCACACGCAAAAGCTGCATACGTCTTGGATCTTCTTTATAGGAAACACCCTTCTTCTCAGAAAGAAGGTCAAAATCCTCGATGCCCTGCTTAATTTTGGAAATATTCGCTTCCAGTTGTTGTATCTTATCTGACAAATCCGCCATTTCCTTGATACGTTCTTCATCAATCCCCACCATAACATGGGTCACGGTACCAAATTTGTTGCCAATGATAAGAGACGATACACCCTGCACTGCAGTCACATAACCACCAATGATAGCCGAGCGCTTTCCTGCTGTCGTAATCACCTTCGAATCACAATTGACAAGGCAATTAAAAAGCACATCTGCATGTAAATTTCCCTTGCAGGAGACAATCGCATATTCTATAAATTCTGCGGTAATGTTTCCATCCGCATGAATGGTGGTGCGCTCGCCACCTTTGACACCACTCAAGAGGAAAATATCCTTTCCCGCACGCAAATCACACAGCTCCACCAGTCCGTCAACGGTAATGGAACCACTCGCCTGAATACGGATGCCATTTTTAACGCCACCATGAATTACCACATCCCCCCTAAAGTCAATGTTTCCCACACTCATATCTGCATCCTGGTCAATCTCATACACCGGGGAAATATTGATACGGTTTCCGTGTAGGACAATCTTGCCGTCCATATCTGCATAATAATATATATTGTCTTCAGATCGATGGAAACCACGACCACCCATCGGAGGCATATCACGCATCATATGTGGCTCAACTTCCTTGCCACGCACATTCATACCTGGGGTTCCGTGAACCGCCGGATGATACGTCGCAATCAAATCGCCTTCATGTACGACTTCTATAACCTTAATGCTTAAAAAGTCTGCCGAACCATCCGGACGAATGGTCGGTTTTTTGGAAAAATCCTGGCTAAAATGATATTCGTAATAGCCATTTGTGCCCTCAACGGGTTCCTTCCCCACCGCGACAATCAAATCGGTATCGTATGGAATATCCTTGCTCAAAGAAGCCAGCATATTACCGTCAATGCCGTAAATAATCCCTTCGCTCGCCAGAAGCTTTTCCAGCGTATCGATATCATACGCCGGAGCAGCTTCATCCACATCCGGAGACGGAAAACATATCGTCGCAAACATTCCCTTCGGGTCAATATGAAATTTAGGTTTTTTCATGTAAGGTGTCTGTGGCGTACTCATATCGTCCTCCCCCAAATGATTGATGATTATTTCATCTGTACAAGGCGCGCAACAACATCATCCATCATCTGTTGATATTTATCCATTTTTGCACGTTCTTCTGCAACCTTATCGGCAGGAGCTTTGCTTAAGAATCTTTCATTGGAAAGCATTCCCTTACTACGTGCAAGTTCTTTTTCCAATTTGGCTTTTTCTCTTGTCAGTCTTTCTTTTTCTTTTTCAAAATCCACTAAATCTTCGAGTGGAATATACATCACTGCATCCGGAATAACCATAGAAACAGCATCTTCCGGTACGTTATCTGTCCCTGCCTGTACGAAAACTTCTGTTGCACCGGCAAGTGTCTGATAAGATTCTACAATATCGGTAAAAATCTGACGTACCTTTTCATCTTCTGAAGTGATGATGATCTTTGCCTTACGACTTGGTGGTACATCCATATCGGTGCGAAGGTTACGCATACCACGTACAACATCTTTTGCTCTGGCAATCATAGCTTCTTCTTCCGGATAATGACGCGATGCATCGTATTCTGGCCATGCCGTCATCATAATGGTCTCTTCTTCCGGATGAAGTGTGCAGAAGATTTCTTCTGTAATAAATGGCATAAATGGATGTAACAGCTGTAATGCATCCGTAAGTACCTTCTTTAATGTCCAAAGCGCTGCATTTGCAGAAACCATATCCTCATCTTTGCGGTACATACGAGGCTTTACGATCTCGATATACCAGTCACAGAACTCATCCCAGATAAAGTTGTACACCTTCTGAACAGCAATACCGAGTTCATATTTATCCATATTCTCGGTAACATCTTTTGCCAGCGTGTTGACCTGGGAAAGGATCCACTTATCAGCTACGGCAAGATCTTCTTCTGCCGGCTGGCTTAATTCTACGCCTTCTAAGTTCATCAAAATGAATCGCGATGCATTCCATACTTTATTTGCAAAGTTACGGCTCTGCTCTACACGCTCCCAATAGAAACGCATATCATTTCCCGGTGCATTTCCGGTAATCAGGGTCAGGCGCAAGGCATCTGCACCATATTTATCAATCACTTCCAATGGATCAATACCATTGCCAAGCGACTTACTCATCTTACGTCCCTGGGAATCACGCACTAATCCGTGAATCAATACGGTATGGAATGGTGACTTTCCGGTATGTGCATAGCCGGAGAATACCATACGTACAACCCAGAAAAAGATAATATCGTATCCGGTAACTAAGACATCGGTCGGATAGAAGTAATCCAGATCTTCTGTCTTTTCCGGCCAGCCAAGGGTTGAGAACGGCCAAAGCGCAGATGAGAACCAGGTATCTAAGGTATCCTCATCTTGCTTCATGTGAACGCCGCCACACTTCGGGCACTTCGTCGGTGCTTCTGATGCACGTGCAACTACGGTCTCGCCGCAGTCCTGGCAATAGTAAGCAGGAATACGATGTCCCCACCATAACTGTCTGGAAATACACCAGTCACGAATGTTCTCTAACCAGTGTAAATATGTCTTATCGTAATTCTTTGGAACGAATTGTAATTCCCCTGTCTTGATTGCCTCTACGGCAGGTTTTGCCAGTTCTTCCATGGCAACAAACCACTGCGGCTTAACCATTGGCTCAACTGTGGTCTTACATCTGTCATGTGTTCCTACGTTATGTACGTGATCTTCAATGCCAACGAGAAGTCCCATCTCATCCATCTTCTGAACAATGACCTTGCGGGCTTCATAGCGATCCATACCTTCGAATTCACCACCATTGCTGTTGATGGTAGCATCGTCATTTAAAATATTGATGACCGGAAGATTATGGCGCTTACCAACCTCGAAATCGTTCGGGTCATGTGCCGGTGTGATCTTAACCACACCTGTTCCAAATTCCATATCTACATATTCGTCTGCTATAACTGGGATCTCACGATTCATAAATGGAAGCATAACAGTCTTTCCAATGATATCCTGATATCTTTCATCTGCCGGGTTGACTGCCACTGCAGTATCGCCAAGCATGGTCTCCGGACGTGTAGTTGCAAATTCCACGTATCTTCCAGGCTCTTCGACAATCTCGTATTTCATGTGCCAGAAATGGCCACCCTGCTCTACGTGTTCTACCTCTGCATCTGAAATGGATGTCTGGCAAACCGGACACCAGTTGATGATACGGTTACCCTTGTAAATATAGCCCTCGTTATATAACTTAACAAAGACTTCTTCAACGGCCTTGGAACAGCCTTCGTCCATAGTAAAGCGTTCTCTTTCCCAGTCAGCAGAAGAGCCCATACGTTTCAGCTGCTTGATAATACGTCCGCCGTATTCTTCACGCCACTTCCAGCATTCGTCCAAAAAGCCATCACGACCAAGATCATCCTTGGAGACACCCTGTTCTTTTAAATGCTCAATCACCTTTACCTCTGTAGCAATCGCTGCATGGTCTGTTCCCGGCTGCCAAAGAGCATTGTATCCCTGCATTCTCTTGTAGCGGATCAAAATATCCTGCATTGTGTTATCGAGGGCATGTCCCATATGGAGCTGTCCTGTGATATTAGGAGGTGGCATAACGATGGTAAATGGCTTTTTGCTGCGATCTACCTCTGCATGGAAATATCCATTGTCCTCCCACTTTTTGTATAGTCTGTCTTCCAACCCACTTGGGTCATAAGTCTTTGCTAATTCCTTACTCATGTTATCTATATTATCCTTTCTGCATAGGCAGTTTTTATTCCTAGCCTATGTTACCATCTTATCTATATTATCTTATCGGGAAATAAGGGAAAAATCAACTGTGATTTTGCCTATTCGCGATTAAATCCATATGGTGTTTTGCTGCGCATTTTGAAAATAAAGTTCGGTATAAAAATATCCAGATTTTGCAAAGTCAAAACCAGCTTTTTTGCTATGCCGCCACTGCGAAAGGCATCCTTGTAACGAATTGTCCGGCGCAGCAGTGCAATGTCCTTTTCACCGATTGCCCTCTCTGTCTCCAGATATGTAATAAATTCATAGGACGATGCATCCATCTTTTTGACATCTGCCGACAGATTTTGTGCCGTATAATGGTGCACATAAAGCGGCTCATCCACAAAAGAAAATGTCGTTTTTTGCGCCAGCAAAAGAATCCACAAGAAATAATCGTCTGAACCGTTCTTTTTACAGATGTGTGTTGTCCAAAACGATGGTATGCTTGCTTTCGGAATCAGGCATTGCCCCGGCGAAACAATCTGATTTCCCACGCGCAGATACGTCTTATAATCACCGACAAGCTTCTTATGGTAGGCGGTGCGATACCAGAAAACTTCGCCATCTTTTTGCTCCATAACCGCATTTGAAACGAGCACCTTATCTGCTTTCGTCTGGTATTTTTTCATGGCCGCAATAAACGTTGCAACCGCATCCTCCCGTAAACGGTCATCCTGATCGAGAAAAATCACATAGTCACCTGTGCAAAAAGACAGCCCGCGCACACGCGCTGCATGAATCCCGCCGTTTTGCTTCTGATCGTAGATAAAGATATTACAATCGCCGCCGTCTTCCGGCAGGACAACATGTTCCTCCGGGCTGTCGTTGATGATCAGCACTTCCAGTTCATCTCCTTTTTCCAGATGGCACTGGTTGGCGCGTATCATTCTTTTATAATCCGCCATATAGGCATTGCCTTTGTAAAAGGCAGTTATCAAACTTACTTTCATTAAAAACTTGCTCCGTATTTCTTTCCAAAGAACTTTGCCCTCAAAAAGGCGCCGCCTTTTTTCACCCAATTGATGGGCTCCATATGCATCGTTGCGACTTCATGTACACGTGGTGCCGTGTCCTCCTCCTGCGCATGCATCAGCCATACATTAAATAAAATCTCACTGACACGCCCAAACAATCGCGCTTCAAACGCACTCATATGCGCTAACTCCCCCTGCATTGCCACCTCTAATTCTGCCAAAATCGGAAACAGCCAGCTGCAATACGCATCCAGGTATTCTTTTCGCATGATACACATGTTAAACATATAGCCCCAGGTCGATGCATATACTTTTTTGCATGCCGCATCATACGCTGGACACTGCTTGTGAATCACCTGCTGCGCCAGATCTAAATGCTTTGCATCGAGCGTATGCGCATAATGTGAATACAACGATTCGATATAATACCTGCGCTTTGCCGGCACGACAATGTCATACTCTTCCATAAGCGCTTCTGCTTCTGACGAACGAAGTACACATGCCATCAAATCATTTGCATGCTTCTTTTGAAAACTACGGTCTTTGACGGTAAAGTATCTCCGGTAATGCACCAGCCCAATCGCATCTGCATCCAGATTCTTCCACGCCCAATAAAGGCCCGTCAGCTCACAATACATCGGATTCTTAGACGATATATTCTCGCCTGTGTCATCGCGGGTAAGCCCCGGAATCATATCTTTTCCTTCGGCTCCCACATGCAGTGGCAGATAAACCGATTCCTCTGGCGTTTTATATGGTTTGTGCATCGCAATGATGATCTTTGTCGTCATAAATCTCTCTCCAAGTCACAGTTTTTTCCATTATAGCACACTATAGAAACAACGTAAAAGGACACTGTAGAGCATCCTCACTCTCGCAGTGTCCTTCGTCTTCTCACAGTAACGTAATCACGCAATATCCCTCGTTCTTCCCACAGTAACGTAATCACGCATCACCATCGTCATCATCTGCAATTGTATTTGCAACCGCTGCACTCGCTCCAGCTACCGCTGATACCACAACAACCACGGCTACAATCACAACAAATAAAATCAGTATAGCAAAAAAGATCAAAAAACTCGTCTCCGTCATTCTTCCTACCTCCAAATAAACAACTGTCTATAGTATAACACAATTTAGCGAATTTTCCATAGTTTCGTACATACATTGACGAATTTTTCATTGTTTAGTTTTCATTGACGCAGCCATCTTTACCGTTGTATAATGTTATCATAAAAAAAATATCGTCAAATGTTGGTAGACGACAATACACAAAAAGGAGATTCCGTTTATGAAAGTAATGAACATTGAGAACCCAGAAGAATTCTTAAAAGTAATCGATTCCTGCGAAGGACAGGTAGAACTTGTAACAGCTGATGGAGACCGTCTGAATCTGAAATCTAAATTATGTCAGTTGATTTCACTCACAACCGTTTTCTCATCCAGCTCAAGCATCCCAGAGATGGAAATCATTGCACATGAAGCAGAAGACGTAAAGCGTATTATGAGCTATATGATGCAGAGTACAGCAGAATAATGTTTTCTTCTTTTCAAACCTATTTAAAGAAAGAATCTGGCAAGGAGTAACCTCACCAGATTCTTTTCTTTTTTGTCTTTTATCGATTCTGTTTTAATTTTACATACACGCCTGACAGATGTTCTTTTGCCCAGGCAATCTCTTTCGCTCTGCGATATGCCCCCTCAACATCTCCTCGCACCAGCGGTGCATATAATGCTTTTGCCACATGACCTTCTTCCGGCAAATAACGACGCAGTCTCCCATAAAGAGGGCTTTCCAGCTCTGCCCGCGCACGCGCTATTGTCTCACGCCTTGCATCTGCGTGCTGTATGCTTCTAACCATAGAAGACTGGAACGAACGGAAATACACGCCCGCCATCACTTCGTACAAACGCATACGCCAGGCACCAAGATCCAAATCTTTCAGACCTTTTGTCTTCTGTTGCAGGACATCATCCGTCACCTGATCCAGCTTCTTTGTCTGCATATCCAAAAACGCCTGTACTCGCGTCTTTTGCAGTGCAAAATATTCCGGCAGATATTTACCGGTCAAACGGCTTTGTCCGCGATTTGCATAATGATAGAGTGCATCCGGAATCGTAATCATAGACTGCATAGCACCAGCAACTTGCAGATTAAATAAAATATCCTCAATATGCACGATTGTCTGAAAGGACAACTGCTGCTCGCGCAAAAATGCCAGGCGATACGCTTTATTCCATGCATACCCAAACATTGTCTCATGCTCGAGTTCTACGAGATACGGATATGCATAAGCAAGTGGTTTTTGCCACACATCACATATCTCTGTATCCTTATTCGAAAAGCAGTGCAATTCGGGATTCTTTTTCACCTGATAGGAAAGCTGTCCCTTTTCATAGTAATCCTCGGTATAACCATACAACACCAGATCAGCACGTTGCTTTTGCAGTGCATCGGAAATCCTTTGCAGCAAATTCTTTTCCACCGTATCATCCGCATCCAAAAACAGAATATAATCACCTGCCGCATGTGAAATGCCGGTATTGCGCGCCATGCTCAAGCCCTCGTTTTGCGGCTTATGAATCACCACATAATCCACCTGTTTTCCACGGAATGCCTGCAGATACGAATCCGCCACTTTTCCTGTCTCATCCGTCGCACAATCATCCACAACAATCACTTCGAAACTGTTATATGTCTGCTCCAATAAGTTCTGCAAAAGTGCCGTCAAATCTTTTTCTACATTGTATGCCGGAACCACTACAGAAAACTTAATCTGCTCTGCCATGCCCTACCCTACTCTCCTTGTAACATTCTTGTTATCATCATATCGCATAAGGCTATGGTTCGTCTACCTCTTTCATTTTTCATTTTGCTGTGGAGGCTTGCATGCACTGCAGCCGCCACAACTTCCCGTGCCACACGAACAGATACCCTGTCCGGATTTTTTACGTTTAATCAGATGATGTAAAATTGCTGAAACAACACAGACTAAAATTAGTAAAACAATCGCAGTTCCCATACTTTTCGCCTCCAAGCAGGCTTAGGTAAGCCTAAATATTATTATTGATTGATTGCTGCATATTTATCCTTGCGGAATAACAGGTAAATGAATCCAATCACAAAGATAAAAGCAACAACTGTTCCAAATCCAAACGTTCCCACACTAACGAGTGTTCCAATCTGATAGATGCACATAGCTACAATATAAGCAAGTACACACTGGTATCCGATAGCAAACCAGAACCACTTTGGATTGTTCATCTCTCTTTTGATAGCACCCATAGCTGCAAAACATGGTGCACAGAGAAGGTTAAATACCAGATAACCGTAAGCAGCGATTGGTGTCATCACCTGCGCCAGATTGCCCCATACTTCGGAACCATCTTCTGCCACTTCTGCAAAACCATAAAGCATACCAAAGGTAGCAACGACATTTTCTTTTGCAATCAGTCCGGATACGGCTGCAACTGCCATCTTCCAGCCCTGTCCTGCCTGTGTCCATCCAAGTGGGGCAAAGATCCAGGCAATTGCTGAACCAATCTTAGCAAGAATACTTGCATCCAGCTGCTCTGCTTCGAGCATTCCAAAGGATCCATCAATCCAGCCAAAACTCATCAGGAACCAGAGTACGATGGTAGACAGTAAAATGATGGTACCAGCCTTCTTGATGAAGGACCAGCCACGCTCCCACATGCTGCGAAGTACACTGCCAACAGTTGGCCAGTGGTATGCAGGAAGTTCCATAACAAATGGTGCCGGATCGCCGGAGAACATCTTTGTCTTCTTTAAGATGATACCGGAGCAGATGATAGCTGCCATACCTATGAAATATGCACTCCAGGAAACCCAACCAGCATTGTCAAAGAAAGCACCAGCAATCAGTGCAATGATTGGCAACTTCGCTCCACACGGAATAAAGGTTGTTGTCATAATCGTCATCTTACGGTCACGGTCATTTTCGATGGTTCTGCTTGCCATGATGCCGGGAACACCACACCCTGTACCGATCAACATCGGGATGAAGGATTTTCCGGAAAGACCAAACTTACGGAAAATTCTATCCATAACGAAGGCAACACGCGCCATATAGCCGCATCCCTCGAGGAAGCCTAAAAAGATGAAGAGTACTAACATCTGAGGAACGAATCCAAGGACTGCGCCAACACCGGCAACAATACCATCTAAGATCAATCCCTGTAACCAGTCAGCACATTGGATTGATGTCAAAAATCCTTCGATTGCCGGCGGAATAATCTCGCCAAAAAGTACATCATTTGTCCAATCCGTAAGGAATCCACCAACGGTTGTAATAGATACATAATACACCAACCACATAACAGCTGCAAAGATTGGAAGTCCCAAAATACGATTTGTCACAATGCGGTCGATTTTATCCGATGTTGTAAGTGCACCTGCATGTGCTTTTTTGATACAATCATTGATAATCGTTCCTATGTAGTTGTAGCGCTCACCCGTGATGATGGATTCTGCGTCATCATCAAGTTCCTCTTCGCAGGAAACAATATCTTTTTCAATATGTGAAATAATCTCCGGCGAAAGTTCCAGTTTTTCCTGTACTTTGGCATCGCGTTCAAACAACTTGATTGCATACCAACGCTGCATATTTTCGTCCGCAATCTGATGCAGACACAACTCTTCAATATGTGCAAATGCATGTTCTACCGAACCACTGAATGAATGCTTCGCTTTCTGCGTTTTCTTAGATGTCGCTGCGATTGCACGCATAGCTGCATCTTCTACGCCAGTACCTTTCAGCGCCGAAATCTCAACCACTTCCACGCCAAGCTCTTCTGCCAATCTTTTTGCGTTAATTTTATCTCCATTTTTTGCAACGACATCAATCATGTTGATTGCTACAACAACCGGAATACCGAGTTCTACGAGCTGTGTCGTCAGATAGAGGTTTCGCTCCAGGTTGGTTCCATCCACAATATTTAAAATTGCATCCGGATGCTCATCAATCAGATAATTTCTGGCAACTACTTCTTCCAGTGTATAAGGAGATAAAGAATAAATACCCGGCAAGTCCGTGATGGTAACATCCTTATTTCCTTTATATTTTCCTTCTTTCTTTTCTACGGTAACACCCGGCCAGTTTCCTACAAACTGATTGGAACCGGTGAGTTCATTAAACAGTGTAGTCTTACCACAGTTTGGATTACCTGCTAACGCAATACGTACTGCCATGTTCTTAGTCCTCCTTCACATCAATTCGTGCTGCATCTTCTTTTCGAAGAGACAACTCATATCCTCTTACGGTAATTTCAATTGGGTCACCAAGTGGTGCTACTTTTCGCACGTAAACCTCAACACCCTTCGTAATTCCCATGTCCATAATCCTTCTTTTGGTTGCGCCCTCTCCGTTGATCTTTGCAACGACAGCGGACTGTCCCACCTTCACATCTCGTAGTGTTTTCATCCTGTGACTTCCTTTCCTTTGCCTTTTTCCTTTATTTAAAACATACTTACTCCGTACGATTTAAACCATAATTTTCAGTGCCATTTCTTTTCCAATTGCCACGCGTGAATCCTTGACATTGATAATGACATTTCCGTCTGCCTCCGAAACAACGCTGACTTTTGACCCTGGCACAAAGCCTAGCTTTTCCAAAAACAACCGCGTTTCTTCTTTCCCACCGACTTTTTTAATCAGCTGTTCTTCTCCCTTTGTTGCCATAGCAAGCGGCATCATATGTATCACCTTCCTTATATGTATACGAATATAACTTTTGTTAGAGCGAGCTAACTCATGCTCAAAAAAGAAAATGCATGTTCCATCTAGATAACAATGGTTAGCACTCTCTAACGTTATTGATATGTTAGCACATTCTAACTATGGTGTCAATTGCCTTACTTTAGAAAAATTTCATAATTATAATTTTAAATTAATAGATCTTCTTGTAAAAATCATCTATCTTCCTCTTGCAAAACTAATTTTATGCTTTATAATTATTTATACAGATGTATAGTTTATACCAAAAAATAAATGAGGTATCTTCGTATGAAAAACCAAAAACGTTTGGATCCAAATATTTTTGCAAAGGAGTCGATCTGGAAACTAATGGCCAAGATGTGCCTGCCTGCCATACTCACCATTTTAATCATGGTCATCTACAATATGGCTGACATCTATTTCATCGGGCAGTTAAACGATCCCTATAAGGTAACCGGCCTTTCCCTCTGCATGCCACTGACAACCATCTTGTCCGCCTTTGGCAGCATGATTGGTACCGGAGCATCTTCCTGTATCTCGGTTGCCATGGGGCGCGGAGACAATTCCAAGGTTGCCCGTTATTCCAGTTTTTCCTTTTACTTTTCCATCCTTATGGGCTTTGCCTACGGCGCCATCATACTGCTCTTTCAGAATCCTATCCTGAATCTGATCGGTACCAGTGTCAACACCCGCGGTTATGCCGCTTCCTATCTGACGCTTATCATGCTGGGTGCACCGCTTACCATGCTAAACACCGCTACCGGTCAGGTAATCCGTTGTGAGGGTGCGGCAGTGTCTGCAATGGTCGGTAATCTCCTTGGCACCATTTTAAATATCATTTTAGATCCTATCTTTATCTTAGTACTTGGTATGGGGATTCCGGGGGCTGCCATCGCAACACTGATCGGTACTGCCAGCAGCAGCGTTTTCTACATTCTCTTTATTATAAAAAAATGTCAGCACACCACGATCCACCTGCGCGATTTTACCTTTGCTTCCGGCATTGCGGCATCTGTCCTCGCCATCGGTCTGCCGTCCGGTATCAGCACACTTTTAAACAGTATCTCCGGCATTTTTGAAAATAATCTTCTGGTGGCACACGGCGACCATTATGTAGCTGCCCTGTCTGTTGCAGGACGTGCCACTATGATTATCGGCATGTTACAGATCGGTGTTGCTATGGGTGTCCAGCCTATCATTTCCTATAGCTACGGTGCCAAGAACTGGAAACGTATGCGCGAGACAATCCAAAAGACAGCCATCGCAACCATCCTGCTTGGTCTGGCACTCACCCTGCTCTGTCGTGGGTTTGCCTCCACTCTGGTCACAGCCTTTTTGGATGATGCTGCCATCATTCCTCTGGGTGTCTATGTCATCAGCATCGGCACACTTTCCGGTCCTTTCATTGGTCTTTACCAACTCTGTACTA
Organism: uncultured Pseudobutyrivibrio sp.; assembly: GCA_900546435.1. Classification (GTDB taxonomy): domain Bacteria; phylum Bacillota; class Clostridia; order Lachnospirales; family Lachnospiraceae; genus Pararoseburia. Next base: position 23,665 of record URCQ01000014.1, on the reverse strand, counting down.
CCTTTTTACAATCAACCGAAAAACCATCCTATGCCCTCTTTGTATCCGTTTTACGTCAGGGTCTAATCTTTATCCCGGCACTCTATCTCCTGGATCGCATTGCCGGATTCCGCGGCATCGTATGGGCACAGCCGATCGCAACTTTTGCAGCGCTGGGGCTCGGCATCGCCTTTGCTCGGCATCATTATAAAAAGATACAAGAAGACAAAGCGCAGATATAAGGTGGGTATTTTGCGAAATGCGTGTTATGATGGTAAAAAATCCAATGGATATAAGGGGTATCGGCTCATGAATACAAAGAACAACAAGAAATTTCAGGAAACTGACGCACTCATGTGCGATATGTTTTTAAAACTATTAGACGAATATGCTTTTGAAGATATTTCCATCTCCTTACTCTGTCAGAAAACAGGTATTACGCGTGCGACCTTTTATTCGCATTTCGGCGACATGGATCACTTTTTTGATGCCGTTGCGAAACGATTGTTCTTAGCACTCGCCGAAGAAGATCGCACGCTGATCAGGAATATGGATCTGACCGATGAGTTATACCGTGCCACATTTCTAGCCTTATTTGAACACATCCTAAGTTATCGCTCGTTTTATCAGGTCTATGTGACCAAGGTCGCGCAACTGCCTTTTCTGTCAGCCGTCTCCGCTTTCGGACATTCCGATGGTATGAAACGCTATGCCGCGATCCAGGGTATCACCTCCAAGCGACAGGCAGAATACTGCGCAGCTTTCTATTATACCGGACTGACTGCCATGATCCGCATGTGGTTGGACGGCGGCTGTCAGGAATCGCCGGATGAGATGTATGAACTTATGTCCATTCAGGCAAAGAACATGGCACGCTAGTTTTTATTTTTTTCATCTGCAATCTGCCGACCTTCGTGATCCATATGATAGCCATCGCGATAAATCAACTCGGAAATTGACACAATCTCATAGCCCTGGTCTTTTAAGCTGGTGATTACCGTCTCGAGTGCATCTGCAGTATATGTCGCCCCGTTGTGCATCAGAATAATAGAGCCATTCCCCAGATGCTTATGTTCGGTAACGGTCTGCACAATCGAAGACACACCATAGTTTTTCCAGTCCAGACTGTCCACATCCCATTGAATCGGATAATAGCCCATTTCCCGCACCGTTGTAATCACTTCATTGTCATAGTCGCCATATGGCGGACGGAACAAAAACATATCATAGCCGGTGATTTCCTTTACCTTATCGTGCACCAACTGCACTTCTTTTTTACACTCTTCTACGGAAAGCTGCGACATATTCTTGTGATTCTCGCTGTGATTTCCCAGATCATGCCCCGCCTCATAAAGTGCCTTCACATCCTCTGGATAAGAATCTACCCAGCCACCTGTCATAAAAAATGTCACATGCACATCATTTTTCTTCAAGATCTCCAAAATCCGTGCTGTATCCTCATTGCCCCAAGCCGCATCAAACGATAGCGCCACTTTTTTCTCATCGGTATCCACACAGTAAATCGGCAGTTCTCTACCCCCTACACTTGCTGATGTCGTAAGCGCATCGCTTCGATATTGTCCCACCACCCCTATACTAAGACAGAGCAGACCCAGTAGTGCCAGGCCTGCTCTGATTTTATTGTTTTTATGCTTTTGATATCCCGCCATAGACTTCCCCAGGTTCTCACTTGGTTTATCCTATGACGGATGTACATGGTTTATGCATCAACATCTGCAAAAACCATACTGTATTTGAAATTCTGTTTAGACAATATGAGCCTTTAACAGGTTCGTCGTACCCGCAATTCCAAGAGGCACACCAGCGGTAAGAACCACAGTATCTCCTTCCTGGATCAAACCGGCTTCCTTGGAACGCTCGAGTGCATGATCAAACAGTTCGTCTGCATCCTGCTTTTCCTCGACTTTCAGCGGAATGACGCCCCAGGAAAGATTGAGCTGACGGCAAACCTTGTCAGACATACAGCCGCCGATAATCGGGCTCTGTGGACGGTATTTGGAAATCATACGTGCGGTACGTCCAGACTTTGTAACGGTCACAATGCTTGTCGCATTCAAATCACCTGCCATCAGACATGCTGTATGAGAAATGGCATCTGTAATGCTTGGCTTCTCATTGGTATTACGTGCACGAAGACGTGAAATATAGTTGATATCCGCCTCTGTACGCAACGCAATACGCACCATCGTCTCCACTGCTTCTACCGGATAGTCACCTGCTGCTGTCTCTCCGGAAAGCATAATGGCACTTGTACCATCATAAATGGCATTGGCAACGTCAGTTGCTTCTGCTCTGGTTGGTCTTGGATGGCTCATCATAGAATCAAGCATCTGTGTCGCTGTAACAACCACTTTACCAGCGTGATATGCCTTTTTGATAATCATCTTCTGAATGATTGGTACTTCTTCGATTGGGATTTCAACACCCATATCACCACGGGCAACCATGATACCATCGGCTGCTTCAATGATCTGGTCGATATTCTGAATACCCTGGTTGTTTTCAATCTTTGCAATAATCTTGATCTGATCTCCACCATGCTCATGTAAGATATCACGCAGCTGCTTTACGTCTGCTGCTGTTCTTACAAAAGAAGCAGCGATAAAATCAAAATCCTCCTTCACTGCAAATACGATATCTTTATAATCCTTTGGGCTGATATAATCCATAGAAAGTTCTACGTTTGGTACATTCACACCCTTTTTGTTGGACACCTTGCCACCATTGATGACTTCGCAGATAATATCCTGATCCGTCACTTCTTTTACTGTCATGGCAATCAAGCCATCATCAATCAAAATGTGGGTTCCCACTGATACATCTTTTGGCAGATCTTTATAACTGATTGACACACGGTGCTCATCACCAACAACTTCCTCTGTTGTCAAAGTAAAGGTCTGTCCCGCTTCCAGCATTACCTTACCTTCGGCAAATTCGCGCAAACGAATCTCCGGACCTTTGGTATCCAAAAGTGCTGCCACCGGTAAACCTAATTTCTCACGGGTCTCTCTCAACTTTGTCAAGCGTCCCAATTGTTCTTCATGATCTCCATGTGAAAAGTTAAAACGTGCTACATTCATACCTGCAAGCATCAATTTTTCAAGTACGCCTTCTTTTTCTGTAGAAGGTCCCATTGTACAAATAATCTTCGTTTTTCTAATCTGTTCCATCTTTTTTCCTTTTCTAAATCCTATCTCTTATTTACCAATCATGGTGCCATTCTTGCCACCAATCGAAGCATCTTCTGCGGAAAGCTTGGTAATCAATACCTTGCGGATTGCAGAATCCCCAATATAATCTACTGCTGCCTGAATCTTTGGAAGCATCGTACCTTCCTCAAACTCACCTGCTGCCATGTAATTTGCTGCATCTTTGATGCTCATGTAATCCAAAGGCTTCTCGTGCTCTGTTCCAAATCCGAGGCACACCTTATCGACACCTGTTAAAATAACAAGCATATCTGCATCCAGCTGGTCTGCAAGATGTCCGGCAATCGTATCTTTTTCGATAACTGCACTTGCACCCTTCAGATGATGATCCTGCTGTAATACAGGGATACCGCCGCCGCCACAGGCAATGACAATCTGTCCGGCATCACAAAGTGCCTTGATGGCATCGAGTTCAACAATATCCATTGGCTTTGGTGTCGCAACGATACGTCTGTATCCGCCATCCACTTTCACCACATGGTTGCCCTTCTTTTCTTCTTCTGCCGCTTCCTCTTCACTCATCACACGACCTATCACCTTACTCGGCTTGTAGAAAGCTTCATCATACGGATCTACCATTACCTGTGTCAAAACTGTAGATACCGTTTTATATATTCCATGGCTCAGGAGCTCACTGCGAATCGCATTCTGTAAATCATAACCGATATATCCCTGACTCATTGCAGAACAAACCGACATTGGTGTTGCTGTATATTCCGGGTATAATCTGCAAAACTCAGACATCGCGGTATGTATCATACTTACCTGTGGTCCATTACTGTGTGTAATTACCACCTGGTAATCCTGTCGAATAAATTCTGCCACAGCCTTAGCTGTTTTTACCAATGCCTTCTGCTGCTCCGGAAGTGTTGTCCCCAAAGCATCATGCCCTAATGCAATTACGATTCTTTTCTTCTCCATTTGCAAAACCTCCATCAAACTGTTTGTAAAGAAAAAGACTTCTTTACCAATTTAAATATTATCATACTCGGTTTTCTGCAACAAGTCTAACGCACGACATTTTCGTCCATTTTCGCATACAATGTTTGTTATTTTTTTGGCAATATAAAAGGCGGGTCTCTCCAAAAAGAGAGCCCGCCCTGATCCTGCATATCAATTTTTCTTTGTCAGTGTTACTTCTACCGTCTTTTCTTCGTAATTGTTTGAAGCCTGTGCCAAAACAATCTCCACTTTGGTTCCGGCTTTGAGATACTGCATTGCATTGTAAATCTCATCCATAGAGCTTACCTCTTTGCCGTTAAACGATACGATGATATCGCCCTTTTTGATACCGGCTTTGCTCGCCGCACTATTGGAAGCTACTCTCGTAATATATACACCCGATGGCATATCGTACTGTTTTGATACATCGCTGGCAACATCTACCCCTGCAATGCCCAGATAGGATGCCTCGTCATTCGACACAACTTCCTGGTTAATGATGGTTTCGATGATGTCTTTTGCGGTAGACATTGGAATCGCATATCCCATACCCTCAACCTTGGTATCGGAATATTTTGCGGAAACAATACCAATCACTTCCCCATTCATGTTCAAAAGTGCACCACCACTATTTCCCGGATTGACGGCTGCATCTGTCTGCATCAGCGTACTTGTCACCGTATTACCCGACTCGTCTTCTAACTGTACTTCACGGCTGAGTGCACTGATGACGCCTGTCGTTACTGACTGGCCATAGCCAAGCGCATTACCAATGACAACGGCAGATTCTCCCACCTTTGCCTGGTCAGAATCACCAAGCGTTGCTACTTTGATTTTCTCCATTGTGCTGTCTTCCACGTCAGAACGTGATACAGCTACTACGGCAAGATCCACGGATGCATCTGTTCCTTTTACGGTTGCCGGCACTGCGCTGCCATCATTAAAAGTAATCGTCAAAGACTCTGCGCCGGATACGACGTGATTGTTTGTTGCAATATATAAATAATCATCATCCTGGCTCACAATAATTCCAGAGCCTGCTGATTCACTTTCATAGGTTCTTGTCTGGCCAAACATGCTGCGATACTCGGTATAGGATACATTTGTAACCGCCACAATCGCCGGCATCACATTATTTGCAATATCAGAAACATCTGACACGGTCGTTGCCGTAGATACGGCTGTGCCACCTAATCCATCACTTGTCGTCAAGGTCTTTGTCGCCGCAGCTGTTGTCAGATCCTTTCCTGTCTTTTTACTGATGGCATAAGTCACACCACTAAAGGTTCCACCTGCCACAAGGCCAAAGACAAGTGCAATCGCAACAACCTTCAACAATTTATTTCCGAAATGTCCCTTTGCGAAAAACGACCTTACCTTTCCATTGCCGCTTGCATGATGCATTCTCTGTCCATGAGACCATGCTCTGTGTTTCTTCTCAGAACTGCCATACGGATTATAGCCATATGGATTGCTGTTCTGTCCATAGGCGTTATTTTCCTGATATGTTCCCTGCTGGTATGCACTGCTATTCTGCGCTGTTCCCTGCTGATATCCCGTGTCTCCAGTATTTGTATCATTTTCTCCCTGATTGATATCAGAGTAGCTGTAAGAATATACAGAACTATGAGGTTCTTCTGTATGGTTCTGGTTGTTCTTGGTATTCTCTTCGTTTGTATTCTGATCAAAGTCACTCATTTGTACCGTCTCCTTTCGGCTCCTTACTATGTTATCTAGTGTATGGGTTAATTGTGATAACTTTGTGATAAAAGATGGTACTTTCTTTGAAGTCTATGCATAGAAAAAAGCTGCGCTTCATCGACTCTTCATCGGCAAAGCAACAGCCTTTTTACATACTTATATTTTATTCAACAGTAACACTTTTGGCAAGGTTACGTGGTTTATCTACATCCAATCCTTTTGCAACGGATACATAATATGCTAAAAGCTGCAATGGCACCACTGCAAGGCTCGCACTAAAATGATCATCAATCTTTGGAATGTAAGTTGCAAATTCAACGGCATCCTCAATCGCATAATTGCCAAAGGTCGTAAGTCCCATCAGATATGCGCCACGACTCTTACACTCTACCATATTACTGATTGTCTTTTCGTATAAGTCACTCTGGGTCAAAAGACCAACCACAAGTGTTCCATCCTCAATCAGACTGATGGTACCATGCTTTAATTCTCCTGCTGCATACGCTTCTGAGTGGATATAACTGATTTCTTTTAACTTCAGGCTTCCCTCTAAGCTGATTGCATAATCAACACCACGTCCAATAAAGAAAATGTCCTTTGCGTTGACCTGTTTAGACGCAAACCACTGCAACCGCTCTTTATCTTCGATGATTTTTTCAATCTTATCCGGAATTGTATGAAGCTGTTCGATGTAATCGCTATATTGCTCCTCTGTAATCTTTCCAAGTACTTTTGCAAACTGGACAGAAAGCACATAGCCGGCAATCAACTGCGCAGAATATGCCTTTGTTGTTGCTACAGAAATCTCAGGACCTGCCAATGTATAGAACACACTGTCTGCCTCTCTGGCAATAGATGAGCCCACTACATTTACAATACCAAGTGTCTTCACGCCTTGTTCTTTTGCTTCTCGCAGTGCTGCAAGCGTGTCTGCCGTCTCACCGGACTGGCTCACAACGATTACAAGACCATGTGGATCCAGAATCGGCTTGCGATAACGGAATTCCGATGCCACTTCTACGCGCACCGGCACTCTTGCCAAATCTTCCATCACATACTGTGTCACAACACCGGTATGATATGCACTACCACAGGCTACAATATAAATCTGTGATGTGTTTTTGATATCTTCATCGCTAAGACCAACAACCGAAAGGTCAATCTTACCATCTTTTATGACAGAACCAAGCGTATCTGCAATGGCTTTTGGCTGTTCATGAATCTCTTTCATCATGAAATGTTCAAAGCCGCCTTTTTCCGCTGCTTCTGCATCCCAGGTGATTTCCACTGGTGCTTTTTCAATCTCATCCCCATCCAGGTTATAGAACGTAGCATGGCCATCGGCAAGACGTCCAATTTCCATGTTTCCAATATAATATACATTTCTTGTATATTTGAGAATTGCCGGAACATCGGATGCCACATAACACTCACCATCGGTCACACCGATAATCATCGGACTATCTTTACGTGCCACATAGATTTCTCCCGGATAATCACGGAACATAATCTCAAGCGCATAAGAGCCACGAATACGAACCATGGCATGGTTGATGGCATCGACTGGTGTACCAAGGTATTTTTTGTAGTAATAATCTACCAATTTGATCGCCACTTCGGTATCTGTCTGTGAATAAAAGACATAGCCCTTTTTCGTCAGTTTGTCTTTGAGTTCCTGATAATTCTCGATAATACCATTGTGAACACCGACAACGTTTCCATCATCGCTGACATGTGGGTGTGCATTGATTTCAGAAGGTTCTCCATGGGTCGCCCATCTTGTATGACCGATACCACAGGTTCCCTTTACAGCTTTTCCATCGTCTGTCTTCTCAGCTAACACTTTCAGCTTCCCTTTAGCCTTAACGACAATTGTCTCGTTTGTATCTTTTCGGACTGCGATACCTGCAGAGTCATACCCTCTGTATTCCAGTTTTGACAATCCGTCCAAAAGAATTGGCGCTGCCTGCTGTTTGCCTGTAAATCCTACTATTCCACACATTGTTGTCCCTCTCTTCCATATCCTCGTGTCCCACGATTCTGTCTATCGTTTCTTTTTTATTATAATGCAAATATACCCAACTTCTTGTTAGAAACCATAATCCAGCGCATCCTCCTGCGTATATCCCGTGTAATTCTCAATGCCGTCACTGATCTTTCTCAAGTCATCCGAAAGCTGTACGTCCTCATTGTCAAATAGATATGCATGCAAAAGTTTTACATTGGATTCCAACGTACACGGTACTACGAGACTTCCCTGGGAACCGAAGTTACCGGTTCTCTTTGCAAATGGGAATCCTGCGGTTCCTGCCAACTGGTAATCCTTCATAGAAGATGCCATGGAAATAATCTGTGACATCGTAAAGTTCGTGCCAATGTCATCAAAGACAGCGTCCACCAAATTGTTCAAATCTCCTATGCCTGCGCCATTCAGCTTCGCTACCATCTGTTCCAATACGGTTCTCTGACGCTCTGCACGACCAAAATCTCCACCAGCTGTATAACGGATACGACAATATGCCACTGCCTGTACACCATTTACGGTCTGATGTCCTACCGATACATTGCCACCTTTTCGACCGGTGATCTCTGCTGTCATAGCAATATAACCGCCCGTTCCATTCATGTAAGATGCTTCTTCATCGGTAATATCAAGCTCGATACCACCCAGTGCATCGACCGCTTCTGCCAAAGCATAAAAATCGACAGAAACATACTTTTGAATATTTAAATCGAGGTTACGGTTGAGCATCTCAATCGCAGATTGTGGTCCACCATGATTATACGCATAATTACACTTGCGGAACGTCTCATCTCCATCCACATCCAGACAGGTATCACGGTATACAGAGACGAGTTTTACTTCCTTTGTATTATTATTGATACTACAAATCATAATACTATCACTATTACCCGTATCGTAGTTACCATTGGAACGGTTATCTACACCAAACAAGGCAATCGTTGTATAATCATCAAGCAGCTCCTGCGTCTCTTCATCCAGATTATTCGTCTTTAAATCTTTCAGATCATCCCAATTGATCAAGCCTACTTTTAACCATAGGAACAATGCTGCAAGAAGAAGTAAAAGCACAATCACTTCAATGATCAGGATTGTCTTTCTTTTTTTTCTGCGCTTCTGACTGCGCGTCAGCTTCTTCTTGCCTTTGTTTCCTCTTAACGCCTCTTCCTCATCGCGGCGGGATCCGCGCGCGTTATTGCTGTTTCTTTTGTTATTACTTCTATTGTTATTATTTCTTGTATTCGAGCTTCTCTTTTTGCCGGAATTCCCCTGTGGTACTTCTATATTATAGATTTCTTTTTTCGCCATTTCATTCTCCCTCATCGAACATTTTCGAAAAAACGCACATATCAAATTAAAATTTTATACCAAAAAAAACACATCGTCAAGAAATACCACCGTTTGTTCATATTTCTTAAGAATTGTATCCGGCCTCCTCACCCAGCAGATCCAGGCGGTAATTATACAGCCCCATCGGCAGATTCGGATTGTAATATGCATCTGTCTTTTGCCACTCATCCGCCCATTTTTCGAGCATAAGGTGGTGTGATGCCTCTGTGCTTTCAGCCTGTTTACCCGGGCTTTTTACAAGAATACCGGGATCTACAATGATACGATACCCTGCTTTTTTTGCACGTAAACAAAAGTCAAGCATCTGTTCTCTGCCAAAAAGATTGGTATCAAAGCCACCGAGTTTCCGATAAACTTTTGCATGAATCATACAATAGCGGAAATCCACCATGCTTACCTCTCGCGGAATACTGGCAAGATTTTCATATGTCGGCCGATAGATCTTTGCATCGTAAAAAGCCGGATAGATGTTTGCCTGCGTATCATAGATAAAGCCACAGTTTTCGATGGCAAATCCGCCTTTTAAAAAACGCGCGCCCACAACAGCAACATCCCCCTGCCGCAGGTAACCATACATTTTTTGTAGATTGCCTCGTGAAAGCGGTCGCACCTGTGGTTCATGCAAAAACATATAATCTCTTGGATGCTGCATCACATCCGTTCCATCATAAGAAATGTTCCACCAACTCTGATCGGGCGATGGCACCGGTTCTCCTGTTATAGCAATCTGTCGCCGTTTGAGTGCCGCTTCCGCAACTACCATGTGCTCCTGTACATAGCGTTTCTTCCATTTCTTTTCTTCTTTCCGTGGCAAAGGGATGCGTTTTCTCTCATGATATAAAAGAAGTGGTATGCGAAATACATTTGCATCCTGTTCTGTCACACGCAGCAGATAATCATACATACATGCTTCCTGCAGGTTCTCCCGAAACTCGCCCAACTGGTATATAAGCGCATTGGAGACAAGAAAGTGGTTACCGATATAGTTCGTATGTAATAAGAGTTCCCGATTCAAACCCGGTTTAAAATGCGGTTCCATGCGATCGGTTCCCACAAGCATATCATGATCCGTATAAATCAAAGACGGAGTTTCCTGATTCTGCTGCATATAACGATGGTATGCACCGGCAATCTGAAGCAGTGCATCCTCCTGTAAACGGTCATGCTGCCCCACAAAAAAGATATAGTTTCCACTACGTTCTTTTTCTTTTTTCCCAAAGTCCGCAAGTACATAATGAGAGCCTATGTTATACGCATAGGCTCTCCCCTTATTGTTTTTTAGTTTTCGATAATGTGCCCGGTCATCTTCCGGAAAAAACTCCGATACCATAGCCGCAAATCCCATGGAAGGATTCTGGTCTAAGACATAGAGTTCCCATCTGTCATACGTCTGAGAAACCAAGGATTCAAGTAAATCTCTAAAATAAGCTTCTCTTGTATCATGCAGCCAGATGACGACTGAAATTCCTGGCATTTCCATTATTTTGATCCCTTTCCTGTAAGCACAACTCCTACGGTCTTAAATAACAGCATCACATCCAGTCCCAGTGACCAGTTGGAAATATACTGTGTATCCAATGCCACAACATCCTCAAAATCTGTGATATCACTCCGGCCACTTACCTGCCACATACCAGTCAGTCCAGGCTTAATCCCCAGACGGGCTTTGTGATGATATTCGTAGTTTAAAAATTCATCTTCTGTCGGTGGTCGAGTTCCCACCAGACTCATATCACCTTTTAAGACATTCCAAAACTGTGGCAATTCATCAATGGAGTACTTACGCATAAAATGACCAATCGGTATAATACGTGGATCGTTCTCCATCTTAAACATATTGCCGCTCATTTCATTGTCTTTCATCAGATCCGCCTTACGCTCCTCGGCATCCATATACATGGAGCGGAATTTATAGAAATTGAAGCGTCTTCCATTTTTTCCAATACGCACCTGCTTAAAAAAGATAGGACCCGGCGATTGGATTTTGATGATTGGAGCAAAAATCACAAACGCAATTGCAGTCAAAAGCAGTCCCACCAGACCACCTACGATATCCATCAATCGTTTTACAAACAACTGTCTTGCATTTGCAATATGCATACTGGATGTCAGCACGATATAGTTACCATAATTCTCTATGCGGCGGTTTGGCACCATCTGCTTTGTATTGATCAGACTGATGTGTGCGGTAATCCCAAGTTCCACAATCTCCGTTGCCAACGCTTCCGCAGAAGATCTGGTATTTCCATTGATAAATACTTCGTCTACTACATTCGTACGCAGATATTCCATAAATGTATCTGCGCTGGCAACAACAGGAATCCCCTGTATCTTCTCACCACGCATATCCCGATCAATCACAACCACACCAGATACTTTAAAATCGGTATACTTGTCATGTGCAATCTCATCTAAGCACTGCTCCACTGTATGTGTATCTGCAACCACAAGCATCCATGCTTTGTTTTGATCTTCTAACTTGCGCCTACGAATTGCTCGCTTTAATACCACTCTTCCAAAATAGGATAGCAGGATAAAGACTCCTAAAAAGACAAACAGCATCTGTCTGGAATACTGCACAGATGTCTTGGTGGCATACATATACACCAGAACACCGCCCCATACAACGCCACAGTGTGTTATGGTGCTACGCAATTCCTGATACTTATTCCGTCGCAATACTCCGGTATAAGATTCGGAAAAAAAGACAACACATACATCGATGAGCAAAGCGATTGCCGCTATACGCACATATATTTCATGATTAAAAAGCCATGCATGCTCAAATCTCCAGCCGTACGCTATAATGAGCGCCAGCTCCATCATGAGCATGTCCAAAATCGTAAAGTCCAGATGTTTCATCCAGTTACGTTTTTCTTCCCGGTACATTCATTCCTCCTGTACGCTCATAACTCCCTGCAAGGTCTTCTGATCTTCCTTGCGGTCTTCTCTGTCGTAAAAAAACTTATGCCCTTGCTTTTCCATGAATGAACAGCCAGCTTTGCGCATAATCATCACGCTGCTCGTCGCTCATCTGTGAATACTCTACAAAGGTCAAATGGGATGGCAGCATCTGCACGCCGCTGCATTTGTGGCATTCCACTTCTTTTCTGCGTGATACTGTGCGAATCCATCCACATTCCGGACAGATGAAAACCTTCATCATAACTCTACTCCATTCCTCTCTAATAATTCTCTTGCTGAATCCAGCGAATCCACCCCGTGTAAATTCTTGATTGGTGCGAATTCTTTTTCACGTTCTACCTCATAAGGCAGATTGTCGTCCATCATACGAATCATGTCAACGACAAGTGTCTCAAACTTATAACCATTTGGTTCTTCCGGCTTGATCAGCTTTCCTGTCTCATCAATATATGGAATCTTCTTTTCTACCACGTGAACCGGTAAATGACGCTCCACAATTTCTTCGAGCTTATCTACACGGAAAATATAATTGAGGATTACCCCAAATGCATACAGCAGATTTCCTTTTTCATCGGTACTTTCTGCCATTTCTTTGCTCATTTCATAGTATTCCACAACCGATGGCTTTCCATCCTCGAGACAGAGCACTCCCATTTTTTCATAAGCATCTACTTTGCGTACGACCTTACTGCCGCTAACCTTACCATTCAAAATCGTCGCGCCAATAAATGCCGGATCACAGATACGCTGCAACACATTATCTACTGCGAAAATATTGATCCACTCTACGCCACGCTTATGTACATCAGTAAGCAAACCGGCTTTTTTCAAAGAAGAGAACCAGCCGCCATTGCCATTTGGTGATGTTGCCAGACGTCCCGGCTCTTCTAAAAGAAGCTTACCATCGTAATCTACGGCTGCTGCCATCTCCTGTACAAAAAAAGCCACATCTTCCTTCGGATAGCCAAAATAGTCATGCTCTTCAAAGAAACGGATCGTATCGTCGTTGTTCTTCTCACTGGTCATGATATAAAGTGGAATCGTTGTACCTGCCACTTTTGTCACATCCATCAGATTGTTGATCAGGCACTCAAACAAATACAGTGTGCGATGCACGCCCACATTGAGTTCTCCCTTTGGCTTATCTAAACCAAGACGTGTTCCCATACCGCCGGCCAACAAAAGTGCTGCCACCTTGCCCTCGCGGATTGCCTTATAACCGGCTGTCTCAAATTCTTCACGCCGCCTTTGAATCTCGTCAATATCCACTGCTGCAAGTGGTGAAAGCTCTCCCACCGGAATTCCTTCCTGTACACCTGCAAGCGCTAAGTCCTCCCAATTCACTTCGGAAATCTGTGTCAACAGACCTTGCTGTGCTTCCTCAGACAACTCATCAAAATGTCTGAGCACATGCTCCTGTCCATGTTCTTTTAAAATAAGTTCTGCCTCGTTTCTTGTCATAAATCTTCCTCTCCTATCCTGTAATGTCAACAAACATTACAACTACTATGGGGTTGCCCACAACATGATCGGCAAATGCTCCTCATCCTTTAGCTCATATAGCGTATAACCAATCGCCGGATATGTCTGAATCGCAGTCATTGCTTCTGGTTCTTCAATGGTGTAAGCATCATCGCGCACAAAGATATACTGCAAAGTCTGTGGTGCTTCATAAGTCACATTCTTTGCCACCTCTCCCTCACTCGCGAGACCACCTTTTTTCATATCACCACCGGTAATGACAAAATACCATCCGTCAGCAATCCCGATGTTACGCACATTATGGCAATCGATTAGAAAGGTATCTAACAGCTCATCATGCGTCTTCGGTTCTAACACCCCAATATTGTCATCCGCATGCGTACGCACAAAATCTAACACCTGCTCCGCCTCAGCCGTCTCTTCTGTGGCATGCGTGTGCGTTTTGTACTGCACATATGTGGATAATATATTATTGCCAAGTGATGCAATCAAAATTCCTGACAATAATAATGTAATAAAAAACTTGTTCTTATTATAAAACAGATAGGTAAAAATTGCCACTATAACAATTAACAGCAACATACAAATCCTTGCCTTATATGGCAAAAAGACATGCCCATCCTGTGAAAACAGCTGCACATAAAAAAGCATCGTGTGATCTATCGTTTGACCATGGAATCCTACAAACAGTACAAAACACACACCTAAAATACCGCTAAGAACCCCCACCTGTTTCCACGAATACTGTGGTCTTTTCTGCTCGATCAAGTGAAACAGCAGCATCAGAAATGGCACAAACAGATACTCCACATAGCGCACGTGTGCGCGCGGTGTTGCACTCGGGTAATCTTCATAGATATAGATCGTATAAGAAACAATGAACGCCGTAATCATAAGCACATACCATAAAAACCGGCATAGTTTTCTTGCGTGTTCTTCCATGCATCTGCCATAAATCAATGGATATAACACCGGTAGAAATAAAAATGCCAGCAGTGTACATACGATAAAAAATATACAGCCATACACCAGATAACCGAAACGTTCCTGCAATAAGGAAAAATCAAATCCCAGTTGGTAATACTGCGTTCCATAATTGGAGAGAAAATAAATCCCCACACATGCCACTGCCATTACCGCCAGTACCAATATATATTTTCCTGTTTTCTTTTTTTCTACGTTCTGTTCTATGGATGCGTTCCCACCGGATTGTCTCTTGCGCTGCACAGCACCACGCATTCCTTCTGTCACAAAATAAAGAACAAGCGCTGCCGGAATCACCAGTGCGATCTCTTTTGTCAGATATGCAACGAACCACACTGCGATTGCAAGAATACTCCGGTATATTTTCTTTTTGCCTTGCCAGAGCCCCGTTAGCAGACCATACAATAGATAAATAAGCCATACCATTACGGGTACAAATAACACTTCACTGACGTAAGTCATGGTATAGGTCATGGTCGCCGATAATGCGTAAAGCAAAACGCTCCATCTGCGATATCTTTCTTCTTTTAATAAGCACTTCGCCAATGCATAGATTGGAAAAACTCCAAGTGACATCACCACAGCATTTATCACTGCAATCGCCATCGTTCGCATATATACATTTGAAAAAACGAATGCCGGTGCAATCAGAAGTGAATAGCCTATTTTTCCAAAACTAATCGGTATATGAAATGCCATCACCTGATGATGCTTCCATAAGCTTTCCGCAGCCGATAAATATAAGGCTTCATCCGGATAACAATTGACGGTACGGGGATAATACCATCCCAGCACCGTCCTAATCATTACACTCATAAAAAAGACAATTCCTACAAATCGTCTTTCGTTTGTTTGTATTTTTGTCATGCGCTGACTCTCCTATTTCCGATTGCGAAAAACAACCAGCTTACTAAACAAATAGTTTAACGCAATCACAATCACTTGTGCTATCAATTTAATCAGCATATTCGGCAAATGATAAACCTCAATGCATATGTACAGCATGAACTCTTCAATCCCCAGGGTAAGCAATCTCCCTAAGCAGAACCCACTCAATTGTACAAAAAATGCATAAAGTCCTTCCGTATGAAAAATAAACACCCAGCGGCGATTGGTATAAAACGCAAACAAAGTGGCAAAAATCCATGCAATCGCATTTGCCACTAAAACGCCAAGATTAATTTTCTCGGTAAACAAAGAATATACAAATAAATTGATGAGCACTGTGCCTAGTCCGAACAAGGCATACAGCCACATTTCCCGATATTTATAGTAGATCGGGCGAAACCAGCTGAGCCATGATACAGACACAATCCGATCAAATATATCTTCTTTTCTCATTCATTCCCTCCTACAGGGAGTACTTATCTACAGAATGAATGCATTTTACCACTTTTACCATAGGGTGTCAAAAAAACACATTCCTTATACTTTTATATTTGTTTGCAGTACCCCATACGTACATGGTCTGCAAGCATCGCGATAAATTCGGAATTGGTTGGTTTTCCTTTACAATCATCCACGGTATATCCAAAAATATCGTCGATTTTTTCCACACTTCCGCGTGACCAGGATGTCTCGATTGCATGACGAATCGAGCGTTCCACGCTTCCCGGTGTTGCGTCAAACTGTTCTGCAAGCATCGGGTAAAGCTTCTTTGTCACAGAAGAAATATATTCCACGTCCTGTACCGTCATAAGAATTGCCTCGCGCAGATATTGATATCCATTGAGCTGTGCCGGAACACCCACCGCTAATAACAGGCGCGTAATCTCATGCCGAATACCGGCTTTTTCTTCCGTCTGTGGATTACTGTAAACACAAGGCATCACATTCGCTGTCTTTGCGCTCTTCTTTTGTTCCGCACTCCGCTTGATTTCACGTATGATAGCCTCGGCACGAAACGGCTTCACGATATAATAATCTGCACCTCTGGCCATAGCATCCGCTGCCGTACGCTCATCTCCCACAGCACTTACCATAATAAACTTGGTATCTATATTTCCCTCTTCTCTTGCTTTGGCAAGCACCTCTAATCCATCACCACGGGGCATCACCACATCTAATAGCAGGATATCCGGCTTTTCTTCTTTGACAAGTGCCCATGCTTCTATGCCATTTTCCGCCTCGCCTACAATCTCTAAGCTGTCATCTAATTCTGTGATTACGCGAAGCATTTCCCGCGACAGCTCATTATCATCTGCTATTGCCACTCTTATCTTGTCCATTTCTCCACTTCTCCTTATTCTACTCCACTCGAAAAGGGAACAAATCTATACCCTCTCTGTTAATTTGAGGTAATCTGCAACTGCAGCAATATACTCTGTATTCGTCGGACGCCCCTTAGACGCCTGTACCGTGTAACCAAAAATCTGATCCATGGTATCCATGTCTCCCCGACCCCATGCAGTTTCTATGGCATGCCGTACAGCACGTTCCACCGTGCTTGCAGCGACGCCATGCTCCCCTGCGATTCGCTCATAAACTACTTTTGCGATCTGATGTCTGGTATCCGGAAGTGTAGCTACGATAAAGATAGCTTCCCGTAAATACTGGTAGCCACGCAAATGTGCCGGCACGCCAAGAAGAAGCATCAATTCTGTAATGCGGTGTTCCAGTGGTTTCTTCGGCGTGTCGGTCTTCGTACTTTCCCGGCCGGTATCATACGAAAGGATTTCCTGATCCAGCGCTGTACGAATACTTTGAATAATTGTCTGTTCATCAAATGGCTTTACGACGTAATAGATTGCCCCCATCGTAAACATCTCTGCTGCCAATTCCCGCTTATCAGCAGCCGACACGACAATTACCTTGGTTCCCGGTGAAATGGTAATATCCGTTCTCAATTGACGCATCACTTCCTTGCCATCAACCAGAGGCATCAGCATATCCAAAAGCAGAATCTGTGGATTGTGTTGACGTAGTAAATGAAGTGCTTCTTCTCCATTTTGTGCCGTACCCACCAACGAAAAATCCTCTTGCGATTCTACGATGCGCGCTAATGTTTTTCGTGTATATTCCTGATCCTCCGCAATAGCAATCGTGATTTTGTCCATTTCCTCCGATTCCCTTATAAAAACTTCATAACCCACAGGAAACCATAACACCCATTTTCCTTTTTCCGGAATTTCTTGCGTGAAACCTGTCGATTTTTGCGCCAATCGACTGTAAGTGATCCTTACCCATTTGCCATCTCATATTTGTGCGATAATAACCGGTCTTTAAATTCCGCACGCCTGTCTTTACTTAGATAAGCCCGCGAACCATCGCTCATCAAAATATCCATCCCCTGATAATTCAGTGTCTCATCCAGATTAATCAAATAAGAACGATGACTTCGATAAAATCCACACCCCTCTAACATGTCCTCAATCTCATGCATTGTCAGGCTACTGATATAGTCGCCTTTTCGCGTATGAATCAAGATGTTCCGCCGGCTCATATTTACCGAAATGATGTCTTTGATTATAATTGGCATCACACCTAATCCCACGACATTTACTTCGATACTGCGCTCTTTTTCCTTCACAATCTGCATGGTCAAAAGTGCTTCTTTTATCTCCGGCTCCATACACTGCTTATCAATATAACGAAATGCATTTATCACATAGCCACGCCTGCTCAACTCCGTGTGCGATGTCAACATAGCAATTTTAGCGCATTTATACTGTCTTTGATAACGTTGTGCCGTCTCAAAACCATCTAATCCTTTCATCTCGACATCCATAAATAACAAATCATAAAAAATCTGTGCGTCAAGCAATGCCTGTCCACCCGCATAGCGATCGATATGTGGTGCGTCCAATCCGCACTCTTTTTCAATAATCTCTACTGTCCTTTGTTGCCAGAGTGGCTCATCATCCACCACAGCAATCTTTATGAACTCTGTTCCATATTGCATAAACTTAATCGTACAACAAACTGGGAATTCTTTGTATCATAAACAACATGCCCCTTATTTTTACGAACCACCTCATTTACATTCACAATGCCAAATCCCTGATGTTGCAAGCCTCCTTTCGTCGACAAAAACCGATTGTCCGTTTGTTTTATTGTATTGATATAATCATTTTTTACAACGATAAAAATCTGCGTTTCATCATAACGCACACCACAATATATCGTCTTCCCTCCTGCTTCCTTTTCTGCATCAATCGCATTGCCAAGCAGATTCGAGAGCACCGTACACAAATCATAAGCCGAAATATAACATACTCCCGGGAAATGCCCCTCTACTTCCATCATAATGCCATTTTGCTCTGCCTCGTCATAATAGCGGTTTATGATAGCATCTGCGATATCATTATTCACGGTCACACGATTTCCAAACGTTGCTATCTGCTCCGTCATCTCGCGAAAATACGTTTCAAACTCTTCTTGTTTGCCATCCAGATATAATTGCTTTGCCATCGCCATATGCGATTTAAAATCATGGCGGAATCTTCTCGTATTCTGTTCACGTTCGCTCAAATATTGGTAATGTGCTACCTGTTCTTCCAGATAGCGTTTTGCCATTGCCTGCTGCGTACGATAAGCATTTCTCGAAAAATACAGCGCAATCAAAAGCCCTAATTGCACAAAAACTCCTATTCCCATCAGAACATACGTCGCCAGGCACAAACGCATATCATTGTTCTGCGGATTTTCTAAGATATATTCTCCCCAATATGTCAGGCTGATACAGTCCGCCGCTAATACAACCATAAAAACGGCAAGATATTTCAATGGAATGCTCTTCAGCTCCGCCGGATGCTGTGCTTGTATATGTCGATATAGTGCTATCACAATCAACAGCAACACCAGCTGCGCCATCACACTCGCCCAGTCATCGGAAATGGTTATGCCGCCCCACGCCAAGGCAACAAAAACAATCATCTTCAATAGCTGTGTCGAAATGCTTATCAGTATCACAGACAACACTACATCTATTAACATCCCCCATTTGAAGTTTTCAATGCATACTCCTATCACCACGACCAACAGCATCAGGAACAGGAAGAAAATAATATTCACATCGTAGATATATGCACTCCCCACGACCACAACTCCCATGAAAGTGCTCACACCTATCCATTTTCTGATGTCTCTCGTTATTTTTACGTCTGAAATCAGTGATAACATCATGAGTAACAGACCAATATATTCAAAATCACTTAATAGTAAATAGACAATCTTCATCCTTTGGCCCCTTTTGTTTTTTCTTAATTATAACGTAAAATCAAAAAAAGACAAAAGGGGTTATCATGCTTTTAACGATGACCTAAACTTTTTAGCCACTGTTCAATAACATTAAACATATTCATTTTCATTGCCCTCCTTATTTATCACTCAAGAGGACATTATCGTATCTTTATCGATTATGAATATTTTACGCGCGAATGCCTTGGTTTTTCGCGCAAAAAAGCCAGCCCTATGGGCTGGCTCAGACACAATTACTTGTTTTTTAATTCCTTCATTTCTTTAAACAGACTTACAATCATAATGATCATAATAATACCAATCGGAAACGCTGAAATAATGCTAATAGATTGAATATTGTTCATTGAGCTTTCAGAAAATACCAACGCAATCGGAAGCACTATCAATAGTACACACCAAAGCAATGTGATCAGCATATGTGGTTTTTCATTCTCGCCCAATTCCTTATAACTATAACATGCCGCTGTGTATGCAATAGAATCAAATGAAGTCGCATAAAATGCAATCATACAAACCATTGTCAGCACCAATATCAATGGTGCACATGGCATGGTATCTATGATGTTTAGTATTATTTCATACAGGTCTCCACCTTCTGTATATTGCTGAATAAAATCCTGTTTTCCAGCGACTTGCAATCCCAAAGAATAGTTTCCTAATATAATAAAACTAACGATCGTCGAACCCACTCCAAATACATAGCCGCCTAAAATGGTTTGTTTTATTGTTCTTCCTCTAGAAATGTTTCCAATAAAAAACGGCGCTGCAATACACCAGACCATCCAATATGCCCAGTAGTAAATTGTCCAATCCTGTGGGAAATTGTTAGTTCTATTCGGATCTGTATACGTAGATAGACCAATAAAATTCTGTACCATCTTTCCTAGAGACTGCACTCCATTTTCAATGATAAATCTCCCCTGTCCACCAAACAAAAGAACAATCACGAGTAATCCGAAAAACAGATAAATACAAGTTTTCGCCAAAAAGCTAATCCCCTTAAATCCGTGTAAAACGGCATATGTATAGACTGCACAGGTAAAAAGAAGGATAATAATAGTAACAATGGTTCTACTAATTTCTATATGAAACAAACGTATCATAATACCTGCAAGCAAAGGTGTCGCCACACTAAATGTAGTTGCCGTTCCAGCTAGTAGTGCAAACAAGGCAAACATATCAATTATTCTGCCAAAAAAACCATCTGCATGTTTCCCAATCACGGGTCTGCATGCCTCGGAATATCTCTGACGTTTTCTTTTCTTTACGTGCAGCATAAAACCAAATGCTACTGCTAATACAAGATAAAATGCCCATGGAATAAAGCTCCAGTGAAAAAGTGGAAACACACCTGCCCATTCTGTAATGGAGCCCAATTCCGCAATGTGTGGATTTGTCGCGTACATAATCCATTCTGCAAAGGAATAGAATAGTATATCTGCAGCTAAACCACACGTAAACATCATACTACCCCACTCAAAAAATGAATATCTCGGTTTTTCTCCTGGGTTCCCCAACACAATATTTCCGTATTTAGAAAAGGCTAAGTAGATTGAAACTAATAGCACACCAATTCCAATCAACAAATAGTAAATCCCCATTGTATCGCCAAAGAAAAACCTTATTTGGCCAATTACTATATTAGCTTTATCCGGGAAAGCAAATAATAACACAGCCACCCCCATAATGATAATGAAGGGCACAAGTGTTACCATCCAGTCAATTCTTTTTTTATTCATCTTACTTTTCTCCCATTCCTTCTTTATACTTTAGATATGTCGGATCCACCGCAATCAATTCCTCTAGGCTATCAATTTCCATAACATCCTTTTCATCCATTTCCATAATGCCTAGATCATACGCATCAAAATGGCAGAACATTGCAACATCATCCCAATAAATTTGGCGATTATTCTTTTCTACAAATTCTATTTCAAGATGCTTTCTTAATTTTTCACCATCTTCTTTATTCCATCTGGAAATCGAAAAAAGTTGCCATCCCTCTTTACCACCATCACGTGAACAGGAAATTACATGATTGTCCTTTACCTGCATCAACCACTCATTCGTGTAATCTTGCGTCCATATTGCATTGTACCCTGATTTTTCAAATTCCGGTCTCAGAATATCCTTATTGTACAGTATCAGATCTCCATCTAAAATAATTGCGTTTTCCAAATAATCACGTGCTGCATACAAGGAGGAAATATTATTGCAAGTATCATATAGGGGATTTTCTATTATTTTTAATCCTTTATATTGTTGCTCTAAATGCCAAAACTTTTCTTTCAAGTATCCAACAACTACATATATTTCATTGATCCCATTCTCATGCAACCCTTGAATAACCGTATCTATCATACGTACGCCATGAACAGGTATCAATGGCTTTGGTATTTCTAATGTAACAGGCTGCATGCGTGATCCAAATCCGGCAGCCATGATGATTGCTCGCTCTACTTTATACATTACGATATTCTCCTATCTTGTCCATTTCATCTACTGCTATTCTATAATACTCTTTTGCGTATCGATATTGCTTCAAAGAATACTCTCCAAACTCTACGCCAAGGCTCCTCTTATACTCACACCAATTACTCCACAGTAAGCCACAAATAGCAATATAACAGTATATCTTTACTCTATTTTTTTGATTACAATTTCCCTCAAAATAGATATCTATCAGTTGATCTATTTCCTGTCTATCATACATAGCATAAATACAAAACATTGCAATATCAACGTGTGGATCCTGCATTGCCGCATATTCCCAGTCAATCAATCTCAACTGTTCCTCACCATTTATTTCACTAAACAAAAAATTATCCGGAACTGCATCAATATGCGTAAGTGCATATTCCGGCTTTAACCAATCAATATACGATTTCAAATGATATACATTTCCTTTTGTTGTTTGGTAATCTCTATATACAGATGGTGCTCCTCTCCATAATGTCTCGTAAAACTCAATTTGTTTGAACAAATCAAACGTATGATTTACTGTTAATTTCATACCATGAAATTCTCTCAGTTTCTTCATACATTTATTTAAATCGGCTACATTTTTTTGATCACAGTTTCTGGCGTTTTCCATATAACGCGTTATTTTGTATCCATTATCTGGATTTATATAAACAATATCATCACACACCTCTTTATCCTTAATGATGTGGTACACTGCTGCTTCTTCCCTGCGATTAATTAATTGATCTGTCCCTTCTCCCGGAATACGCATAATATATTTTTGATTGTCTATCGTAAAAATAAACGACCTGTTTGTCATTCCCTTTTTCAGAACGCTAATATTTACAATATCCTTATTATCCACATCAAAAACCGACGCAATGATATTTAATGCTTCCGATTGCAAATGATTCGAATTATCATCTAGTTCTCTTAATTGCTCATAAGTATTAATCTCTACTACATCACCTTGCATAACCACTCGGGCATTCACACATATACGATCTTTTTCTAACAATGCTTCTTCCCAAAAGGCATTACTATACATGCGATCTCCGTCCATTTTTTCCAAATGCTTCTGAAGCTTCTCTGCAATTTCATCTGTAATATATGAAATTCCTATCATTGCATTTCCCGGTGTATTCTGTGGAATTGTAACCAATTCCAGTTTCCTGTTAACTCTCACATTACTATCTTCCACTTCCATATCCGAAACCATATACCATGCGTACAATTCCACTTCATTATATGGATTGTCTTTGCACCAGATATCACACGGAATAATGTAGGCATTATGTAAATACTCTTTTGCAATACAAAGGGAATGCAAATTATTTTTCGATGCATATTCATTATTTACAAGCAAGTTAACACCATATTTATCCAT
>URCQ01000013.1 GCA_900546435.1 uncultured Pseudobutyrivibrio sp. | reverse complement strand
ATCGGTATGAATATGTCCTATGATTTGCATCATTGTCTGTTCCATCGTTCTACGTTCTCCACACTTCTATTTCTTTTCTTTTTAGCACTGCTCATTCAGTAATGCCTCAAACTCTTCTTCCGACAAAGGTTTAGAAAAATAATATCCTTGAATATAATCACATTTCATATCTCTAAGAGCATCCACCTGCTCCTTTGTCTCCGCGCCTTCTGCAACGACCTTAGAACCAATGGCATGTGCCATATCGATAATCGCCTGAATCACTGCATTGGCCCTCGCGGTTGTTCCAATCTTTTGTACAAATCCCATATCCAATTTAACAACATCAAAATCGTAGTCACGTATCGTACTAAATGACGAATAACCGCTTCCAAAATCATCCAGATAAAATTTCACGCCAATATTTTTCATATTCAGCAGTACATTGCGGTTGTTACTGGCTACCATAGAATATGCTGTCTCTGTAACTTCAATTCTGGTATAGTCCACCGGCAAATCTGTATTGGAAACATCAACAAATACAGATGCCATCATATCTTTATCAAAGAAATCCATCTGGGACATATTCACGGAAACCGGCACAATAAACTGTCCCTTATGATACCTTTCTTCCAGAAAAGAAAATACACTTCGCTCCACAAAGAGGTCCATCTGGGAAATACGACCGCTATCTTCTAATGCAGGAACAAATATCCCCGGTGAAACCATTGTTCCGTCTTCTCTGATCCAACGCACCAGTGCTTCTGCAGATGCGATTTCTCCGGAAAAAGCATCGTACACCGGTTGATAATATACATGAAATTCCTTCTTTTCCAATGCATGGCTCAAATCCCGCAGTGCATCATTCCGTTCCATATAAGAACTACTCATAGATGCATCAAAAACTGCATAAGGCTGCACATATTCATCTTCAATATAGTCTTTTGCTATGCGTGCCCGGTCACACATATTACTGACACTCTCCATGCGCTCGTGCTCCGGTATCATGTAAATTCCACAGACAGCATAGACATCCATGGATCTCTGCTGAATCGTTAGCACCTGATGCAGTTGTTCTTTCAAATTCTCATAATTGATATTGGCTGCATCTACGAGACAGACAAAGTGATCTGCCTCCACGCGACCGATCGCATATGGATATAATTTGGAATGGTGAATGGTGCGTACCACCTCACGCAGTGCCAAATCGCCACCCTCTGTACCAAACAGTTCATTGATTGCCTTAAATCCCTTAATGTTAAAATACATAATTGCAAACTGACATTGTAGCTGTGTATCCCGGATAACCTGCCGTGCCCTGCGAATAAATCCATAGCGATTTTCTTCCCCCGCCAGATGATCCTGCTCCAAAAGAATCGTCACATCCTTTAGCGTCGTAAGAATCAAACCTTCTTCTCGATTTAAATAAGAAAACTTCCATTGCTTTTTATTGCGTCGCTGACCCGGAACATCAAAATGAAACATAAAGCTGTATTCTTCCTGTTGTTCTAAACGTTCTACAATATATGGAATATCAGAGCTGTGCCTATAGTCCCTGCTGTCATTGTTATCCAAAAATGCTTCAATCAAAAGGTCACGCGCATCGTAATAATTGAGTTCTTTTCCCGTCCAGTTCCATTCTGCGCCCAAAATGTCCGCATCCACATATACGGTCTGTTTTTTTACGTCGATAACACAAATATAGTCATACTCTCTCTGTACCAGCTGTTCGAGAATTTTCTTATGTAAATCTTCTCTATATATAGCAGATACATCCTTCTTTGCAATATTTTCTTCTGTTCTTTGCTCTTTCATACCCTATCTCCCATAGGCTTTTTTAACGCTTATTTATCGTTTTAACCATTTCCTTCATATTTTTAAAGTCATCGTCTCACACAGGTATTGTAATACTCTGCGCCAAGTAAAACAACCCTATTTAACATTGCAAATTTTCTTTATTTATGCTAAACTTTCCCCCATACGTGTGCGCTATCACATAATACATAAGAAATGATTCTAGGGGGATTTCATCATGCATGAATCGAATAAAAAACGCAGTTCCTTTTCCGGGAAAATCGGCTTTGTACTATCCGCAGCCGGTGCATCGGTCGGTTTGGGAAATATCTGGCGTTTTCCATATCTTGCTGCCAAATATGGCGGTGGTATTTTTTTACTGATTTACATTATTCTGGCATTAACCTTCGGCTACACCATGATTGTGGCTGAGACATCGCTTGGACGTATGACGAAAAAAAGTCCTGTTGGTGCTTACAAAACCTTTGGTAAATCCAAATGGTTATCTGCCGGTGGCTGGCTCAATGCCATCATTCCGGTACTGATTGTTCCATATTATTCCGTCATCGGAGGCTGGGTCATCAAATACCTGATTGGTTATATCACCGGCAATGGTTCTACGCTTGCTGCTGACGGTTATTTTAGTAACTTTATTTCCGATGGTGCATCCACAGAACTGTGCTTTTTGATTTTTGCCATGCTTACCCTTGGCATTATCTTTGCCGGCGTACGTAACGGCATCGAACGTGTCTCAAAAATTATGATGCCGATTCTTGTCGTACTTTCCTTTTTAATTACAGCATACTCTGTTACCAGACCTGGGGCACTTTCCGGCGTGAAGTATTTTTTGATCCCCAATCCGGAAAACTTCTCCTGGATGACTGTTGTGACGGCTATGGGACAAATGTTTTACTCCCTTTCCATTGCAATGGGTATTCTCGTCACCTTTGGTTCTTATATGAAAAAAGATGTATCGATTGAAGATTCTACCAAAAATGTAGAAATCTTTGATACTGCCATTGCTATTATGGCCGGTCTTATGATCATTCCTGCTGTCTTTGCCTTTTCCGGTGGAGATCCTGATACACTGCAGGCCGGACCATCCCTTATGTTTATCACCATTCCAAAGGTATTTGACAGTATGGGGCTCGGCACAGGCATCGGCATTCTCTTCTTTGTCCTTGTACTTTTTGCAGCCATGACAAGTTCCATTGCTTTGACCGAAAGTGCAGTATCTACCTTTGAGGACGAACTTGGCTGGGGAAGAAAAAAAGCGACCGTAATTGTAGGTATCATCATGGTTTTACTGGGAAGCCTGTCATCTCTCGGATATGGACCACTTGCAGGCGTTACCATTATCGGCATGCAGTTTTTGGATTTCTTTGATTTCCTTACAAATTCTGTCATGATGCCTCTTGCAGCACTGGCCACCTGCCTGCTCGTATCCCGCGTTGTTGGTATCAATAAAATAGAGGATGAAGTGACAAAAGGTGGAAACCCTTTCCGCCGCAAAAAGATCTTCGCTTTTATGATCAGGTATCTTTGCCCGATCTTTGCCATCATCATCCTCTTATCATCCATTGCTAACGCTTTTGGATGGATTTCTATGTAGTTTCTATTTCCAGTTGTCGATGTTCCTGCTTTCCCAAGTAAGTGCATCGGCAACTGGTTTTCTATATTTTCTTAATCTTGCGATCGTAAGTATAAATACCGTTGACCTCATCTTCTATATCGGATACCTGCGTGTATACACTGGCACACAGACCATCCGCAATCAGTGCCATTGCCTCGCGCCGGCGCTTCTGATAAGCCTCGCGCAGACTTTTCGTATCCTTATAGGTTCCGTAACCATAGATATCTTCTGTCGTCGCGTGCTCCGGCATACCATAGGAATAACCGCCATATTCCGACAACACTGCGACACGCCCCGCCTTTTTCTTATCACGTGGGATGACCAGCGGAAAGAAATAATTATGAAAAGAATTCATATCACCACTTCCCTGATCATACCATCCACTTGCCGCATCAATCAGGCGTGTAGGATCTGCCTCTCTTGCCAGTGCCACCATTTCATTGGTTGCAAACTGTCCCCAGCCCTCGTTGAAAAGAACCCAGGTGCTGATACAAGGATGTTTCTTTAAAAGCTTTATAGTCGCCAGCATTTCCTGCTTCCATTCCGCACAACCTACTGCATCTTCTCTTGCCAAAAGTTTTTTATGCGTATCCCTGCAGCGAATATGAAGAAATGATAAGGCGGTTGCAAGGTATGTTACATACCAGTCTTTATATGACGTTCCTCCATTTACCATATCCTGCCAGACAATCATGCCCAGACGGTCACAATGAAAATAGAACCGTTCCGCCTCCAGTTTGATATGTTTGCGCATCATATGAAAACCGGTTTCTTTCATTCCCAGAATATCAAAAACATATGCTTCATCCGCAGGTGGCGTCATAAGCCCATCTGGCCAGTATCCCTGATCCAGTACACCTTCCATAAAAATCGGTTCATGATTGAGACAAATACGAAGCACACCATCATGATCCATTTCTTTTGTAAAAGAGCGCATTGCAAAATATCCATAGATAACATCTGCTGTCTCTTCCTGCGCACCAATGCTGATTTCATAATCATATAAATATGGTGCTTCCACATCCCATAGTTCTACGCAGTCTTTTGGCACCTGCAATGTCATGTCCACAAGCGTCTCGTATAAAATGCCTGTTTGGTCAGATTTGCCCGACATTTCTTGTATTTCTACCATATCCTCATGAGACATAATCTCTGCCCGTGCCTTAACTTCTTGAATTTTTGCCTGCGGTGTACAAATATCCGGTTGTGCATGAGATGCTGCAAATATTTTTATCCTCACAGGAAGTGATGCATTTTTCTTATAATTTTCTTTATTTTCAGACTTTTCCTGTTTCTTTGCATGGGTAACTGTATTTCCTGTCCCACATGCCAGCTCTATCGAAAAGGTAACCTTTCCCGCATCCACATCTGTTGAAATAGAAACGTCCTTTACCGAAACTTCCGGAACATATTCCCACCAGACGGTCTGCCAGATGCCGCTTTGGGCGGTATAATACATCCCCCCGCGCTGCAATTTCTGTTTTCCTCTTGCATGATACGATGTATCACTCACATCTATAACTCTGACAAAAAGTTCCAAATCCTCTATGTCGTTTTCGTATGCATTCTTTGCAAAAGATGTCAGATCCACCGTAAACGGCAGATATCCTCCATGATGTGTCATAACCTGACTGCCATTCACATAAACCGTGGCTGTCTGATCCACTGCGCCAAAATGTAGAAGAAGACGTTTTCCTTTTTTGATTTGTACGGTATCAAGCTTCATTTTTGTGTGATACCAGAGCACCTCATCCGGCTGCAATTGGCGCTGCACACCGGATAATTCCGCCTCCGGCGAAAATGGTACGAATATCTTTCCGTCATATGCACCCGGTATCCCATTGTCTGCTATCTGCTTTTTAATCGTATAATCCCACCAGCCATTTAGATTTCCATAAGAAGAACGAATCATAGATGGTCTTGGATACTCTGTATGTGCAACACACGAAGTATCTTCCTGCATCTGTTTTTTTAGTTCTTCCCCCCACTTGGTATATAGTTGCTTCATTGATACACCTTCTTATTCTTTTACAAATTTCATCAAATCTATTTTCAGTATAACGCATTTACAAAAAAAGCGTATAAAAAAAGCGCCACAAATATGTGACGCTTCTGTAAAATCGGAATTTTTATAATTTTATTTTCAATGCTCTCGTTGCATTTAATACAGCAAGTACCATAACGCCCACATCTGCAAAAATGGCAACCCACATGTTTGCAATACCAATAGCTCCTAAAATCAGACAGATGGCTTTGATCGCCAATGCGAAAATAATATTCTGATGTACAATCCGGAGTGTACGAACGGAAATCTTCATTGCAAGGGCAATTTTGTTTGGATCATCGTCCATAAGAACCACATCTGCCGCCTCAATAGCTGCATCAGATCCCATCGCTCCCATCGCAATTCCTATGTCTGCACGTGATAGCACCGGCGCATCGTTGATTCCATCACCGACAAATGCCAGATTTTCTTTTTCGCTCTTCTCGTCTAAAAGATGCTCCACCTGTGATACCTTATCCGCCGGAAGCAATTCACTGTGTACTTCATCCATGCCAATTTCACTAGCAACACGCAGTGCTGTCTCTTTTGCATCTCCCGTCAGCATAATCGCTTTCTTAACTCCGCACGCTTTCAGACCGCGGATGGCTTCTTTTGCGTTTGGCTTAATCACATCAGAAATTACAATACATCCACCATAGACACCATCTATTGCCACATAGCAGACGGTTCCTTCTTTGTGTTCTGTCAAAACCTGCACCTGTTCACGCTGCATCAGACGCATATTGCCAACAAACACTTTTTTGCCATCCACCTGTGCACAGACACCATGACCGGCAATTTCTTCAATGGAAGAAATCTTTTCCAGATCCAGTTCTTTTCCATATGCTTTTTTCAGACTCACGCTGATTGGATGAGAAGAACTGCTCTCCGCATATGCTGCAAAGCGAAGCAAATCTTCTCCGGTAAATCCATTTGCCGGATACGTTGCACTCACTTCAAAGACACCTTTGGTGAGCGTACCCGTTTTATCAAAAACAACGTACTTTGTTGCCGAAAGAGCTTCCAAATAGTTAGAGCCCTTCACTAAAATACCATTGCTGGATGCACATCCAATACCACCAAAGAAACTGAGTGGAATCGAAATCACAAGTGCACATGGACAACTGATTACAAGAAATGTTAATGCGCGGATAATCCATTCTCCCCACATCGGTGAAATGCCCATCAATAAACGAACCACCGGTGGCAAAATAGCTAAGGCAAGTGCACTATAACACACAGCCGGTGTATAATATCTGGCAAACTTCGTAATAAAGTTCTCTGACCGTGACTTCTTCATTGCAGAATTTTCTACTAAATCCAGGATTTTGGATACCGTAGAATCCCCAAATTCCTTTGTCGTCTTAACCTTAATCATACCACTCATATTGATACAGCCACTGATAATTTCATCGCCGCAGGCTGCATCTCTTGGCACACTTTCGCCGGTGAGTGCACTGGTATTTAATGTCGTATTTCCTTCTACAATCACACCATCAATCGGTACTTTTTCTCCAGGATTGATGATAATTTCTGCACCAATTTCTACGTCATCCGGATCTACTTTTTCTAGTTTACCGTCCACCATCTGATTGGCATAGTCCGGACGGATATCCATCAAGGCTGCAATGTTTTTACGGCTCTTGCCTACAGCAACGCTCTGGAAAAGTTCTCCGATCTGATAAAACAGCATTACCGCTGCGCCTTCTTTGTATTCTCCCAGGCAGACAGCACCAATGGTCGCCACAGCCATCAGAAAATTCTCATCAAAGACCTGACGGTTCAAAATCCCTTTTCCCGCTTTTTTCAAAATATCGTATCCGATGACCAGATATGGAACCATATACAAGGCTAACTGCACGATCCAAGGCAAATCCACCAAAGCATCCAGAATGGACACTGCCACCAATAAGATCAAGGAAACGATAATGCGACAAAGCACGTTTTTTTGCTTTTTACTCATATGTTTTCTCCTTTACGACTCCCACCGCCTCCGTGGCACAGCCCCGAAATGCGGTTCTTCTTATAAAAAGATCTCACAATCGTCTTCTACGACTTTACAGTTCTTGTACGCCTGCTGCATAACAGTGTCCACGTCTGCGCCCTCTTCAAATTCCACCTTTAACTTCAAGGTCATAAAACTCAAAGTTGCGTTCTTGACGCCCTCTGTATTCTTTACGGCTTCCTCCATCTTTGCTGCACAGTTTGCGCAATCAACCTCTACATCATATGTCTTTTTCATAATTATGTTCTCCTTTTTCTTTTTTATTCTTTATCATACAAGATGGTCATCCAACTGTATCTACTCCTCTACATGATCCATACCCATGGATAGGATCGTGCGCACATGGTCATCATCCAGCGAATAGAAAATACTCTTGCCGCTCCGTTTGAACTTGACCAACTTGGCATCTTTTAAAATGCGGAGTTGGTGACTGACCGCGGATTGGTTCAGATTTAAGATCTGTGCAATATCGCTGACACAAAGTTCACTTTCAAACAAGGCATATAAGATCTTGATCCTTGTCGAATCGCCAAAGACCTTAAAAAGTTCTGCCAGGTCATACAGGTATTCATCTTCCGGCTGATTTTGAAGTACCTGTTCTACCAGTTCTTCGTGTGCTGCCAAAAATTCTGACTTCTGTTCTGCCACCTGAAATCCTCCCTTCTGTTTCTTTATCTTTTGTACCTTTTCTATTTATCATCTGTTCATATGTAATTATATTCATATGTTCATGCATTGTCAATATTTCCAAAGAATTTTTTGTACCTTTTTTTTCATACCACATAGAATAATAAAAAAAGAAAGAATATCAACTATGGCAACTTTTTATAACCAGGCGACCTTGTCCTATAACGGCAACACAACCACTTCCAATATCACCACAGGTGAACTTGTCGAAGTGTTATCTGCTACCAAAACGGCTGTACAAACAGAGTACCAGCAGGATGACACACTGACTTATGTTGTAAATATCCTAAACTCCGGTACAACCACAATGACTGGTGTAACAATTTCTGACAATCTTGGAGCATACACAGTGAACACACAGACACTTGTGCCTCTTGACTATGTTTCAGGTACCGTTCGCTATTATTCCGATGGTGTTTTACAGCCAACGCCAACCATAACGGCTGGTCCACCACTCACCATTTCCGGATTATCTGTACCGCCTAATGGTAATATCTCTGTTATTTACCAGGCGAAGACCAACGCTTTTGCACCACTTGCCTTGGAAAGCAGCATAAGCAATACCGCAACAATCAATGCAAATAATGTGGCTGCGCCAATCACCGCTGCTTCTACGGTAAACGCTTATAGCCAGCCTGTACTGCGCATCAGCAAATCTTTAGCGCCGACAACCGTATCCGAAAATGGACAGCTGACCTACACGTTTATCATTCAAAACTATGGCAATGTTCCTGCGACAACTACCGACGCCCTTGTAGTTTCCGATCGTTTTGATCCGGTATTAGATCCGATTGCTGTTTCCTTTGATGGCACAGCATGGGCTTCCGGTACGGAGTATACCTACAACAATACCACGGGACAGTTTACTTCTACGACCGGTGCAATCACAGTGCCTGCTGCAACCTATACTCAGGATGCAACCACCGGCGCCATTTCTATTGTTCCGGGCTCAGCTACACTGACGATTACCGGTACTGTATAATTTCTTTGAAAGACACTTTTAACCATGTCTTGTAAATGATTAAAAGCCCTCGTACAGACAACATGTCCGCACGAGGGCTTTTTTTAATCCAAATTATACTGTTTTTAATATACCAAGCACGATCAGATGCAGTGGGTAAAACAAATAGAAAAACCATTTGTGTATTGCTTTTTTACTTCCGGCCTGTCCATTATATGCATAATGCAAAAGCAACGGAACGAAGAAAACACCCACTTGGAAAATGCTCCATAAGCCAAAACCACCAAAGGCAAAGTTCAGCACAGAAAGACACAAATAAGTCGCCCATTTTTTCTTTTCATCATCACGATAAATAAAGAAACATAGGGCATAAAGAATGTCAAGCAGTGGCCAATCCCCCCAAAAAGACAAAATGCATAGACCAAAAATGATGCATTTTTTTTGTGCCTGCAGCAATGTTTTACTATCCCACGTCCACACGGCAAGCAAGGACAATAATAAGGTATACATTACACCTGGTGCAAAATCAAACACAAGATAGCCATTTACTCTATGCAGGGGCAGATAGCCATACTCAAAAAACGTAAAGGGCACCCACGAAAGAATGGCAAAAACAGCCAGTCTTTGCGCGTATTTTTTTACATTTCGCGTATGCACATAACCTTCTGCAATAAAATATGCCATCGTTGGTCCCGTCAACCGCCCAATCATATGCATCAGCTGTCCCTGCCAGGACTGCAGCGGTACAAACGCCCACGCAATATGATCCAACAACATCGCAACGATGACAATATATTTGATTTGATTACGATTCAAAGAAATCATAGCATCCTTTTTCATTTCTTTCTTTATAGAATTGCCGTCACCAGATTATTTTCAATATGTACGCCAGGTACACTGCTGACATACTTTGAAAGTCTGGCATAGCCATAATCTTTATATTTAAAATCCGGAAATTCGGACGCAATCATGCGGCCTAATGTGCCTAGTTCCACGGTACCTGCTGCTGCTTTTTGTACAAATCTACGCACTTGTTCCTCCACATTTTCTCCATGGTCACTGCTTCGCAATATATAGATCGTCGTTCCCTTTTGTAATGTCTCGAATTTTGTTGCCTCTTCGATAAACGTTCGCATAGAGCTATATCCATAATTACGCTCATCAAAATCCGGAAACAGACGCTGTAAATTACTTTTCGTAGAACCAAGATTTGCATGTTCTCCGTTGTTTTCGCTCTGCTGAATCAACTCATTGATAGCAGATTTTATCTCTCCAATTGGAGTAACCGAGTCTCCTTTATGGTCATGTGCATTTTCCTTGTGATTCTTATTCTTCGTGTTTTCTTTTTCTTCTTCATCCACGATTTTATCTAAAAACTTATATTCGTTACATGCTGCAATAAACGTTTTAGACGCATCACTTTTACCCATACCAATGACGAACATACCTTCTTCACGCAGACGATTGACCAATCTCGTAAAGTCACTGTCTGATGTCACGATACAAAAACCATCTGTTTTATCCTGATATAAAATATCCATCGCATCGATCACCAGCATGATATCCGATGCATTCTTTCCAGAAGAATACCTTGGCTGTTGAATCGGCACAATTGCATATTTCAGCGCTTTTTTATGCCAGTCAGACAGATTTGAACTGGTAAAGTCACCATACATACGCTGGTAAGTAATAACCCCATATTTCTTTAATTCACTGATGATGGCATCAATATACTTCGAACTCGCATTCTCTGCATCAATCAGAAGCGCCAGTCTTTTTTCTTCCATTTTTACTCCACCCTTGTCATTTACTGCAGATCTTTGAGACTCTCCATCAATTCTAAATCCGATTGCAGCACTTTAAAGTTTGTTGTAATCGGTTCTTCTCCCGGCTTCGTTACCGTGATCTCAAAAACCGTTCCTTCTTCTACTCGAGAAGAAAATACCACCTGTAAGAACTTGACGAACTTTGGATGATTCTTCGTAAATGTATTTTTTGCATTCATTAATTTCATCATTGTGCCAGGATTAAACATTTTATACCTCTACTTCCCCTGCAAGTACACGCTTGTAGTCTTCATAATTTTTCTTCAGTAATGCCGGTGTATCCAGTTCATATGGGCACTTCTTTTTACATGCACCACATTCTAAACAGCCCTCGATTTTTTTCATCTCTTCCTGCATCTCTTCCGTCAGCCAGTCCGCAGATGGTGCACGACGCAGCATCAGAGACATACGCGCACACTGGTTGATCATAATGCCTGCCGGACACGGCATGCAATATCCACATCCACGGCAAAAATCGCCTGTCAGTTCCTGACATTCTTTCGCAATAAAGGTACGGATCTCATCTGTCATCTGTGGTGTTACATCCATAAACGCAAGCCACTCATCCAGCTCGCTTTCCTTCTGGATGCCCCAGATTGGAAGAACATTATCAAACTGTGTCATGTATGCCATAGCGGCTGCTGAATGATTGATCAGACCACCTGCTAAGCCTTTCATCGCAATAAATCCCATATTGTGTTTGCGGCAGTTCTCAACAAGCGCTAATTCTCTTTCTGCAGACAAATAACTAAATGGGAATTGCAAGGTCTCATACAGACCTGATTCCACAGCCTCCTCAGCAACACCAATCTTATGTGCCGTAATACCAATATGACGTATCTTTCCTTGCTTCTTTGCATCAAGCATCGCTTCATACATTCCACTGCCATCCCCTGGTGCGAATACACGATCCGCGCAATGGAACTGATAAATATCCAGATAATCTGTTTTTAAATTTGTCAGGGTCGTCTCTAAATCTTTCCAAAATCCTTCCGGTGTCTTTGCCGCAGTTTTGGAAGCAATGTAAATCTGCTCTCTTACATCAGCAAGCCCCAAGCCCATCTTTTCTTCACTATCACTATACGCTCTTGCGGTATCAAAAAAACGCATTCCACCTTCGTATGCTTTTTTCAGCAGTCCTGCTGCATCTTGTGCACTGATGCGTTGGATTGGCAATGCGCCAAACGCGTTTTGTGGTACGGTAATTCCTGTACTGCCCAATGTTATGTTTTTCATGCTTCTACCTCTCATAAATACCATTAATTTTCACAGAAAATACAGCCTCTGCACCATTGAAACTCTTTGTTTCTCCCTTGTCATCCGTATAACTGCGACCATAGTTTTCCGGGAAAGTTACATTTACTTCTACTGTTTCGCCAATCTTATGGCCAATCAGCTGTTCCTCAAAATCATCAATAAACGTGTGGGATCCAATCGTAAGATTCTGATTCTGCGCAGTTCCTCCCTGGAACACAAAACCATCAATACTTCCTGAATAGTCAATATTTACCGTATCGCCATCTTTCACTTCCTGGTTACTATCGGTAATAAGGGATGGGCTTGTACTGCTGTTATCTGTTGTATCACTTGTCTGTTCTGTCTGCTGTGCTTCGCTTGCCTCTTTCTCCTTTTGTTTACGGCTGTCTATCACGCCAAACACAATCATCCCAACAAAAAATGCTACAATTAATGCAACAATGATTGCATTTCTTACCAACTGCATTGTTGCCTGTTTTTTTCTTTCTGCAGCTCTTTTTTCCTGAGCCATTCTCTTATTTTCCTTTTTCATCGATATGGTTTCCTCCTTAGATGATAACTCTTATATTATAATGAATCTTCCGCATTCTGGCAACGGATAAGTCTTTCCTCCGTCACCGCAATCCATTCGTCCAGGCTGAGTGGCTGGTAATCCGAATACTTGCAAAAACAATTCAGCATATGAGAGGACAGCATCTGGGCTTCTCCGTTCCTTCCTGTAATCTGCGTCTTAGATACCATGTTCTGATACTGTTCAAGCAAACGCTCATCATGCGTATCATGCACATGACCATATAGCATATACGTTCTGGACTCTCCTTTTTTATTTTTCTGATACTGTCCGTTATAACATGCAATCGGATAATGCGAAAGTACGACCTTTCGCCCATCATCATGCATTTCTGCATAGGGATAAATCCATCCAAATCGTTCTTTATGAAAAGACTTGTTCCGCAAAAAACGATTATCATGATTTCCCACAATCAAATACAATTGACCCTGCAGCTGTTCTAAAATGGCATTCGTCTGATCTGCATCGCCCATGGAAAAATCTCCTAAGATTACCACTTCGTCGCGCTTTTTCACTTTTTTATTCCATTGCTTTATCATGTAATCATTCATCTCTTCTACAGAAGAAAATCCTCTGCAGTCCATAGCATCATTCAATGCTGCATGAAAAAAATGACAATCTGAAATATAATAACGCATCTTTTTCTCCTTAAGCCAATAAAATATCATTCAGCATCTGCCGACACTTCTTGTAGGCAGGATAATATGTTTTCACTTCCTCCCAAAATGCTGCCGAGTGATCCATATGCCGCCTGTGTGCTAACTCATGCACAACAACATAATCTAATAATTCTTCTGGCAGATATGCCAGACGATAATTAAAATTGAGATTTCCTTTGCTGCTACAGCTCCCCCAGCGACTCTTTTGATTTCGCATAGAAATAGAGCCGTAATCTATCTCCATGCGTCTGGCATAATAGTCTACATGCTCCATAATCTTTTGTTTCGCTATTTTCTTATCTGCTGCAGACAGACTTTCCCAAGCAGGAATATCATACGGATTGTCTGCCAGCTTTTTTCGACGCTCAAACATTTGTCCGCGATTGTCTGCAATCCATCTTGCATGCGCCGAAACAAACCGCTTGATGGCACGGTCAGAAGCGTGCATCGGAACACGCACTACCACTGAACCATCCGTTCTGATTTGAATCGCCATACTCCGTCGTTTGGAACGGATAATTTCTACTTCAATCTCTTCCTTATCCAGGGAAATCCATAATTCTGCTAACATATCTCTTCCATTATTTGATTGCCGTTACGACATCTTGTCTAATATTTCCTCTAAAATATCTTCTACATGCTCACAGCGAGCAGCTTTCACATCTTCCATGGTCGGATTACAATTTTTCATCAGATACGGCTGACCTACAAATTCTAACATCGAACGGTCATTTTCGTTATCACCAAAAGCTACCATTTCTTCCGGCGCAATTCCTAATTTCTCACTGATTGCCTTCATTACCGCACCTTTATTTACGCCAAGCGGTGTGAAATCTGCCCACTCAGTCCCGGAAACCATAAGCTGACATCTTCCGGCAATCTTTTTCTTAAACATCTCGGTAATTTCTTCCTGATGGTCTTCCGGCGTAAAATAAGAAACCTTAATAATGGGCTCCGTAATATCTTCCGGTTTGGAAATAACGGTAACATCATTTTTTATATCGTTGCGCAAATGCGATACATAATCGATATTTTTAGGCACAATATAACAGGTACGTTCTCCTGACATCAACACCTCGCTCTGTGGATCTTCCATCACCATGTGGCTAATCTCAAGTGCAAGTTCTCTCTCGAACTGATGCTTCAAAAACACCTCATCATGATACATAACGAGAGAACCATTTTCACAGAGATACATCAAATCCCCCTGCACTTCTTTAAACATATTGTATAAATTAAAATATTGCCTTCCGCTTGCAGGCACAAAAAGAATGCCTTTTTTTGTCAATTCCTGAATCAGACGGATTGCTTTTTCGGAACACCTTTGCATATGATTCTGTAAAAGTGTACCATCTAAATCGGATGCAATTAATTTTATCTTTTGTTTCATCGTAACGTTCCTATCCTTCCACTCGTTTTCGCTTACCTATCTTAGCAGAAACTTTGCAACATTTCTAACAAATTCTGTTTTGTTTCTATCACCAATTTTGGATGATCTTCTTTCTTGTAACACCATCCCTTATAAAAGTGGTGCCAGTAATCGCAAAAACATCTGTAACAGACGTTTCCAAGGTTTACGCCCCGTATTATACTGTTCTGTCACCTCGCAACTAACGCGCATCATCGCTTCCATATCCTGTTTTGTTTCTGCCACAGCCTCACCATAGGCATACATACATCCATTTTCAAAATGATGATACAAACTACGATAATCAAAATTGATGGTTCCGCAAGTTGCCACCACATCATCTACCACACACATTTTTGCATGGCAAAAGCCCGGGGTATATTCATAAATCCTTACACCATACTTTGTCAAACAATGGTAATACGATCTCGTCACTTCATACACCATACGCTTGTCTGGAATTCCTGGTGTAATAATACGTACGTCCACACCGCGTTTCTTCGCCAAACGGATAGCATGTACCATTTCATCTGTCAGGATCAAATATGGCGATACCAGCCAGCAATAATTGATTGCTTTGTTAATCAAACTAATGTAGACCTCTTCTCCCACGTGTTCGCCATCCATTGGCTGGTCTGCATAAGGCTGTACAAAAGCTTTTGGCTCCTCTTCCAAAGTAACTGGAATCTCTGTTTGATATGATGCATCCAAATATCTGGATACATCCATATCATCTACGTCATTCCCTTTTACTGCATTCCAATTTTCCAGAAAGGTCGCTGTCAGGCTCCGCACTGCCATACCACAGATCCGTATTCCTGTATCCTTCCAATAGCCATAGGGATGCGTCATGTTAAAATATTCGTTCGCCATGTTATAACCACCGGTAAAACCAATCACACCATCTACAATTGTGATTTTACGGTGATCCCGATTATTTAGGAAGAAATTCAAACCTGGCATACATGGATTAAAAATTCGACAGGAAATACCAAGGGCATTTAATTTTTTTGCAAAATCTTCGTTGATAAAAGCAATACTGCCAATATCATCATAGAAAACGCGCACCTCTACACCAGCAGCCACGCGTTCCACCAAAATTTCCTGTATTTCATTCCATGCCTCTGCCTGCTCAATGGCAAAATACTCCATAAAAATGAAATGTTTTGCATTCCTTAATGCTTCCTTTTGCGCCTCAAACCCTTTATAGGCTTCATCATAATACGTAATCGGACAATCTGCATAAAGCGGATATCCACTCTTCGTTTGTAAATAATAGGAAATACTTGCCAGTTGTGTATTCTGCTCCTTTAGCTTAGCCATGGCACTTCTAATTTCAGGCTCCGCTTTTTCCTCAGACAACATCGGCAACAACACAGCATCCACTGCCTCGTATCGCTGCCGCATTTTGTGGGTATATCCATTCAGACCTACAAGCAGATACATCACAATACCAAAAACCGGGAAAGCCAAAATCAGCATAATCCACGGTGTTTTCATATTATTGGAGCGATCCTGTGCATACAAAAAAATCACCAGAGTAATGGACAAAATGCGCGTTACAATATTGATTCCCTCTGCATAGGCATTAAGCTTCGTAAAAACAACTACAATAAACGCAAGCTCTAATGCAATCGCAAGTACAGAAAAGAAAAGACGCGCTATTCCATTTTTTACATGTGCTTTTTTCTCATATGTCCGCATTTTCATATAATCACCCTCTTTTTCACCTACCGTTTTTTACTTTACCAAGTCTTTGATGACTTCTCCTGCCGCAATGAGTCCGGCAACCGACGGCACAAACGCTACACTGCCAGGAATGGCCCGCCGCTTCGCACAAGTCTCTTCCGTCTCAGTCTCCGTACGCTCCTTTTGCGTTGGCGTCATTGGCTTTTCCTCTGAATAGACTACCTTTAACTTCTTTATGCCGCGCTTTTTCAATTCTCTGCGCATCACCTTAGCTAATGGACACATACTTGTCTTATAAAGATCTGTCACTCGAAAAGCGCTGGCATCTAGTTTATTTCCCGCGCCCATGCTGCTGATGATGGGAATCCCCATTTCCTGACACTTCATGACAAGTGCAATCTTTGCTGTAACTGTATCAATGGCATCTACCACATAATCATATTCTGCAAATGGGAAATCATCTGCATTCTCCGGCAAAAAGAAACTTGCATACGTTCGCACCTCTACATCTGGGTTGATGTCCAGCATACGTTCCTTCATCACATCTACTTTGTATTTGCCAACGGAACTATGTGTTGCAATGATCTGACGATTAAGATTGCTCAGACAAACCGTATCATTATCAATCAAATCAAAAGCACCAACACCACTACGCACGAGTGCTTCGCAAACATATCCACCTACACCACCTATACCAAACACTGCCACTCTGGCTTTCTGCAGGCGTTCTATGGCCTCTGTACCAAGCAATAATTCTGTTCTCGAAAACTGTGTCAACATCCCACTTTTTCCTCTTTTCCCACCAACTTTGTTGGAGATAATTCTACCACGAATTATGCTTCCGCACAAGTTTCGCAGGGACGTTCCTTTTGCCACATGGAGTGTCCCCTTTGGCACATAGGCTGGTGGGACAGGTTCTGAGGGGACGCGCATAAAAAAGACGCCCCTACTGCATAGGAGCGCCCCCGCGTCTGTCTTATTTCAGATCCAGATATTTTTCAATTTCCTGCTCAAAGAATGGTGTCCACCAATCCAGATATCCTGCACGGTTTGGATGGATGCCATTTGCCATATAATAATGATATTCCGGTATGTCTGCATCCAGATCATCCCACATATCAATGATGCCAATGCCCCATTTTTCCTGCAGTTTCTTGGTCAATTCCACCATCTCTGCATACTGCTTGCTATCATACTTCGTTCCGGTGTAGAACATGACCGGACACCCATAATGCTCTCCTGCATAAGCAATGATATATTCCATTGCGCCCGCTACTGTAGAAGTATCAAAATCATCAATATTCTTGGAATCAGAGATCTCGCCCATAGGCTGTCCTGTTGTCGCATCGTTGGTGGACAACTGACAGATAAAGAGATCTGCCTGCTGATCCGGGATATTGGCCTTCATACGTGCTATATAAGAAGAATCTCCATTGTCCACCAGCGTAGTTCCTGAAACTGCTTCTTTCACATACTCAATGCCATCTCGTGCTGCTAAGTATTCTACAAAAGATACCTCATTACTGTTGCTGCCGAAAGTAACGGAAGATCCCAAAAAGATGATCTTTTTGCCCTGTAATGGAGAATCTGCGAGTGCTTCCACATTGGCCGGATCATACTGTGGTAATTCGTTTGTTTTTTCAGAAGCAACCTCTGCATATTTACCTAAAAGTTCTTCCTCCAAAGTCGGTCCATACCAGTTCGTATAGCCTGCATCTGTCAAAGTTCCGTCCTTCTGCTTGTAAGCATCCAGATTCTTGTCTTTATAGTCCAACTTTTCCCAGAGGTCTAACACAAAAACATGATCCATACCATATTTTACCGGCCAGACAGCCTGACGCATATCATAAATGGCATCCTCTTTTCCTTCCTGTATGCTGGTCACAAAAACTGTAGGTGCATTCCAGGTTTCCCAGCAATAGGCGGCAATGTACTGGTATGCCCCCGTCAAAGTTGCAGTATCATAGTCGTCCAATGCTGCGTCTTTGACCAATTCTCCCACTTCCGCTTTCTGATCTGCCTCTGTCTGTGGAATCTCAACCATGATCATATCATATGATGCATCTGCATCCATGCCCTGCAAAAGTGCCATATAGGAATTCTCCCCATCGCCTGTCAAGGTCGCATCTTTCTTTGCAACTACATCTACCGTCATATCATTTTTCTTTTCCAGATAATCCGTGTAGGATGTCGTGCCATTTCCCGCAGTCAGCGTAGAGCCTACCACTGCTGCATGCGTTCCCGAAAGGATGTTCTCCTCCGTTGTCACCTCTTCTGTTTTCACTTCTGCATCATCCTTTTTTGCGGTGTCTGCATCTGCTTTTTTTCCTCCGCATCCGGTACCGATACAGCCCACAGTCAGGGTCAGTGCCAGAAGCACTGCTATCTTTTTCTTCATCTTACCTGCCTCCCAATAAAAAGATAAGATAAGTATAGCCTTTTCCTATATATACTTTCCAATATATAAATAGCATATGTTATACTATATTTATTATAAACGTGAGATGAAATGGGAGGACGAAAATGATCACAGAGAAAAAACTGCTTTATTTTGTAGAAGTGTGTAAAACACAAAATATTTCCACGGCTGCCAAAAATCTTTTTATCGCACAGCCGGCACTTTCCAAAACCATTCAGGAATTGGAGGAAGAATTGCACTATCCTCTGTTTGATCGACATGGAAAACATATTATTTTAAATGAAAACGGAAAGATTTTTCAAACCTATGCCAAGCAGATCCTTGCCGATTACGACGGTGCTCGTGCAGCGCTTATGTCATACAATCTGACTAATGACAAGCATATCTCGCTTGGTGTCAGCGTCTGTTCCCAGTTGCTCTCAGATATTCTGAATGGTTTCTACGAAAGGCATCCAGATGCCAACATCAC
Organism: uncultured Pseudobutyrivibrio sp.; assembly: GCA_900546435.1. Lineage (GTDB taxonomy): Bacteria > Bacillota > Clostridia > Lachnospirales > Lachnospiraceae > Pararoseburia. The sequence goes on along the minus strand of URCQ01000013.1, from coordinate 47,132 downwards.
GGTTCACACCGGTTATCCTCTGGATTGTATGCAGAATCATCTGGATCTCTTTTTAGATGCCTATCCACAATTGACAATACCTTCCTCTGATATGGAACCCTTGCAAATACCGGCAGACGATATACTCATGAGTGAGGAGATCTGCATTGCCTACTCCGCATCGCATCCTTTTGCCAAGGAGACTGCCATACCACGTTCCATGCTCTATCATTATCCTTGCATTCTTCCATCGTCGGAAAGCCGCATGGGCGATCTGTTAGCTGACCTATGGAAGCGTTATATCCTGCGTCCCCTGCAATCATCCTGTGATGTCAACAACTCCTATGTCCAATGCGAACTTGTCAGTCAGGGACGTTATTTCACTCTGGTTCCGAAAAAGAGTTGGCGTCCTGCCTATACAGCAAATAACCTGATACTTGCACCTCTCCCGGATGCTAAAATTTACCGACATATTTGTCTCTATCGCCAACCCTATCTATCGCCGCTGGCTCAAGAATTTTCAGACTATCTGCATACATATTTTGCCAGATTATAGTAAAGGATACAGAAAATCCGCCGAGGATAAATTCCTCGGCGGATTTCGTTCTTTATATAAATATTATTCAGCTGTCTCTTCAGCATCTTCATCACTTGGAATGTCCGCATTGTTCGGTGTTAGTACCGTAACAACAACACTATCCAAATGTGTTACAACATCAACATCTTTATTCTTGGCAATTGCAAGATCACCAACGGTAATCGTATCACCCAAATGTAAGGTAGAACAATCTACATCAATCTTATCAACCAGATGCTCCGGTGTTGCCTTGTATGCTACTTCCTCAAGAAGCTGCTCAAGTGCTCCCTCAATCACCTTATCCTTGTTGTGCAGGATAATCTCGGCTACAGAATGCACTTTCTCGCCTTTTACAAGTTCCTGAAAATCCATTTCCAAAATGCTACGTGTCATTGCATCGTAATCCATCTCTTTGATTAGGACATCGTATTCCTTGCCCTCAACCTCAAGCATAATCTGGCTTCCTTTCATGCACTCACGCATGATCCTCTCAGCTTCCTTCTTCTCAATCTTCAGAAGAATCGAACCTTCAATCTGTCTGCCAAAGAGATTACCTGTCACATAGCCTTCTCTTCTCAGTCTCTTTGCTTTCTCTGTTGTTTCTCTTCTTTGTGCTTTTAAAGTATTCATTTGTCTTTTCCTCCATGCTACAAATCTAAGAACATAGGGAAGTTTGCGGAATGTCATTAAAACAAATGGCGTTTCGTTTCTCTTCGTTCCAAAAACTGTTATAGTCCTTTTATTTGCAGATTGCAAGAGGAAATTTCATCTTCTACACTTGTGTATTTTTCTAACCAAGAACACCTTGCAAAGACACTGCATCCAAAAAGAGTTCACGGAATGTCATCGTACCGCCTGCTCTCTCTTCTGTCTGTTTTGCTGCAAGTTCTCCCATTTGACCAAGGAAATGACAACAGGCACTTGCACTCTCGATGGAAGGTTCCACTGCCAAAAATGTTGCCAGCGCAACCGACGACATACATCCACTGCCCGTAATATGCGACATCATGCGATGTCCTCGTTCACATACATACAAGCGTTTTCCATCTGTAATATAATCTTTTTCTCCTGAAGCCACTACGATTCCGTGCACTTCGTCTGCAAACTGCTGCAATGCATCCAAGTCCATGTCTGTATCTGCTGCATCAACACCTACCGCCGTATTACGCTGTCGCATCAATGCTAATATTTCCGAATAGTTACCCCGAATACAGGTTGGGTGCACACGCTCCATCAATGCCATACATTTGTTTCGCCTGAAAGTTGATCCGGCTACTCCCACGGGATCCAGCACAATTGGATGTCCCAATGCAGCTGCTTTTTCCCCGGCAAGTTCCATGGCTTCTAAGCATTCTGTTGCTCCAAGATTACAAACGAGCGCATTTGTCCCTGCTGTGATTTCCTCTACTTCCAACGTATGATGTGCCATAGTCGGCGATGCGCCCAGTGCCAGCACCATATTCGCGCAATCGTTTACGGTAATCGTATTCGTGATACAATGCACAATCGGATGTATCTGCTTTATTTTGTTCAAATATTCCCGTAACAACGGTTCCTTATCTTTTTCCATCGAAGAACTCCTATGCTTATGACGTATCTTATTCTTCCAGACTTGCCTGCATGCGTCCCAAGACACCTGTCTTTTTCAAAGAAGCGGTAATAACAATCGCAATCAGTGTTCCACCGCATGTACTAATCAAAAATGGAACTACAAAGGTAAAGAGTGCTGCCGCCTTATTTCCCATAACGAGATACGCGATTGGGTAAGAGAGCATGCCTCCCAAAATACCCGTTCCTACCACTTCGCCAATATAGGCAAACGGTAACTTCTTTCCATATTTATACAAAAGACCGCCCAAAAGTGCGCCACACATACTGCCTGGAAATGCCAATGGACTTCCCAAACCGATTAAATTGCGGATCAAGGATGCAATAAATGCCTGCGCCAACGTCCACCAAGGACCAACCGTAACGACACATAAAATATTAACAAGGTGCTGTACCGGTGCACATTTAGACCCAAAAACCGGGAAGGAAAATAAGCTTCCCACCACGGCAACTGCCGCCATAAGTGCTGTGATCGTTAATTTCTTCAGATTTACTTTTTTCATGATATTCTCTCTTTCTTTCCGGAGACATCATGAAAAACATGTGTCTCCTAGTTTTCTTTTCCCCTACTTGCAATTTTTCCTACAATCAGGCAGAGAACGATTGTAATTGCCATATCTGGCAACGTATTTCCCACCGGTGTATCCACATGCATCAGCAGACGATACGCTATAAAACCAATGAGCCAGATCAACAGATTGGTCCACTGAAATTCTTTTTCTGCTGCATCCGCCTTTTTCAAGATGAAATAATCTGCAATTTGAACAGCAATCATCGGCGCAAATACAGAGCCAATCAAATACAAAAAGTTTGTAATGTTGTCCATTGGATAAAGCATCGCTGCAACCGTTCCAATGATCGTTACAACCACAGCTGCCCATTTTTCCTTTATTTTAGAAGAAATAGACACGGATGAAACACCTGCGGAATACGCATCCAAAAAGGTTGTTGTCACGGTTGAGAATACGATAATCAAAAGTCCAACAACGCCAAGTCCTGTTTTTAACATAATCTGGGCAATATCATATTCTCCTGTAAAAATTGCTGCTCCCATACCGATCATATACATAAAAATGCTGACAACACTGTAGGTAAGTACACTGACAAGTGTTGCTGCAAATGGCTTTTCTGCTTCTCTTGTATAATCACTGATGAGTGGCAACCATGATAATGGCATTGCCACAGCAAGTTCTACTGCCGCGCCAAAGGTCAGACTTCCATCATCCACAATCGGACCTGCTACTGCTGTACCAAAGAAAATCACCTTAAACAGAATCAGTGACAAAATGAAAAGTGCTGTCATTGCAATCGTATTGAGCTTACCTAAATTCGTAAGACCGATTACAATCCAAAGAATAATCAATGCACCAATCACCAAAGCCCATATCCAGAGTCCTGTATGTAACAAGCCATCTGCTGCGAGCGCACCATCATAAATCATAATGGATGTCCATCCAATCAACTGCAAAACGTTAAGAATGGCAAACAATAGACTTCCTTTTTCGCCAAAACTCATTTTTACTGTTTCCATGGCACTGCGTCTTTCTTTTGCGCCAATCATACCAGCAGCAAACATCATAATACCACCGATCAAATGGCCTAATAAAATAGCTGCCATTGCTTTACCAAAACCTAATGGTGCAAAATAAGTACCTGTCAAAATTTCAGCCAGTGATACCCCTGCACCAAACCATATCAATCCATTTGAAAAAACGGAAGTTCTATTTTCATTCATCTATGTATTCTCCTTTGATTGCAAATGCGTGATTCATTGGGCCGCTTCCCTTTCCAAGATTCAAGCCGGCAGCAAGCGCTCCGGAAATATAATTCTTGGCATATTTTACAGATGTCTTTAGATCGTATCCCTTCGCCAAATTGCTGGCAATTGCAGATGACAATGTACATCCTGTTCCATGGGTATTTGGATTATCAATTCTCTTTCCCATAAACCAGGTTACCTGCTCATCCTTTTGCCATAAAAGATCATTGGCATCGTTTAACTGATGGCCACCTTTTAGAAGAACACTACATCCCAAACGGTCGCAAATGACTTCTGCAGCTTTTTCCATATCTGCTTCACTTTTAATCTGCATTTCGGATAATACTTCCGCCTCTGGAATATTCGGTGTGATAACCTTTGCAAGAGGTAATAATTTACTTTTCAATGTGCTAATCGCATCCTCACTGATCAAGCGTGCTCCGCTTGTCGCTACCATCACAGGATCTACAACGATGTTTTTAGCTTTATAGCCGGTTAACTTATCCGCTATCACCTCAATCAGATCCGTCGATGCTACCATCCCTGTTTTAATAGCGTCTGGATAAATATCTGTGAAAATACAATCCAGCTCCTCTGCCAAAAACTGTGGAGTTGCCTCCATAATACTTGTTACGCCGGTTGTATTCTGGGCAGTCAAAGCCGTGATGGCACTCATGGCATATACGCCATTTGCTGTCATCGTCTTAATATCTGCCTGGATGCCGGCGCCTCCACTGGAATCACTTCCAGCGATTGTTAATGCTGTGTACATAATCTTTCCTCCTCGTACTCTTTCTGCATTAATTTTGTATAGCGACCTAAGGTGGTGCCCCCAATCTGCCGCTGTAAATATATCTATAATCTTTATAACTACTCGTTACAAGGATTATGATCTGTCACAAGCTGGTTTGCTTTTTGAAGCAGTAACTTTGTCTGTGCTTCAATATCGTCACTTGCAAAAATACCACTAATGATAGCAAAACCAGTCATTTTTCTACCCGCGAGTTTCTCTATGTTATGTTCCTGAATTCCACCAATTGCAACCACTGGAATAGAGACACTCTCACAGATTTCCTCAAACAAATCGAGCGTCATTGCCTTGGCATCTGTCTTGGTACTCGTACCAAACACGGCTCCACTCCCCAGATACGTTGCTCCTCCTGCTTCCGCAGCCTTTGCCTGCGCGACGGTCTTCGCCGTCACACCAATGATGGCTTCCTCGCCTAGAATTTCTCTTGCCCGCGCAAGCTGCATATCTGACTGACCCACATGAACGCCATCTGCGCCTACTTTTTTTGCTATTTCTACACGATCATTGATAATCAGCGGAACCTGATAACGATGGCAAAGTTCTAACATGGCTTCGGCCTCTTGTAAAAAAGCTGCTTCATCCAGATGTTTTTCACGCAACTGGATCATGGTTGCTCCACCTTTGAGTGCTTGTTCCACCTGTTCCATCAGCGTTTTCCCAGCAAGCCAGCTACGGTCTGTAATTGCATATAATTTTAACTGTTCCTTTGCAAATTTCATGTTATGCTTCCTTTTTACCACGCATCCTCGCGCGTAGTTTTACCTTTTATAATCCTTAAATAATCTATCATATTATGTAAAAAAATGGTAGATGCTTTTCTTTATCAACACACAAAAAAAGCCGGGCAGCTTTACTGCATACCCGACTTTCTATCACATCAACCACCAATCTGACAATGTAGTGATGTATTTTTTTCAATCATTTCCTGGAATGCCTTCATCTGCTCATTGGAAGGCTTTTCGGTATTTCCCATTGGGTAATCTCTGTTTAATCCCTCGTATTTACCCTCGCCAAAATTATGATATGGCAGAATATGAATCTGTCTCACACCTGGCAAAGTCTCCGCAAATTTTGCAATCGCAAGCAACTCCTCATCCGTAGCATTAAATCCCGGAATCACAGGAACTCGAATTATTAGTTCTGTCTGTCCACTATGTGCTACGCGAACTGCATTTTCCAACATTCTGATGTTATCATGTCCCGTAAATTCTTTATGCTTCTGTGGATCCATATGTTTAATGTCCATCAAATACAAATCCAGATATGGAAGTAATGTCTCGATCACTTCATATTTTGCATAAGCCATACTTTCAATCGCTGTTGATATTCCCAAATCTTTTGCCGCTTTTAAAAGGCCTACGGAAAACTCTGGCTGCAGTGTACACTCACCACCCGAAAGGGTAAGTCCGCCATTTGACTGTAAATAGTAAGGCATATCCTTCTCAACTGTTTCCATAACCTCTGCCACAGTCACATCCTTGCCCATTACTTTTGGCTTTCCATTGATTACCATCGTTTCCACATCAAACGATTGCGATTCCGGATTACAACACCACCTGCATCTTAATGCACATCCTTTTAAGAAAACTATGGTTCTAATTCCAGGGCCATCATGTATGGAATATCTCTGAATATCAAAAATCCTACCGGATGTATTCAAATATTCTTTCATAAGATACGTTTCCTTCCTATCGATTATTAGCCTGTTCTGTTCTTCTAATGATATCATCCTGTAATGATTTGGATAATGTCGTAAACAAAGCAGAATATCCAGCTACTCGTACAATCAATCCACTGTATTTTTCAGGATGTGCCTGTGCATCTAAAAGTGTTGCCCGATCAACAACATTAAACTGCATATGCATACCCTGCTGATCGAAGTAACCACGAATCAGGGAAATAAAGCTTTCCAATCCCTTTTCACCAGCCATCGCTGTTGGGTGCATCTTCATGTTGAAGAGTGTACCATTACTTGCAATCATATGATCTAATTTTGCAACGGAATTACAAGAAGCTGTAGGGCCACTGATATCAAAGCCAGATGTAGGTCCTACACCATCTGCTACAGGTGTATGCGCTAGTCTTCCATCTGGAGTAGCTCCTGTCTGTGCTCCCAAAGGTACATTTGCTGATACCGGATAAAGTCCAGCCTGATACATACCACCTCTTGGATTCTTGTATGTTTCTAACGGTTTCGTGTAGAAGTATGCTGCCTCTCTGGCAATCTCATCTACCTCGTCAATATCATTTCCATACTTTGGAAGTTCCAGAATCATCTCATGAATTTCTTCATAGCGTTTCTTAATATCTTCTGGCAATTCCATTTCCAATACCTGCTTAATGGTATTCGCTATTACATCTTCACCCACTTCCTGACCGGCATCCTGCAAGCCTTTTGCAACCCGCACTGCAATATCGCCAGCCGTAATGGCATCCAATCCTTTACCATAGTTCATTTCAAGCGCTTTCTTCAGCTCACCCATGGTAATGCGTTTTTCTTCAAAAACTAATTTCTTGATGGTATATAACGAATCTGCAACATTGGCTATACCAAAGCCCTGTGGACCGGTAAAGTTGTAGATTGCTCCACCTTCCTGTGCACTCTTACCTCTCTTAATACAATCATCCACCAGACATGACTCAAACGGTAATGGTGCAAGCTGCGCATGTGCATAGTCAATTGCATTATCCGCATTTACAAGCAATTCGATGTTGTATAACATCTGTTTTCTGTATGCTTCCATAAATTCTTCAAATGTCTGGAAGCTCTCCACATCCCCTGTCTGGATACTTGCAATTTCTCCATTGTCATAACCATTTGAAAATACCATTTCCAATGGACGACACATATTAAAGAATGCTGCATCATGCCAGCCATCTGTTTTGCCCGGAACCTGTGGTTCTACGCAACCGATAATATTGTAATTTCTCGCCTCGTCCATCGTTGCTCCACGATGTACAAGTGCAGGAATAATCACTTCATCATTATAATATGCAGGTAAACCAATACCTGTTCTTGTCAATTCTGCCGCACGCATCAAGAGCGCTTTCGACGATCCATGCCATACACGAATGGATAACGATGGCATTGGTAAAAATACATGTTCGCTGGCAGTAATACACATGAAAGAAAGATCATTTGTAGCGTCTCTACCTTCGACGGTCTGTCCACCAACAATCAAATTCTGGAATAACGAATATCCAGCAAATCCTTCCGCACTTGCTGCATCACGACATTTATTCAGGTCGTTTAACTTTACCCAGATACAGTCGATTAATTCCTGTGCATACTCACGTGTGATTTTGCCTGTATGAATGTCCTTCTCGTAGAACGGATACATATACTGGTCAAAACGCCCAGGTGAGATGGAATGTCCACTGGACTCAATCTGTAATACCTGCTGAATAAACCAGAAAGATTGACATGCTTCCTGGAAGCTTTCTGCCGGAAATTCCGGTACTTTTCTACAGATTTCAGAGATTTCTAACAGTTCTTGTCTTCTCTTTGCATCTGTTTCTTTTGCTGCCATTTCTTCTGCTAATACAGCATAACGATTTGCATAGGTAATGACCGCATCACATGAAATAAGAATGGATTCTAAGAAGCGCATCTTGGTAGAATAGTCAGCATCCCCAAAATGACATGTTTCCATTTCTTTTCGGACTTTTTCTTTCACACCATTTAAACCAATCGTCAAAACCGTATCGTATTGAACGGTCACGTGACCAACACCATTATAAAAATAGTTACCTGGCGTAAAGAAATTATGTTTCATTGCGCGAAGTGTTTCCGGTGCCATATAAGAAGTGGCAAGTTCACTCGTTGTTTTTCCTTTCCAATAAGCATCTGCCGCCAATAATCTTTTTTTCGTCTCATCTGAAATATAGAATGGATCAGCACTTCTTGTTTCTACTGTCTCAAATTCTGCCTCTAACCACTCATATGAGAATTCAGGATATGTCTGACATCCTCTAGGCGCAATTGTTGTGCTTCCGACAATCAGTTCCTCTGGTCTGATGACAATCGGAAGATGCTTTAATATATGATAAAATGCATGTGCCTTACGCATGACTACAGGCTGACCTTCTGTTGCTTTATATGATTCTGTAATCAGCTCTGCTCTCGAAGCCTCTATCTCAGGCATCTTTGCATACAGATGATCTACCAGTCTTTTTATACGATCTGACTTTGCAATCGGTGTGCTATCATATCTACCCATCCCGTCACATTCCTTTCTCGCTCGTTATCAATTAACTCTAGTTGTTTTCATTCGTTTCCTCTGGATATATACATTGAACCCCATTTTTTTCAAATGCATCCATCCATCGTTGCTCTGGTTTTTGATCCGTCACTACCACATCTAACCTGGAAAGCGGACAAGTTTTAGAAAAAGCAACGCGATCAAACTTCGAAGAATCTACTGTCAGGTATACCTTTTTTGCAGATTGTATCATGCTTTGTTTGATACTGCTCGCTTCATCATTGCCTTCCGTAACACCCTTTTCAATATCCAATCCCTTGCATGATAAAAATACTTTATCTGCATTGTACGTTTGAATACTTTCCGCAGCTCTTATGCCAAGGAATGACATCGAACCTGCTTTCAAAGAGCCACCTGTCGAGATAATATCCCACTCGGTAATATCGGATAACTCTAATAAATTCTCTATGGAATTGGTAATCACTGTAAGATGCTGCTTATTTTTGATATTCTTTGCAATAAATACAGCGGTTGTCGATGCATCCAAAAATATGTGATCTCCATCCTGTATTTCATGGCTGATCAAATCTGCAATTTTTTGCTTTCCTACAGAATTTGACTTCCATCTGACATTAAACGGTAAATCGATACTGCCAATCTCATTGATAACAGCGCCACCATAACTTTTGATTACATGACCTTCATCTGCCAGTTTTTCCAAATCTCTACGAATTGTTTCTTCCGAAACATGAAACTGCTTGCTTAATTCACTTACAATGACTTTTTTATCTTTGTGAACTTGTTCCAGAATTTGTTTTCGTCTTTCTACTGCAAGCATATATTACCCTCTTTTATATTTGTTGTATTACATGATGTATTTCATAAGTTTATCAGAAGGACGTGCAATGACAGAACTATCAAGGAACATTCCGCGATCCCCTGCTTCTGCCTTTGCGTGGTCGATTGCAGCCTGCACAGCGGATACGCTTCCTGTAATCGTCATATAACTCTTTCCACACATTCCTTTTGCCAAGCGCAACTCGATCAGATCAACAATTGCTGTTTTTGCTGCTAAGTCTGCAGCTACAATCAATGCAGCCACATCATAGGTCTCTAAGATACCCAAAGCATCTATTTTCTCTGGCTGTGCTGTACCATAAATAGCTGGGAAAATAGACTCATGAGGATTTCCCAATACAAAGGTATCCATCACTTTTTCAGCATATTTACTTGCAGCCACATCAACAGATGCCCGCACTGCACTTAACTCGCCCGTTACCAGGATAACGAATTTTCCTGGACAAGTTACTTCTGCTTGTAAAATTTCCACATCAGCTGCCTTTGCCATCTCATCAGCTGCTTTAAAACCGGTAGATACCGTTGTGCATTCTACCATACCAATTGCTTTGGCCATAATTATTTTCCTCTCTTTTTACGGAATATCTTACTTTCCTTTTACTACTACTTCTTTGTCGCTGACTTTCTGAACCACACCATCAATGGAACAATGAATGGCTACACTCAGTCCATCTTTTGGTTCTCCGATCAGCTGACCTTTCTTCACCGTATCACCTACACTTACGATTGGTGTTGCCGGTGCTCCGATATGCTGGCTCATTGGAATCTTAACCAGCTTTGTTGTCGGCGTTGTATCCTCAAATGGTGCTGGCTTATCGTATTTTGTCAAATCCAATCTTGCTGCCAATCTATGTACTGGCAATTTTCTCAGTTCTCTATCTTCTAACACCGGAGCTGGATCCACTTTTTCTACTTTTATGCCAGCGGCTCTTAATCCACCTTTGAATGCCTGAATAATGGATTTTGGTGATAACCCCTGCGGACATGCATATTTTTCACATATTCCGCATCCACTACAATAGGCTGTATTCACAAACACACTCATGTCACTTGTATCATGGTTTGCAACTGCTCTCATCACCTTATGCGGTTCGATTGGATGTCCAAGCGCGTGTCTTGAACACATATCTGTACATGTTCTGCACTGACAGCAGGAAGAAGATGCCCTCTTCTTCTCAATTTCCAGATTTTTATCCATTCTCACAACAACATGATGATCCTTCGGCAAAATAATAATTGCGTTTGTTGTCTTGGTGATAACGGTGTTTTCTGTTCCAAGACGTCCCATCATTGGACCACCCATAACATATGCCGGATCCTCAACTGTCACTTTACCAGCAAGCGCAATTGCCTCTTTTACTGTTGTTCCTAGTGGAACGCGTACCGTAAGTGGATGATCAATTTCTCCAACAATGGATACTAATTTATTTGTCACTGGTATATCAAGATGTACTGCTCTGTACAAGTTGTACATGGTCTCTACATTATATACCACAACATTCTCATCTATCGGAAGTCCACCTGGCTGAATTACACGCCCTGTGGCTTCATAAATCAAAACTACTTCATCCCCCATTGGATATGCCGGCTTAAGCGCACAAATCCTCACCTTAGGGAAATCTCCAAGCACTTCTTCTACTGCTTTAATTGTAGTTACATATTCACTTTTAATTCCTATGACTGCTTCTTTTGCTCCAAAGCTTTCTCGTACTTCATCCAACATCTGGATGATTTCTTCCGTATGAGTAGCCAGCAACTGTCTATGAAGTTTTAATAATGGCTCACATTCTACGCAGTTTAGAATGACTGTGTCCGCCTTGTCTGTCATTTTAGCATAAGCTGGGAAGCCAGCACCGCCAGCTCCCACTATGCCATTATTTCTTGCAATATTTTTCAGTTCATCGATCAGCATACTTATTTACTCCAATCCTGTCCTTCATCAATGATTCCAACAATAGCTGCATCTATTGGCGCATCTGCCATATCGCAACCAATTCTAGCTGCACTGCCCTGTGCAACCAACACATACTCGCCTATTCCGGCACCAATGACATCTATTGCAACCAGGCGACTGCCAGTACTTCTCATATCTTCTACTGGTTCAACAATCATAAACTTGTTGCCAACTAGTTTTTCATTTTTTCTCGTAGAAAATAAACTTCCTACAACTTTTCCAATTATCATAATAACTCTCCATCGAATTTATAACCGCATTCTGAGCTTTTTTAATATATGATTGTCGCTAAATCGTCCTGTTTTACCTGTGAAGCATTTGCTTCATCCGTATCAATATGCATCTCTGTTGTAAATGATTCATCTACACGAATCTTTACTTGATCTAAAACTACACCTCTCTCATTGCCCACGCGTACAGAAACGAAATCATTATCTTTTAATCCTGCTGCTGCTGCATCTTCTGGACACATATGAATGTGTCTTGCTGCTACGATACAACCTTCATCAAGATAAATAGCGCCCTTCGGACCTACCAAAGCGATAGGCGCAGATCCGGCTGTGTCACCAGACTGTCTCACTGGAGCTTTGATTCCTAATGTACGAGCATCGGTTGCAGAAATTTCTACCTGGGATTTACTTCTTACAGGTCCTAAGATACGAACATTTTCAATTGCTCTTAGTTTTAAACCAACAATTGTGCACTGTTCGTTGGATGCAAACTGACCACCCATCAACTCTTTTTTCTTTGTAAGATGATAACCTTCTCCAAATAACTTTTCTACATCTTCCTGGGTCAAATGGATGTGTCTTGCAGATATTCCTACTGGTACTTTTACAGCAGGCTTATTTGAATTGGCATTGTCCATTGCTTGCAATACCATTCTCGTAATTTCTTCTACATTATTATAAGAATTCAAGATTCACACCCTCCCTTATGTAACAGTCACACAGTCGGGATTTTCTCCCACTGTGTGACTATCAAGTATTACTATTTCACTGCTGGCAAAATCATTTCTACATCGCTATGTGGTCTTGGGATTACGTGTGTAGCTACTAATTCACCTAATGTTCCTGCACTGCTTGCACCAGCTTCTACAGCTGATTTAACAGCTCCTACATCTCCACGTACCATAACGGTTACTAATCCAGAACCGATTTTCTCCGTTCCAACTAAAGTTACGTTTGCAGCCTTGCACATTGCATCTGCTGCTTCGATTGCTGCTACTAAACCTCTGGTTTCAACCATTCCTAATGCTTCTAATGCCATAATTGTTTCCTCCTGTTTTTTGAAATTTATTTGTCTTCTGGAACAAAATCCGGTGGGTCCTGTCCGAGCATTTTTGAATCGGACGAAGGCTCCGGTTTACCTTTAAAACGACTGGCTGATAACTCAACCATCTTGACGATTTCAGGATGTGGATTTGGAAGTACGCCTACCGATACAGGCTTTTTGATTGCATTTGCGCTTGCTGCCTCGATCGACTGTCTCACAGCCTCCACTTCTCCTTCTATTACCAATGTAACTAATCTTCCGCCTAGTTTACGTTCCCAAGTGGCCAGTGATACATCTGCCGCTTTACACATGATGTCAAGTGCATCCATTGCTGCTACAACACCTGTGATTTCCATGAATCCATATGCATTACCCATGCCGCTTCTCCTTTAAACTGTTTCGATTAGCCCTTGAATTTTGGAAGGATTTTCTCAACGTCATTATGAGGTCTTGGAATTACGTGTGTAGCTACTAATTCACCAAGTTTGCTAGCTGCTGAAGTTCCAGCTTCTACTGCTGCCTTAACAGCTCCTACGTCTCCACGTACCATAACGGTTACTAATCCAGAACCAATCTTTTCTGTACCAACTAATGATACCTCAGCTGCCTTTGTCATTGCATCAGCTGCTTCGATTGCTGCTGTAAGTCCTCTTGTTTCAACCATTCCTAATGCTTCCTGTGCCATTATTGTAATCCTCCTTAAGATTTCTCTCTTATTTAATATAATTTAATTGTTTCACTAATTTTTATCAAGTGCGCTGACCGTCAACATTTTTTCTGTATCCGTTGTAGGTCTTGGAATAATATGCTTCGATACAATACCTGTGTGTGCTGCTGCTACTTCTTCTGCTGCACGCATTGCTTCTTCCACATCGGCGATACTGCCTCTAAATTTAACAGTGACCAAAAGTGGTACCGGTAAAGCATCTGCATTTCCTGGCTTGTTCTTATCAAACACCTGAAGGTGTACATTGGCTGCTTTACAACCAGCATCTGCCGCAAGGAAAGCACACACAAGCCCAAATACCTCTAACAAACCTACCGCTTCTTGATTGTCACGTGTTGTCAGATTTTCCATGATCTATCCTTTCCGAATACCTTATTTGTTGACAACCGCAATTTTAAGTCCAGTCATTTCCAGGTTCTTCTTTAATGCTTCGTTAATTTCTTCTAATGGATATTTATCAGTAATTAAGTCTGCCATTGGAAGTCCAATTCCTTTTGCTCTCTTTAAGAAATCAAATGTAGTAGCATAATCTCTTAAGGTATATACCCATGAACCTACTAATGTAATTTCTTTAGAGCATAAGTCGAAGTGTGGATTAATCTGTGCATCTCCACCATTGATGAAGAAACCTAACTCACAAAGTCCACCACCATTGCGGATGAATTTGTAGATATTAGCATGCGCCTTTGGATTACCTGTACACTGGAAAGCAAAATCTGCCAGGTGTCCATCAAAGGTATCCTCTACAGCCTTTGCCAACTCTTCGATTCCCTTATGATCCATAAAGTTTACAGTCTTTGTCGCACCCATTCTCATTGCAAAATCAAGTCTTGCCTGGTTACCATCTACTGCTGTAATATTTTCAATACCCATTGTACGCAGAACTGCAATACAGATCAAACCGATTGGACCACATCCCTGAACAACTACGCGGCTATTGAAGCGAAGAATTCCTGTTGTCTTTGCTCTTTCTACTGCATGTACTAATACAGCACAAGGCTCAATCAAAATTCTTGAATCTAAATCCAGGTCACTAACGTTAAATACGGTAGAACCTCCACGTACTAAAATGTAATCAGAGAACCAGCCATTTAAATGAATATCATCATCTGGAAGTAAGCCATATACATCAGCGCCTCCTACGTTCTGCTTATTCAAATCATACATTGTAATATCAGGATTATCTTTGAAGATCATACAAGTAACAACCTTATCGCCAAGCTTAAGGTCTTTTCCTGCTGAATCCTTCTTAACATTCTTACCCATTTTAACAATTTCGCCTGTTCCTTCATGTCCTAAAGCAACTGGGATTAAGCTAAATGGATCTCTCTTAAATTCGTGTGCGTCTGTACCACAAACACCACAGCCTTCTACTCTTACAAGGATATCATCATCCCCAACTTCTGGCATTGGGAATTCTTTGATTTCGAATTTCTCCAATTCTGTAAGCATAGCAACATGTGCTGTAGAAGGAATTCCGGTTCCGGATGCCTTAGCTGCCGGTGCTGCGCCTGCAGCGCTGCCAGACATCTGGTCCAGGATCTGTCTTACAATTAATTCAACATCCTGTTCTTTTACTGCCATTTCTTTCTTCTCCTTCTCTTATCTAATGCAAAGGCTATCAGACATTGTACAACGTCTGCTCTTTGTAAAGCTATGTGCTGCAGTTAAACCTTCTCCGGTTCTTGAAGCAATTGTAAATGTACAATATCCTTCTCCACCGAATCCAAGTGCTGCGTAGCTTGGACCATTCTTTACAAGAATAGCTGTATCGATTGCTCTTGCATAAGTTGTGATATGATCTACATTCTTAGAATGGATATGTGCTGAGTGGCGATTGCCATGCTCCAGCCAAACTGCTGTCTCAACACCTTCTTCAAATGATTTTACACGAACCATACCTAAGATTGGCATCATCAATTCTGTAGCGATCAATGGATGTTCCTTCTCGCCTTCAAATACGATACAACGAATTTCTGGTCCTACATTAACACCAACCATAGCGAGCAACGTCTGTGCGCTTCTACCAACACATTTTCTGTTTAATGCTCCCTTTGGTGTAAGTACTGTCTGTACTAACTTGTCCTGAATTTCTTTGCTTGCTAAATAGCAGCCATTTTCAGAAATCATGTAGTTCATCAACTCATCTGCGATACAATCTACTGCAACGATTTCCTTTTCAGCAATGCAAGGAAGGTTATTATCAAAAGTACATCCGTTTACAATGTCCTGTGCTGCCTTTCTTACATCTGCTGTCTCGTCTACTAATACAGGTGGATTTCCTGCACCAGCACCGATTGCTCTCTTACCAGAAGAAAGTACTGCTGTTACTACTCCAGGTCCACCCGTTGCTACCAATAAGTGAATTGCTGGATGCTTCATCATGATGGCACTTGTATCAAGTGTTGGAACCTCAACCGTTACTGCAATGTTGTCTGGTCCGCCTACTTCAATAGAAGCCTCATTAATCATGTTAATTGTATAAATTGTTGTTTTCTTTGCGTTTGGATGTGGGTTAAATACTACGGTATTTCCACCTGCAAGCATACCAATGCAGTTACAGATTACTGTCTCTGATGGGTTTGTTGCCGGTGTAATAGCACCGATTACTCCAAATGGTCCCATCTCTACCAATGTAAGACCTCTGTCACCAGACCATGCTACTGTGCTGATATCTTCTGTACCAGGCACCTTATCAGCGGTAAGGTGATGTTTGAGAATCTTATCTCCCACATTACCCATTCCTGTCTCGTTTACACCCATGTTTGCTAAAATCTCAGCATTCTCATGTGTTTTCTTACGAATATTTGAAATGATTTGTTCTCTTTGGTCTAAGGTCATGCAGCAAACCTTTTTCTGTGCTTCGATAGAAGCATTGATTGCCTCATTCATGTCCTTAAACACACCATGCATACCAGATACACTTCCGGTAATCTGCATATTTGCCATGACTTGCTGTACGATGTCATGTACCATACGTTCATCTACAGACACTTTATTACCTCCTTCAATGCGGATGCCCCATAAGCAGCCAGATCTGTATCTTCCTGGGCACTGCCCCCGGATACCCCCAAGGCTCCAATCATGGTTTTTCCAACCATCAACGGTTCTCCGCCTCCTAATATCATCACCTTGCCATCATTGCTAAACTGCAATCCGTACAAATCCTGTCCCGGCTGGCAAAGTCTTGATAATTTTGCTGTCGACATCTGAAATGCTGTAGAAGTATATGTCTTATTCACTGCCACATCAAAGCTCCCATGATAGGCGCCATCCATGCAATGCACAGCCATTGGTCTCCCTGCCGCATCTGATACTGCTACCACAACAGCAAGTCCCATTTCTGTCGCCTTCTCTTCTACAGCTTCTATTAACTTCACTGCCAGTTTTAAAGACATCACTTCTTTTACGATAGCGTCGCCGACAATATTGTTAACAATTGTTTCCAGATTATTTTCTTTCATATGATTATTTGCCTAATGACTCTAATACTTTCTTTGTAATAGCTGTTACTAATTCCTGGCTGTCATCTGTCTGTGCTGAAGAACTGCATCCACCACCACAGTTATGGCAATTTTCTTTACCCTTGTTCTGGCAAAGGTTTGCAGGATGACGTCCCGGAAGTCCCATTTTTCTTCTAATCTCATATAACTTAGCGATCTGTTCTTTGTCGAATTCCTTAGGTCCACCAAGCTGTTTTGCCTTGTACAATAACTCAGCATAGAATTCTACAGATTCCATCTTCATGTATGCTGCCATAAGATCTGTAGACCATGTCAATGCTCCGTGGCTCTCTAACAATACAGCGTCAAAGTGCTCTAAGTATGGTTCTACAGCATCTGGAATTTCCATTGTAGAAGGTGTTCCGTAAGGAGCGATTGGAACGCATCCTAATGCGATTACTGCCTCTGGCATGATTGGCTGTGTCAAAGGAATACCTGCGATTGCAAAGCTTGTTGCAAATGTAGGATGTGCATGAACTACAGCTCCTACGTCAGGTCTCTTTGCATACACTCTCATATGCATCTTAATCTCTGAAGATGGCTTGAAGCCCTTGTTTGCCTGGATTACATTTCCCTGTGCATCTACTTTGCAGATGTACTCTGGTGTCATAAATCCTTTTGAAACACCTGTTGGTGTACATAAGAATTCATTGTCGTTAAGCTTTACAGAAATGTTTCCATCATTTGCTGCTACCATGTTGCGATCATAGATTCTTTTACCTACGTCGCAGATCATTTTTTTGATTTCGTATTCATTCAGTGCCATTTTTTATTCTCCTTTTTCTTTTATATATTTGATTATTCTATAATGAATATAGAATAACAGTTCCCAACTTACTCGCCTTGCTTTTCCCAAGGCATCACATCTCCTGGTTCCCGAAGATATTCTAAGATATCAGATACACCTTCTCCAGTTTTAGAATTAACATAGAAAATTCTTTTGCATCCAGCATTTTGCAGCCAGCTGGTAGCCAGCGTCACATCGCCATCGCCCTGATCTATCTTGGTTACAATTCCAATAACGTCGCGATTTACCATGCAGGTAATATTCGGCGGATATAATGAAAACGGTTCTGTTGACGATGCCAACAATCCAACTACATCCGCTTCATAAGAATACAGTGCCAGTGCCCTTCCCAGTGTCCCTGTCTGAAGGTACTCACCCGGTGTGTCTATAATCACATCATAATGATTGATATACTGGGTTTTCTTATATGTAATCTTTTCACCCTGAAGTGCCTGCGTCAGTGTTGTTTTTCCAGCACCACTGCGTCCCATTAAAATGATTTTCTTCATATTGTTTTATTAACTACGTGCGTGTTACCGGTGTAACTGCATATCCCAATGTACTTTCCACATATTGTAGAATCGCCTGTATTGACGCTTCCACCTCAGACACCGTACCTGTCACAATGACAGATCCCGAAAACCGGTCTACAAATCCGAGTTCTACACCAGCTGATTTGATCGCTATATCCGCCATGATAATTGCAGTCTCTGCCGGGCTTACTGTCAAAACTCCAATTGCAGATTTGGCATATCCCACCGCTGGATCAAGGCCTAACTTCTGGTAAAGTATCGGATCCGGGTTGGCAATGATATGTGCCAAAGTAATCTGTTTTCCAGGAACTAATTCCTGTATGATTCTTTGCTTATTTTCCATGCGTCTTCCTCGTCTATCCTAGTATCGAATCACCTTCTAATCCGATATCATGATTATATTATGATTCATCTACAAAGTCAACATAAAACAACACTTTTATTTTATTTTTCCCGCCTGTTTTTTCCTTCGAATTGAGTTTTGTGTGGCTTTTGGCGTATTATTTGGTGGTTTTTGTTGTTTTTCCCTTGTTTTTTTCAAAACCATATTGGAAATTCCACATTTTTAGGTTATAATCATGGTAAATATTTTATCATTTTTCTTATTTCACGGCAGATTACACAATGCATTTATATATTGCTTTTTCGTTTCCGTGATATTGCACAATCTTTTTGTGCACATATGCCAAAGGAGTACTTTTATGTTAGACAATATTACATTTCCAAATTCCATGAATACATATCCCATTTATGCTGATTTACATACACACAGCATCAGTAGCGGACATGGTTCCTGCGATACCATAACCGATATGCTCAAAGCTGCATCTGATCGCGGGCTTTCCCTTTTAGGAATATCCGAGCATGGTCCGGCCAGTATTGGTTCTGCCAAGACCTCCTATTTTCAAAGTCTGAAATTAGCCAGCCGCAACCGCTTCGGCATCCATATTCTTTATGGATGCGAATTAAACATTATAAACGCAGCAGGTGATGTGGATCTAGACGACGACACCTTATCCACGCTGGACTATGCCATCATCAGTATTCACCCACCTATATTAAAGCCTTATTCTTTACCTGACTTTACGCAATGCTATATCAATGCCTTAAAACATCCCAATGTACGATTTTTAGGGCACATTGACGATGCACGTTTTCCGGTTGATTTCGAATATCTTCTGGAAATATCAAAAAAGAACCATATTTATCCTGAAATCAACAATGGTTCTCTTATGCCAGACGCTTATCGGGTAAACGGGCCTACCAACTGCAGAAAGATTTTAAAAATATGTAAAAAATTAGAACTGCCTATCCTTCTTTCCAGTGACAGCCACGGAACAAAAAACATTGGCAATATGCAATATGCGATTCCTTTGCTAAACGAAATTGACTTTCCATCTCGTTTGGTCCTCAATACAAGTGCTTCATCCATATTACATATTCTGCAGTAGTCATCAGCCATTCTTTCTACCGCAGAATAAAGCAGATACATGCTCCCACTATTATTGGTGTCACTGCAAACAAAAAGAGGCTATGCTTTTACGATTTTTTCGTAATAGCATAACCTCTTCTTTTTGTCTTATATTAGTAGAAATAAATCGGCATTGACTCGCCTACCCCAAAGGTCTCGTTCATTTCCGGTTCACGATCTAAAACCTGACTGGATTTCTGATATTCAATGGCCTGCATAACCTGTTCTGACGTTCCCGCAACCACCGAACTTGTAACTTTCGTTGTTGCTTTCTTCGCTGTTGTCTTTCTTGTGGTTGTCTTCTTTGCCTTGGATGCCGTTGTTTTTGCTGTTGTCGTTTTCGTTGCAGCTGTCTTTTTTACCGGTTCTGCCACTACTGCCGCTTCAGCTTTTACTTCTTCTGCCACCTTCGTTTCCTTTGATGCAGATGTATGATCCGCTGCTTTCGATGCTCTTGCCATACTTCCTTTACCTACTGCCATAGTTTATTACCTCCTTCGCTAAGCCCTGAAATTCCTTCGCACTTCTTGTACTTTTTTTATATACTGTCACTGGTACTGAGTTGTCCTGTGCCCATTCAATCGAAGAATCCACATGTATAAACGATTCAAATACATTAATGTTATCATAGCTTTCCAGAATTTCTCTGGTCTGCTTATAATAATTTTTTCTTTCATCGACCTTGGTAATCAGAACCCCCATAATCTTTGCATCCGTCATCTCAGACATTCCATTTAAAAAGTCAAACATGTTTGCCAGTCCAAATAATCCCCACGGAGATGCCTCCACCGGAACCACAACATAATCCGCTGTACACAGAATATTAATCACCCACGTTCCCAGTGTAGGAGGCGCATCAATCAGTATATAATCATAGATTTCTTTTTCATAGATTCCACGCAAACATTTCTTTAACACATATTCTCTTTGCATCATGGTAAAGAGTTCGTATTCAATCTGACTCATTAAAGTCGAGGATGGAATTAAATCTAAATTTTCATATGGCGTATGTACAATGTACTCACTCAAATCGTGCTTTCCTTTAATGGCATAATATAAATTCTTCTCACATTCTGCCATACCAAGCACTTGTTCTTCATCAAAAAAGGATAACGAAAGATTCAACTGCATATCCCCATCAACCATAAGAACTTTCTTGCCAGCGGCTGCCAACTCATATGCCAGGTTTGCACATGTCGTTGATTTTCCGCTTCCACCCTTATTGTTTGTAAAACAGATTGTTTTCGTCTTACAGCCTGCCATTCGTTTTACCATGCCTTCCTTACTTTTACAAAGCTACTTTTAATATACCTTAATTTCAAAAGATTTTGCAACACAATTTCTTGCATCTTTCAAATCAGCAAAAGTTCCTTCTTCCAACATCTGGGATAAAATATTTCCGATAGCTGTTGCTTCACCAGGACCAGCATGAACACCGATACCAGTGTATTTTGCTGTCAGCTCATTTAAATATGCTGCGTTAGAACCACCACCGATAATATTAATCTTATCGTATTTCACACCTGTAATCTTCTGGATTTCCTCTAATTTTTCAGCATAGCATTTTGCCAAAGAATTATAAATTACACTTGCCAATGCAGGTAAAGTCTCAGGAACCTCCTGATTTGTCTTTCTACAGTAATCTTTTACTGCTTCTACCATATCGTCTGGAGAAAGGAAACTTGCATCCTGGCAGTCAACCACTGTCTTTATCGTCTCATGCGATGCTTGTTCACACAAATCACCATAAGACATGTCTGGCGCCAGCTGATTACGTACAGACTGAATCATCCAAAGCCCCATAATGTTTGCGAGATATGTAATCTTTCCACCATATCCACCTTCATTGGTAAAGTTTGCTTCCTTACTCTTTGGAGAACAATTAGCTTCTGCCATTTCCACACCCATCAAAGACCATGTTCCAGAACTGATATAACATGTATCCTCGGCATTGGTAGGAATTGCCATAACTGCAGATGCTGTATCATGTGTCGGAGGCAGTACCACCTGACAATCATATCCCACTAATTCTTTGACCTCATCCGTCAAATTGCCAATTGCCGTTCCCGGCATTTCAATTTTCTGGAAAATTCTTCTCGGGAATCCCAACTGATCAATCAACTCATAATCCCAATCCTTGGTAGTAGGATTTACAAGCTGTGCTGTTGTTGCCTCTGAATATTCCTGTACCTTTTTGCCACTCAGTTTAAAATGGAAGTAATCTGGAATCATAAGCATAGCATCTGCTTTTTCTAAATGTTCCGGATGAAGTTTTTTCACAGCCATCAACTGATAAATTGTGTTGTAAATAGCTTTCTGAATACCCGTTCTTGCATACAAATCATCTTCCGAAATGATTTTATATACTTCTTCATCCATTCCTTCTGTTCTGTGGTCACGATAGCCGACGGTAGGTCCTACAATATTGTCATCCTTATCTAACAAAACATAGTCCACACCCCATGTATCAATACCAACGCTCACCGGAATCTTGCCAATTTCTTTACATTTTTTCATTCCGGCAATAATTTCATTAAATAATCTGTCGACATCCCAGCAGAGAGTTCCATCCACATGATCCATTCCGTTCCAGAAACGGTAAACCTCTTCTAACACAATCTTGCCATCTTCAAGACTGCCTAACATGTGTCTTCCGCTGGAAGCACCTATATCAATCGCCAAAAAATATTTGCTCATATTTCACCCCGCACTTAAAAAATTCCGAATATTTTTTCTCTAAATGATTTATACAGTGAATCATAATCTGTATAACCAATTTTACTGTCTTTGAAGCTATTACCCCATGTTTCACACAAAGTGTCCGCAAGCAACTTTGCATGTTCATGGTCTCTTTTCAGAATCGCCGGGAACACATAATAAATCATAAATAAGTTAAGATCTGCCTGTACGTATCCTTTGATCTTTCCCTTGACTTCATAACGTTCCTTTACAGCGTCTACAAAAACCTGTGAAATCTCTTTTGCTGCTGTTTGTGGATCATTTTCACTCATATAAGTTTCCATTTCCAAAAAGTAAGCCTCATAAGCCGTCATGAAGTTTTCCATGTTCTCTTCATATTGTTTCTTTTTTAATTTTTTAATCATTTTTTCCATATCATCAAACATGGTTTCCACTTGATTTAACATAAAATCTGTCCCTCGCCTTCTGTCATTTTGGTTGCTTCTTAATCTACTACAACGCCCTTCTGTAACATTACATTTGCATACAATGCAGATTCGCCTGTTGCAATGATCGCATATGCTGTCTTCGCCTGATCATAGAATGCAAAACGCTCGATATTTCCAACTGCGTCAGCGCCTCTATCATCGTACTTGGAAATAATTTCTTTATATGTATCCCAAATTGGTGTCTCAACCGTATCTCCCGGCATAACTTCCATGAGATTTACCGGCTTTTCCACATAAGAATCCAATGGGAACACCTGTAAAATAGCATCCAGAATTTCAGGAACGCCATGTCCGTCGCAACGAATAACGATAGCATCTTTGCCCATAGATTCTGCCGGGAAATTTCCATCTGAAATAACCAGTCGGTCACTATGTCCCATCTCTGCCAACACTTTTAATAATTCCGGTGAAAGAATTTTAGGAATACCTTTTAACATTTTATCTACCTCCATTACCATCTGCGATGGTCTTATTATAATACAAATTGTTTTAAAAAAGGGATCGAATAGAAATCCGATCCCTAATTTTTACCTATTCACTTTAAGTTAATCAAAGATACAGATTAATCGTAAAGGTTTGGAGCGATGTCATCATCGTTCATGTTTTCCTTGGTGTACCAGTAACCATCCATTGGGAGGTCCTTAACGTCCTTGCCATTGCAGATGTCTACTAATGTGTAGATTGTCTTATAACCCATCATCAATGGTGACTGTGTTACAGAACCGATTAACTTGTCGTTTTCAATAGCCTTCTTCTGTGGTGTACCAGCATCAAATCCAGCTCCGATGATTCCCTTTGTAGGATCTGTAGATAACTTCTTCAAAGATTCGTCAGCTGTGATTACACCTTCAGCTGTTGTCTGGTTAGAACCAAAGATAGCAATTGTGTCTTTCTTAGACATGATCTTGTTAGCTTCTGTAGATGCTAAGTCTACTGTTGTCTGAGCAGGAACACCTACTTCGATGATAACTTCCGCTGTAGCTTCGTCGCCCTTATCAGCACAGTTATTTACATAGAACTCATTACCAACTACTGCAACTTTCTTTCCATCAGCCTTGCAAAGCTCAACCATCTTATCGATGAATCCAAGACCACGCTGCTGAATGTTAAGAGCTGTAGCATCCTGGTTAACTTCACCAATTCTTACTGGAGATGCTGCTGTAGCGCCTTTAACGACATCTTTGATTACTGGATACATATTTTCTGCTGCTAAAGCACCAGCTGCAACGTTGTCTGTTGCTACTGTAGCTGCTACTGATCCTTCTGGAGCTTCATCAACACCTGTATCGAAGCATACTACAGGGATACCAGCTTCCATAGCTTTTGAAAGTGAGTCAAGAACTGACTTTGTATCACATGCTGCTAAACCAATTCCATCTGGCTGTTTCTGGATAGCATCGTCAAGCATCTGTACCTGATCAGCGATATCAGATTCGTTTGCTGGTCCGTTAGAATTAGCCTTTACACCTAACTCTTCACAAGCCTGCTTGATACCTGTAACAGCAGCCTGCCAGTATGTAGACTGGAAGCTCTTTACGATAATCTCAAATTCATAATCGTTGTCTCCGCCACCTTTGTTTGCATCTGTCTTGGCATCATCGCCACCCTTAGCTCCACATCCTACCATAGAAAGTGTCATTGCCGCACCAAGAACAAGTGCTAAAATTCTCTTTTTCATTTTTTGTTTCCTCCTTCTCCTTTGGGGTTAAAAAATAATGTATATATGAAGTCTCCCGACACCATATCTTAATAATGTTACGTTTCGGTTTAGTTTTTCTTCTTTTTCACAACATCAACCAATACGGCTGCAATTAAAACCAAACCTGTAAAAATCTGCTGCCAGTTCGCCTGTAATCCAACGAAAGGCAAACCAACTTTCATAAGTGTAATAACAAGTACACCGAGGAATGCTCCTGTAATACTTCCGACTCCACCTGTTGCAGATACACCACCGACGATTGCACCACCAATGGCATCCAACTCAAATCCTGCACCAGATCCCGGATAAATAGTTACATAAGTTCCTGAGTATGCGATTGCTGCAAGTCCTGCAAAGAAACCAGAAATCACATAAGCAAATACATGATAGAACTTTACGTTTACACCAGCTAATTTTGTAGCTTCTTTGTTACTTCCGATTGCAATTGTGTAACGGCCGATCTTTGTATGGTTCAACACAAAATTCATAAGAAGAACAAGTGCAACAACTACGAAAATACCAACCGGAATATTCTGTCCATCAACGGTAATACGGAATATGTTTCTAAACCATCCTTCTGCTTCCAATGAAGATGGCCATGAAACACCAAATCCACCACTAAGTAAAGAACCAAGTCCTCTTGTAATCATGCAAGTACAAAGTGTTGCAAGGAATGGTGGCAAATCCATAAATGCTACCAAAACACCATTTAACAAACCAATCAAAATACTAAGTATCAAGCAAGCAAGCAAAGCAACGATTACCGGCACATCCTTATGTACAACCAAATATCCTCCGAAAAGAGAATAACAAATCAATCCGGTACCAATAGAGAGGTCTACACCTCCAGTAATCAGTGGGAATGTAACACCAATTGCCATAAGTGCGATATAGTAAGACATATCAAGCACACTTGTGAATGTTGTGTAAGTTCTAAATGTAGGACTAAGAATACTGAAGAGTGCAATCATCGCTATGATGATACCAACCACCACGGCTTCACGTCCATTAATTTTACCAAAGCTTTTTTTCTTTGACATCTTCTTTCTCCTCCTAATCAATCTCTCTAGTTGCAAGATTCATAATCATTTCCTGAGATGCTTCCGAAATATCAACTTCACCAGTCTTCTTTCCTTCGCACATAACTACGATACGATCACTCATACGCAAAATCTCTGTCATTTCAGATGAAATCATGATGATTGACTTGCCTTCTGCTGCCAATTTGTTCATCAACTTATAAATCTCATTCTTTGCACCTACGTCAATACCTCTTGTAGGCTCATCAAAAATCAAGATATCACTATCACGGGTCAACCATTTTGCAATAACTACTTTCTGCTGGTTACCACCGGATAAGTTTACAACTAACTGATCTACACCAGGAGTTTTTGTTGCCAACGCATCCACATATTCCTGTGCTACTCTTGCTTCTTTCTTCTTATCAATGAAGATTCCCTTCATGAAGTTCTGCATAGCAGCCATGGTTGTATTTTCAGCGACTGTTTTTTGAACTGCAATACCGAATCGCTTTCTATCTTCTGAAAGGTAACCGATACCACAATTAACAGCATCCTGTGGACTGTTGATTGTCACTTTCTCACCATTGATATAAATATCTCCGCTTTCCTTTGGATCTGCTCCAAACAAAGCTCTTGCTGTCTCTGTACGTCCAGCACCCATCAAACCTGAGAAACCAAGAATCTCGCCCTTACGAAGCTCGAAGCTGACATCCTGCACCATCTTGCCTGCATTCAGATGTTCTACCTTTAATACCACCGGCGCATCTTTAGGAACAGCACTCTGTGTCTTTGGTTCCTCGTAGATAACACGACCTACCATCATGTTGATGATATCTTCTTTTGTACAATCCTTTGTAATCAAAGTACCTACATATGTACCATCTCTCATGACTGTAACACGGTCTGTAATAACCTTAATCTCATCCATACGATGTGAAATATATACCATCGCAATATCTTTTTTCTTCAGATCTCTGATGATCTTGAACATTTCTTCGATTTCTGCCTCTGTCAAAGCTGCTGAAGGCTCATCAAAGATGATTACTTTTGCATCAAAGGAAACTGCCTTTGCAATTTCACACATCTGCTGTTTACCAACAGTCAGGTTTGCCATCTTTTCTGTTGGATCAATGTCTACATTCAATCGATCGAACAATTTCTTTGCTTCTTCATTCATCTTCTTATCATCGATTGTAATGCCTTTTTTGAATTCTCTACCAATAAACAAGTTCTGTGCTACTGTCAGATGACCAAGCATGTTCAGCTCCTGGTGTACGATAACAACACCTGCATCCTGTGCTTCTCTTGTATTCTTGAATTCAACTTCTTTTCCTTCATATGTAATCGTACCAGAATCTTTTTTATAGATACCGGTCAACACTTTCATCAGTGTAGATTTACCAGCACCATTTTCACCCATCAATGCAAGAACTTCGCCTTTTCTTACTTCAAGATCAACGTGATCCAATGCATGAACACCAGGGAAAGATTTATCGATACCCTTCATTGTTAAAATAATATCACCCATTATTCTTACCTATCCTTTCTTCACACTATCATTAATTCTTTCTACGTCTTGCAGATACGTCTGCATAAACAGCTACGATAACAATAATTCCAGTAATAATGAACTGATAGTCTTTTGAAAAGCCTAGTGCAAGGATACCCTGCTGTAACAGAGAGATGATAAGTACACCAATTACGGTACCACCGATTGATGCTAAACCACCAGCCATGGATGTACCACCCATTACACATCCAGCAATTGCTTCGTTGTTGTACTGATCGCCGTAACCAGGCTGTACTGTTGTGTATGCTCCAACATAGAAGATAGCAGCGATACCAACCAAAACGCCGCAGAGAACATATGCAAGCATTTCCCATTTCTTTACATCTACACCGGAAAGTCTTACAGCTTCGCGGTTGCTTCCAAGGCAAAGGATATAACGTCCTGCTTTTGTCTTATTTAAGATGATGCCACAAATAAGTGCCACGCCAAGGAAGATGAACAATCCTGTAGGAATATCTCCCATCTTTACAAAATTACGATACCATCCAGCAGCATCTGTAGATTGCGGCCAGCTGACTGACTGTGTCTTTGTAAATACGGCTGCTATACCTTTGGCAATATTCATACTCGCCATAGATACGATAAATGGTGGTACGTTCCAATATGCTACCAGGTATCCGTTGAAGATACCGAACATGAGTCCGATCAGTATGCTCATTACCAATGCTGTTCCCATTGGTATGCCGTGGGATGTGAAGCTGTATCCTGATACCAATGCGCAGCAGAACATGACTGGTCCAATCGAGAAATCAATACCGCCTGTCGCAATAACAAATGTTACTCCCAAAGAAAGGAATCCAAGGAAACAAGCATAGTTCATTGTGTTCATGAGACGGGATGTTCCAAAGAACTTTCCACCTGTCAGTAATCCGAATGCTAAGTACATCAATAGCATTACAAGAATTAAGATAATTCTGTTAAACCCAACTTTTTTTACAAATGCGTTTTGTTTAATTTTTTCCACTTACTTTTACCTCCATAGTTGATTACATTGCAAAAGTCTTGCTTCTCAACTCGCTTTTATTGTTAATATTATATAATTAACACTGTATCTCGTCAAGGAAATACCTGTCATTTTTCACATGTTTTTGATGAAAAAATGAATATTTTTTGATTTTTTTGCACAAAAGTTACATTTTGATTTTTTTCGCATATTTTCTTGTTTTCACATCGCCCATATTGTACAATAACCAGGAATAAAAACTAAATAAATGTATTTACGGAGGTTATGTATGAAACGATTACAAAAATCCATCGTTCTATTTTTTGTCATCATGGCTAATCTTTTTGTTTTATGTAGCTGTGGACAAACTCAAAAAGTAGAATGTCCTTTCACGGAAATCACCTGGGAGAATTCTCTCGATGATGTATTAGCATTGGAAGGAGATCCAGTGGAGTCCTACGATTCTATTTATTCCGGAACTACCTACAGCTTCAACAAAGAGTTCAACGGTATGCAAGGAACAATCAAGTACATGTTCGATGATAATGACAAGCTCATGAGCATGGCCTGGGTATACATTCCACAATCAAAAGATGATTTGGAAAATGTTTACCAATCCCTCTACGACGAAACCTGCCAGTTATATGGTGAAAGTGGTTTCGATTCCAACACGGGAACCGCAAAGGGTAATGTATGGTACTTAAAAGACGGAAACATCCTCATCGGCGTAATGTCAACAGGTGTTAACGAAGCCATTCAGTACCAGTTCTTCCATCCAGATGTTTCAAGCAAAAAGCCAAACAAGTAAAAGGAAATAAAAAAGTCGGGAATCGGTTTTCAGATTCCCGACTTTTTTCATTTAAAATGATTGCTTTTGACTATTTGTACATTGGTCCATATGTTTCGCAAGCTCTGTAGTCAGCACCTTCCTTGTCCATTCCAAATGCATCCCATGCCTTTGGTCTGAAGATATCCTCGTCAGCAACGTTATGCATTGCTACAGGAATTCTCAAGATAGAACAAAGTGTAATTAAGTCAGCTCCAATATGTCCGTAAGAAATTGCGCCGTGGTTAGCACCCCAGTTATTCATTACTTCATACGCTGTCTTAAATGCAGATCCATCTTTACCATCGCATCTTGGAGCGAACCATGTAGATGGCCATGTGTAGTCTGTTCTCTTCCAAAGAGTATCAGAAACATCTGCAGGAAGTCCTACTGTCCATCCTTCTGCAATCTGCATAACAGGTCCAAGTCCCTTTACAAGGTTCAGACGAACCATGGTTGCAGGCATAGTAGCTGTTGTCTCAAATCTAGAAGAGAATCCGCCGCCACGGAAGTATCCGTTATCAGCTGCGCACCATGTTGTAGCTGCCATAATAGCATCCTGATCTTCTTTTGTAACTTCATACCAAGGTTTCATTGTCTGATTTCCTTCAGCATCTCTTGCCTCAGCATTTGCATCCAAACAGCATGCACCAGAGTTGATCAAATGGATGACACCATCTGCTTCTTTTGCAACACCTTCAATATCATATCCGGTTACTCTCTTAATAGCATCTCCGCTCCAGTATGTACGAACATCTGCGAACATCTGTGCTCTGTTTGTTAACAGTTTCATAAATAACATTCCCAAGCCGTTGAGAACATCATTTTCAGTAGCAAGAATATATGGCTCTCTTGCTCCGTTCCAGTCGAATGAAGTATTCAGAACTGCTTCTGCAAAGTCTCCGTTTGGATAGAAGTCTGTCCACTGTCTCTGTCCCTGGAAACCAGCAGCAAGTGCATTGTGTCCAACCGCTTCTTCTTCGCATCCTTCCGGAAGGTTCTTATTACCATTCATAAGGTCTTTGATGATAACTGCCATCTTAACAGCAAACTCAAACTGCTCTTCCTTAACTTCATCACTTTTTCTTACGAAGTCAGGGTTCTTGTCATAACCGATGGTACATTTTTCCTTTGCCCATGCAAGAGCTTTCTGGAATTCTGCCTCATCGTAGATACCTTCTGTCATACGACGGATGATTTCTACCTCATCTACAGACTCTACTCTCATACCAAGGTATGATTCCATAAAGTCAGAATCGATAATAGATCCACCGATACCCATACAGATAGAACCAATCTGTAAGTAAGATTTTCCTCTCATAGTTGCTGCTGCAACTGCTGCACGACCAAATCTTAATAATTTTTCTTTGATGTCATCTCCGATTGTAGAATCATCAGCTTCTACTACATCGTGTCCGTAAATACCAAATGCTGGAAGTCCCTTCTGTGCATGTGTTGCAAGAACACTAGCCAGGTAAACAGCACCAGGTCTCTCTGTAGCGTTAAGTCCCCAAACGCCCTTGATTGTTGTAGGATCCATGTCCATTGTTTCAGAACCGTAGCACCAGCAAGGTGTTACTGTAAGAGTAATTGCAACTCCTTCTCTTCTGAATTTCTCTTCGCATGCTGCTGCTTCTGCAACACGTCCAATCGTTGTATCCGCAATGACAACTTTTACAGGCTCACCATTTGAATATTTGATATTTTCTTCAAATAATTTAGCGGCTGCTTTAGCCATGCCCATTGTCTGATCTTCAAGACCCTGACGAACCTTGATCGGTCCTCTACGTCCATCAATTGTTGGTCTGATACCAATTACTGGATACTCGCCGATTAATCTGCTCTCTGCCATGTTTCAATTCCCCCTTGTTCTATTTTCGCCCGTAGGCACATTCGTATATTAAGGATTATAGTATTTGCGTAAGCAAAACAAAAGTGTTATACTGTAAAAAATCTGTACAATATTCACTTTTTTAGAGAAATGAGGCTTATTTATGAAATACATAGAATACCGTGAACGCGCCGAACAGGGAACTTTTAATTTTCCTATTGCTTTTTATCATCAGACACCATACAGTCCGCGCTATGAAATGCAATATCATTGGCATACCCAATACGAAATCATTCGCATTATCTCAGGATCTTTTCAATTAAAACTTGAGAAGTCAACAAAGCTTTATCATGCTGGCGATGTCATTTTCATCACGGGTGGAACGCTTCATGGCGGTACTCCACACGACTGCATTTACGAATGTATCGTATTTGATTTACAGATTTTATTAAAGGACAATCATGCCTGCTCTAGAATCATTCGAGATATTATTGACCAAAAAATGACGATCAACACCTATCTTTCCGAGAATTCTGCCACAGTTCTTCCTATTACAAAGAACCTGTGTCACGCCTTGTCTAGTCGTAAAACAGGCTATGAATTTATGGTACAGGGATATTTGTATCACTTGTTAGGGACGATTATTAACGAACATTTATATGAACAATCGCATCAGAATCTCGTCTCTGCTGAGCGCATTTCTTCCGTAAAGAATGTACTGACTTACATATCAGATAATTACAATAGTAATATTTCCTTAGAGAACCTTTCTCATATTGCGGGTATGAATCCCAAATATTTCTGCCGGTATTTTCGTAATGTAACCGGTCGTACCCCGATCGATTACTTAAACTATTATCGAATTGAGTGTGCCTGCGAAATGTTATCGACAAAAGATATTCCAATTCGGGAAGTTGCTATTTCCTGCGGTTTTAACGACGAAAGTTACTTTATTAAAACATTTCACAAATACAAAGGCACCACACCAAAGCAATTCATGAAATCACCATTTTAATATGGTATTGCGCTTTTATTTAACAAAAATACCGACCTCCCATCGTCAGATTTTTAAATCTCACTTTTGGGGGTCGGTATTTTATATCAAGGAATCACTGGCCGTATTTTTTATATTTCTTTTGCCAACTGATTTGCCGCCTGAATGGCATCCTTTAAGTTTCCAACCTGATTACAATCACCGATAAAATGTATTCTATCTTCAACTGCTTCATTTTCCACCTTGTTTGGCGCATATCCTACTGCAAATACTAATGTGTCAGCATCCGTGATCTGATGTTCATGACCATCTTTTTCATATGTAATGGTTGTCTCATCCACTTTTGTCACTTGCGCATTCAATTCAATCTTCACACCCTTGCGCATCAGTCTTTGTGTCAGCTGGCTCTTCGCAGCCCCACCTTCTCCCGGCATAAGAGATGGTGTCATTTCAATTACGGTAATATCACGATTTGCCGGGAACAAATCATTAATCAATGGTGCCAGGTAATCTGCTGTCTCGCATCCAACAGAACCACCGCCAAGAATCACAATCTTTCTACCTGGATATTCCTTTCCAGAAAGAACATCATCTGCTGTCATCGTCTGTTTAAACACCTTAAATGGAGCTATTTCTTTTGGAACTGCTCCGGTAGAACAAATCACTTCATAATCCTTGAATTCATTGGCAAGCATCTCCGGTGTCACTTCGCAGTTCATTCGCACTTCAACCCCTTCATGCTCCAGACGACGTGCCATAAATTTGATCACTTTACAAAGTTCCTGTTTTGCAATTGGAACAGCTGCTAATCTAAGAAGTCCACCAAGTTCTCCACTCTTCTCACAAAGGACTACTTCATGACCACGCTTCTTTGCTACAAATGCAGCTTCCATTCCAGCCGGGCCACCGCCAATAACAAGAACCTTCTTCTTTTCCTCAGCTTCTTTGATTTCATCTGACTCTACCGATGGATTTACGGTACAACCAATTACCTTACCCATCATAATTCCGGTCAGACAACGTCCACATCCAATACATGGGCGAATATCATCTGTCTTGCCTGCTGCAGCTTTGTTCGCAAATTCACTATCACATAAATTTGGACGTCCAATCATACAGATGTCTGTCTTACCATTGGCAATCAATTCCTCTGCTACCCATGGCTCGTTAATTCTAGCCACAGTGGATACCGGAATATTCACATGCTTACGAATCTCCTCGCTTGCGTGTGCATGTGGTGCTGGTGATGTACCAGGTGCTGGCATCGAACTTCCTCTCTTGATGGTATTTCCACCAGAAACATGAATAAAGTCAACACCGGCTTTTTCCAACTGCTTTGACACATAAATCATGTCATTCAATGTCAATCCGCCTTCGCTGTATTCGTCACCAGAAATACGTACATCAATAATAAAGTCGTCTCCACAAAGTTCACGGATTTTTGCAATCACTTCCAATGTCAAACGAAGTCGTCCATTGATATCTCCGCCATACTCATCTGTTCTCTTATTATAAAGAGGTGTTAAGAATCCTCCCAGCAATCCATGCGCATGCGCACACTGGATTTCAACACCATCTCCACCCGCAATCTGAACACGACGTGCAGCCTCTCCAAACTGCTGCACAATCACATGCAATTCTTCTACTGTCACTGCTCTTGGTGCTGATTTTGCATAATATGGTCCTACATTTGAAGGTGCAATCAGCTGTGGTGTCCCTGGAATCGGAAATGCCATATATGCCGGATGAAATAACTGTGACAGAATTTTTGCATCATATTGATGCACTGCGTCTACTAATTTTTTCCATCCCGGAATAAAGGAATCATCATATATGGACATATCTCCTGGCAAATAGGTATACACTGGTTCTACCGTCGTAACTTCTGTTACAATCAGGCCAACACCACCTTTTGCTCTATTAGAATAATGTTCCACCAATGCATCGGTAACATATCCCTTATCGGCTAAGTTTGTGGAAAGTGGTGGCATAAAAAGTCTATTTTTTACCGTCGTCTTTCCGATTTTAATTGGTTCAAATAAATGTGGAAAATTTTCATTCATCTTTTGTTTCCTCCTGTTTTCATAACTGTTTGTTTTTTATCATTTCCATTGTATAACAAAATGAATAACCCATTAACACTCACATTATAACATGAATTATACTTCCTGCCACCTTCTTATATGTATATGGTCAGCTATCCTATTTACGCATACCGTGTAGATGGAAGCAACCACATTGATACCGATACGAAGTGCTACCGCCATTGGCATACCGAATAGAGATGACGCAATCGCAAGCGCGCCAAATGTGTTAAACGCCGTTTGCCATTTATAGCCTGCAGAATAGCCCACGCCGATTCCCCCGATCATACCAATCATACTATACATAGATTCTGGCAACACCAGATATAGCACAATAAACAACGCACATCCAACAACATTAAACAAACCTCTGTCAATGGCTCTTGGTCTGCAATCTTGCGTGAACGGTAAACAGACTGACATGCAGGCAATTCCCGCCCACATAGCTCGCGGCAATCCTAGCAGCGTTACAATCAACATGGCACTCGATACAATCAACGTCAATTTGATATACCAAAGATTCCTAGCAGAACGTATGTCAAATTCGCGGAATAAATCCATAAAAGTTCTGCGATATGGACGATTCTTCTGGTTTTTATAAAACACCGCCATGCAAAGGAGCATACCAACCAACAGTCCTATCACACGCATACGATAAGCATCTCCATTCACATCGTATCCATATAACAATAAGTAACCAAGCACAAATGTAGAATGATTATACATAATCACATTATGACACCCTAAAATCATAAGTAAAAAGATACTCACGGCATTTACTGCAAATGATCCAAATGCTGGCATAACATTTGCCAAACGGGGACCTGCCATAAGAATGATAAAAATCCCCGCGATAGAGATCAAACCATGTTTTGTCTGAATACCAAAATCTGCCTGTCTAAGCACAAGAAGTGCTAGTAATACGGTTACCCCCACAACGCTGTTTTCATTCCCCGTCAATTTACTGTATAACGTTACTACAGCAACGCAGAACGCCATAACCAGATATACTTTAAAATTGTATATAAGGATATGGCGTCTTTTTTCTTTTTTATCTGTCGTACTTCGAATCAATTGCTTCGAACCAACAGAACTAAGTTGTAATTCCTGATAAAATGTCATTTTGCATTCTCCCTTCTAAATAGTAAAGCGAAGAGAAGTGTACTTCAAAACAGAAAAGAAAGCAAGCCCCTTTTCCTGCATTATGACATTTTTGTATTTTTATTTATTCTATTTCTTTGTATCATCTTTCTTTTTTATTATCTTGCGGACAACCTTACAAACCAGCCAGATTAGAACAACAAGGATAAAAAGCAAAATCGCAATCACAGCCACAATCAATATTGAAAATTTATTAGGCTGCGTCACCAAACTACCGATATGTTTGCTGTCATCCACAACTTTTCGATCATGCATCGTCGCATAATACTGTGGTACATTTGCTATTCCATCACCATCGGTATCCTCAAAAGACTGCATATATCTTGCAATAGCATCCCATGCTTTTAATTCCCGATCACCTTCCATAATCGCCTGTTCTTCCAGATTTTCGATTGGATTTCCATCCTTATCCTTTGGTTGAAGTGATAACACGCCGTATGACATCTGCATTACGGAACCAAGCATCTGACCGGTATATAAGTCGGTAACCACATGATATAATTTATCATCTTCAATCTCTATTCTTTCACCATCTGCCCCGGTGAGATAACAATCCGTCACTTTATTGAGAATCATACGATGTGGATTGTATGTAAAGTTTAAGCCACTACAATATAGTCTTGCTGTTGTCATAAAATCCGATACGGAAGCATCTACCTCAGCGGCTAACTTTAGTTCTTTCCCTGTAAGATAAGCGCTAATCAAAGGATAACCAGATACACCATCTTTTCCTATGCCCAGCGAAAAGGAATTAAACACATCTCCT
This sequence comes from uncultured Pseudobutyrivibrio sp., assembly GCA_900546435.1. GTDB lineage: Bacteria > Bacillota > Clostridia > Lachnospirales > Lachnospiraceae > Pararoseburia. Next base: position 11,004 of record URCQ01000013.1, on the reverse strand, counting down.
ACAGTAATATCTCCTTTTGTATAGGTATCACGCACGGTTCCACTCGGAACAACCGCAACGTCCACCGGGTCTCCATTATAACCTTCTGCATGTTCTACAGCATAGATATAAGCATCTGAAATAATATCTCCCAGATTCATTTCCTCATGCTTCATAGACATTTCTTCTAAACTGCTAAATGCAATATCATTCTGTGCCAGCACTTGATTGCTTGTATACCCAAAATCTGCAAGATAGCTCTTATCCACCGTCTCCATCAGTGCATCTACGCGCTCCTGAGTGGTCTGATCCGGTACAATTTCTTCCGATACCGGGATCAACTTGTAGTTATCTATCTCCCAGCGTCCATCCTGTCGCTGTGTCAATGAAAGCGAGCCTAAATTTTTCCCATATTCTCCACAGGAAACTACATAGGTATTCCCATGTTGAATTGCCTGATCTAACTGTGTATGAGAGTGTCCGCTGACAATAACATCAAGTTCGGGAACTTCTTTGGCTAATATCTCATCTTCTGACTTATCTGCAGCTTCCCATGTTCCGCCATGAGATACGCAGGCAATCATATCTACCTTTTCCTTTTTTTGAATATCGGCTACAGTTTCTTTTACTGCCTCGACCGGATCCTTAAAAAGCAGTTCACATGTCGGTGCGCATTTTAATGCATTTTTTCCAAACACACCAACCACTGCAATTTTCACATCTCCCTTTTGAAGAACCACGTAATCCTTCACACCATACGTATCAAATGCAGATTGAATCAGTTTCTGCCCTTCATTCATGCCGGCTTTTTCCATGCTTTCCCAGTCCACATTACACACTACGAGCTCCGGTACGCTTTCGCCCGAGTTTTTAGCAGCCCTTAACATATTCGCCAAACCCTTGGAGCGATAGTCAAACTCATGGTTTCCAAGCGTCGTGACATCATAGCCAAGATAACCTAACATGCGAAGCTCAGCCGCCTCTGTTTCAAAAACCGTCTGGATCAGTGTCCCCATAGAAAAATCGCCACCATCCAATACCAGAGTATCCGGATTTTCTTTCTTTTTCTCATCAATCAATGTTTTGATTCTTGCATAGCCACCAACTTCTTTTTGTTTTCCATCTACAAGTGTAGGAAAGCTGTTTGCATGGGAATGCGTATCATGTGTAAATAGAATGTCGATTTGTTTCGGCTGCGTTGCTGCTTTCACCGGAATCCCCATTACCATTGGCAAAAGCATAGTAACTGCTAACATAATTGATAAAATTTTCTTTTGTGATTTCATATACCCCCTCCTTTGGTTAACCCCTTTTATCACTATTTTTGTTCTCTTAATATAAGAGATTTCACATAAACTGAGTATAACCTAGTTACACCATACTTGTCCATAAAGCAAAAAATCCCGAAGCTCCTGTTTGTACAGAGTTTCGGGATTTGATTGCTTTATTCGAATTCAATAATTATAATATCAAACTCCTGTTTCTGCAATCATTTTGAGTTACTCGAGCTCGTCCGATTTATTTATCTTCTTTCTGATAACAATGTATCCTAAAAATACAGTGCTGAATACTGCAAGAAGCGCAAAGCTCCATTCCTCACTGTCATCTTTTGTTGTTTTGGGCGAAGTCATTTCTGTACTTTTCGTCGTCTGCTCATTCTGTGATATCGTTGTACCATCTTGTTGTTCTGTAAAATCTGCATACACCTTCGATCCTGGTACTGCCAAAATGATTCCTGCCACCATTGCGCATACCAATATGATGGAACGTATTTTTTTCATTCCTATGGGCATTCTCATGTTTCTTACCATATATTTCACCTCGTGCATAAATTTTATTCCTTAAATTTATCTGCCTTTATTTTATCACGGCGATCACCCCAAAAACGCATTTCGGCGCGAAATGTAAATATATGGCGCGAATGGTTATTTTTCTGTTGACCTGAAAATCATCACGCTTTTATTGCTTCAAAAAATTCTATGAGTTTATCCCACTGGCCTTCATTATATTCCGCAAAATCCAAATAATATGTTGGCGTGTGGGTCGCTTGCACATCTTTTTTATACAGCCATTGTCTCGTTTTCGCTTCCGGTACAAAAATAACCGCCTGGTTATCTCCCGAAAAAATTTCATCATATGTACATGCAGAACGGTCTAAAATACATTTCCAATCCATTTTTTTACTTTGAAAATATTGATTTAATTTTTCTGAAAATTTCTTTGCTTTCCGTACATAGATAGCATACGTAATTGGATTATAATGCTCTCCCTCTATTGTAGAAATTTCCCATACCAAACAACACTGATTCATTTGCTATTCCTCCCAATTATCCGGATATATCTTTTCTTCTCCATATACACTTTCGCCATATCCACATCGTTTGCAAAGTTATCTGCCACGCACATTTGCTTATATGGAATTATAGCACACGACAGAGTAATAATTAAAATAAGTTAAAATAAAAAGTCCGGAACCTGCATTTCTGCATAGGTTCCAGACTTGTAAAAACTATTCAAACTCTTCCCGAGGTTTTTATCGACAACTCATAAATGCTGATATTTCCTGCCTTTATAACATTTCTATTTCTAGAAATATCGCTCTTTTCACATCGTTTTCAAGACTTTTAGTAACAGATTAGTTGCAGTATCTGTCACCAGAGCATTCTTCACCGGCATGATATGATCTACTTTATTACTCACAATGTATGAGCCTGACACAGACTCCATCATTGTCAATGTTGGCGAGAACTCCGTTCTTATTATCCGTTGCAAGGAATGTAATTTCTCCGTTACATTTGATGACCCGAATGATGTTGTTTATCTTTATCACGCCCTACATATCTCCGCCATTTTTAACCCAAATGACAGAGATACAATTTTCAATTTCACACTTTACTTCTCTAAGCTTAAGATATACCAAATTACTTTTCGTCAAAAAATATTTTCTTCGTTGGTAAGAGCAGGTGGCTCCAATCCAACTTTTTTTCACCATTGTTCCGCCCCATCGACAAATACACCTAAACTGATAGGCTTCTATTCAAACTCCCTAACTTAATCCTCGTCTTAAACATTTTTATTAGGGTGTTCTATTACAATTTGACTCCATTTAGTTTCATCTGCACCAGTCACATGTATTGTATGAGCTAATGTTATCAAATTGTTATCTGTATTGTGTTATCATATGTTAAACAAGTCTGTATATGTTCCTGTTTCATTTCATATACATGAATCAATGCCCTCCATAGCATCTGAAAAATTACTATATCTCTTAGTATTAGGATTCTTGCTGATTATATTCGCTTCTTCCATGGCTTCACAAACCTCTGGTTTATATTGTGAAACTGTCACTTCAAGCATATCCTCATCAATCCAACCTTCTTTATCAGCCCTTTCATCTGCTTTTAGTAACTTTGAGATCAAAGTATATGCCACTTTGTTACGATTAAGCTCATCAATCTCTTCCATAGTAAGTATCCCATACTCACAATGACCATTTCTTGTGAGATAGACTCGTCCCGTTGTATCTACTTCCTTTAATACTTCTGTATAATTTCTTAGAGCAGAAATGGGTTTAATAGTCGACATCGTATTAACTCCTTTGAATCCTTTATCTGTATCGTGTTATGAAACATACTTCTTTGCCTGAGTTTCTGTCAAAAAAGTGAATTTTTCAAGCAGTTTTTTATAATCTCATTCTTGTCAACCATTCCAAAATCTCTACAAGCCTCAACATATGTCCTTACGCTTATATCTTTTATCATATCTTCAACGGTCTCGCACACGATCGTCCCTTCATCTTTCTTTACGTACACCCTTAAATGGCGTATTATCTGAGGTTTTCACATCCATAAATTTTCCCGTAACTGAATCACGCTTGACCCACGCATCTATTTTAGGATTATAGACTTGCGACCGTCCTTTTACCGCTCCTACTCTAGAATTATCTCCATAAGGTTTATTAACTGCCAAAACTATTTCACTCCTCTTTCAAAATGCTTTTTTGTTCTCATTACTGCCATTTTCATAACCGTCTGATTATCTACTCTTAAAGAGCCATTCGCTTGTAACTCTAAGATTAAATTTCCATTTTTTAAGTTGACAAGACCACCAGCAGCTACTATAACTTCTTTATTTTTTGATTCTTTATCAAAATAATCCTTTATTAAATACAAATTTTTAAAATCTGTTGGATTATTGTGTTCATAAATTGACCCTATAATTACCTGAATATTACTTAATCGTTCATCTTTAAATTGAACTATCATGTCATTATGTTGGTCAAAATAAATCGTCTTAGCTTTGCCACATATTGTTGTCATAATTCCTACATCACTATTTGTAACAATATATCTTCGTCTCATCCTTCCTGCAATTCCCTCAGCTGATTCATCTCCATAAACAATTTTTCCACCAGCTGCTGTTACGTTAGTTTTCTGTTCTTTATCTGTATTAGTCTTTGCACTTTGACTTGTTCTTTTCACTTTCTTGTCTTTCTTCTCGCCTTCATCTACCGGTTTAATATAATCAGCATAAATTCTTCTGACAGCATCATTTACTTGTTTTTCAGTAAAGATTCCATCTGTACGTACAGTGATATGCCTTTCCTTATAATTATCAATTTTATATTCACATTCCGATGAATGTTTCTTGTCATCCACAGCTTTTAAAAAGCAGGTTCTTCCTCCATTTTTAGAACTATGAACTAAGCAGAGTTTTGCTTTACAATTTTTTCCTGGGCAAAGAAATTGTCCTTCCTTCGCCATATTCTCTAAAGTTTGTACAGAATAATCTTTAGTGCTAACAAATTTATTTTTTCTGTTAAATTGATATATCACTTCATTATATTTCATATTTTCACCTATCCTTCATTAATAATTTTTATAACTAACAAGCTGTCTTTCTACTCTTTGATTATTTACTATCAGAATTTAATTAATAAAAAAACAGCCATTTCCGGCTGCGAAAGGATAGACAATACATATTATACTGAATAATAGCTAGTCTTCTCTTGTCGCAATCGATTCTTAACTTCATCATAAAAAGTCAAGTAATTCTTGCGTTCTTCATGAAACTATGCTATAATATATCTTGCTTAGGGAAACATTATAGTATGTTTCATAAAGAGCACGCATAAATTTTTATTTATGTTGTGCTTTTTTATTTTGTTTTCATTTCATTCGCCATCCCTTCCTTCACTCTCTAATGACTCTTTATTTACTGTAACATACAGAACTTTTTCTGCAGAATCAAATTGAGCAATATACCTTTTAGCTGGTGAAAACGATATCTGTGATATTTCTGAAAGATATCTCGAAAAATCTTTACATCCTATTCTTACCCAGCCATTTTTTATTCTACTACTGAATAAATAAGATTTTATATTAGAATTTCCATCATAGGCTTTAATTCCAATTGTCATATTTGCTTCATCAAATCCAACCATAACTCTCTCTGGTTGCCCCAAAAGATTCACTGCTGGTAAATTGAATCCCAAACTCGTTGTACTAATCGTTACATATGGAGCACCTGCAGCGATGTATCCCCAATCGAAATTGAACTTCATAATATCACGCCTCTCGCTTCTATTTCACGTTTCTGCAAAAATATTATCATGAAATCACAGTAAAGCCAAGCTCGGCATCAAAATGAATAAAATTCCAAAACGTATTTAATATAATATTCGCTTTTTTTTCAGTGCAAAGCAAAAACACAGAAAATATTCTAATGTATTTTGATATTAACTAATGTATCGTACATTAATTATTTTAGTTGATACGCTTATTGATTTAAACCAGATATTGCTACTGATTATTGAAAGTCTGTTATAGTTCCATAAAATATAAACTATATTTGAAAAATCCTGACTATAAATTTTTGTTTTATTATACTAAATCATTGATTTTCAAATGTTTCAACTCTACATTCTCACATAAAACATAATTACTCAATTATCATCAAATTGCTCTACAAATTATAATGCATTACCGTTTCCTTTCACCATCGGCAAATGTTATTTTTATGTTTTTTTACGCATTTGGTATTCTTTTATTAGTTATTTAATCAAATTTTTCTTTTGTCGTATTTCTGTTGTTTTATCATTTTGATTATGTTTCTGTATCTAAGAAATCACTTTTATTCGTGTCATATTACATCGATTTGCTCTTAATTTATCTTCAATTCTCACAAATAGAAAATGAGTTTTAAAAGCAGCCCCTTCATAATATCTGTTTCTTACTTTTTCAGTATCCCCTGAACATAATTGTAACTTTTTATTCCACAGCAAATCAATAATTACAGTTCCATAAAACAGTCTTCTGATGCAAGAAAATCTGATACTTTGTTAAGAATATCAATTTGAATTTCTTCACTCTTTTGCATCTTTTTGATTGAACATTCCCATACTACAAGACATTTTATCTTCTTTTCCTGTAATTCTTTTCTTACAACAAAATCTCTTTTCTGGTTTGCATCAAATTTGTTTTGCCAAAACTCAACTTTAGACTTTGGCATATATGCAAACTTACAGTCTTTGTGTCTGTGCCAGAAACAGCCATGAATAAACACGGCTGTATTATATTTCCTTAAATAAATATCAGGATGACCTGGAATCTTTTTTGAATTTAGACTGTATCTGTATCCTTTTGCAAACAGCAACTTACGAAAATATACTTCCGGTTTCGTATCTTTTGATCGAATAGCAGCCATATTTTTACTTCGCTGTTCCGGTGTTACTATATCCATTTTATTTTCCTTCTATTGCCTTCACATACTGTACAAACCTTGATAATGTCCATATTCTGTCCTGTCTGTCAGAAGGATATGTTTTGATGTATGGCTGTGGAACAACAAGTATTACATTTTCTGCCTGCATTTCATCCATCTGTGCACCAGATATGCCCTGCTGAAGAGTACATAAATACTTTGGTCTGCCTTTTAATCTGTCAGCCTCATTGATCACCTGCCTCCACCGATCTTTACAAGTTGTCTTTGCAGCCAGTGAAATCAAACTGTCTACGGAAAATCTACTGTTATGATAGGCTTCCTTAGATGGGAAGATGAAATCCGGCTTTTTATTTCCCTCTGTTACAGCCTGAGCTGAATACTCCAGTTCATTCCCATCAAATATCGCGGCGAGATGATGTTCCAGGCTTTTTCCTGCCCTGCTCTTTCTCCTGTTCAATACCATATTAGCCACATTTACAAATTCATCTACAGAAGTAAATCCCTTGGTAATAATATCTCCATATCTATCATACTCAAGTGCACGAAACAATGTATATTCCATGTTTGTCCAGTCAATAATCTTTCTGTCAGGATTTGTTTGTATGTATTCAGTATGATCATATACTCTATTCTGGATATTTCTTGCAGCTGCCGACATAATCTCGGAAGCAGGGAAATCAACATCCAGATTGCTGATAAACTCCTGAATTGCAATCTGTTCATGTGCTTCCGGCTGAATTCCACCTATATCAATTAAACAGTTTGTCTCTGTTGGACTGAGACCAAATGCGCTTAAAAACACTTCTATATCATCATCAGAATTTAACATATATCCCAGATAATTTTCTTCATCTGTTTTAACAAATACAAACAATGCTCCTGTATATTCTATCGATAAAAACGGAAAATCTCTTCCAAAATTTGTAATGCGATACTCGTTTCTTGTCCCTTTTCCATAGTAAATAAAACGGGTATCTGTTACAAAATCATCCTGCCACTTTACCTTTACCCATTTATCCTTATTTTCACCTTTTTGCCCCGGTTCCGAAAATAAAATTTTTACAGATGATTTTGGAATGTAAATACCAGCCTGATGTCCTCCTGTTTTACCAGTATCATTTGCTGAAAGGAATTTACAAAATCCTATCTCACCATTTAATACCGCCTGAATGGCACGATTAGAATACTCTGTTGACATTAAATCACCATCCTTCGCGTTTCATCTTCTTTTATTGTATCCATATATTCAAGTTTCTCAACTATCAGCTTTGCAACATTTTCCATCAAAGGTACAACAACTGAGTTGCCAAACTGTCTATATGCCTGTGTATCTGATACTGGGATCTTGAAACTGTCAGGAAATCCCTGTAATCTCGCACACTCTCTCGGTGTAAGCCTCCTTGGATTTTTCCCTTCCTGTGCAATCAGTATCTCAGAACCATCCTTATAATACCTGGCACTTATCGTTCTCGATACTCCATCTAATGATGCTATTCCATAACCAAAACCGTTACCAGCCGCTTTGTGTTTTGCAGCATAGTTTTGCAGATATACCCATAACTTATCTGACAAAGTATATTTCGCTTCAACTTCCTTTTCCAAAATGTCACGCATAACCGGCTTGGGATTTCTTGGTGTCAAATTAAATTTGAAATCAATATCTTTCCCATACCTTTCTCTGTCAAATCCAACAATAATGATTCTTTCCCTATGCTGTGGGACATAATTCTGACCATCAAGAATATCATAAAATACTTCATAATTCAGTTCATCCAGCGATTCTTTTATAACCTGAAAGGTTTTCCCTTTATCATGGCTGCAAAGATTTTTAACATTTTCCAACATAAATGCTTTCGGACGCTTTTCTTTCAAAATACGGCAAACGTCAAAAAACAAAGTTCCCTGTGTTTTATCCGCAAATCCTGTTTCCCGCCCCAAACTGTTTTTTTTGGAAACCCCGGCAATCGAAAACGGCTGGCAGGGAAATCCCGCAACCAGTATATCATGATCTGGTATATCCTTCTCATTTACCTGTGTAATGTCACCATCAGGCTGCTCACCAAAGTTCGCAAAATATGTCTGTTGACTGTATTTATTCCATTCATTTGAATAAACACAGTGTCCTCCAACTCTATCGAATGCAATTCTCATTCCTCCGATTCCTGCAAATAAATCAATAAAAGAAAACTGTTTATTTGAAGTATCTTTCTTTTTTCTTTTTATATCTGTTACATAATAGGCTACTGCTTCCCTGACACAGTCCTGCATACTCTGTTCACTCTGTAGGGAATATGCATTCAGCTTCTCATATAACTCATCTTCTACTCTAATATGTACCTGTTTCATACCAATCGCTCCTGGGAATAATTTTATACCTGTTTTTTCCCATTCTACTGCTAAAGTCAGAAAAAATCAAGCAAAATAATCGAACATACTTTCGTTTTTGTTCTTATATCGCAATATCCTTTTTCCTCCCCGGCATAGAACTTACTACCCGGTTCTGTTTCTGGTTTTCAACACTCTTCTGCTTATCCTGCATTCTCTCCTTTATAAGCTTCGGTCTTGCAAATTCCCTGAACTCTTCTACGAGTCCTTTCACATCAAAGAACTTATCATATTGCAGTATTTTATTCTTCAATGTCTTCACCAGACCCGTTAGCTTATCATTTTTGCTTGCATGTGTTCCATCTCACGATCATAGATCTCATTCAGTTTTTCGAGAGTCCCGGATGTCTACGCCATATCCATAACGCAGTTAAAATCTTTCTCGGATATTTTAACTGATGGTTCGCTTCCAAGGATAGTTGGGAGTGGTTTTGCATTCTTACGAATCACTGTAAGCTCTTTTGCAACAAGCTTTCCCGCAGCCAATACTTTATCAATTTTCTTTTCATATACCGTATAGTGTTTTTCCTTGTCTGCAATCTGCTTATTTATTTCATCAAGGTGCTTTTTGCTTTCTTCAACTTCTTCCCTTGCGTCTGCAATTTCAGCACCCACTGATGCAATTACGCTCTCCGCTTCCTGTTTCTCGGCATTTAAGATTTCAAGTTCTGCCGTCAATTCTTCTGTCGCATGCATGGCTGCCTTATACTCAGGAATTGTATAATTATCACGTTTTACGCCAAGGATTTCCACTTCAATCTCCGTTCCAAACACAGTCCCTTTATATATTCACGCTCCCTTTCCTGCCAATGCGTTGTTTCATTATCTGTCTTAGAAACAGCCGGAGCAATTCCCATTTTCTGCAAAACCTTAGTAAGACTGTTTCTTGTATGTAGTTTTGATTTATATCCATGCGCTACAGGAATATGATCAAGGTGCATATGTGGTGCAGCTTCATCCATGTGGAGAATCCTGCTTTGTAAGACCAGACAAATGCACTGCTCTTCTCATTATGGAATGCAACCATCTCATTCTGCCACTTGCGTACATCTCCCGGTGTAATCTCACTCATCTTAAGATTCTTAAAATATGGAAGTATCTTTGTATCCACAATGTGTTCTTTGGTAAGCCATGTGTTGAGTTTGACATAATTTTTCACATCCTCTGTATACAGCTTCCAGAACTCTCCAAATGTCATATCCAGATTATTCTCCTGCCGTATTTTGTAATTACGCTCATAATCCAACGCTTCTCTTTTTGTTGCAAATCCTCTCTTCTTTATCTGTTTATTTTCCCCGGTCCAGTCCTTACAATAGAATTTGACGAACCAGGTGCCTGTCTTACTGTCTTTATAAGCTGGCATATTCATCATCTCCTTCTTTCCATATGCAGAAGCAGATGCCTAAGCCCATATAACTTTTGCACCTGCCTCTGTCTCATTCTTCTTATCTGTTGCTTATCCTGCATCACTCATACCATAAATGCGTTCTTCAAAATATTTTCTGCTTACTTTTCCACGGATTACAATGTAGCCCTTCTTTTCAAGTTCACTGTTGATCTGTCTCATAAGCTTGTATGCTGTTGATCTTGAAATTCCAAGAATCTGCATCACATCTCCTACTTCTAAAAACTTTTCGTTCATGCCCTTTCACCACCTTTCCTTTATAAATTTGTTTTGACGTTTCTTCATATCAGTTCTGCTGATGTCACAACCAGCCTCATTACCTGAGATAACCTCCTGTAATACCGCCCGCTCCTGCTCGAGGGACTCGGTCCGCTTGGGGGAGTGTCTACATTCGCTCGATCCCTATGAATATCCTGGCAAATGCCTGTTAGATTTCTGATACCGCTCATTCAATTGTTTTTCAATACCGAATCGTATAGATAATTGAATTGATATTATTCTATACTGTGTGG
>URCQ01000012.1 GCA_900546435.1 uncultured Pseudobutyrivibrio sp. | reverse complement strand
GGTGCTTTCAGAATCCGCTTGATAATAAAAATCAACTGTTTGTCGTGTATTCCCAAAGCCCATATCTGCCGCACCAGCTTACTGTGATTTACATTATCGAAAAAGCCCTTTATATCAAACTCAATCACATAATGCAGATTCATTCGCTGGAGCATGGTATAGGTTCTCTGCATGGCATGTTCTACGGAGCGGTTCGGGCGAAAGCCGTAGCTATTGTCGCTGAATTTCGCTTCGCAGATAGGCTCCATGACCTGCTTGATACATTGCTGTACCAGCCTGTCCCAGATACAAGGAATACCCAACGGGCGGGTCTTGCCGTTTGGCTTCGGAATGTCTTTACGCCTGACCGGTTTTGGTCGGTATCCGTGATGACTTCCTGTGACAATAAACCTCACTTTCTCCACAACTGTTTCGGGCGGTAAACACCCGATGTCACTGATGTTTCTGTTGTCTGTTCCTGCTGTGTAGCTTCCTCCGTTTGCTTTGATGTTCCGATATGCCAGAAGAATGTTATCCCGGCTTAGGATTATATCCATAAGGTCGGTAAAGTTGTCTCCGTCCAGACTTCGGCGATAGAGTTCGTCAAAAACTGGCTGCATACCGTAATACTCGGCGTGCCGTAAATCGTCTACACATAGATTTTTGCTTTTCTTTGGCATAAGGCATCACCTCCTTTTACGAAAGTGACCCTTTTGGTCTTACTCGAATCCTTATGTTGGATTGAATAATGCCTGCTTATCTCAACCGACTTGTGGCCATTCCTCCGTAGCTCACATAACGCAAGCACATCATAGGTTCGACCACTACTTTTCAGCAGCAGTTCGTCTGCTTATTGTTCTTCGTCAGATTATTCCTTGCGGAATCTGCTGCCTTTCCTCGTTCCGATAGTTCTATCTGTACATACATACCCTTAGGTTCCTGCTATAGACCTGTCGGCTTGCCTGTGCCTGTAACACAGCATGGTCGTTCGTAGGGCAAATTTCTACTGAACCACACCGACTGCGCTTTAACGCACCCACGCATTTCTGCGTGGTCTTCTTTTAGACCTGTACATTCGCAGGTTCGTCAGTCCGCCCGCCAAAGCGAACATTCTAACCATAGGTATCTTATAGACCCTCGGCCTATAGGTAACACAGTCTGCCGCCAGACCGCTTTCGACCACTTTTGGCAGTGGTTACGGTTACTCTCAGCCTTTGTCATGGGGCTTCGTACAAAAGCCATTACAGCTAATGCACGCCCATCAAGGGTAGGCGTTTCAGGGCGTTACCCCGTCATTCCACCTATCAAACTACCAGTTCTCCGAACAACGGAAAACCGTTGCCCGTGCGCAGACTTTTTACCGCCTGCGAACGAGTCGCACTGACCCAGAAATCGTCTCCCGATTTCCCTTCGTAGAGTAGGAATGAGCCGCCTTGCGGCATTACTGCCGTAGGTTTGCCCAAACCCCTCCCAGAACCGGACGTACACCTCTCGATGTATCCGGCTCGCCATTATTGCTTCAAATCAGTGTCGTTCAAGGGTGGTGAATCTTGTGATGACAGTCCTTGCACACCGCAAGTGTTTTTCGCTTTTTCGCTATCATCGCAAGCTCCCACAGTTGTTTTCCTTTGAGGTTCTTCACCTTATTTACATGGTGTATTTCCAGCGGCACATTGATCTTTCCGCACAGCTCACACACGCGGGCGGACAGCCTATCGTCAAATGACGTTCTGGAACCGATGTGTGCGATTGCAAAGTCTATGATTTTATCTGTCCAGAGGTCTGTATTTTTGCAATCCATAAACCTTGCGAAGCTGCGGCGCTTTATGCCTGCTTTTGTTTGGTAGGGCACACCCCAGCTGCCGTTTCCATCACGGTATTTGCGCATCATTTTTCTGCTGGTGCTCTCATGCTTTCCAGCGAGAGTTTTCAGGCAGCTGTATTCCATCAAATATTCAAAATATTGAAGCTTGTTGAAATTGCTGGCTATGCTGTAATAGTTGCAAATACCGCGCAGCTCAGAGTTGTACGTTGATACAATCTCCAAGTCCGTACACCGAAAGATATATTTTCTTGCGGTAGGCTCTATTGTCCCGTCGCGTAGTTGCCGAATGACCGACTTCCCAAACAGGAAAGGCATAATTTTGTCCGCAAACGGAATGCACAGCTCAACAGACCCGTTGAGCGTGCGGGAAACGTGGTTTCCGTGCGGCTTTAGCTTCTGGTCTCTCCTCACACGGATGTCATAACCCAAAAATCTTGCATACTGGTTACTGTGCGTAATGAGTGTCTTTTGCTCTGAAAGCTCCATTTTCAGGGTTTGGCTGATGAAGTCGGACAGCTGTCTCTTGATACGCTCACAGTCCGCTTTATCGCCCTTCACGCCAAGAATGAAGTCGTCAGCATAACGGATGTATTTGATGACTTTGTCCGTTTTGGACATACAGGGCGTTTTATGCATGACTGCTTTTAATTGAGCGATTTTCTGCAACAAAGCTGTTTTTTCCTGACCCGTTGCAGTTTTCAGCTGTTTCTGAGCCTTTTTTATCTGCCATGTGACCTTATCGTATTCCGGGGTATGGTGCCTGTCCCTGCTTTTATAGAACTCTTTGGCGGTTTTTTCTACGAACTTGTCCAGCTCATTCAGGTAGATATTTGCGAGTATGGGCGAAACGATGCCGCCCTGCGGGCAGCCGGAGTAGGTAGCATGGTATTGCCAGTCCTCCATATAACCGGCTTTTAGGAATTTCCAGATGAGCTGAATCAACCGAGCATCTTTAATCTTGGCGTTTATGACGTTTGCTAAAACTTGGTGGTCAATGTTATCGAAACAGCCTTTAATATCGCCCTCAATAAACCACGACACACCTGAAAATTCTCTTTTCAAAGATTTCAGCGCAGTGTGGCAGCTCCTGTTGGGACGAAAGCCGTGAGAATTGTTTGAGAAGATTGGTTCGTAGACCGATTCCAATATCATTCTCAATACTTCCTGCACCAGCTTGTCCGTAAAGGCAGGAATTCCAAGAGGACGTTTTTTTGTGCTGTTCTGCTTTTTCTGGATATATTTGCGGCGAACGGGATTCGGCGTATAGGTTCCGTCAGCCAGAGATTGGATGATCCGATCAACTTTTTCCTTGCTGAATCCGTCAGCCGTATCGTCATTCACGCCTTTTGTTCCCGCACCCTTGTTGGCGTAGAGGTTTTTGTACGCAAGATAATACAGATCGGGTCTTAATAGATAGCGGTAGAGCCTTGTGAAGATTTCCTCTTTGTTGTCCCTTGAATTTTTTCTGATTCTATCCAAAATCTCGATTGTTGGTTGCATTTGAGGCTTTCCTCCCTAATCAAATTTCAATTCTGGAATGCAATAACTGTTCTCCTTCGTCTGAAATACATGGCGTATTCCGTGAGAGTCGTTACTTCCCACAAAACTACTATGAGAACTCCGTTGCCATATCGGATATTCAGCGTCATCTTCCTTGCCTTTTGAGGGCTTGGAATTTATCACCCGCAGGGGCATTTCGCATAGCTCGTTTGAGCATTCCGACTTAGGCAATCCCCAGTTAGCGTAATAAGTAGGCAAGTGCGGATTGTCGGATACGCTTTCGTTTCGTTATTTCCAGTTCTCTGGTTTGTCACATGAATGGATTGATAACCCATCGCGCAAAGGCGAAACGCAATGTTATTCATGTCAGAGGTTGATGCCGCCGTATCTACGGTGGTTACATACACATTCCTCCGCCCGAACACAACGGGGACTTGAAACTCGCATTCAACATTCAGTAGTTCTATCCTCATATCCGCTTAACGTAGCAATTCAGTCGTGCTCTTGTGTATAGAGCAACTTATCGCTTTCCCGCCATGCTATGGTCCCGCATCAGCTTTCGCCTATCGGTTAGGCGGGTCGTTTCCACTGTTATCTGAGTGGGTAGTGCCTGATTCTACTTCTTACTACGCCCTATCTGGGCGCGCGCCTTTCGTGTTGGCGATCAGCACCGTTACCAGTTTGAGAATGTCCTTCTCATTGTGGATATACGCAAAAGGGTTATAGTGCATACTCTTTGAGAAATTGATGGTGTTGAATACCTTGATTTTATACGGCTCATACACGATCTTACCATTCTTGCCACGGACCGGCTTTCCGTCCTTATCCAGCTTCGGTGTGCCCCGGCTTAACAGCTTTCCAACCTCAATCAAGACCGTGCCCTTCGGATCGGTAACGACATAGGAGCTGTGCATCTGCATGAGATTGGGCTTGATAAAAAACCTCGTTTTGCCGGAGCCGGAACCGCCGACCACCAGCACATTTTTATTCCGGGCGTTGGCCGGGTTCTTCGGCCTGCCGGACATCATAAGCCCCTCGCTCTGCGTCAGAATGATGTTGTTTTCCGGTTTTTGGTCCATAAACGGTGCAATATCCGTTTTGCTGCCCCAGCGGGCAGAACCGTATTCCACATTTTTACGGTACTTTTTTGCGTCCTTTCCTTTGAGATACACCGCCAGCCTCATAATGACCGCACCGCAGAGCCCCACCAGCCAATCCAGCGCCGCACCGGGCCACATGCTCTGAAAGGCCAAAGTGAAGCCTTCACTTAGCCCCAGCAGTTTTTGCGAAGCATCCGCTCCGGGAGCCAGCCGTACCGTCTGGCCCAGCTTTGCGAATACCAAAAGGAACAGAAGGTAAGGCAGGTGGAGGATCACCTGCTTTTTCAGGGTGACCGTATCTATCTTCAACGCTCCGGCCCTCCATGCTCCTTATTCTTTACCTTGTCACGGCCAAGCGCCTGTGCCAGCTCTTTGAATTTGGCAAGCTGGGAAAGCAGCGACGGCCTGGTGCTACGGGCAAGGTCTTTTCTTGTATATTCCTTAAATGCCGCGGTCAGGGCGTCCGCCTGGTTTGCCTTGAAATACACCGTCCATTTGGGCGGATCCGTGCCGGGGTCTTTTTCAATGTGATAGCGGACCTCATGCTTTTTGGCGATCCGTTCAAAAGAGCGAATCCGTCCGGTCACTTCAATGGTACTGGCGCCGGGGTCCCTGGCGGTCAGCCGCTTCATGCTGTTGCGGCCAACTTTCGGGGTATTGCGGCTATGCTCCATCTTTTGAAGCGCGGCGGCAATGGCCGCTTTCAGCACCCGCCCGGACAGCTTTGCCGCCTGGACCGTGACCGACATGGTTCTTTGTTCAATATCTTCCTGCACCTACATCCTCCTTCCTGAAAAAATATAGTCTGTTCATTACCGTGCCTCACTTAGTACCTGCTGGCGCGGGGCGTGTTCGTGGGCTTTTTCCGCCTGTTCGATCTGAATCCGGGCGTGCCGAAGGAGCGTCTTAATCATGGAAGCCGGTTCTTTCACTTCCGAAAGGTGCTCCGTCATGCCTTTGCACTCGTCTGGCAGATAATCCGCCATTGCTTTACAGGCATCTTCCAGACTTCCGATGAATCCCCAGCAGCTATCCGACAGCTCGCCGTTTTTATACAGCTCAAAGCCATAACACTCACCCCGGAGATAGGCGTCATACTCAGCAACCTCGCCCCTAAGCAAATCCTCGGCTTTTTTTCGGAGGGCGCCGGTCATTTTCTCCCCGCCGAACTCTTTCAGCACATCCTCTTTGGAAACATACACCCAACCTACCTGCCCGCTGTCCCAGGGATCGTGGAAACTCTCTGTCTGCATGGCAAGGCCGCTGTGGTCCAGAAGGTACAGGGGCATCACAACGTATTTTTCAGAGATCACCCGGAGCATGGCATCATCCACGGCACGGGGGTCGGGGTGGTCGCCAGTCATTTTCCGGCTCCAGACCATATTTACCATGCGCTCATAGCGTTCCGTGCCGCGCTCATTGTTGCCAACGGTGTTTAAGTACATTTCCCGCAGAAAATCGTCCTTGTCAATATAGTTGTGGTGGTCGCCCAGGGCATAGCGGGGGTGGAAGCATACCATTGTCCCGAAGTTGTCATTAACTTCACGAGGGCTGATCAGCATATCGTCCGGCTGCACCATTAAGGCATAGGGTTCCTGTTCTGCCATCAGCATAAGCCATCAGCTCCTTTCCGGTTCTTTCTTTTTCTCCGGCGTCTTAGGTTCTGCCTTTGCCGCCTGTTTCTTAGCGTCGTCAAGCAGCTCCCGCAGCGACACATCCCGCTTTGCCTCCGGCTGCCGGGCGCCGCCCAAAAAATCCGGCACTTCCTTAAACCCAATGCTGTCCACATAGTAGGCGGTGTCGCTGCCTTTTTCGTGGAGCACTACTACATCAGAGACAGAAAGGGAATGCCCCTTAAAATCCTCCGGGTGGTCGATGTTAAAGCGGGTATAAATATCTTCCAGTGTTTCGCCGGGCGAAAGCTCCGCCGCATAGACCATCTGGTAATTGTCCCTGTCTACCGGGAGCCCTTTCTTTTCCAGCCAATCAAGGGACATAAAGCGCAGGTCATCGGTGCTGTCCGATAAGTCAAGCTGGTAAATGGAGTAGGCGCTGATCCCGTATTCTTTTTCATAGGCGGCAATGCGATCCAGCAGCGGCCCGGCCTCGCCGTTCAGGTGTTCCTCCTGAATGACAGTTGCCATCCTCATGCGTATCTTTCCGGTCTGCCCGGAAAGGAGTTCGTCCGCCATGCGTTCTTTTTCCTCATGGAAAACGGGGTGCATATCCGCATAAGCGTCACTGTACTGCCGCAGGAACACATCCAGGTCAAAGGCCAGGTCCGTGGACTCGTCCAGCCGCATTTCTTCCCGCTGTGCCTCCTGTGCGGCCATCTGCGCCCGCTGTGCCTCCTGTTCTTCAGGGGAAGGGACCGGCTGCTTGACTGCCAGGATTTTCCCGGCAATGCGGACAAACTGCTCCGGGTGCTCAAACTGCTGCCGGTATTTCTCCATAAGGTCTGCTGGAAGGTCTGTAAAATCTTCCTCGCCAAGCCCGCAGAGAAAGAAATTCCCTGCAACAATGTCATAGATATTGCCCTCGTCATCATGGAGAGCACGGTTCAGGGGAAGCCCCATGTATTTGCCTTCCTCGTTACAGATCAAGGCAACCGGGTCATCGTAAGGGTAAACAGCCTGAATGTCCCCGCCGACAGCGGCCTGCAATGGCTCCAGACCTTCGCCAATTTCTGCCGCATAGGGGACTTTCCCAGGCTCCACCATTAAAACTTTCATAACTGCATATCCTCCTTCTTTTTATTCGGCTTTGCCTGCCGCCTGCCTTCTTCCCGTTCTTTCCCTGGCTGCGTTTTGGAAGCGGTAAGCCTGCTTACGACAGAACCCTTCGCCGCATTCTCCGCCTCAATCTCTTTTGCGGACAGCCTGCGAAAACTGTCTGTGTCCGGGATAAGGGCAAGCCCGCTGCCATTGTCCCATTTCACATGAATCTGAGACTGGTCATCCACATAGTTAACCGTTCCCCTCATTCCTGCCGGAATCGGTGCAAACGGATCATCCATCCCAATCAGTTCCAGCCTTGTACCGGGAGGGTATGACTGCCGGTAAGATTCTGCCATGCGGCGGTTCTTTTCCCACTCATTCATAAGCTGCTCCTTTCTTCTGACTGATATTTTTCTCCCTGTCGGACCGGCTGCCCGGATTCTTTTGCGTCCAGCTTCGCCGCCGCCAGTTTCCCCAGCACGGAAGGCTTTTCCGCCTTTTCGGGCAAAGAAATATCGCCCTCCGAAACCTCGGCGGCGGTGTGCTCTGCCTTGACCGGTTCCTGGCCCTCCACGGTATAACCGGGAAGGAGGGTACCGTGAACGGTAAAGTGGTGCTCATATTCTTTTGGAATCTGCGGAGAGATTTCTGTAAACAGGTGGGAGTAGGCTTTCTTGCGCCCATCCAGGTATTTCATAGCGGCGGCTTTGTCGGTATAGCGTTTCTGGTTCTGCCCGGCGATCTTTTCCCCATATCCCTCCTTCGGGGAATTCACATACACATCCCATGTCACATACCAGGCAACCGGGACGCTTTGCTTCGTTTCCCGGTCATATTTGGTATCTTCCCAAACGCTGCATGTCATCTTATAGACACGGTTGCTGATTTCCTCGGCGTCCCGCCAGTTGCCGGTTTTGCGCCATTCATTTCCCGTATGTGCAACCTCCGGGGTCCGCAGGTATTCCAGCGAGCGGTTCAATTTCTGTGTGACTGCCGCCTGCTGTTCCCATTGTTTTGCCGCCGCCTGCACGATTGCAAGGGCTTTCTGCTCGCCGTCTATGCTGTCCTGACGCAATGCCTCCAGTGCATCCGCACCCTGCGTAATCAGGGAAGATATATCCACATCCTCACAATATACGTTGTGCTCCAATTTGAGCTGGCTGCCTTCCGTTAGATAGTCAAACCGGTAAACCTGATAATCCTTGTTTTCTTCCAATGTTTCACCTCCTTAAATCTCCGGCGCGTGGGACTTTTTAGGAGCCGCCTGCGCCGGGGTACTTTTTTCTGCCGATCTTGCCGCCGCAAGTTGCCCGATCACCGAAGGGCGTTCCATCGTAAATATGGTAATCTGCTCATTTTCAGCCAACGGTACAGCCTGCACCGCAAGGGGCAGCGTTGTTTCCGCATGGGTAAGGGTGTGCTGCAATTTCAAATCTGCCACGATCTCGTCAAACACCGCGTTGATCGCCCTGCGTTCCTCACCCTGGGGATAGGCTTTCAAAACCTCTGTTTCCCCGGATTTATCCATGACAAGGGCTACCGCGCAATCCGCATGGCCGGCCAGATAATCAGAAGCATAGGGCAGCTTATCCTTGATATAACAGGCAAAAGCCCTGGCCGTCATTTCCGTGTTGCTGTCCCAATAGCCGCCGTCTTTCTCGCATTCTTTTCCCATTTTTACGGAATTGCGGTAGTAGTCGGTCTCTGTCCGCCCGATCTGCGGGGTTTCCTGTTCCTGCATCCTGTGAAGCATCCGCTCGAACATTTCCAAACGTTCACGATCACTTTTGGGAATCACATGGCCGCTGACGGATTTCTTTAAGGCGCTGATCTGATCCACAGAACCGACCTCCCCGGAAAGGAAAGCGTCTTTTAATGCCACATACTGTTCCAGCGTACTTTCATTGCCGTACCGCTTCAAGGAGCCAAGCACCGCCGAATCCAGCCAGCTTGCCGCGTTTTTCTTTGTCCGGCTGTTCTGTGCCTCGGTGCGTTTGGCCGCCTGCTCCGGCGTCTCCGGTTTGTACTTCATGGTATCAATGAGCTTTTGGAACAATGGGTAAAGGCGGGGCTGTTCTGAGAGCATCCCTTTCGCGCCCATCTTTGCCCCCAAATAGTCGTCAAAGCCGTGCCACCATTCATGCGCCAGGGAACCGGCCCCGTGCATCTTCGTAA
The DNA here is from genome assembly GCA_900546435.1 of uncultured Pseudobutyrivibrio sp. Taxonomy (GTDB): domain Bacteria; phylum Bacillota; class Clostridia; order Lachnospirales; family Lachnospiraceae; genus Pararoseburia. The sequence goes on along the minus strand of URCQ01000012.1, from coordinate 62,426 downwards.
GGTTGATGACCTTGCGGAGCGGTTCATAATGGGCCGCGGCGTTGCCGCTGCCCCTGGCACCGAAAGCGATAGCAAGCGTGCCGCCAAAGGCAATATCCTGATCGCTGATCTGTAAGGCAGCCGCCAGGTCTTTCAGTGCTTCAAATCCCATGTTCAGGGACGCCTGCCGGTCATTCTGGTTCATCCAGTTTCCAAATTCGCCGCCCCGGAAGCCGAAAGTGTCAAGATAATGCTGTCCGGTGATCTCCTGACCGCTCCGGTAGTCCGGCCCGGTCCGTCTCACATGCGCAAGCTGCGGAGGGGTAAACCGGACCTTTCCGCCTTTGCTCCGCTGCCGGGCAAAATCCTGTACCCATTTCAGGGCTGCCTCACGGGATTCCAAATTTGTCTGCAAAATGGAATAGCCTTTCGTCACATAATAGGTGCCGGGTTTCCAGTCGTTATTTCTGGAATAGGTGTTTTTCCCGTCATTGAAGTGGATCGCATAGCCCTTTGGCATCTTCTGGTCTTTGGAAACGCCAAACTGTTCCTGCTGCGCCTTTTGCGTGAAATCCCGGTCAAAGTGAGAAGCGGAGCGGATATGTAAGGCCTGCACCAGCTTATTGGTAATGACCGGGTTATCCAGGGATTTCTTCGTAGCGCGGTAATGGGTTCCGCTGGCCCAGCCCTGCACCTGCTCCACATATCCATTTTGTATCAGAAAGCGGTCATAGGCTTGCATAGCGTCATCCAGTGTGCGCACATCCTCGATCACGGCCTGTAGCTGCCGGACGGTCTCAATATATTCCTCCTGCCTGGCACGCCTGAGCTCCGGGGTTTTGTCACTGTACCGGTATTGGGGAGAAGCCCCCAGGCTGTCCCGTGCCTTTTTGATGAAATAGACAACGCCGAGGGGAACGCCATCGTCAAGCATGGCCTGATAGTCCGGTTTCTTCCAGACATTATCCTTCTTGACGAATTTCTCCGCCTCCCGCTCATTCATGGCGCCCAGGTCGTCTACATACAGGCCGCGGTCTTTCCAGAGGTCTTTTTTCGCACCTCCGATCTTTTCCCCAAAATCCTCATGCTGTAAATTTTCTGCCAAACATTATCACCTCCAGTCTGTGCGAAAACTTAACGCAATCATTTATAAGCATTTCCATCCTCCGGGTGCTGTCCGCCGGCAATCTTGCTCACGATTTCCGGCCCGGTTTCATAAATTTGCATCAGGCGCTTGGCCGTGCCGCTGGGCTGAACGGCGCCGCTGGTCCAGAGCCGGACAGTGGAGGGCGTAACGTTCATCAGAAGCGCAAAGCCCTTTTCGTTCATATCCAATTTTTCCATCAAAGCCTTAACCATATCGGGGCCATATTCCGGGCACCGGGCGGCTTCGGCGATCATTTGCAAAGCGGTATTTTCTGTCTTCGTCATGTTAAAATCCTCCTGTTAAATTGAAATAGCCGCCTGTTTCTGGCGGCATTGTAGTTGACGGCCTTTAATTTGTTCCCTGATATGTTGCAGCTTTTCGTTATAGTCCTTTCCGACGCGGGGCGGGTTGACGCTCACCCGGATATGCTTAAACCGCTGATCCTCATGGAGCATGGCTTTGATTTTCCGGGCATTGGTAAGGCCGCCAAGATCATTGTCCATGTAAAGCGTGACCCGCTTTATTTCCGGGTGGCGTTCCAGAAACGCGGTCAGCGCCACATGGGAGGTGCCTCCCAGGGATAAGCGGTAGCCATTCCATTTCCAGCCTTCGAGCTCTTGCAGCGTGGCATGGGAAAGTGCGTCAATGGGAGCCTCAAAAACGGCCACATGGCGGCTGCCCGGATTCTGCGGTGGGTAGCAGAAGCTAAATTCCTTGTCACTGCCATAAACATCCTTTTTGAGATTGCCGGTGATACCGCGCATACAGGCAAACTTCGCTTTCCCCGCGTTGTCTTTTCCGACAAACACGCAGACCGGTTCGCCATGATACCGGGCCTCATAGAAAAGCCCGTTCCGAAAGCACCGGCTGATCACATCCGAACTGATCCCGCGCCGCTGCAAATACGAAACAGCGGCGGTAGCACACCGTCTGGCCCAGGGCAGCGTAAACGGTTTCTTTTCCGGCTCTCTCTGTGCCTGCTTTGCCGCCGCGCTTTGGTAAGCCGGCGTCTGCCGTATTTCTCCGCCTGCCAGTGCTTGAACCGCATCCACCAGACCATAGCCCCGAATCTGGATCAGGTAATCCAGGGCGTTAATACTGCGGCCCCGGCTGTTCCAGTACCAGTACCGTTTCCCGGTCACATAGACCAGGCTGTCATGCTCCTTGTGCCGGTAATTGGGGCCGTCCCGTTTGAGCACGCCGGGCTCATGGGATTGCAGCCAGGCGAACAGGTCCGCCTCCCGTGCCGCCTGAATCTGCTCTTTGGTTACACCGGGCATGGTGTCGGCACAGATTTTCGTTTCATCGTGCTTCGCCTCCTTCCTGTGATGATATGAAAAAAGACGCCTGAAAGCGCCTAACAGCCGTACAGGTCATGGTTGACCTCCGCACGGTAATAGCTATCCATTGTTGCCGGCGCGTTATACAGCGCTGCCAGCAGATAAGCCTTGATGTTGTTGACCTTCGTAACGTTCTTGTCGATACAGTCAAAAACATACTCCAGGTGGTCGGAATTGATCTTTAAGAACCGGCTCCTGACAACCTCCCGTGGGAAGTCGTCTCCGGCAATGCGGATATAGGGCCGTCTTGACAGCACCGTTTCCAGCATAAGCTCCACAGTCTCGTCCATGCGTTCCTGCCCATAGCGGGGAACCAGAAAGTCATACTCAATATTCTCTTTGATAATTCCACGGTATGCCTCTGCCATATCCATCCTATCAATCCCATCCTGACAGCCTGCCGTTTCCGGCTCTTCCGGATAGATTGATTGATGTGTCCTTGATATATCCGTTTTTGATTTTTTAGTTTTTTGTGGATTAGTATTTAATTGTGCGGGATTTTCCTGTTCAGGTTCCGCCTGTTCAGGTTTTGCCTGTCTTGGATTTACCTGTCTTGGATTTTCCCGTTTAGGTGAAACACCTTGTTTTACGCCGGTTACAGGCTTTTCGTGGATCGTGTACTCAATATCGCCGAGCTGTCCGTTCTCATTGCGGAGGCGCTGCCTGGTGAGATACCCGTGCCGTTCCAGCTCCTTCAGGGCGGTGGTAATGGAATCCACGCCATCCCTGCAAATGTGGGCCAGCCCCTTTGTGGTATAATCCCAATCTTCCGGCAGCGACAGCATAAGGGAAAGAAGCCCCTTCGCCTTTAAGGACAGTTCCGTATTGCGCAGGTGGTGATTGCTCATAACCGTAAAGTCCTTCGTTTTCTCTACACGGAATACAGCCATTTCACAGCCTCCTTTCTTCGGTTATTCCGTTACAAAGCGCGGTCCCTGCGGTCATAATGGAGATGGCCGCCTGAGACCTTCGCATGATTTTTCAGTTTGACTTCGCCCCGTTCCTGGCTCTCTAAGAATTTCTGATAGCCGGCCTCCGTAAGAAACAGGCGCATTTTATCGCCCTTATCCCCAACAGGGGAATCATAGGACAGCACATCAAAGACGATCATGTGCTTAACCTCCGGGTCAAAGCGTTCCAGCCCCATGATGTCATGCCCCTTTAATTTCTCCGCGCCGGACTGCTGCCTGGCCTCGGCGATCCTTTCCCCGATAGTCCGGGGCGGGTGGGGCAGCCGGTAATTCTTCTGAATGTCCCGCACCAAATCCATGCACTCACGGTCCGACAGAACACGCACCTTTGCCATAAGGCTTTCCGCCGCCTCCCGCAGCTCGGAATTGTTTGAATATCGCACGGTCATGTAAAGCTCATTCAGAACCTTTGCCTGACAGTCTCCTTCGGCCTGAAAGAGCATCTTTTTTTCCATTTCGTTCAGTTCCATGTGTGGCTCCTTTCTTCTAAAAATCTGCATGAAAAAAGGGCGTCCACCTAAAAAGATGAAACGCCCACGGCAATCAGCGGCCAGGCAAAATGCCGGACCGCTGGCACTATTCGGTTTTGTCGTTAATGTAACAGCCTCCTTTTTTCGTCAATTTTCTCGCCATATTTCAACTTGGGAAAAGGAATTGAATAGACGGCGACAAACGCTGAAACCCCTTGAAAATCAAGGCTTTTTCCGTTTGTCGTTATTATACCGTAATGGCACACCTACACAAGCAACCTTCTGGCAAATGGAGCAGCACCAAAGGATGTGCAGGAACTGTTAGGACACTCAGATGTCAGTACCACAATGAATGTCTACGCTCACTCCACAAGAAAAGCCAAACGGGAATCCGCAAGGTTACTTGATAAAGTGGCAGGAAACGACTAAATAAAACTTTCCCTTATTTCCCTTGTGATTATCTCATAAGGGCAAAAATAAGGGAAAATACATATCATTTCACTAATGAATAGGCTGGAAAACCTGTAAAATGGGGAAAGTTAGAAATATATTTCGGCAAACTTGAATTTTTATTTATGAATGCATCTTGTTCTTTATGCGCAGACAGGCTTCTGTGTGCATAATCCAATGTCTTGAAAACGGCATTTGAATTAGTCCACGAATATCTTTACTACACCAATAATCAATCAGCCAAATTGCTTTTTCATCACAGTTTACTACATTCAGCGATTTTAAATAGCCTTTTCTTTCGTCTGGAATTTTCCATTTCAACTCATCATAAGAAAACCGTTCAAGTATTTTCTCGGTGCTTTCTCGTACTTCAAAAATATACGAATATAGCTCTTCCAGATTAAGCTGCTTTGAAAAATCGGCAATCTGCTGTTTAACGAGTTCATTTCCGGTTGTGATGATTGGTGAATTGATACGCACTTGATAATTGCCAGTAAAAAATACCTGTTCATCTTCAGTTATCACTGTATGCGCAACAATATCTTCAATACGAAAAATATGCCAAATTGAATAGGCAATCGTCTTGCTATGGTAACCATCAGCGTTTATAAAGGGGATTGCATTAAAATCTTCTCTGCATAAATCTTCTTTGAAAGATACCAAAGTTTGCATTAACTGTCTTCGCAAATTAAATAAAGTATCAATGCCCATCTTATAAGTATCTTTCTTTTTTATTTGAGCCTGCATTGTTTTATTAAGTTCAGACCATTCCTTATTCATAATTCATATTCCATCCCCTCTCAAATACCGATTTACGAAACTCTTTAATTTCGCATAGGCACATTATACCACAGCTCCTGTGCCTATGCGACACCTTTACTGCTCCTTCCGGTACGAACTCATCTTCTCCACCGTCACTTCCGGATAAAAATAAGTAAGTATCGTTGCTTTTGGAACACCTGCCGCAAGTGCTTTCTTCACTTCCTCCTTCTGCTCCGCTGTATATGACCAGTGCATCATTCGGTTTGTGATTGTATCCTCCCACTTCGTCTTCTCCCTTTCAGGATTTCTTACAGGCTTCTCTCCTCCATTGGTACTGTCGGAGTTCTCCGCTTTCTGCGACTCATCGGCATATTCAAACTCATTTGCCTGCTCCCTGTCGATTTTCGCCTTCTGCTCTGCCTCATCCTGCATTGAAAATCTCCTGCTTAATTCCTTATCCCCAAGCAGCATAAACTGCTCATAGGTCAGTGTATCAATATACACATTTTCGCCCTTATCCTTCATTTTTTCATAATGCTTAATGGCTTTTTCCGACAAAATCTCAAATGGCGGTCCAATGATACGATCAGCTCCCTGTGTCTTATGGACATAGGCTTTTCCCTTTCCGTCCGCTGTCTGATTAAACATCGGGTGTCGGAATGGAATATACTTATTGTCCATTATCGGATCAAAACCACGGATAAAAATAATACATTTCTTATTATCCAGCTTTCTGACCTCATCGGGTGTAAACAGTTCCCTGCCTAAAACATCATAATTCCTTGATGAGCTTCCCTGTCTGCCCTTTGTCTCTCCGCTTGATTTTTTATCAATCGTGCCTTTACCCAAAAGCTCCGAGACATACTTGTGTGTACTCTGCTCATTGCCTCCAAGATATATGAAGGTATCGCAGTTGCCGGGGATTGTTTCCCAAGTATCTTTGAAAAGTGCCTTTAGCTGGGCGAAATTCTGAATGATGATAATACTTGAAATCTCCCGGCTTCGCATTGTCGATAACAACGAACAGAAGTCATCAGGCAATGCGACATTCGCAAATTCGTCTAACATAAAGGTGACGTGAATTGGCAGTCTGCCACCGCAGTTAAAGTCTGCCTGATAGTACAATTCCTGAAATATCTGTGTGTACAGCATACCGATAATAAAGTTATAGGATTTATCACTATCCGGGATTACACAGAACAGTGCTGTCTTTGTCTCCCCATCTCCATTGACTCCAATGCCGATATCAGACAGGTTCAGTTCATCTTTGGAGAGCAGGCGTAAAACCTGCTTATTTTCAAGAAATGCAAGTCTTGAGTTTGCACTGATGATAATGGAACGGACAGTATCTCCGGCACCCCTCATACATTTGTTATACTGTTTGACTGCCGGATGGTTTGCTCCAAGCGGCGAACTCTCCTCTAAAAACTTCATACGGACATCCAGCTTTGAAGCCTTTCCCGGTTCCTTGACCTCTGCTTCTCCAAGCAGCTTCAAAACTGTCTCAAAGTTTCGCTTTGCAGGCTGCACCTCCAGCCACACATAATAGAAAATTGCCTGTAAAAACAAGCCTTCCGCTTTCTCCCAGAACGGATCACTCGGTGTTGAGCCTTTTGGTGTGGTATTACTGATAAGATTGGTAATCAGCTTCACCACATCAGTTTCCTCTCTGATATAGGAAAATGGATTGTAACAGTCTGATTTATCCATCTCCAAAAGATTGATAACTTTTACATTGTACCCGTTATCCTTTAACATCTGCCCACAGCTTCTTAATATCTCTCCCTTTGGATCGGTACAGATAAAAGAACAGTTATGCGGCATCTGCATAAGATTCGGTTTTACTTCATAAAATGTCTTTCCTGCTCCGGAACCGCCGCAGATAAGTATATTTCCGTTGAGCTTCAGCCTTCGGAAATCCAGCGACATCTTCACATTCTGACTGAGTATCCGGTTGAAATTCTCATCTTTATCCGCCAGTATCTTATTGACCTGCTTCGGATTTTCAAATCTTGCTGTACCATATTCTTTGCCGGGCATATAGTTTCTCTGGCTGGTGTAATACATAATAATAGCCATTGCATAGATACATAATGCAATGGCTACTGCGTTTACTGTATTTGAATTGTAATAATTGGCAAAAGGAACTGCACACACTTCATTGAACCTGTTCATAAAGTCATTAAAGGCAATCCCTTCTGTCCATGCACCATTTATCAGATAACCAAGATACCCGGATAACACTGCACCCACTAAAATAAATATCAGTGACGGTTTTTTCTTCGTTGTCTGCATAGGCTCCTACCTCTCTTTTCTGGTAGTAACCGTTTTCTTCTTTGTGGTCTTTTTCTGTTCTTTCTGAACCTTTTCATATCGCTCCCTGACAGATGATTCTACCTTATCATAATGCGTATAAAGTTCGTCTCCCTTTTTCGTAGTTACCACACGGTTCTGCTCATCATAGAGTTTGTAATCCTTGCTGGTATCAAGGAATGTGAGCATTGTCTTTCCATTATGGATATCCATAACGTTCTCCTTATGCAGCCACACATATCTGACATCTTTTCCCCATGTTCCCGGAACTCTGGTCTTTACTGCATGGTCGTTTTCTTCTGCAATAAGTTTCTTACTGATCGTAACATCTGACAGGTTCGTATTTTTTGAGGCAGATATTGCCCTCATTCTGTCCGCAAGGCTCTGATACCCTCTGATCCGGTTAGTGAAAGCCTCCTTATCCATCATTACCTTGTGTGTACCATCCTCACTCCTGCCGCCAAGCACCCCGATTGTCTCAAGCTGTTTTATTACATTTTCTGCCTGCTCCCCATTGATGCTGAAATTCTCCTTGACCTGCTCCACACTGATAGCCTGTTTTTCCATAGCAAACATTCCCACTTTTTCAATGAGTCCGTCTATGGCAGAATTTACCTTATCCCCTTCTACCGTGTGGCTTTTCTCGTTTCCCTGCTGTTTTCTCAAAAAATCCATCAGCTTGCCGAGGGACTTTTCATCTCCATTCTTCAGATAGTCATCAAAGGTGGCAATCCTGCCAAATTTCAGCTTCTGTATCATCATATTCACACGGGGAACTGCCTCTGTATGAAAGATGACCTCACTCATACCGTCTGTCTTGTTACAGTCTGGAAGAACCGAATACAGGATTCCGTATTTCTTTGCCATTCTCTCAACCTTTCTCATATCTTCCGTTTTAAACTGCAATACCTGCAAATCCCCGCCCTTTAAGAGCAGCTTTCTCATAGATGTTTTTCCCAACGACTTTTCATAATCAAGCATCCCCTTTAAAAAGTCGATTGCCTTCTGCATGGCGGCAATACCGCCACTGCCTACTTTCATAGCAATCTCTATCCCGTCATATGCGACACGGATAATCTGTACCGCTTCCTGAATTTCCTCTGCCATTATCGCACCTCCGCTTTCTCTCTTATTGTTGTCCTTATTTCTTCCGCCTTTGTACTGCGGATTTCCTCTGCTGAAACATCAATACCATATGCTGTTAAAATATCAGACAGATGACTGATTGCTTTTTCCTCCTCTATCCGGTACATCTCAAGTGCCACAAGCAGGTTTTCGACCTGTTCCACCCACGCAGGCTTTATATCGTACTTTGACCTGTATGTGACCATAATCTCCTCGGACTGTACCTTATCCGTGGAATGTGCCAGAGCTTCGATCAGGGAAATCGTATCTTCCTTACTGCCGCTTCGGAAAGCAAACTGCACCACAAAGTTTTTTTCTTCTTCCGTGAACTCGTGTTCTACACCGTTCATCCCTGTTACCGCCTCATTGACTACTGCTAAATTCATAAGTACCTCCTAACCTGCCATACTGTTTTCAAGCACGGCAATCTCAATAATCTCTTTCATCTTTTCTGCTGAGACATTATTATTGATAAGTTCCACAAGCTGCCCTTCTGTCAGTCCCTTTTCTATGGCACTTTTTATCTGGACAAGCTGTGCAGGCACAAGATCACCGCTTGCAACCAGCTTTACAATGTCGGCTCTTGACTTCTTTTTAAATGAAAGTCTGGCAAAAAGTGCCGCAATACCACCATTTGATTTTCTTTCTGTACGCTCAACTGGAAGATGCTGGATTACACGCCCGGCAGAGTCCGTAACAGGTATCTGATAATACACGGGTATTCCATTGTACATAGGTGGCACTGCCTGTGAATCTGCAAGTGTTTTCACTGTTTCCTTATTATCAGTAGCTGCCAAAACCTCTGACGGTCCAGCCTTTTCCTCTTTTTCCGCAACCTTCTGATCATCAGATGCCGCACTCATAATCTTATCCTCAAGAGATTCTATCCTGTCTCTCATACGCTCCATCTCCTTGTCCTTATGCTCAATGCTATCTCTTAATCTTGCAATCGTGCTGCTTGCCTTATTAAGTTCATCCTGCTGATGGCTGATAATTCCATCCTTGTCCTCATTTTCCTTTACAAGCCTTTCCGTGACTTCCTTATCTTCCTTTAATACTTCAACATCGGATAATTTTTTATTAAGGGCATCGTATCTTTCCTCCTGATAGTTGATTTTCTCCACTACCATTTCCATCTGTGCAATCAGTTCTTTCACATACTCTGAGTCCTGCGTATACTGCTCCGCAGCCTTTGAAAGCTGTGCCAGAACTTCTTCATATAATCTTCTCATCACAACGGGCTTCTCTCCCCTTGCCACAGCTTCCTGTATGGTTTCAACCGGAACTCCCTTTTCATAAAATTCCAGTGATACCTTCATCTGATTGCCGGAGAGCTTATTATTGTGAAGGATATTAAAAAGTTCCTCCGGAATCCCCTTATGCAGACCTTCCGATAACACTCTCATCTGTCCGATGTTAAAATTCTTATCCAAATACTTTTCCGTCTGCTCCTGCGTAAGTCCATCCTCAAGATCACTTTTTACAAGCCCGTACACCTCATCATCGAAATTCATTTCTTTTCTCAATGACTCAATATATCTGGCAATCTGCATATTGCTTAACGGCTTGTCATTCAGATTTTGTTCCATATGCTCCTCCTAACTGCGTAAAAAAACAGCCTATCTTACTGGCTGCTCTTTTCTGTCTCTTATAATCTCTCTGTTGTATTCGGTCTTTCTTCCATCTGAAATACTGTCCGGAATCATGCTGTTTAATATTGCCTTACCCGTATTCAGTTCCCTGCATACAACCTTTTCTCTCGCACACACTTCTGAATACTCCTCTTTGTAATGTCTTCTTAAAGCCTGCACTTCCTCAAGCGAATATCCCTGTGCCTGTAATTCCTGCTCCAGTGCCACCCACTTCCTATGCTCATCTTCAAAGAAGATATCTCCAAGCCTGTATGACTGCTCTGCTGGCTTTAAGTTTTCCATCTCATCAGCCGCAGTAAAAAGTTCCATGCTCCTTTCCCTTGCTTTATAAATCCGGCTCTTTTCTGCCGAAGTCTCTTTTTTCTTATCCGTAAGAGAAGCTATCGTCCCCACAAGTTCTTCTGCTGAATGGATATTATGCCTTGCAAGGAACAAATACTGTTCCTGCAGCTTGTGCATTTTACGGATATCCTCCCTGTACTTCCATACCTGACTGTATGGTCTTTTTTTGAGTTTTCCCACCCGGTACAGCTTCGCATAATGCTTTTTCTGAAGTCCTGACAAGCCTGCCCTGCGGTATCTTTTAACTCTGCACTTTACAATGGAAACTTTCGGTATATCCTGTTTACTCTTATAAAACGCAATATCCTCTTTTACAATCCTGTCCCGGATTGCTTCCTCACAATACATATCCCCAAGAGATTTGCACCTTCTGAACCTTGTCATACCCTGTGGCTTGATTGCCAGATGTTTTCCCTGCTTTATCTGATATCCCTTTTCAGACAGCAGTTCGAGAAATTCCTCATAGTCCTTCGCCTGCAAAATACAGGCATCCAAGTCTCTTTTTATCATATCGGACCATACAAAATTACCCTCCCTGTACTCACTCCATTCCTTATAGCTTTCGTGCTGCCTCTCCTTTTTCTCATCATCCACATCAATAATGGAGAGTCCATATTCCTGACACAGCCTGTTCGTGATAGGCTGGATATACTTTGCCCAGTCCCCTTTTTCGTAACGGTACTTTTTACCGTCCACAAAACTCACGCTGTTAAATACGATATGGGAATGAACATGGGCTGTATTATCGTGTACCACAAACACCGCTTCGTATGACTTACCAAGATATTCCTCCACAAATTTCTGTGTAATTTCAAATGCCGTATCCGGATTTACCTCATTTTCCTTAAAGGAAAGTATGATATGATACCCCTGACGCTTATCAATTTTTCCAAAATTACGCTTGGTTTCCTTCATCTGCTCAAATGCGGTATCGACCTGACAGTTTATTGCACCCACCAGTCTGCCATCCTGTGTTTTGTCCGGGTTCATCACATAATCAAGTGCCCGCTTTAAATGTTTTCCGTGAAAATGCCCGCCACAATCTTTCATATTAAGGATTTTACTGATTGCCAATCTGCACCACCGCCTCATTTACTTTCTTGTTCAGTTTACGCATATAGGCAACAAGCTGTGTTTTATCCTCTTTGGAATAAAGTCCTGCATTGTTATTGAATACGATCTGATTGATATTGATTCCAATACGGTTCACTTCATTGATAAGCTCTTTTAAGAGTTCCCTGACTTCCGGGTAATCATTCGGTTTCTGGCTGATGAGCAGTCTTAAATAATCTGCTTCACACATTCCGCTCTCCCCTGCCTTTTTTGCAAGCATTTCTGCCTCCTGCGGCATAAGACGGAGCGTTTTCCTGATACAGTGGATTTTATCTGCCATACGCTCACCTTCCCCTCTTATCTGTACTGTAATCCTTTATTCCTTGTGCTATCGTGGCTGCCGCCTTTTCCAAATCACCCTTGCCCTCCAGATTACTGATAAACGCTTCCACCAGTGCCGTTGCAACAGCATCAATCTCCTTTGCATGACTGGTTTTATCAAATAATCGGTCTAACACCCTCTCATCTGCCTTTAAACTGTCATACTTTTTCTGAAATTCGCAATATTCCTGAAAATCTTTCGGATCATCTTTCTTTGCCTCTGCGTGAAGTATCAGATCATAATTCCACTCACACACCTTATCAATCACATCATCTATCGGAAATGGCTCTATCTCACCGTTTTCCTCTGCCATATCCTGTCTGTACATCTTCCCCTCTGCATCCATTCCGATTGCATAATCATGTCCTTCCATATAATTAAGAAGAAGTGCAGCATCTTCTATCGAAGGGTTGATTTGCTTATCATATACTTCTGCCCAGGCAATCAGTTCCTCTGGTTCTGAAAAAAGTGTTATTTCCCTGTTCTCTGCCACCTTGCACCTCCTTATCCGTGTTTCGTAGATATTCACTATGGCTCCAGTCACCGGTAAGTCCCCGGCGACTGCTAGATACGCATTAGAGACATCTCTGTCCTAATGCCATCTAGTTAGGGGAACATTCCCCTAATACCCCTGCCAAATATAGAGTGGTGGCACTTTGTTCCACCACTTTTGAATAAAACCACCGCTTTGTTCCACCATTTCCGGTAAAAACCACCGCTTTATGCCACCACTTTTTATAATTTATATTCATAGGAAAAAACAGCATCGGAAAGTGGTGGTACTTTGTTCTATCACTTTTTGAAAAAACCACCGCTTTGTTCCACCATCTTCCGTAAAAACCACTGCTTTTTACCACCACTTTTTAATGGCACTGTCCGGCTATGGTCATCTGCTCCTTTTTCTGATCTGCAAGATTAAGTTTTGTTGCAACAAGCCATTCATTGTAATCCTTATAGCCTGCTGGTGGCGGACAGTCCTCAACCTCATAGCCCAGTCCATAGTATTTTCCCATAAGTTCTGCGGCTGCTTTCCTGCCCGGTGAATCCCCATCAAGGCAGAAACGGATAAAAGAAATCTGTGGGTGTTCCCTGAGAAAAGTTGCAAGCGGGGCATCTGCAAGCATTCCAAGAGCCAGCTTATTTGATTCATGGTCGGCAAATATATCCACATAGCTCATAAGGTCGATTGCTGCCTCGAATACAACAAGCTCTGTACTGTTTACATTCACCACATTAAATCCATAGTTCTTATCATTCCCCTCCACATCACACTTGAATGGTTTTCCCTGTTTATCAAATACACCACGCATACTTGCAAATCTGGTTACTCCATTCTTGTCATTTCCTTTAAAGACAATATTGTGATAATGCCTGCTCTCATATATGAGATTTTCCTTTAAAAACAGTTCTATCACTGCCTTACTGATTCCACGCTCATTGTTAAGATAGGATATCAGGTAGGAATTATCCCCTGCTGGCTGCGGAAGCACAAAAGGCTTTCTTTCCTGTGGCTGTTTCTTTGTGACCTGATGAACAAGCGGCTGCTTTCCCGTGCTTTCAATTCTCCGGTATCCGGCAAAATCCAAGAGCCAGAATACAGCCTCTTTTACACTCATTCCGCCAAATACACGGAGGAAATCTATCTGTGAGCCGCCATTATTTCCCTTATCAAACTGCCTTGACCATCTGTACCAGTGGCTTCTGTCATAGATACGGATTGAGTCCATTTCCTTTAAGGTGTGATATTTTCCAATCCTCTTTACGGTATAACCGAGACTTTCTGCAACGGCACAAAGATCTACGCTCTTTGCTATGGCAAGTTCCTCCTCTGTAAATCTTCCTTCCATACTCTCACCTTGCCTTTCCCTGCTCTGCCACAAGCGGTGACTTAATATCAAGGTTCCTGTAATCCGTACTGAGTGTAATTCTTGGATTATCAATCATTCCCTTTTCCTTGAAACTGAAGAAGGCACGGTTATCCCCTCCCACGATGATATGATCCAAAAGAGGGATTCCAATAAGCTCACACAGCTTATTCATACGGTCCGTCATCATCGTGTCTGCCTTGCTGGGAAATATATTTCCCGACGGGTGGCAGTGGATCAACATCATACTGGCAGCATTACTTAAAATACTTGACTTAAATAATTCTCTTGGGTGTGCCATTGCTTCATTCAACGAACCCACACTTGCAAAATGCACATTAATAGGCTTTAGGTCGGAGCTGAGATTTACAACACACACCACTTCCCTGTCGAACTGGCACATACATTCTCCCATTACGGCAGCTACTTCTTCCGGCTTGTTAAAGGACTGCTCCGAATAAATCGGAGCCTCCTTTACAAGCCTTATGGATACAACATCAAGTTTGAAGTCGTTCTTCTCTGTCACAGGAATCCGCCTCCTCTCCAAACTCAATACGGATAATAAAGTCACCTTTCTGGCTGTTTACAAGAGCAATCAGTTCTTCTACGGTAAGTTCCTGCTCCATAACTGCCTCCTATCTCGCCTTTTCCTTTGCGTCATATACAAGCTGCGGCTCTGCCACGATACCGTCCAGTCTCTTGTTCGGTGTATCCGTTGCAAGTGTGAGTTTCCTTAAATCTTTATCATAGTGATACACCTGATTGGAAAGTCGTTCTTCCAATGCCACCTTCTGCATATTCACCTCTGCCACCATCTGTGCAAGCTCCTCCGGTTCGGTCAGCTCAGTAGACACCGCAAGAACTTCGTGCACACTTGAAGGCAGGATATACAGATCACTTTCAAGGTTTTCTGCCAGTTCGTGAAGCTCATTCTCATAAAGCATTGATACTGCACCGTCAATTCCCCTGTTATTGGAGATTATCCACAGAGTCTGCTCCGGTGGAACTTCCCTGATCATCATCTCTGCTATCTCCTCCGGCATCCCGTCACTTAAAAACATCTCTTTCATAACATCATTCATATTTCTTATTCTTGGCGGTAAGATTCTTCTTGTGTTCTCAGCCGCATATTTAAAAAGCTGCTCCTCATTCATTCCAAGTCTTTCCGCAAGGCTGTTCGTAACCTTTATACTCTGAATACTTTCAGTATCCGCATTTACCACAAGTTTATAGATAATGGAAAGATCCTGAAATTCTCTATGTGGCACCTGCTCCAGAAATGACTTGTTCTGTTCCGTATTGATAAGCTGGAATACTACCTTTTCATCTGCATCTTTGTATAAGCTGTCAACATCAACAACTTGCGGTGTCTTTGCAAACTCCATTGCCATAAGGTCACATGCCGCCATCAGTGTTTCCTCCAGATCACCACAGCTCTGATATTTCTCATACATATCGTTGATATAAATAGTAGGAGAAATAGTAGTATCTTCCCCTCTAATATTGATAGCATCATATGTCATATTTACCTTTTCCGCAGGTCTAACTATAAGCTCCATACCTTTAAAACTGTCGGGCATATAGTCCATAAACTTTTCTTTTACTACTTCCTTAAAAATCTCATAATTCATCATATCTGCTTATCCTCCAAATAAAAAAAGCGGGGGAACATAAGTCATTGGCTTACATTCCCCCGCAAGGTTGATCGTTTTTATTTTCTCTTTGATATACCCGTCAGCTCATTCCGGACAATCCCGTATTCTGTGCATTTTAACCTCCTTGATTATAACAATTTCTTAAATTTAAAGAAATACTTCACAAGTCTTCTGTTTTTCCTGTAAGCAGGAAAGAAGCCTTTTACCTCCATAGTCTCACCTCCCCTCAAAATGTTCCCATTCTTACGAATGAAAGAAATACTCTTGCTATCAGACAGAATAGAAGAAGAACTAACCTGACAAGTCCCAAGAACAGCTTTAATGCTCCAAGAACAATTTTCAGCATCCACTTGAGTATCTGTAAAACAGCGGTTCCTACGGCTCCTGCAATTCTTCTCATAATAATCAATCTCCTTTCAACATCCATCCCATTGCCAATCCTGCAACATCTGAATCATTCATAACATCTTCTTCCGGCTGTTCTTCCATATCTTCCTGTGGGTTTGCAATCACTACCGGCTGGCTGTTCTTCACTCCCGCCAAAGCTCCCCCAAGTAAAGAAATGACCTCTTTTCTTGCCTCACTCATTGCAGAATACTCAATTTCCTTTTTTATCTTTTCTATCTCGTCCCTCGTTACAAACTGTTCATATCTCTTTTCCTCTTTGGAGGGAATATCATCCTCTCCATAGTGGTCAATATAAAACTCACAGGCTTCAATCAGGAACTGATTCTTTGACTTATATATCTTTGGATTAAGCCCCTTTATGACCTCATTGATTTTAGCGTGTTGAGGATTGAGCAGATTCAGTCGGAATGTGCTCTCCATAATATGCCTTCGTGCCATATGACTACCCCCTATGCAAGTCTCTTAGCAGTTTTCAGTCCCATAATGGCAAGCTGTTCATATCCTCTGGCATTTGCCTTTACATCAAGGATATAAGAGATATTCTTTGCTTCGTGATTGCTGAAATTCTTCATTACCACTGCCCCGCCACCTACAAATACAATCGGTGTAGTTTTAAGGTTATAACTAAACTCACGGATTGAGTTATATACCTTTTCAACAAAGTCCTCTATCTCAGCCTTGATAATCGCAAGGTATTCATCATCTATATCAGACCTGCCATATCGCATAATATTCTGGATTTCTGTTTCATCAACTTCCCCGTTGAGCTGTCTTACACACTGCTCATTGATAGAACGCATACAGGTAATAAGTCCTCTCGGCACGGTAACACACTTTGATTCGTCCGGTGACTTGTTAATCACGGGCATAATATCTATTGTCCAGCTACCGATATCAACAACCAGCGTTTTCTTTGCCATAGTCGGTATCTTGTCAACCACTGCCGCATAGCACTGTGGGAATACCGCCACATCGTCAATCTCAATATGGTATGCTTCATTTTCATATCTGAAATCAACACGCTTATTCTTGGTCAGGTATTTAATAAAGTTATTTCTCTCTGCTCCAAATCGGGTAAGTGGAAGTCCTACTGCAAGAAATACCTTTGCATCTGACAATCCTCTTTTCTTCAATTCCTTTGCGACTGCTGCCAGTGTCAAAAGATAAAAGCTGTCATCTTCAACCTTTGTATCTTTCACTTCCTGCCTTACTGTTCCAATCTTGTAATACTTACCGTCGTACTCAAGAACATCTCCAAAAAGTGCCGGAGTAGTTGTAATCTCCTTTACCCCTGTGACAAATACCTGAGTTACGGTTTTCATCATTGACCAGCCGTGATCAATTCCTATTACTTCTAACTTGTTATTCATTTTTCTGTTCCTCCAAATCTTACTAATTTTGTTCATACAGCTACCCGTACCTTTCGGTTTGTGTTTCTATCCTATTTTCCTTGTCTCTGAAATATCTGCCAGCGATTTATATTCGATCACACTCTGCTCTTGCTTTCATAAGACAATACTTCCATATACAGCCACCTCTCTTTTTGCGAGATGACTTACATTCAGACCAAATCAGCTTCTTTTCTGCCATCTCCTGCTCATTTCCAATAAAAAAGGCAGGACAAACAGCCGGATACACTTTTCAGTGCAAAGCTAATTTAGTCCTACCTAAAATTATTACTATTCAATTTTCACCTCTCTTGGGTACACAAAGCACACTCAGCCCATGAATCTGAACTGCTCTATGTAATGGTCATATTTCGGATTGATATGTCAGCGCTGCCCTATCCTGTACCGATTTAAAGGTATAAAAATAAGGACTAAATTAGTTCCAACCCCTTGATTTTACTGGGTTTCTTCTAACTTGTCCCAATTATAACTCAAGCACCGAAGAATACAAATGCTTTGGTATTGATAGGTGGGCTGGCCTCTTCCGGGCAACCACTTGGGAGGAATTGCGTATGATCACGAAAAACAACGAATACATGGATGATGGTGCACAGGTTCTTCTTACCATGAACTCTGACCAGACCATCCGCGATATGTGCTACTTCAGAGAACGCGCCGAAATTGAGGAAAAATATCGGAACGATTTAATCAAGAAACAAGAAGCGGAACTGGCAAAAAAAGATAAAGATTTGGCCGAAAAAGATCGCATCATTGCAGAATTACAAGCTCAACTGGCATCGCAGAAGTAGATATATTATACTTCAAATCATTATCGTCCGATAAATCAGCACACTAAAAGAGGCCAGATCCCATTTCAAGGATTCGGCCTCTTCTTTCATGCATCCACATGTGGATCTTATTTTGATTCTTTTTCTACAGCATCTTCCGGTTTCTCTACTGCTGAGATAGCAGCCTTCTGCATTGGGATACGGCAGTTCTTGTTGCTACCAAACTCAACAATAACTGTATCGTCTGCGATATCAATAACAACGCCATAAAAACCGCTTGTTGTAAGAACAGTATCTCCTACTGCAAGGGAAGACATCATAGCGTTTTTCGCTTTTGTCTCCTTCTGCTGTGGACGGATCATAAAGAAATACATAAATGCAAATAAAACTACAATCCAGATAATTGGCATCAATGCGTTGCCGCCTGCTGCTGCGCTCATTAAAATATTCATGATAAAAATTCCTCCTAAATGTCTGGCTTTATGCCTCAAACTTTAACTATTGTACTAAATCCCACTACTTTTCGCAAGGATTTGCAGGGATTTTTCATAGAGTTTATAAAACTTTTATAATTATTCTCCTGCTTCCATTCCCTCTAACTTACGCTTCTTATATCCTGCGAAATCTCCGGCATCCAAAGCATCCCGGATTTCTTCCATCATGTGATTATAGAAATATAAGTTATGAAGTACGCAAAGACGCATACCAAGCATCTCTTTTGCTTTGAGCAAATGACGAATATACGCTCTTGAGTAGGTGCGGCAAGCTGGGCAGTTGCATCCCTCCTCGATTGGGCGCATATCCTTTTCATATTTCTGATTGAACAGATTCAGTTTTCCATGATCGGTATATACATGACCGTGACGACCATTACGGCTCGGATAAACACAGTCAAAGAAATCGATACCACGTTCCACACCTTCTAATATATTTGCCGGTGTTCCAACACCCATCAGATATGTCGGCTTGTCCTGTGGTAAATACGGAACGGTCTCCTCTAAGATATGATACATCTCCTCATGAGACTCACCTACGGCAAGCCCACCCACAGCATAACCATCCAGGTTCATATCTGCAATGCGTTTCGCATGTTCAATACGGATATCATCAAAAATTGCTCCCTGATTGATGCCAAACAAAAGCTGGTTTTTGTTGATGGTATCCTCCAAAGAATTCAGTCGTGCCATCTCGGCCTGACATCTTGCAAGCCAGCGTGTGGTACGATTTACGGAATCCGTTACATAATTTCGGTCCGCTTTACTGCTTGGGCATTCATCAAATGCCATAGCTATGGTTGATGCCAGATTGGATTGAATCTGCATGCTCTCTTCCGGTCCCATAAAAATCTTATGACCATCGATATGGGACTGAAAATACACGCCTTCTTCCTTAATCTTGCGAAGTCCCCGCAAAGAGAACACCTGAAATCCGCCGGAATCTGTAAGGATTGGACGATCCCACACCATAAACTTATGCAGTCCGCCTAATTCCTTGATGGTCTTATCTCCTGTTCTTACATGTAAGTGGTACGTATTTGATAGTTCCACCTGTGTCCCTATATCATGCAAATCATCCGTAGAAACCGCCCCTTTGATGGCAGCCACTGTTCCTACATTCATGAAAACCGGTGTCTGAATCGTTCCATGCACCGTTTCCATCACTGCTCTTTTTGCTCTTCCCTCTGTTTTTAAAACTTTATACATAATTCTAATCTTTCTATAAATCTAATATCCTATGCTTATCTCTTCTGATAAAAATCAACAATGGCATCCATTCTTGCACTCATATTTGCAAAAAGTGCATCCACCAATGTAATGGCTGCCATACTTTCTACGACCACAACAGCACGCGGTACAATCACCGGATCATGTCTTCCATGAATTTCGATTTGTCTTTCCTTTCCATGCAAATCTACCGTCTGCTGTGCCTGACTGATAGAAGGCGTCGGTTTCACCGCAACGCGAAAGACAATCTCATCGCCGTCGCTCATACCACCGAGCACGCCGCCGGAATGATTGGTCTGCTTTTTCACCTGCTCATCCTGTATCACAAAAGCGTCGTTATTGGTAGAACCGGTTGCTGTTGCCGCTAGAAATCCATCTCCGATTTCAAAGCCTTTCACAGCACCAATGGAAAGCATGGCTTTTGCAAGCGTTGCATCCAACTTATCAAAAACAGGTTCTCCGATTCCTACCGGCATTCCCTGCACACGGCATTCAATCACGCCACCGGAAGAATCCTGCATATGAATACAGTTTTCCAGATATTCCTGTGCTTTTTTTGCTGCATTCGCATCCGGCATAGCCAGTGGATTCTTATGAATCTCTGTCGCATCAAATTGCTCTATTTCCACAGGACCAATCGACTTTGTATAGGCACATATGGTGATACCAAGTGCCTCTAATATCTGAACCGCAATGGCACCTGCAGCTACTCTTCCAATCGTCTCTCTGCCGCTGGATCTTCCGCCGCCACGATAATCACGGATTCCATATTTTTCCCAGAATGTATAATCTGCATGTCCCGGCCGGAACACCTCCGCAATATCCGAATAATCCTTGGAATGCTGATCCGCATTGCGCACCATCATAGAAACCGGTGTTCCTGTTGTCTTTCCTTCAAAAACGCCTGATAGAATTTCGATTGCATCTGCCTCATTTCTAGCAGTCGTAAACTTAGACTGCCCTGGCTTTCGTCTGTCCATAAACTGCTGTATATGCGCCAAATCCAGTGTCAATCCTGCGGGTACACCATCAATCACAACGCCGAGTGCTGCGCCATGTGACTCGCCCCAGGTGCTAATACGAAAAGTCTCTCCAAAGGTCGATCCTGCCATGTTTTACTCCTATCTTTTTCATACTTCTATGAAGAAGATTATCCCATGAAAAGTGAACTCTCCACAGGATAATCAATCTCATCTTATACTAATTTATGTATCACAATACTGTTTGGTTTATCTACCTTAAGTGGTGGATTCTTCATCAGTACACATTTCTTTTCATGATCAATCGTAAAGGTACGAATCTCATTTGAGTCATGGTTTAAAGATACTAGCGTCTTATTATCCGGTAAAATTGCAATTCCCTTTGGATAATCACCACTGATTTTTGCATTGCACTCAATGGACAACTGCCCATCCTCTCCTACCGCAAGGCACACCACTTCATTCGAACCATCCAAAGAAACATATAAGTACTTTCCATCCGGAGCAAATTCCATTGCTGCACCAGAAGCGAGTGGATCTTCTTTTTTCTGAACAGAAGTGTCTGCCACTTTTTCAAATACCGGTTTGCCGTTGTGTAACTCATAGGTGTAAATTTCAACGATATTGGTTGCTTCCTCTAACACATATGCATACTTTCCATCCTTTGAAAAACAGATACGACGCGGTGCGCTGCTAAATGGGCAACGTAAGATATCGTATAAATGCAATTTGCCGTCTGCATAATCAATTTCGTAAATCTTAATCTGGTTCAGGCCCCAATCTACAGCGCATAAATATTTTTCATCCGGTGTCAATTTGGTACAAGCCACTCTTGGATCCATACGCTTTTCTACGGAACTCTTACCAATGCCCTGATGGAATATGCCATCTGCAATACCTGCAATACTGCCATCTTCATTCAGGCGCATCATCGTCACCTTGCCATCATGGAATCCTGCCAAAAACAGATAACGATCCTTTGAATCGATTTCTACATGACATGCGCGCATACCACCGATCCATGCCTGGTTAATTTTTGTCAAATCCCCATTTTCATCAATGGAGAACGATGCTACCCCTTCATCCTCAATGGAATATAAATATTTACCGCTATGTGCTACCACGATATTGGAAGGATTACTGATTGGCGCAACACCGCGCTCGGTCAATCTTCCCTTTTCCATGTCAATATCATACACATGAATCCCAATGCTATTCTCATGTGTATAGGTTCCTACATATGCTACATACTTCTCCTGTGCCATAATCCTTAGTCCTCCTCTTTTCTCCTTAAGATGTCAAACTGATCTAACGGCTGTCCTAAGTCAATCCATAATTTTTGTTTTGGATGCGGTGCACTTGGCATGTCTTCCCCATCCTCATTTACAATACGTTTTACTACTACTTCTATATTATCGCCATTTGGCTTCATAATTTCAATAGTTTCTCCTACGGAAAACTTATTACGTTGTTCTATTGCGTACAGCCCATCTGCGTTACATTCCCCCACAACGCCCAGATAGGTGTATTCTTTGATATAGGTATTGCTATCATAAATCTGTGCTTCATCGGAAGGTTTTCCAAAGAAAAATCCTGTCGTAAACTGACGATAGGTACAGTTGGAAATCTGCTCCTGATACCATGGCATATTTGCACGATATTTTTCTTCCGATTCCAGATAATCATCAATCGCCTTACGATAGGTCCTGGCTACCGTTGCCACATAAAGAGCTGTTTTCATGCGACCTTCTATTTTAAAACTGTCAATTCCTGCATCAATCAGCTCTGGGATATGCTCGATCATACACAAATCTTTGGAATTAAAAATATA
This sequence comes from uncultured Pseudobutyrivibrio sp., assembly GCA_900546435.1. Lineage (GTDB taxonomy): Bacteria > Bacillota > Clostridia > Lachnospirales > Lachnospiraceae > Pararoseburia. The sequence goes on along the minus strand of URCQ01000012.1, from coordinate 39,801 downwards.
GGTTCCACGCTCATTTTCATAGACCGGCAGATATTCTCCCGGGCGCTGCTCTTCTACAACCGCATACTTCCAACGACATGGATGTGTACATGCTCCATGATTGGCATCTCTTCCGGTAAAATAATTACTAAGCAGGCATCTTCCTGAATAGGAGATACACATTGCACCATGAATAAATGTTTCAATTTCAAGATCTTCCGGAATATTTTCACGGATTTCTTTGATTTCTCTCAGTGACAATTCTCTCGCAGACACCACACGCGCTGCCCCAAGTCCATGCCAGAACTGATAGGTACCGTAATTGGTATTATTTGCCTGCGTACTGATATGTACCTCAATCTCCGGACATACCTCACGCGCGATGGTAAAGACCGCCGGATCTGCAATGATGAGTGCATCCGGTCTCAATTCCTTTAACTCTTCAAAATAGCGTCGCACACCTGGCAAATCTGCATTATGTGCTAAAATATTTGCTGTCACATAGACCTTGACACCATGCGCATGCGCAAAGGCGATTCCTTCTGCCATATCTTCTTTTGAAAAATTCTTGGCTTTTGCGCGAAGTCCATAGACTTCTCCACCAATATACACCGCATCTGCTCCAAATGTCACGGCAACTTTTAATACTTCCAGACTGCTGGCTGGAACCAACAATTCAATATTTCTCATGAAATAACTCCAACATTCTATATCATTTATCATGCTAACACATGACGTTTTCTTTTTTATATACGCTTTACTTCATCGTACAAAGCGCAAGTCCATCTCCCACCGGTAAAATGCTGCACACAAAATCTTCATCATGCGTCAGGCTATACAAATACTCACGCATACGCTTATGTATCGTACGGTTGCGTCGTTCGATGGCGTAGTGAGATTCAATCAGATCTCCATCCTGCAAAACATTGTCTGTTACCAGCACACTGCCTGCATGCATCAGCCTTTTGATTTCCGGTAAGAAAATCGGATATTGTCCCTTTGCCGCATCCATAAAGATAAAATCGTATGTTCCTACTAAGGTCGGCAGAATCTCCTGAGCATCTCCCGGAAGCAGATGAATCCGCTCCTGCTTACCCGCACGCTTAAAATTAGCGCGGGCAATCGGAATACGTGGTTCGTAATTCTCAATGGTTGTAATCTCACAATCCACCGGATTGTATGCCTCCATCAAAAGTGCAGAAAAGCCAACCGCGGTACCCACTTCTAAAATCTTAGCCGGCTGTAATGTCTGCATAAGGAATTTTAGAAATCCCTGGGTATCCTTACGGATAATTGGCACATACGTCGCTAGTGCTTCTTTTTCAATTTCTGCAATATAATTAATCTCCTGACCTTCTAAGGATCTTAGATAGGTCAGGAAACGTTCCTCTACTATCATGTTACACTTCCATAATGATTGGCATAATCATCGGACGTCTTTGTGTTTCTTTCCATACAAAATCGCCCAGAGAATCCTTGATTTCGTTTTTTATCTTGGTCCAATCCGTAATATTCTTATCCTGCAAGCGATCCATTGTATCATTCAAAACCGCTCTTGCGCTATCCATCAGATCTTCTGCACCACGCACATATACAAAACCACGCGATACAATATCCGGGCCTGCAAGTACACGGCCACTGCCGGATTCTAAAGTAAGCACTACAATAATAATACCATCTTCTGCCAGATGCTGGCGATCGCGAAGGACGATATTACCGACATCGCCGACACCAAGTCCATCGACCATAATCGCGCCTGTGTGTACACGTCCTGTCACTTTTGCACTTTCTTCGTTCAGCTCTAACACATCACCGGAAGACAAAATAAAGATATTGTCTTTGTCTATACCAAGATTTTCAGCAATTTTTGCCTGTGCAATCAGATGTTTGTATTCACCATGCACTGGAATGGCATACTTTGGATGTACCAAAGAATAAATCAGTTTGATTTCTTCTTCGCAGGCATGTCCGGAAACATGCACATCCTGAAAGATTACGTTAGCACCCTTCATGCAAAGCTCATTAATGACATTCGATACTGCTTTTTCATTTCCCGGAATCGGATGGGAACTGAAAATAATGGTATCGTTTGGCTTAATGGATACCTTACGGTGTGTTCCATTTGCCATACGGGACAATGCCGCCATGGACTCTCCCTGGCTTCCTGTCGTAATCAAAACGGTCTTCTCATCCGGATAATTCTTAAGCATCTCAATATCTACAAGTGTATTCTCCGGTACTTTCAAATAACCAAGTTCTGATGCTGTCGCAATGATATTGACCATACTACGGCCTTCCACAACAACCTTGCGGTCGTATTTGTGCGCCGTATTGATAATCTGCTGCACACGATCTACGTTAGATGCAAAGGTTGCGATAATAATGCGGGAATTGCTATGTTCCGCAAACAGAGAATCAATTGTCTTTCCAACCGTACGCTCTGATTGGGTAAATCCTTTGCGTTCTGCGTTGGTACTGTCACACATAAGAGCCAATACACCCTTTTTGCCGAGTTCACCAAAACGCTGCAAATCAATGGCATCACCGTAAACAGGTGTGTAATCCACCTTAAAGTCTCCTGTGTGAACAACAATACCAGCCGGTGAATAAATAGCAAGTGCTGCTGCATCCTGAATGCTGTGGTTTGTTCGAATAAATTCCACACGGAAATTTCCAAGGTTGATATGCTGTCCGTACTTTACAACCTTGCGTTTTACTTTTGTCAAAAGACCGTGTTCTTTTAACTTATTCTCGATCAAACCATTGGTCAGCTTCGTCGCATAAATTGGTACATTCAGCTCTTTCATCACATATGGAATCGCTCCGATATGATCCTCATGTCCATGTGTGATAAAGAAGCCTTTCACCTTCTCTTCATTCTCTTTCAAGTAAGAAATATCCGGGATTACCAGATCAATTCCCAACATATCGTCCTCTGGGAATGCAAGTCCACAATCCACTACAATAATACTATCTTCGTACTCAAAAGCAGTAATGTTCATTCCGATCTGTTCTAATCCGCCCAATGGAATGATTTTGAGTTTTCCTGTATTCTGTTGTTGTTTTTTGTTCAAAATATACCTCCTGTTTTGTTTTTACATTTCAAAATCGGTATCTTCCACCAATTCCTGAAAAATCTTTACAACTGCTTCAAATTCCACATCGTCTTGTACCATTTCATAAGTGGCATCTGTATCATCGGTTGCAATTTCTTTTAAAATATAGGCTTCGGTATCTCCCTCGCCATCCTCCGTCACGAGTAAATACTTTTGCTGATTTAAAGTCGTTTCTTCTAATACATATACAGTGATTTCTTCTGTATCTGGGGCAATTAATGTAATGCTTTCCATATGCTTTTCCTTCCACTTATGCCTGTAGTGAGTCCAAATAGCCTTGCAAAATAATCATTGCAGCAATCTCATCTACATATTCTTTACGATGTTCTCTTCGGATGCCTGTCTCCATCATTGTCTTATCTGCTGTAACGGTAGACAATCTCTCATCCCATAGGATAACCTCAAGATTTGTGCGGTTTTCTAGCATCTCTTTAAAAGCGATGGTCTCTTCGCATCGCTTTCCCTCTGTGCCATTCATATTCTTAGGGTATCCCAAAACAATCTTATCTGCCTGATAAGATGTAATTAGCTCATCAATTCTTGCCAGGGTCTTACGTAATTTGCCTGGTTTTTCTCTTCGAATAATCTCTACGCCCTGTGCAGTCAAAAGTAAAGGGTCACTGATAGCGACCCCTACCGTTTTTGTTCCATAATCTAATCCAAGTACTCTGCTCAATCTAACTCCTACCGATTCCTAATGTTCCCATGATTTGCCCGCGATATACTCCTTCAAGAGTTCCTCTACGAGTTCATCGCGTTCTACCTTCATAATGAGACTACGCGCATTCTTGTGGCTAGTAATGAAAGTCGGGTCTCCGGACATAATATAACCTACAATCTGATTTACTGGATTGTATCCCTTTTCAGCCAATGCTTCGTAGACTGTATGAAGGATTTCCTTAACGGAAGTCGGTGTCTCCTTTTCAACTTTAAAATACTGTGTGTTACTTAAATTCTGCATAATATATCCGCACCTATCTGCTCTTTTGTTATCAAGCTAATTACTTATATTTTAGTATATCGTAACAAATTTGTAAAGAACTCTGCGAATGAATCCATGCTTTTATCCCTGCAAAAGATAAATATTTTCCGCAATTTCTTCGCCCAACACGCCCATTTTTATCTGATTTGACAAATTCTCCGTCGTCGGATATGCCACGCGAATATATTCTCTTGTATAACCGGTATAATATGGTTTGCCTTCCCATTCCCATGGTGTTTCAAACAGCACTTCTACCTCGCGTCCCACATAACCATCGCGGTATGTCTTCGACATCTGCTCTTCACAGGCAAGCAAAATATCACTGCGCTTCGTTTTTACCTGCTCGTTTACCTGATCCGGCATAACGGCTGCCTTTGTACCTTTTCGTTTTGAATATTTAAAAATATGCATCTCATAAAAACCGATATCTGCCACATATTGTTTTGTCGTTGCAAACTCTTCTTCTGTTTCGCCGGGAAATCCTACAATCACATCCGTTGTAATTGCCGGATCATCAAAATATTTGCGCAGCATAGCGCATCCTGCTGCATATTCTTCTGCTGTATATTTACGATTCATACGCTTTAGTGTTGCATCGCACCCACTTTGCAACGAGAGGTGGAAATGCGGACATATTTTTTTTACATTTGCCAGCCTTTTTGCAAAAGCTTCCGTAATAATCTGTGGCTCCAAAGATCCCAGCCGTATACGCTCGATTCCTTCCACCTTAGCGACTGCCTCAATCAATTCTAATAACCGGCTATGCTCAAATCCACTGTTATAATTTTCTGAAAGTCCATACGAGCTCAAATGAATTCCCGTCAATACCACTTCCCGGTATCCGCTTTTTGCAAGTGATGTAACTTCTTCTACCACATCCTCGATGCCACGGCTGCGCACACGGCCTCTGGCATAAGGAATGATACAGTATGAGCAAAACTGATTACAGCCATCCTGTACTTTGATAAATGCTCTTGTATGTTCTGCAGTCTTGTTGACCAGAAAGTACTCATATTCCTGCTCATCTTTGTTGATATCTATGCAATCCACAACCCTTTCTTCTGTATTCCTCGCCTGCGCTCCTTGTTCTGCATTCTCCGCACCTACCGGGTGGTTTTTGTTTTCAAATTCTGCGATACAATCCACCAGATGATTTTTCTGGTTGTTTCCGATGACAATATCCACCGCCAAGTCTTCCATCACTTCCTCGGTGCTTGTCTGCACATAACATCCCGCTGCTACTACGATCGCCTGTGGATTCTTTTTTCTTGCCCGATGAATCATCTGGCGCGATTTACGGTCTGCCATATTGGTAACCGAACAGGTATTGATCACATATACATCTGCACATTCTGTAAATGGTACAATCTCATATCCATTTTCTTCCAGTAACTGCTGCATAGCATCTGTTTCGTAGGCATTTACCTTACATCCCAGATTATGAAGTGCTGCTTTTTTTCTTGTTGTCATCCTCTTTTTCCTTTACTAAAATCACGTTATTTTTTTACATGTTTTACATTGACTTTTCCCATATAATGAATTACGATAAGCGTATAAAATCAACACATTGAAGGAGGCCTAAATATGCAAAAAGTTGTGATTTCTTTGAATTCAATTGATAAAGTCAAATCTTTTGTTAACACAATCAGCCAGTACGATTTTGATTTCGATTTGATTTCTGGCAGATATGTTATTGATGCAAAGTCTATCATGGGTATCTTCAGCTTAGATCTTTCTAAGCCAATCGATCTTACCATTCATACAGACGAAGACACAACAGCAGTTATGACTGCTCTTGAGCCTTATATCATCAAATAATTACATAGGATTACTTTTAAAAGAATCCTGCTTATCGCAGGATTCTTTTTTTATGCTTCCACATGTATCATTTCAGCAGAAGTAATTGCTTCTTCCATCAATCCATCAATGACATCCGCAAGTTTTTCTTCTGATTTTTTAATAATATTTAAATTTGGCTTTGTAACCGGGTGCTTTGCCACAAAAATGGTACAGCAATCTTCATATGGCAAAATCGATGTCTCATAAGTGCCGATTTTTTCTGATACCTGCACAATCTCCTGCTTATCAAATCCAATCAATGGGCGATATACCGGCATCGTGCACACTTCATTCGTTGCCATCAGAGACTGCATCGTCTGGGATGCCACCTGTCCTATACTCTCTCCTGTAATCAATCCAAGACAACCATCTTCTTTTGCAAAATGTTCTGCAATTTTCATCATGTATCTACGCATAATGATTGTCAATTCTTCATGTGGGCATTTTTCATAAATAGCAAGCTGGATATCTGTAAAATTAACCACATGCAGATTGATTGGTCCCGTATACGCAGAAATCTCTTTTGCAAGATCTACAACCTTTTGTTTTGCACGTTCTGAAGTATATGGTGGTGCATGAAAATAAGTTGCATCAATGGCAACGCCACGTTTTGAAATCATATAGCCTGCTACCGGGCTGTCAATACCGCCGGACAAAAGGAGCATTGCCTTTCCGCCGGTTCCCACTGGCATACCACCAGGACCTGGAATCTCCTGTGAGTAGAAGCTGATCTTCTCACGGATTTCTACATAAAGCATCACCTCTGGATTGTGTACATCGACACGCATTTCCGGGAACGCATCTAAAATCTTTCCACCAAGTGCTGCATTTAATTCCATGGAATCCATTGGATAATTCTTTCTGGCACGACGCGCTTTTACTTTGAATGTCAGATTCTTATCCGGATAAATCTGATCCATATAAGAAACAATCTGCTCTGCCAGTTTATCAAATCCTTCATCTTCTACCATCACTGCTGGACAGATTCCGGTAATACCAAAAACATGACCCAAAGCATCAATGGTCTCCTCATAATCGTAATCGCCTTCTGTCTCTACAAATACACGTCCCTGCTGTTTGTGCACGTTAAACGTACCTTCCACATTACGAAGTGCATAACAAATCTGACGTACCAGGGCGTCCTCAAACAAGTGGCGGTTCTTCCCTTTGATACCAATTTCTGCATATTTAATCAAAAATGCTTTATACATAGTTCTCTCCTTTTTAACTTCTTCTGTATTTTGCCAGCATTGGAACCAATCCTCTCATAGCCTCCAATGCATAATCAATCTCTTCTTTTGTCGTGTGCACAGAAAAACTGAATCTTACCGTGCTCTCCAGCAATTCTCTCTTTAATCCGATAGACTGTAATGTCCTGCTCACTGCTGGTTTATTAGAGGAGCATGCACTTCCCGCAGATACATAAATCTGCTTATCTTCTAATGCATGCAACAGCACCTCACTACGCACACCCGAAACACTGACACTCACAATATGTGGTGCACTTCTGTGATCTTTATGTCCATTGACACTAACGCCATCGATTTGTTCCACTTCCTGAATAAAGTAATCGCGCAAACGATACATTCTGGTCTGGTTGCTCTCAAAATTCTGATAAATTTCCATTGCCGCCTGACCGAGCCCTGCAATGGCAGGCACATTTTCTGTTCCAGAGCGCATCCCTCTTTCCTGACCGCCACCAAGAATCAGCGGATGTACCTTTACCTTATCTCGTACAAAAAGGAATCCACTGCCCTTTGGTCCATGAATCTTATGTCCACTTACCGATAACAGATCAATGCCCATACGTTTTGGATAAATCCGGAACTTACCATAGGATTGAATCGCATCCACATGAAACAGACAATTTGGATTTTTCTGTTTGATCACGCGCGCTGCCTCTTCTATCGGCTCTACTGCGCCAATCTCATTATTGACGTGCATCATCGATACCAAAATCGTATCACTGCACATCGCTTCCTGCAAATCCTCAAGTGAAATGCATCCATACGCATCTACCGGTAAATACGTCACTGCAAATCCCAGTTCTTCCAGATAGGCAAAAGGATTCGCAACGGAAGGATGCTCGATCATCGTCGTAATCACATGCATTCCAGAGCGCTTATTAGCAAGTGCACCACCAACAATTGCCAGATTGTTGCTCTCGCTGCCACCGGATGTAAAATAAATCTCTTTTTCATTGACTTTAAGTGTCTGTGCTATGCGTTTTCTTGCTTCTTTTACATAGTTTTCTGCTTCCATACCACGATTGTGTAAAGAGGATGGATTTCCGTAATCCTCCCGCAACAGGTGCATCATCAAATCGGCTGCCGCCTGCGAACATTGTGTGGTTGCTGAATTATCTAAATATGCTTCCATGTTTTTTCCTATTCACATTCTATTACTATTAGTTTATTCATATATATAATGAAATCTACATGTTTCTATACTTTTTAGCCCTGCATTTCGATTGCAAGCATCACCATAGACATCGTTGTAATGGCTGCTGTGTCCGTCCGAAGGATCCGGCTTCCCAGAGAAATGACATCCATATCCTCTCTTACTGCCTCTATCTCCTCATCCGCAAAGCCACCTTCCGGTCCAATCATAATACTGATACTTGTCGCATCTGTCATCTGTGCCAATGCACGTTTTGTCGCTTCCATGCCTTCGGCACACTCATATGGCACAATACGCTCATCGCACTGTCTGGCATAAGTAACTGCCTCCGCATACGTCATAAAATCATGTATTTTTGGAATACGGCTGCGCTTTGATTGCTTCGCTGCCGCCTCCGCAATGCTCTGATAACGCTTTAAGCGTGATGCTTTTTTCTTGTCATCTAATTTTACAACACAATACTTCATCTCGACCGGAATGATTTCGTAAACACCTAATTCTACCGCTTTCTCAATGACGGTCTCCATGCGGTCGCCTTTTGGAATCGCCTGAAAAAGATAAATACGTTTATCTAATTCTGTGGATGCCATCTTCTCTAAAACACGAAGCGTAACTTCTGTCTTATTTAATGTAACGATTTCACACAAATAGTTATCTCCTGTCTGTGTACTGACGCGAAGGGTTTCCCCAGCGCGCATACGAAGCACCTGCGACAGATGTCTGGCGTCATCCCCTGCCACGGTAAACGTTTCCTGTTCTTTCACTGACTGATCTATAAAAATCTGCTGCATAAATCTCCTTCAACCTGTCTGATCATTTCATCCTGTAAACGCTGTCTACAAGGCATCTGTCCATTCTGGCAGTTATTATTTACGTGCTGTAATATTGCGCCACTCACCTTGTGCATTGCTCTCAACAATGGTAAGCCCGGCAGCTTTTAATGCATCTGCAACTTCCTGCTCTTTAAAATCAATAATACCGGATGTAATAACGATAGCTCCCGGCTTCATGCTTGCTGCCAGTGCCGGAGCCATCGGGATAATGATGTCTGCCAAAATATTGGCTACCACGACATCATACTTTTCCTTTCCCACCTTATCCTGCAATGCCTCATCATCAATGAGATTTCCTACATAAAAATCGCCCAGAGACTTGTCTAAGTGATTGACTGCAAAATTATCATAAGAGGATGCAATGCAATCCTCATCAATATCTGTGCCTACCACATGCTGTGCGCCGAGTTTTAATGCCACGATAGAAAGGATACCACTGCCACATCCTACATCAAGGACTTGATCGCCTTCTTGCAGGTATTTTTGTAACTGGCGAATCACCAGTTGGGTACTCTCGTGCTTTCCCGTACCAAAGGATACGCCCGGATCAATCTCCACAAGTGTCATGTCCGATTTGTCCTCCGGCATGTCTTCCCAGGTAGGTTTAATAAAAATATTGCCGATGGAAAAAGAAGAAAAATAGGCTTTCCAGTTGTCACGCCAATCCGCCTCGTCTGAGATTTCATTCGTGATCGTACCCTCGCCGATCTGGGCATACGTTGACATATCGTCCAAAGCCTGTCTTACTTTTTCCAAGATCTCGGATGCGTCTGTCTCATCTTCTTCCAGATAAAAACTAATGCGTGAAGATCCATCGTCCTCCGGCAGATCCGGTTGCAGTTCTTCAAATACACCGCCCTGTCTGTCCGCATCCGGAACCGGGATAAAGTTGTCGATCTCTACACTGGTAATGCCCAGTTCCGATAGCATGGCACAGACCAATTCCTCTGCATCCGTTCTTGTATTTATCGTGTATTTATTCCACCGCATATCTATTCTCCATTTTCTATAACATATAGCCTTGCTAAACTAATGTATTGTACCATGGATTGCCCGTTTTGACAATGCGTGAATACGCGCAAAAAATGCGATCACCACACCGGGCAACCGCATTTTACTAAAGTTCTTTTATTCTTCTCTACCATGATCCTTAAGATCAAATCTCTTAACCAATTCCTCCAATGTAGCCGCCTGTGCTGCCAACTCCTGAGAAGTTGCTGATGCCTCCTCGGCAGATGCGGAATTGTCCTCAACGCCCTTGGAAATATCTTCAATGCCGACACGGATCTGCTCCATGCTCTGGTTCTGTGCTTCGTTGTTCTCTGCACTCTTACCGATCATGCCATTGACTTCTTCGACGGCATCCAGTACATCCTGCATAGACTGCACAACATTCTGTGCCAGACTGGAACCACGATCAATCTGCTGCAAGGAGATCTCGATCAGATCCCTGGTATTATTTGCAGCCTTAGAACTGTCATCCGCAAGAGATCCGATCTCAGATGCAACGACTGCAAAACCCTTGCCTGCCTCTCCGGCTCTGGCAGCCTCAATAGAAGCATTGAGTGCCAAAAGGTTGGTCTGGTCTGCAATATCTTCGATCGTCTTGATGATGCTGACAACCTCATTGGATGTCTCCGTGATCTTGTTCATTGCCTCCATCATCTGATTCATCTGTTCTCTGCTATCCTGCATCATATGGGTAACACGGGATGTCTCTGTTGCAGACTTCTGCGCATCCTCGGTATTTTCCTCTACCTGCTGTGATACGGATTCGGTTGTTGCAACAAGTTCCTGCACAGATGCAGCCTGCGTCATAGCACCCTCTGCGATATTCTGTGCAGCCTTGGAAAGTTCATCCGCACCGATAGATACCTGCGTAGAACTGTCAATGATATCTTCGATCATCTGCTCAAAGGATCCTGAGATATGAAGCAGGGCGGTCTTAACCTTTGCAAACTCTCCTGCATAATCATACTTCAAGGTAAACTTCAACTTACCATCTGCCAGTCGATCCAATACCGAAGAAATCTCATCGATGTAATTGATATATTCTTTCAGACGATCTACTGTCTTTTGAATAGAATCTGCAAGTTCGCCGATCTCATTTTCAGATGCGATATCAAGGGTCACATCCAGATTGCCTTCTGCCAGTTCCTGTGCCACATCATTCAAAGCAACGATCGGCTTAGTCAACTGGGTTGCCAGATGACGGATCGTGATGATGATAACGACAATACCTGCAATGACAAGCAACAATACAATGATGATACAACGGATCAGACTTGCAAAATATTCACTTGCCGGTAAGCAGGAAATGGTCAGATAATCGGTCGAACCAATTCTTCCGACATAACCGTATTTGCTCTTTCCATCTGCGGAATAATGTACGGAAGTATCTTTACCTCCCTCAACTGCCTGAATCAAGGTCTTGTCTGCATTCAACTCGCTCAAACTCTTCTGCTGGTTGTCCGTGTTCGGATGATAGATCACATTGCCTTCAGAAGTAGCCAGGATAACAAATCCATTGTTTCCGATCTTGTATTCCGGTAAAAGTTCATGGATATGATCCAGTGCCACATCCACACCTGCAACACCGATGATATTTTGTCCGCTCTGGTCATATACCGGAGTAGCCGCACTCAGGATCACATTACCTGTGCTGACATCTACATAAGCATCCGTAAGGATGGTCTTTTCTTCTTCTACTGCCTTATACCATGCACGCTCTGTGATCTCAAAATCACTGCCACTGGTATAGCCGTCTGACTGTGTCACAACATTGGCATCAATATCGCCGACCCAGACTGCCTGAATGTTGTCACTGTCTGCTGCCGCGGTTTTTTTCATAGAATTGAATACGGTTGCATAACGCTCTGACTCTGTAATATTAGCTCCCGGTCCGGTCTCCTCCAATAAAGTCTGCACATCTGTGTTCAGTGCCATCTGTTCTACGACCGTCGTGTATTCCTCAAAGAATAGCTCCAACTGGTATGCTGCTGCTTTGGATTGCATCTCCAGGTCGTTCTTCTGGGCACTCAGACTGATGTTGCCCACCATAAAGGTAACCACTGCCGCAACGATAACAAATACGATGACTATCTTTGACAAGATACTGACCTGTATCTCCTCCGCGATTCCTCTTTTCCTCTGTTGTTTTTTCTTTTTCATAGGACTCCGTTCCTCCTTTATTTTTCCATCATAGCACTTTTTCGACATATCACACAAGATTTTTCTGAAAATTATACACAATTTCTGATTTTCTTTGCCTTTTCAGCAAAATTTTCCTCACTATTTTACACAGGACGAACAAAAGCCATAGGGATATTCCTTGCATTGCAAGGTTTTTCCCTATGGCTTTTCTACTTTTTACTTACATAATTATTTTGTTGTCATACTTCCTAACAAAGACAGACTTTCCTTCGGTGTACGCTTCATGTTGCTGCGGTCTACGGCAATCAGGCCAAATTGCATAGAAAAGCCCTTCTGCCACTCAAAATTATCCATCAAAGACCAGTGCAAATATCCCTTAAGTGGTATACCATCTGTTATACATGCCTGTAACCCTGCTGTTGCCTCCTTGATATATTCCTGGCGTCTGCTATCATCTGCTGTTGCGACTCCGTTTTCTGTAACAATGAGATTGCCTTTAAACTCTTTTGCAGCTGCACGAACTACATTTGCAATTGCCTGTGGATAAAATTCATATCCCATCTGTGTAAGTTCTACACCCTCTGGGGTATATTTATTTCCTTTTTCGTCGAAGCACTGTCTTGTATAAGATTGCACGCCAAGGAAATCATCCTCTGCAATGTAAGGAAGATAATGGCTAAATTCTTCCTCCCATTCCTTATGCGCTGCATCCTCACCTCCGGTTGCCGGCTGCATATCATGAAGTGATAATGTAAGACCTACCTTTATATCCGGATACAATTCTTTGATGACTTTTTTTGCTGCCTGATGTGCTTTCATAACCAAAATATCACCTTCCGGTGTACACATGGATACAAACGTATGGATTCCTCTTGGATCCTGCAAACCAAACGCCTTTGCACATTCCATCATACCAAGCATCATCGTATTCATGCCCTGGTCAAGATTCAATCCTACCTGTACATCGCCTTCTTTTGGCGCATTTTTTTCTTCTTGCTGTTCACCAGCCATCTGACCCATATATTTTTTCATAATGGCTGCTAACTGTAATCGCATATTTGCCTCATTAATGGTGCAAATATAACGTAGCTCGCTTCCTAAATGTTTTACAACATACTGCACATAGTTTGCAAACCAGTCAACGACTTCTTCATTTTCCCATCCCCCACGAGAAATCACCCATGCCGGAGAAGTAAAATGATGTAATGTCACAACAGGCTCCACTCCATTTTCTTTGCAACAAGCAATTACTTTTCGGTAATGCTCAATCTCATTTTCATCGAACTCTCCTTGTTTTGGCTCGATTCTTGCCCATTCGATGGAAAAACGATACGCATTCAATCCAGCTTCTGCCATCAATCGAATATCTTCTTCATAACGATGATAATGATCCACCGCTTCCCCGGATGGTTCCACAAACTGCGAATGTTCCACATTCTCCTGTAACCAGTAATCACTATGCACATTATTACCTTCTACCTGATGTGCTGCAGTAGAAGCTCCAACCATAAATCCCTGTGGAAATTTTTCCATATCCTATCTCCTTCTCTACCAAAACTTTTGTCTTAAAATATCCTTTTCGATATCCTTTCGGAATCTCTCCTCAGATCATAGTGTATCGTAAAAAAGCGAATCTCCATCATAGGAAATTCGCTTTTTTGTTCATCATTTCGTCATATTATTCTAACATCATCTTTAATTTGCCGCAGGGACGTTCCTTTTGCCACATGGAGTGTCCCCAAAAATTACAAATCATATTCTCCGGCAGAAAGCACCTGCTCCTCGCATCCTGGAAGGCGAACCGTAGCTGATGTATTCGCTGGAATTGTAATATGATATGCGTATGTTCCATCTTCATTCTTTTTCCAGGAACATCCGACTTTTCCGTATACGCTATCGTATATCATGCCTGCGTGGCTGAAATGTCCGCCCGGCAGTGGTGCTATTACAAAATGATTTTGTCCCGCCATCTTGATACCGCACATTTCTTCAAACACCCATTCACAGACAGCACCCTTAGAATAATGGTTCAAAGATGCAATACCACCGCCTTTGCCATTATCTGAATTTGGTCCTTCCCAATCTTCCCAAATGGTCGTTGCACCTGCTTTTGGCATGCAAAGCCATCCCGGTTTTTCTTCATTTTCGAGCAGTCTGTATGCATATTCCGGATCAATCTCTGCAAGCACATATAAGATAAATGGAGTAGAGAGGAATCCTGTACCTACACGCCAATGATAATTGTCTAACGCCTGAATCAGACGTTTTTTCGCAAATGCAGTGTCCTTCTCATCCAACAAATCAAAATACAATGGTCGAACCAGCCTTGCCTGTCTGTCCGTATCAAGTGAAAACTCAGGCTGCTGCATCAGCTTACGATACGTATTTTTCGCACCATCGCGGTATTCTTCGAAAAGTGGAATATCTTCCGTATGACCTAACGTTTCTGCAATTTCAACCATAATATTCATCACATAAGAAAGATAGGCTGTCGCCTCTTCCGGACGTGATGTTGCAAAATCTTTCCATCTCATTTCATGCACATCCGCCGGCTCTGCCCACTCTCCATAATGCTGACCAAAGTTATATAAATACTTTTTATCCGCCTTGGATACTCCTGTCTTTACCGATATAAATGGCTCTGTCTTACCGGTTCTGCTGATCATGTATTTTGCATAACGACGCATCGGTTCATAATAGGTTTCAATGATTTGCTGGTCACCGTATTTTTTCCACAAACGATATGGAATCAGAATGCCGGCATCTGACCAGCCCACGGAACCATTCATCGGACGCATATAAAAATCTGTACCACCTTCCGGTGCAATCTGCGGAAAATTTCCATTCTTTGTCTGCCAATCACATAGATCTCTCTCGTACTTCAAGGCAAACGGTACATAATTCACCATGTAAGATGCTGTATTTACAAAGAGCTGTGCATCACCTGTCCAGCCATGACGTTCTCTTGTCGGACAGTCCGTAGGAAGATCTGCAGAATTGTTTTTCAAAGACCAGAGTGTGTTTTTCACAAATTGATTTAGTAATGCATTGGAAGAATCAAATGTAAATGTTGTCTCAAAGCCAGAGTACACTGCAATTGCTTTAAAGTCTTCCGGATGGATTTCCATATCCGCTTCCACCTCAATATACTGAAAACCAAAGATTGCAAATGTAGTCTTGTAATCATTTCTTCCAGCCTTACAAAAATAGGTAATTTCCTGCAAAGGTGTTATCTTATCTTTTTTTACACACTGAATGTTTTTCTGTGTGAACTCACCATTCTTTATGAGTTCTCCCATGCGAAGATACAAACGCTGTCCTGCTTTTGCATTTACCGAAAAAGCAACAATGCCTGCTAAATTCTGTCCAAAATCAAGCACGGTTTTTCCAGCCGGTGTTGTAATCAATTTTGGATTGGAAAATACTTCATGCTCCTTCAGTATAAAGTTGTCTGATGCTGTTGGAACAACCGGATGTTCCGTTACTTTCGCCTTTTTCCATTGCGCATGCAAAAAGTCCTGCATTCTGGCGTCATAGATTTCACCGTCTTTATTGTCTGCAAAACGGATTGGTCCATCGTTTGTCCAATCGAAGCGTTCATCTGTTGCTATGACATCCACACTGCCATCTTCATAGGTAATCTCCAATTGTGCTAACAACTTCGTCTCAGAACCATAATAGTTCTTCATTCCCCAGGCTCCAATAGAACCACGATACCATCCGTCTCCGAGCATAAAAGAAAGTTCGTTATCACCTGCTGCAAGTAAAGCTGTCACATCCACAGTCTGATACTGTACGCGCTTTCTATAGTCTGTAATTCCTGGTGCGAGGATAAATTCTCCGATCTTTTCCCCATTGATTCTCCCTTCATAAACACCACAGGCGCTCATGTAGGCTCTCGCTTTTTTCACCTTTTTATCAGAGGCAATGGCAAATGTCTTTTTGAAGCAATCCACCGGATAACGCACTTTTTTCTTTGGCACATAGTCACCTGTAATCCATTTGGCAGTCCAATCCTTCTTCTGCAAAAGCCCAATCTCAAACCATGCATTTTCACTTGTCTCTGCTTCATCTTTTTCGTCCCACACAGTAACACACCATGTCACATGGATACGGCTTTTTAAATCGTCTGCGCCCCAGGCAACCAGATGCATCTGCTCGGATGCAACCTTGCCGGAATCCCACAACAGATTGCCAAGATCATCTTTTGCAACGATCTGATATGCTTTTTGCTTTGTCCCCTTCTCAAACGTCCAGCTAAAGCGAGGCCGCACCACATCAATGCCAATCGGGTTTGTCAGATATTCTACTTTTAAATTTGTCGCTTTCATCATATACCGTACCTACTTTCATTCAAGAATGTTATACAAATCTTTGTCCATGCGTGGTGTCCACCTGCCTATTACTTCACAATTCCAAGCATCATACCTATACCACGGAAGAAATGCCCATTGGCCATTTCCACCATTCCCGGCAACACGCCACCTTTGATACCACCACTGATCATCATGGAACGAATTGGACTACCTGCTGAAGATGCCATCATCATGTGAAAATCTGCTTCATTGTCTTCTGTGATTTTTCCGCCCATACCTTTTTTGATAACAGCTTCCGTTGACTTATACATGATTTTCATAATCAAAGCTTCATCTTTCATCTCTTCCACGGTATCTTCCAGCGTGAATTCTCCCTTATGATGTCTTTGTTCCACATAAGTGTAACCCAGAATCTTTTCAAATTCCTTCGTATCCGGCTGTCCTGTAAGTGTTTCGTACCAGGAATCGTTCTGCCATGAAGGTGTAGTAAGTGCCGCCCCTTCTACAGAAATAGTCTCCATAAGTTCGATTTTCTGACTGTTAGAAGCAATCATAATATTGTATCTGCCGTTTGGTACAACCCAGCCCTCAGACACTGTATCTTCTGTTGTCATAGCATCCAGATATGTCTGCCCCAGATAGATAGAAAAACTGCGCGCATCCAAAGTCATACTCACTTCTTTTGTCTGTCCCGGCTCCAATGCCACCTTCGTAAAGGCTTTTAATTCCTTAGCAGGACGGAAAATCGGGCTTTCCAGTGCTGATACATACAGCTGTACGATTTCTTTTCCCGCCATTTTTCCGGTATTTGTCACATCACAGGTAACCTGATATGCTCCGTCTGCAAGTGGCTGCACCTGTAAATGGTCATACGCAAATGTGGTATAGGAGAGTCCATAACCAAATGGGAAACGTACTTTCACCTTGGCACTGTCATAATAGCGATACCCCACATAGATACTTTCCTTATAAAGAGCATCCTTCTGTTTTGCGTACTCTTTTGCAGAAATGCAATCCTCGTAACGTATTGGCCAGGATTCAGCTAATTTTCCACTTGGATTTACTTTGCCATACAAAATATCCGCAATAGCTTCTGCTCCTGCCTGTCCGGAAAGTCCTGCATAAAGAACACCCGAAACCTCATCCATCCAAGGACATTCCACTGCACTGCCGCACATCAATACTACAATGGTATTTGGATTTGCTGACGCTACCGCCTCAATCATGCGCACATGCCCCTTTGGCATCTTCATATCTTTACGGTCAAATCCTTCTGATTCATATACTTCTGTCAGTCCTGCAAAAACAACCGCAACATCTGCCGTGCGTGCTACCTGTTCTGCTTCCTTTAACAGATTTTCATCTGTATTTCCGCGCTCATCACATCCCACAGCAAATGCCACATGTGAAATCACATCCTTTGGCTGTACCAATTTTGTCGGATTAATATGACTGCTTCCCGCTCCCTGATAACGGATTTTTTCTGCCATCTTACCAATCAGTGCAATCTTTGTTCCTTCCTGTAAAGGCAAAATATGATTCTTATTTTTTAAAAGTACAATGCCTTCCCTTGCCGCTTCTCTTGCCATCTCATGATGTGCTTCCAGGTCAAATGTCGCATTCTTTTGCAAACGTGCAGCACTTTGTAAAATAAGTTCAATCATACGATCTACATTTTCATCGATAATTTCTTCTGCCAAGGCACCGGAACGGACTGCTTTGGCAACATCATCTTCCATATAGTCGCTTCCACCAGGCATAGACAGATCACAACCTGCCTTAAATCCTTCGATGCGATCATTCATTGCGCCCCAGTCTGTCACAACGATGCCCTGATGTCCCCACTCCTTCCGCAGAATGTCTGTCAACAGCCTTTTGTTATCACTGCAGTGAATACCATTAATCTTGTTATATGCGCACATAACCGTCTCCGGTCTTCCCTCTTTGACAGCAATTTCAAAAGCCGTCAGATATATTTCACGCAGCGTTCTCTCATCAATGACACTGTCCGATGTAAAACGCTTTGTTTCCTGTGAATTCCCGGCAAAATGTTTCAGTGATGTTGCAACGCCCTTTTCTTCTGCACCTCGGATAAAACCTGCAGCCATCTTACCTGCTAAGTAAGGGTCTTCACTGATATATTCAAAATTACGTCCACATAGCGGATTTCGCTTGATATTTGCTCCCGGTCCTAAAACGATGGACACCTGATTTGCAATTGCTTCCTCTGCTATCGTCTCTCCAATTTTGTTCATCAATTCGACGTTCCACGAATTTCCCGTTGTCACTGCTGTCGGGAAACAAGTCGACGGAACAGATCCATTGATTCCCAGCATATCTGCTGTTTTTTCCTGTTTGCGCAACCCATGTGGTCCATCACTCATCATAATAGAAGGAAGCTCGTACTGTGGCATATCCTTGGTATGCCAGAAATCCTTCCCACTGCAGAGCGCAATTTTGTCTTCCAGTGTCATTTTTTCGATGATATCCTGATGTTTCATATTTTCTCCCTTTTTTACTTGTTCGCGTTTTTTGCCTCTCTACGAGCTGCAATTTCATCCTGTTTCTCCTGCAATCCCTTTTCTACATTAACGAATGAAAGAAGAACAACCATGATAACGGATGTAATGATTTCCAACCCTACAAAGCAGAAGATTAACATACTCTTTACGGAATCGGCCTGTGCAGCTGCTACCGTCACACCATCCACAAGGCTTGGTGCTACATAGCCTGATTTTGACAAAAGCAGGTTGAATATTCCTGTGCATACACCGGTCATTGTTACAGTAATAATGGAGTAGATCGACATCGCTGCACCATCCACGCGGAATCCGTTCTTCCATTCCAAGTGATCGTATGTATCTGCCATCAATGCCATAAATACATAAGCACAAGGGAGTCCTCCAATATTCTTGACAAACTGTCCCACAAGTACAATCACCATATTTGTTGGTGCCAGACAGCAGATTGCACTACCAATACCATACAAAACAAAACCTGCGGCTGTCAGATTTCTCTTACCAAACTTTTTTGCCAATGGCCATACAGCAAAAATACCGATTCCCATTGGGATACCACCGATTACTGATACCATAGTCTGGGTAATTCCATCATTGTAAGATCCCAGAACATAATTGCAGTAATATACAAGTGAAATGTTCTTCATCGTAGAACCAACGGTATAAACCAAAAAGTATAAAAGTAAACAGAACATATAGCGATCCGTAAACACAGCTTTCATCTGCTCTTTGAAGGTAACATTACTCTCCTCTTCGTCAGCAGCACTTTCTTCTGTAACACGCTCTTTTGTATGATAGTATTCTAAAAGTGTCAATGGTAAAGCAATGATAGACAAAATAACCGCCATACTAATCCAGCTGCTCTTATCTACACCCAATTTCGGTAAAATCAGCATCGGGAAAATCAGCGCTACAATAATTCCCGTAATCATGATGGTTGCAACATTATTAAATACTGCCAGTACACCACGCTGTTCTGAATTTCTTGTAGACAATGGAACCATCAGATTGTGACTCATATTGTAAATGGTAAATGCAAATGAATAAAAAAGGTTGTAAGAAAGCATTACCCAGATTACTTCTAATGTTTCATTGGACTCAGGAACCGTAAATAACAGAATTCCGGTAATTGGAAGCAATACCGCTGCAAGAAGCAGATATGGTCTTGCTTTTCCTTGTTTCGTTTTTGTATGGTCAATGATATATCCCATCAAAACGTTTGTGATGGCATCAATAATCTTTGATAAAATCGGGAATACCATAAGAAACATTCCGCCCCACACAGTCGTCAGTTTCAATACATCCGTGTAGTATACATTCAGATAAGATGCCATAACTGCATTCAAAAGCAGTGCTCCTGCTGGTCCAATCAGATACCCCATCCATTTTTCTTTCTTTTCCATATCCGGTGATTTCACCCGGCTGTCGAATGCTTTTGCATCCAAGAACTTTGCTCTAATCGTTTTCATTCGTTCCGCTCCTCTTCTTTTTTTAATAACCCTTGCTGTATAAAAAATACCTATAGAATTTTTTGATTCTATAGGTATTTTAATCATCCATGTGCTATTTTTCTTGTAGTTATGTTAGCGTGTTTGTAATTTTTGACTTTTTTCTACCATTTATTTTTTAGCACATCACCTTTCATGTATAAATTCCCCTTTACATCTGTTTTTAAAGGCGATAGGCTCTCTTTCTTAAGCATATAAGAAAGATTTTGGCGCGTACAGGAAAGTGCATCACACACCTGCGTCGTATCCCAGATATTCTTTTGTACATAAGTTTCAAAATCCTTACTTTCTATAGGCATTTCGTTTTTTACATCATATAAGAATTTTGCAGGAATATCGATCGAATCATTGAATGTCAGGCAATATCCTCCTGTCCCCACCATACCGGATTCAAAAAGAGCTTGATTTTTCATGACTTTATCGATACCACTTACATCTATCAATTGTTCTAACGCGAGCTTCTTTATCACATGATCTGCAAAAAAGCATAGAACCACATGATGATCGCACATACAGCAGTCCACAAGATTCTTTTTTTGCCTTTCTACCACAAAGGATGGCAATGTATCTATCTTTTTTATCGACATACTATCCTGCGAACATTTTCCCCTTGCCAGTTCAAGCATCCTCATCTCATCATATGCTGCCATTTTATGATTGCGCAGGATGTCATCTATATTTTGTCTTCCACTCGGAATCACTCTTTCTTTTACCCATAGATAGCTTTCCTGCCTTGGTATGGTATAGATTCCACGCTTTACATAATTGGTAAACAAAAGAGGAGCGGTCCACTCGTCCAAATTCTCCTGAAGTTCAATAATATATCTCTGCTCTTTATCAAAATATTGTAAGACTCCTATAGATAACTGATTTTCATCATCCCATATTTCATAAGCTTTCATAGACCTGATACCTCTTATAAATCATATTCCAAATAGCATCTAAGTACGTCTCCGATAATATTCCATGCAAATCTGCCAAAAGAACCGCTTTATCACTCTCTTTTAGCTTTCCTGCAAATATTTTCTTTTTGTTCTCAATCAGATTTAAATTTTCGTAACAGGAATAAGAACCTATAAAGTTCTGACATCGTTTATCCTCTGACACATCAAAATTTTTCACCATAGCATCCGATGTACAGGAGTATAACAAAGACAAGCCATGATCAAACAAAGGGGCAATCCGAATTGTTTTTGCTCTTGCATTTCGAAGCACTTCAATATTTTCACCATGCCGATCCCTATTTAATATAAGATAATCAACAGCAATCATCTGATCTATATAATCTTTCCAGCCTTGCCTCACACAAAAATCATAATGTGACTCTCCCTTTATGGCATTGGTTCGATAATAATCATCGAGGGCGACCTTACTCTCACCACGCTCCTTAAAATCCTCGGACGCACACACATATGTCGTATATATTCTTCCCTCAATTTCAATATCTGCATAGATGAGTTCATAGTGAAGATGTTCCACTCCAAGTATCGTCAGTAAACGATCGACGATTATTTCATTGACACACTCATGTCCTACAATACCATTTACAGAATCGAAATTAGATAATTTGTAATATATTTTTTTATCATATAAGGAAGACTCTGATTTCAAAAAAGTGCCTGCTGTTCCACTGGAACTTCGAATATGGGACCAATTCAAATAGGTCAGATCCTGCTTTTCTCTGATTACTCTTGTTTGCATGAAACCACCTCATATTATTTTACGCACGTCAAATATTTTTATACATCATATTATACATTTTTATTTTACGCACGTCAAATATTTGTTATTAAAAGGCAGCCTTTCTGCCCCTTAGGATTGAACTTCATTCTGACAAAAACCAATCTCCAGCAAGTCACACATGGTATCTCCTACTGTCTGTAAATACAGAGCATGTTTTCCTTCTTCTGTAAAAGAAATGGTCGCTGTTTTCCATGTCTCTGTCGGTGTCAGTGTCATCTTGCCCAAGGTCTTATCTTCGGTAAAAACGCGCAGTTTTCCGCTGCCGCGATAGGTAACCGTAAACTGCGTCTGCCCTGAAAAATCAAAATATTTATATCCAGCCACAGCATCATCACAGAAATCTGCCACAAATCTTTCCTCATTCCGGCAAGTCACATAAGGGATGCGGTCACTATTTCCAATCACAGGTGTATGTCCGATTTTTTGAAGCTTCGAATTGTACAAATTACAACGGATTGCTGCAGGATACGCGCCACTTGCCTTTAATGGTCCATCATTGAGTCCCTGTGATGTCATCTCAACCTGCGGTATACTGCCATTCGGCAAAATAGTTATTTTTTCTGCACATCCTTGACGGCTATAGCATGTTTTATTGGTGTGTCTGTGATAAAAGATATACCATTGCCCCTTGACGCAGACAAGACTTCCATGATTGTTTCCTGTCATAGCCAGACGTTCTTTTGTCTTTCGCCCACCATAGCCAATATCACCATTTGATATGATAACACCGCGATATGTAAAATCCCTGTCCGGATATTTACTGGTTGCATAACAAAGTTCGTGGTTCACCTGCGATGAAAAAATATAATAATAGGTATCCCCTATTTTTCGCATGGAACTCGCCTCAAAAAAGGCATGACCTTCCCACTGACTTCCTATGGCATCAAACTGCCCTGGTGCTAAACGCTTTGGCTCTCCGATCACTGTAAGCATATCATCTGCCAGCTGAACGACATTTCCACCTTCAATGCCTTGTGCTTCGCGCGCTATCTGTTCCTTTGTCTTTTCAAACAATTTTGGCGAAACAAAGTGCTTACATATAGCCGATACCATTCCGTTAATCATTCTTGGTATGCTTCTTACGCCTGTTCCAATTGCCCAGCCATAATATAGATAAATATGATTATTATCGTTCAAAAGTCCCGGATCAAAGGTAATACACCTGTCATAAGTCGAGCCATCTGTATTTCTTACTTCACCGTAATATTCATATTTTCCAGCCGGTTCATCGCAGACTGCTACATGGATTGCCCCTGTAAAATGTCCGCCACTCATGGCATAGTAAAGATAATATCTGCCATCCTTTCCCTGTACGACATCCGGCGCATACATATACTTGTCCTTTTCATTTCTCCCCGGATCCTGCTCAGCACGATATATGATGCCCTCACTTCTCCAATCGGAAAGATCATCCACAGGAGCCGAAAAGCACTCATAATCTAATACGCAGAATTCTGTGCCGTTTTCCGCATCGTGGGATCCATAAACATAGAGTCTGTCGCCAAAAACATGCGGCTCTCCATCCGGGATATAATTTTCCAATGGCAAATATGGGTTATAAATCTGTTGTTTCATTTTACATTCATTTCCTTTTCTATTTCTATCTTCGTATCCTGACAATCCTGTGTTACACATTTTGCTGCTGCAGCCAAAAATCTACGGCATGATTCTTTATTTTACTATACGGCAGATACTTCAAAATTTCTTGTAATTATGTTCGCGTTTTATCAATTTTTCCTATATGCGCATTTTCCTGCTATGTTTTGTTAGAAAAAACATCAAAAAATTGTAATAGAAAAAGAGACCCTTGCTTTCGCACCAGTCTCGTCTTCAGCGATTTTGTCTATTATTTTAGAAAGCTTTCAAAAGCATTTTTTCAGTTCTTGTTTTCTTTTTTGTAATTATGTATGATATTTTACAGAAACATCAAAGGTAGTCCTACGGATTTGCCTGTCTTACAAATTGGAGGCTATTATGAGAGAAATTGATTATGATTACATTGCCAAAAACATTTCTTCGCTATCTTTAATCGCCATGCGCGTTTATAAACATAACAAAGAAATCATTCATTATGATTTGTCTAATTTTCCAAAAGATCCGGCATCTCCCTATATCGAAACACTGTTAGAGGTAAACGAAGGGGTTAACTACTATATTTCCCCTTATGAACATTTTTACGGCATCATCAAGCAAGGCGACTACACTATGATCTTAGGTCCTACCTTTCAGATTACACCGCCGAAAAGCCAGATTCGGGAATTTATGTTCTCTCTCGATTTAAAAATGAACTACATGGAACAATATCAGAAATTACTTAGCAGCATAACCCCTATGCCGCTCGAATTGTTTTTGCACGAACTTTGCCTGATTTATTACTATATCAGTGATAAAAAATTAGAGTTATCCGATGTTGCCGTATATGACTCTCACAGCAACATTTCCAAACAAAATATCGATAACGAGACGGCTATAAAGACGAATGAGCAGATGACAAACATTGCCAGTATGGAAAATCAACAGATGAATGAGAACGATGTCCACAGCATTCATGACATTGCAAGTGCACATTCATCCATTGATGATTATAATGATGCCGTTACGCCTGCACACACGGCTTACCTCTTTGAAAAAGAGATGATTTTCTGTGTCCGTGAGGGTGATTTGGACCGTCTCAACGAACTCTTTAAGCTGAATTCTGCCGGTCGCGCCGGCAAAGTTGCACCAACCTATCTGCGACAGTTAAAGAATATTTTTATCTCAACTGCTACTCTTTTAGCACGTGCTGCCATTGATGGAGGACTTCCAGTAGAGGAATCTTTGACCTTAAGTGATAAGTATATCCAACATGCTGAAAGCTATAACAATCCTGAGCAGGTCATGAACTTGCAATATCACATGGTGATTGACTACACAACACTTGTAAGTGAAATTAAAAAAGGAGATCGTTACGATAAATTTATGCGCTCCGTAACGGGATATATCAGGGAACATTTAACAGAAGAATTTTCGGTTGATCAGATGGCGCAGGATCTTTTTTTGAGCCGCAGCTATCTTTCAACCAAATTCAAAAAAGAAACGGGTATGACTTTATCCCAGTATATTCAGGAACAAAAAATCGGGAAAGCCAAATCGCTTCTAAAATCGACCAATCGATCCATTTTAGAGATAGCTACTTATTTAGGTTTTTCTTCCCAGGGATATTTTCAGAATGTGTTTAAGAAATTGACCGGTATGACGCCGAAAGACTATCGGAACCAGTAGAACATGCCGTAGGGACGTTCCTTGTGGCAAAAGGAACGTCCCCAAAAACTACAAATCATATTTTCGAATTTCACAATTTTCTGGTCTTGGTCTCCACTTGATACCTTTTCTGCGATGTTCGAGCACACCACAGAGTGCGCGGATAATACCACCATGACAGACAACAAGCACATTCTCATAATCTTCTTTCTTCAAATCTTCCAGAAAAGAACGGCTTCTTGCCACCATAGACGATACTGGCTCTACGGTTTTTGGTGCCGGTATAATTTCTGGCAACAGCCAGTATAAGCTCATCCAAAATCCCAGCTTTTTATAGCTTTTCAACTCATATTTGCCAAAGTTGACCTCAATGATACGCGGATCTACTTTGAGTTCATCCTCGGAAACATTGCCTATAATCATCGCTGTTTTTTTCGCACGTACAAGTGGGCTGCAGTATACTGCATCAAATTTAACATCTCCAATTTTCCTGCGCGCTTCTTTTGCCTGCTCAATCCCCACTTCGCTCAATGGTTCATCATACACCCCCTGCATAAGCTGCTGCTTATTCAATGCTGTTTGTCCATGTCTTGTAATCCATACTTTCATTTTCTATCCTCACTCTGTAACTACGCAAAAATGCGATGGCATATTCTATTCATATGACCATCGCTTCTGCTTTTTATAAATCGTCAACGGCATCCTTCAGTTTGCCCATAAATCCTTTTTTCTTCTTTTCTTCCTTTACCGCTGTACCTCCAGCTTTTAACGTTTTGCCTGTTTCATCATCAAACTTGCGCAACGTTTCTTTTGCCTCGTGACTAAGCGACGTAGGAACCTGAACCACCAGAGTAACGTAGTGATCCCCACGCATATTCTTGTTTCGTAAAGAAGGGATCCCCTTGCCACGAAGACGAATTCTTGTATCTGTCTGTGTTCCCGGCTTTACTTCATATACGACCTTACCGTCTAATGTATCAATCATGACTTCTCCACCTAGTGCAGCCTGTGCAAAAGAAATTGGTGCAGAAGAATAGATATCATATTCACTTCTCTGGAAAATAGCATGTGGTGCCACGCGTACTTCCACTAAAAGATCGCCTCTTGGGCCACCATTGATACCCGGTTCACCTTTTTCACGAATGCGAACACTCTGGCCATTATCAATACCGGCAGGAATAGATACGGCAATACGTTTCTTTCTGGAAATATATCCTGTACCATGACAATCCGTACATTTTTCCTTAATAATCTGGCCTGTTCCCTGACAATCCGGACAAGTCGTTACGTTTTGTACCGTTCCAAAGAAAGACTGCTGGGTAACAACAATCTTACCCTTACCACCACATTTTGTACAAGTATCCTTTGTCGTTCCCGGCTTTGCTCCAGTTCCGTGACATGTACTACATTCATCCTTTAAAACAAGTTCGATTTCCTTTTCACAACCAAATGCAGCCTCTTCAAACTTGATATTTACTCTGGCACGTACATTCTGACCTTTCATTGGGCCATTATTTGTTCTTCTGCTGCCACCGCCGCCAAAGAAATCACCAAAAATATCACCAAAAATATCGCCAAAATCCATACCGGAAAAGTCGAATCCACCACCACCGGCACTGCCATCGAACGCAGCATGACCAAACTGATCGTACTGTCTTCTTTTATCCGGATCGCTTAAGACAGCATAAGCTTCCGAAGCTTCTTTAAACTTCATTTCTGCTTCTTTATCTCCCGGATTCATATCCGGATGATATTTTTTTGCTAATTGTCTGTATGCTTTCTTGATTGCTGCATCATCGGCATTCTTGTCTACACCGAGGACTTCATAATAATCACGTTTCTGTTCTGCCATTTTTTAACTTCTTTCCTATCATCTTATTGTCTTGCTTATGCTATCATAAGCATCTCATAATACGAGCAAAATTCCAAGCATGCCACGCCCCACTTGGGGCGCAGGCACACTTAGAATCTGTTCTTTTCATATTTTCAATTATACCTCTTTAAAATCAGCATCTACAACATCGTCATCTGCTGCATTGTAAGTGGTATTTGCTCCCATATCAGGACCTGCACCAGCGCCCATGTCAGGACCTGCGCCCTGTGCACCTGCTGCCTGTGCCTGCTGCTCATACATCTTAGTAAATACTTTCTGAGCACTTTCCTGTAATTTTTCCTGTGCAGCCTTAAGTTCGCCAACGGTTGCATCGTCCATAGCTTCTGCTTCCGGATGTGCTTCCAAAATTGTCTTAATTGCTGCGATATCAGCTTCTACTGCAGACTTATCTGCTGCGTCAATCTTATCGCCAACTTCTTCGAGAGCCTTCTCTGTCTGGAATACGAATGCATCTGCATCGTTTCTTGTATCAATGGCTTCCTTACGTTTCTTATCCTGAGCTTCGAACTCAGCAGCTTCCTTAACAGCCTTTTCAATGTCTTCGTCTGACATATTAGATCCAGCTGTAATTGTGATGTGCTGTTCTTTACCTGTTCCAAGGTCCTTAGCAGATACATTTACGATACCATTGGCATCAATATCAAATGTAACTTCAATCTGTGGAACACCACGACGTGCTGGTGGAATACCATCAAGACGGAACTGTCCTAAAGACTTGTTGTCTCTTGCAAACTGTCTCTCACCCTGTACGACATTGATATCAACAGCTGTCTGATTATCAGCAGCGGTAGAGAAAATCTGACTCTTCTTTGTAGGAATTGTTGTATTTCTCTCGATCAGCTTTGTTGCAACACCACC
Organism: uncultured Pseudobutyrivibrio sp.; assembly: GCA_900546435.1. Classification (GTDB taxonomy): domain Bacteria; phylum Bacillota; class Clostridia; order Lachnospirales; family Lachnospiraceae; genus Pararoseburia. The sequence goes on along the minus strand of URCQ01000012.1, from coordinate 11,421 downwards.
CATTGTTTCAATAGAAAGTGAAAGTGGAGTAACATCCAAAAGAAGGATTTCGCCTGCACCTGCATCACCTGCAAGCTTACCACCCTGAATAGAAGCACCAATAGCTACACATTCGTCTGGGTTAAGTGATTTGCTTGGCTCATGTCCTGTTAATGCCTTTACCTTATCCTGTACTGCTGGGATACGAGTAGATCCACCAACAAGAAGAACCTTAGAAAGCTCACTTGCTGTAAGACCTGCATCCTTCAAAGCGTTCTGTACCGGAATAGCTGTTCTTTCTACCAAATCGTGTGTTAATTCATCGAATTTTGCACGTGTTAAGTTCATATCAAAATGCTTTGGTCCTTCTGCTGTTGCAGTGATGAATGGCAAGTTGATGTTTGTTGTTGTTGCAGAAGAAAGCTCTTTCTTTGCCTTCTCTGCTGCTTCTCTTAATCTCTGAAGAGCCATCTTATCTGTAGAGAGGTCAACACCTTCTGCCTTCTTGAACTCTTCTAGCATCCAATCGGTAATCTTCTGATCGAAGTCATCACCACCAAGACGGTTATCACCACTTGTTGCAAGTACTTCGATAACGCCATCACCGATTTCAATGATAGATACATCAAATGTACCACCACCTAAATCGTATACCATAATCTTCTGCTCTTTTTCATTATCAAGACCATAAGCAAGTGCTGCTGCTGTAGGCTCGTTGATGATACGCTTTACATCAAGGCCTGCGATCTTACCAGCATCCTTTGTAGCCTGACGCTGTGCATCGTTGAAATATGCAGGAACTGTAATAACAGCTTCTGTTACAGGTTCACCAAGATAATTCTCTGCATCACTCTTTAATTTCTGCAAGATCATTGCTGAGATCTGCTGTGGTGAATACTTCTTGCCATCAATAGTACGACCATTGTCTGTACCCATATCTCTCTTAATAGAAGAGATTGTCTTTTCTGCATTTGTTACAGCCTGACGCTTTGCAGGTTCACCAATAAGTCTTTCTCCTGTCTTTGTAAAAGCTACGATAGAAGGTGTTGTTCTTGCTCCTTCCTGGTTAGCGATAACGGTAGGTTTTCCACCTTCCATAACAGCTACACAGCTGTTTGTTGTACCTAAATCAATTCCAATAATTTTTCCCATGATTTTTTCCTCCTAATTTATTATCATTTTGTTGTTTTCTATTTATCTAAATTAGCATTGCTACCAATTTGGCTAATTTGCAACCTTTACCATACTATGCCGTAATACAGAGTCATGATACATATATCCTTTTTGGAACTCTTCAACGATTTCGTTTTCACCGAATTCGTCATCCTCTACATGCATAACGGCATTGTGGAAATCCGGATTAAATTCCTGTCCCACAGCTTCGATTGCTTTCACACCTGCTTCTTCTAATGAAGTCATCAGCTGCTTGTAAATCATCTGCATACCTTGTGCAAATGGATCTTCACTTTCTTCCATTCCTTTGAGTCCTCGCTCAAAATTATCAACAACCGGAAGAATTTTTTCTAAGATGCCTTTTGCTCCCACTTCATACATCTGTGTCTTTTCTTTTTCAGAGCGTTTGCGGAAGTTTTCGAATTCCGCCATCTGGCGTCTCACCTTATCGGTCAGTTCTTCGATTTGTGCATCCTTTTTGTCTTTTTTATCTTTCTTCTTAAAGAAGCCTCCTGAAGATTTTTCCTCATCAGCATCTTCCTCTGCATCCGCCTCTGTATCTTCTTCTACAGCCTCTTCTGCAATCACCTCTTCTGTATTTTCTTCTGTAGTCTCTGCTTCTGTATTCACAGTTGCTTCAACTTCTTCCATATTTTCCTGCTTTATTTCCTCTGCCACTGTTACATCCCCTTCCTATGTCATTCTTTTTTAAGGATCTTGTCTAATTGCGTCTTCAGATTCTTTAGGTTATCCATGACATTTTCATAATCCATACGTTTCGGTCCGATAATACCTATCGTACCCTTCACGCCTTCACCTAATTCATAGGTGGCTGTCACCACGCTGCAATCTTTCATCGTCTGCAATGGTGACTCGTTTCCAATATATACCTGAATGCCGGTTTCCTCATCCCCTTCGGTCTCGGAGATCAGGTCTGCCAGTGCCTGTTTTTCCTCAAAAGCACTGATAAGTTCACTCGCTCTCTGGGAATCTGATAATTCCGGATATTTAAAAATATTCGTTGCACCACTGGTGTAGATTTCCAGATCATCATCTTCGTGAATTGTCTCAGCTACGGTATTCAAAACCTGTGCAATGATTTCCTCATGAATGCCAGCCTGTTCTTTTAACTTGGTAATCAAACCTAAGTTAATCTGCTCTACTGTCAATCCATTCAGATTCGTGTTCAAAAGCATGTTAAGCTTCAACATGTTTTCATTGCTCAGAGGCTCATCCACCGGAATAATTTTGTTTTTAACAATATTACCTTCCATCACAACCACCGATAAAATCTGGTGTTCGTCTACAGCTGATAGCTGCACAAACTTCAACCGGTTGCGACGGACACTTGGTGCAGAGATCATCGTTGCATACTGGGTATTGTTCGCCAGCACTTTAACGACCTGCTTCAAGAGCTGTTCCATCTTCTCCGTCTTTTCGATCATCAGATCCTTCATCTCGGTCACTTCCTGATCCTTGATCTCCATCAAATGATCAACATAGAAGCGATAACCCTTATCAGAAGGAATACGTCCTGAGGATGTATGTGGCTGTATAATATAGCCTAATTCCTCAAGATCCGACATCTCATTACGAATCGTTGCAGAACTCAGATTCAAATCGGACATTTTGGAAATGGTCCGCGAACCAACCGGTTCCCCTGTCTCCAGATAGTTCTGAATGATGGCATTTAAAATTTTCTCTTTTCTCTCATCTAATTCGTCCATCGGATACCTCTTCTGGTTTCGTTGTTTCTAAGATTGTTAGCACTCGTCAACCTAGAGTGCTAATATCTTTAAAAATAATGTATCACTGCCCTGCGGCTTTGTCAACACTTCTTGCAATTTTTTTTACAACAAGAACTGTGCCAAAGCATAATTGCTCAGATCCATTCCTTTTTCCGTCAAAAAAATTCTCCCCTCCGCCATAACAAGCAGCTGTTCTTCCCGCAAACGTTTGATGACCTCTCCATACACAGATTCTATGGAACAGGAAAATTGACGTTGAAATTCTGCACGCGTGACACCTTCGTTCATGCGAAGCCCTAAGAACATAAACTCTTCCATCGCATCTTTTTTAGAAAGTTCTGTCACATCCTGCCACAATACCGATTGCAGCAAAATATCCTGCGTTGTGTCCATCTGTTCTAAGGTCTCACATGTTTCCATGTACCCATAAATATCACTTATGTTGGTCATACGACGATTGTCGACCATCGAAGCGGCGCCAATCCCGAGTCCTAAATAATTTTTTCGCTGCCAATATACTTTATTGTGGTAGCACGCGTAATCTTCCCTGGCATAATTTGAAATTTCATACTGCTGATATCCATGTTCTTTCAAGACATTCTGCGCCATTTTATACAAACGGTATTCCTGATCTTCATCCGGCAAAAATTCTGTTTTCATACCGGCATGCTGTTTGACCGCATCAAATTTGTAACGGTCATAAAAAGGTGTTCCTTCTTCCACGATCAGCGCATATGCCGAAATATGCTCCGGACGCAGACCAATCACCTGCTGTAATGTGTACATCAGTTTTTCTAATGTCTGCCCCGGAAGTCCTGTCATAATATCAACATTCAAATTGTAAAAACCGCTTTTTCGCGCCATATCGTATGTACGCAAAAAACGATCATAGGTATGTATTCTTCCAAGCATTTGCAGTTCATCATCATTTGCAGACTGCAGACCTATACTCATACGGTTGATTCCCATACGGCGATATGCAGCCAGCTTTTCCATCGTCACCGTTCCCGGGTTACATTCTATGGAAATCTCAGCATCCGTTCGCACCGAAAAATATTGATGCAATGCCGTGAGAATTTTTCCCATTTCAGCCTCATCTAACCAGGATGGCGTTCCACCACCAATATATATAGAAGAAACAGCAACTGATTGCAGTTGCTGTCCCATATATGCAATTTCTTTGCAAAGGCTGTTGACGTATCTTTTTTGTATCGCATCGTCATATGCCCCTGACAAAAAATCGCAGTAATCACATTTTTTTACACAGAATGGAATGTGTACATAAAGACTAATTTCATTCATATTATTTAATCCTCATCCAATTTTAACACGCTCATAAATGCTTCCTGTGGGATTTCTACATTGCCCACCTGACGCATACGCTTTTTTCCTTCCTTCTGTTTCTCAAGCAATTTCTTCTTTCTTGAAATATCACCACCGTAACACTTCGCAAGCACATCTTTACGCATTGCTCTTACGGTTTCTCTGGCAATTACCTTGCTTCCGACAGCTGCCTGGATTGGAATTTCAAACAGATGACGTGGAATTTCTTCTTTTAGCTTTTCACACATCTTGCGTCCACGCTCGTAGGCTGTACCACTGAATACAATAAAGGACAGTGCATCAACTTCCTCCTTATTGATAAGAATATCCAGTTTCACCAAATCCGATTTTACATAACCTTTCATCTCATAATCAAAAGATGCATAACCTCGGGATCTTGATTTTAACGCATCAAAGAAATCATAAATAATTTCATTTAATGGCAACGTATATTTTAACAATGCTCGCGTTTCTTCCATATATTCCATACTAATATATACGCCACGTCTCTCCTGACACAAATCCATAATGGCACCGATGTATTCGCTTGTCACCATAATTTCTGCTTCTACCACCGGCTCTTCCATGTGCTCGATCTCCGATGGATCTGGAAGATTGGATGGATTGGTCAGTTCAATCATCGTTCCATCTGTTTTATATACACGATAAACAACACCCGGTGCCGTCGTCACCAAATCCAGATTATATTCTCTTTCCAAACGCTCCTGTATAATCTCTAAATGCAAAAGGCCTAAGAATCCACATCGGAATCCAAAGCCAAGGGCTACAGATGTCTCCGGTTCAAACTGTAAAGCAGCGTCGTTTAATTGTAATTTTTCAAGTGCATCGCGAAGATCCGGATATTTTGCGCCATCTGCCGGATACAAACCACAATAAACCATTGGATTTACTTTTTTATATCCCGGCAATGGTGCCTCACATGGATGTTTTTTGTGCGTAATGGTATCACCAACACGTGTATCTTTTACATTTTTGATACTTGCTGTCATATAGCCAACCATCCCTGCACTCAAGGAATCGCAAGGGATAAACTGCCCTGCGCCAAAATAGCCCACTTCAACGACATCCGCTGTTGCACCAGTTGCCATCATGACAACTTCATCCCCCGCGCGCAGTGTTCCCTCTTTGATACGACAAAAAACAATAACACCTTTATAGGCATCGTACAGTGAATCAAAAATCAGTGCCTGCAGGGGTGCTTTCGGATCTCCCGTCGGTGCTGGAAGTTTTGTGACAATCTGCTCCAATACTTCCTCAACATTTAATCCGGTTTTTGCAGAAATCAAAGGCGCGTCCTGTGCTTCTAAGCCAATCACATCCTCAATCTCATCTTTGACACGTTGTGGATCAGCACTTGGCAGATCGATTTTGTTGATTACCGGCAATACATCCAAATCATGATCAAGCGCCAGATATACGTTTGCAAGTGTCTGTGCTTCAATCCCCTGTGCAGCATCTACGACTAAAATTGCACCATCGCATGCTGCTAAACTGCGGGAAACTTCGTAATTAAAATCCACATGACCCGGTGTATCAATTAAATTAAAAATATATTCTTCACCATCTTTTGCATGATAAATGATGCGTACCGCCTGCGACTTGATTGTGATACCACGTTCTCTTTCCAAATCCATGTTATCAAGCACCTGCGCCTGCATTTCACGCTCCGTCAAAAGACCTGTCATCTCAATAATACGATCTGCCAGCGTAGACTTCCCGTGATCGATATGCGCTACAATACAAAAGTTACGAATTTTGCTCTGATCTATTGCCATGAAATATTATCCTCCGTATTTCCAGCCAAAATTGCTCATTCATGGCATTATACCATAGAAAATACTGGCTTCACAAGTATTTCTACGCTCACTTCTTCCGCTTTTCCACGCGCTGTTCCCATATCTTTTTTCAAATATTCCCCTTACTCTTGACCCAGTAGCACATATGCAAGGATGTTTGCCAAAGGTTCCATCGCATTATACACTTCTTCAAACGTATTCGTCTGTGCTCCCGCTTCAATCAGCATGGCTTTAGGGCAAAGATGCATATTATAGCGATATCCCTTTAAAAAAATAGGTCGTGTAAATCCCGGATACAATTCTGCTGCTGCAATCTGCATATGTAAGGATGTCGCCAGATTGTCCTCTAAATTAGGATTTTTCAGATAATCAATCGGTCCTGTAGCCGTTGTTCGACTCAATCCGTTAAAAAACATGATCTTTGCCGTCTGTTTACCACCGATATCTGTGACAAGATGTACATCATCTCCTACACCATCTCTATGCAAATCGATTGCCACCTGAATGGTTGGATGTTCTGCTAATACCCGTTGAATGTCCGGTTCTGCATTTGCATACGCATAATCTCGCCCCTCCACATCATATTTTCCACGATGATGTAAAACCGGGATTCCATATGTGTCCTGCAATAAGCTCGTCAGCCTGTCCCCCACACCCATGACTGTCATTGCTTCGGACCCATCCGAATCGGCAAAACCTTCCTGCGAATGCGTGTGGTAAATCAAAACCACCGGTCCATCTACATTCATATCAAGCGCTATGTTTTTTTGCAGCAAAGTGCCTGGGTTCAACTCGCTCGAATCAATTGTCGTGGTGCGGTCAATACGGTAAAAGGTTTTGATCAGGTAATCATAATCTAACAATTTATCCCGGTTGACTTCTGCCTGTTTCGTCCAGGTTGGTGCTTCCTTATTCTCTGCACCTGCTGCTGGCACATGCTCTTCCTGCGCATCGTTTTGTGCCGGCTCTTTTGTCTGTTCCATATTATTTTCTTCTATAGATTTCTCTTCTGTCTGTTTCCCGGTATTTTCCAATGCAGCAAGCAATGTCAGTTCATCCTTTTCCTCATCTTCTCCATAGACATACGCCATAACAGGCGTCGCCAGGTCCATTTCCTGTAAAAGCCAGTCATAAAGTGATGGTTCTGTTGCCTGAAAACAAAATATCGGCACACATAATTTTAATAATTGATAATATAAAGACCATTTGGTACGCACGTATCTCTCCTTTTCCCTACGCACCAATATATGCGACTTTTTCCTTTCTATGCATGTTTGGCCGCAGGGACGTTCCATTTGCCGCATAGAGTGTCCCCATTGGCATACAGGCAGACGCAGAACAGGCAGCGCACACAGGATACTGGGAAGAAACTGTCGCAGAACAGGGAGTCTCTTTTTGTGAAATTTTTCTTCCTGTGATTAAAAATGTCTTTGCAAAGTTCGACAAACGTCTTGGATGATGTTCACCTCTGCCAGATATGAATGCAAAACGAATTAGAGATGCTTAGGACTTGTAAATACTGTGGCAACTCGGGTACAAGGATGTACCCGAGAGGCGCAACCGCACATGGATGTTCGTTTGCGCCGGTTGCCATGAACCTTTGAAAAAGTCGTCCAAGTCCTTAGCATCTCTTATAAGTGGCGCCCTGAATATCTGTCAGAGGTGGACACATCCTGACGTCAGTCGAAGCTGTGCAATAGACATTTTATGAAAAGAAAAAACTTCACAAAAAGAGACTCTCCTAACCTGCTCCAAAGTTTATTCCTAGTATCCTGTGTGCGTTGCCCGTTCTGCTGTTCTGTGCCTGCCTGTATGCCAATGGGGACTCTCCATGCGGCAAAAGGAACGTCCCTGCGACCTGGTGCTCTACATTTTGGGAACAAATGTCATATTAAGTCCCTCTGAAATGGTATAACTCAGGCGATTGACTGCCTCATCAATATCTTTGGATGTAACATACATTGCATTTAATTTGGGAGGTATCATGCCACGTACCGTTTCTTCCATCTCTTCCAACTCCTGCTTATTTTCCATAAGTCCTGTGCAGAAATCAGCTACAATTGTTGCAGCATCAACAACTGTCGGAATCCCCACGGCAATAACAGGAATCCCAAGATGTTCTTTCGTAATTGCATTGCGATAATTTCCCACGCCCGATCCCGGTATAATTCCCGTATCGGTAATCTGTATTGTACGATTCAGCCTTTTTATGCTTCGCGCAGCCAACGCATCTACCGCGATGACGATATCCGGTTTGGTCTGTGCAACCACCCCTTGTAAAATCTCAACGGTCTCCATGCCTGTCTGCGCCATCACGCCTGGCACAATGCCACTAATACTGCAACATTCTTCTAATTCGACCATGTATTTTCCAAATTCTTCCAGCAAATGTCTGGTGATAAACAACTGATCTATCACTTTCGGTCCGAGTGCATCCGGCGTCACCTCCCGATTCCCCAGTCCAATCACCAATATTTTTTTCTTTTGATATTGTTTTGGGAGAAAATTCTTTAATTGTTCCGAAAAAATTTCCGATATTTCCCGATGATAATCATTATCCTCTTCCATCATCTGATCCGCTTCTATGCTAATGTACGTACCACGAGGCTTTCCCATCGTTTTTGCTGCTTTTTGTGTCTCAATACGTACTTTGGTAATCGTAATGTCCTCTCCTCTTTTTTCCTTTTCCACCAAAAGTCCTGAGATTTCCTTACCATCCGGTCTTTTTTCCGATGTTTCCACCGCCAAATCTGTTCGAATCTCAAACATTTTTCTAATTTCCCCTAATTTCATAAAATCTTTTTATATTGTTTGCATTTTTTTATGAAATATGTATTGACAGAAGCACCTCTGTGCTATAAGATTATCTAGTATGTTTGTAACAGACTGTCCGTGTCCGGCTTTGTTGCAACAGAGTTACTATAATTGATATCAAGACATTGGAGGTGTACAGATTGGCTAACATTAAATCTGCTAAAAAAAGAATATTAGTTACAGAGATCAAGACTGCTAGAAATAAAGCAATCAAGTCTAAGGTTAAGACTTGCATCAAGAAGGTAGAAGCAGCCGTTGCTAACAACGATAAGGAAGCAGCTAGCGAAGCTCTCATCGTTGCTATCTCAGAGATCAACAAAGCTACAAGCAAAGGTCTCTACCACAAGAATAATGCAGCAAGAAAGGTATCTCGCCTTACAAAAGCTGTTAATTCTATTGCTTAATTTTTTTTAACATAGAGAAGCACCAGTACCGTCATACTGGTGCTCTTTTCATGCGCAAATTTTTCATGTATCCCTAATAACCATGACGCCGATGCTTTTATATCCCCATATCATTAGCATTTGATCTCCATACGATTCCTATATAATATCAACTTGCCCATCGAATCATGAGCATCTCTACCGCCAACTGGTCATTGATGCGCCCTGTCTTTGCTCTCTCATCCAAATCAGCCGCATCTTCGAGCAGCGCCCGAATCTGTTCCATCGTAAAATTTCTTGCAAGTCCCAGATTCTTTCTCACAATAAAATCACGAATGCCCATCTTATTTGCAATCGTCTGCGCATTCATTCCCTGAGACGCCATATCTTTCATTACATACATCTGATCAAATTGGCGGATGATCAGAGCCAAAATACGAATCGGTGGTTCTTTTGCCGCCAACATATCATGGTATAGTTCCAGTACCTTCGTCAGGTTTTTGGATGCCAAAAATGAAATCATTTCAAATACCTTGGTCTGAACCTGTTTTGTACAAATGGCTTCTACATCCTCTAGCGCAATACTATCCTTCTCATACACATAGGAAAGCAACTTTTCCATTTCCATATCCATATGATCCATAGAGTCGCTACTTCTATCGAAAAACTCTGTCCACGCTTCCCGCGTCATGGTCTTTCCTGCTGCCTTCACACGCCCCATCATCCAGGATGTCAGCATACGTTCATCCGGCATGGAAAAATCAACGGCACACCCTGCCCTGGTCACCGCTTTGTATGTTTTTGATCGCTTATCAACTTCACTTTCCACAAAAACCATGCATGTCGTCTCCGGTATTCGCGTAATATATTCCGCTAACACCTCTTGCGATGACTTAAAAAAACCAGAGTCCGCAACCAATACTACACGACGGTCTGCAAAAAATGGCATGGTATCTGCGAAGCTGATTACCTCTTCGACGGAAACATCTTTGCCCTCATATTTTGCCAGATTCATCTGGTCTCCTTCATTCATGAGAGCCTTCGTCAGCTTATCCCGATACTGTTTTTTGAGGTAATCCTCCTCGCCATATAATAAATATACTTTTTTAAATTGTCCTGTCTTAATATCTTCGTCAATCGTTTTCATGCATTTTATTATATATGATTTTCAAGATGTGTGCATCACTTTTCATTATTGTTAACATTATGCTTCGTATCAAACTGCTAACAACTTTTCTACATTCCGAATTTTTCTTCCAGTACTCTAGTTATTTGTCCCATTCCTAATGGATTGTCTTTTGTTTCATATGTTAATATCAGATTTTGTCCCGGATAAATACCTGCGCTACAGTATATTTCTACTTTTTTACATGCATGTTGAACATACTCTGGATTGTCCATCATTCCCATGTGTTCCCAATAATATTTTTCTTTCGTTTCAGGATGTAACATTGTAAAATCTGGATATAAAATTTTATTGTCTAATTCCAACTTACATTCGTAGCGATACGGTATATTCGCATAAAACAATGCTTGTTCAATCATAGCCTCTGATTTTGACCTTAGCATTTTCCCAGTAATACCTTTCACCACTAAATTTTCAGGATGCATTTCATTTGTCTCATAAATATCATTCATCCACTCTTCGCCATTTTCGACAATCAAATCCAAACTATCCCCCAGCAAACTCCTGTACCCTTCATTTAACAAAAACTCCTTCACACATTTCTGCGATCGATTTGCCTGTTTTATATACGCTGCACATGACGCATACTCACTGTTTAAATCTTTTTGCATTGCCTCGTTATATTTTTTTCTTGCTAATTTTACAGCCAGTTCTCTCTTATCCTTTGGTAAATATAAAGATTGACCTTGATGACACAAATACCATTTATACCACTTTCCATTCTTTGCACATATCAACTCTCCTTCTGGATATTTTCTATCCTCGTTTTGTAGACTTTCCCGAATACGTTCAATTTCTTTCATCCTGTTCTGAATTACATAATAATTTTGAAACATTTCCTTTACCCCTTTCTCAAATACATCTGTCCTGGGTATTACGCTTACTTTCTTGTTCCCATACCCACATCAAATCCTTACTGTGGGTATCACGCCTACTTTCTTGCTCCCATACCCACATCAAATCCTTACTGTGGGTATCACGCCTACTTTCTTGCTCCC
>URCQ01000011.1 GCA_900546435.1 uncultured Pseudobutyrivibrio sp. | reverse complement strand
ACCACAACTTGGTGAGTAATATAAATCGCTATAGCCAAAGTCTACCGTTCCGTTTTTTACTTTCCACCAACCATATGTTGGAGAATAATACAAGTCTGTATATCCCGCATCAACCACACCCTTTGTTACCTTCTTCCATCCATAGGTACTATCATTGTATAAATCGGTATAATTACGGTTTATATTCCCATTTTCATATAAATACAACTTCCCATCTGCTGCTTTATGCAGACCATTCCATGCCGTTCCCTCTGTTTTATCAGCACCACAGACTCTACAATGATATGTTGTCACACCGCCTTGTGATCCTGTCTGCTGCCATTGATGTCCCGTTGCCGGAATGGTTTCCGTTGTCCCATCTTTTATTGCTCCACAAATAGAACAGTGTATGCTCTTGCTTCCTGTCTGTGTACAAGATGGCTGTATGTCGACCGTATATGTCGAATTCCAATGTTCCTCACATTGATGTGTTCCAGGTTTCAAGTCAGAAGGAACCGTAGTCTCATTATCTGTAAATGCCTTAATAGCAAAATTTCCCCATCCCCAGGAATAGAATCTTGACGAAGTATCCGGCATATAAAAACTATTCCCTGACGTGCTGCTAACGGCACATTTTAGTTTGCTTCCATCATCAAATTCCAATGTCACAGCCTGTTCATAATCTACAGCTTCTTTATTCACTGTCACTACCACTGCATATTTTGTGTCAGGCATCAAAACCACAGGCTTCTTCAATGGTATTGTATGTATTCCCGCATACGAAGTAGTTCCTGATGTAATTGCGCTCTCCCAAAGAGTACCGCTTGTTGGATCCGAGTCTTTTTGCAAATCCGTATATACTCGAATCGTATAGTTAACATTGGTCTGTCGCGTTGTAGACACGGACACTGCTTTCAATGTCTCTGCAGCTACACCATCCTTGCTCCCGACTTCATATACATTTGCTACCGTTGTGTATTTGGTTGGATAAACATCCAATCCACCATCCAACTGATAATTATTATCATAATTGTCAGAAGATGTAAAATCAAAAATCCAAGCACCATCTTGTAATGATACCGAATCATATGACATCCAGAAATAATCCACATATGAACCCCAACTATTACGTATCAGCCATGCACCATTATTGGCAGGCTTGTTCTTTCCATTAAAATTATCCCTTGAAAAATTATCATCCCATCCAACAATCATTACTGCATGTCCGCCGCCATTATAATCTGCATCGCAATATACATATTGACCTAAAGTTGCGTTATAAGACAATGCACTGTCCTGATGCTGATAGGCAGTTCCTGCGGCTCCATGAATCATTATTTGTCGTTTTACCTCTTGAGCATTTTTCTTCAAACTAATCACATATGCATTTTCAAGATGAAGGCGACTCTCTCCATAGGCATACCTTCCATCGATGCCATCGCCTAATGATGCTTCCGCTTTTGAATATGGCACTTTTGTTTCATCCACCATGCCAACCCATTGTGCTAAACGTCTCGATGCCATTTGATAGTTGCCACCCATATTCAAATAATTTGTTCCACCTTGTGCCGTGACAAACTGCGCCGTATCTCCTTTTGTGCCACCTAATGGATCCACTACCGAATTATATGTAAAATATGCCAATTGCAACTCACTCAAATCAACATCTTGATTACATATTTTGTCATTAATCGCATCAAATTCTGCAAGTCCAACTGACGAAAACGCCCAACATGTACCATATGGATTTTGATCTCGCACTTGTGGGAATCTTGTACTCAGCCATGAACGATCCGTTCCATACGAACTAGGAACTGGCGAAGTACGATACAAATCATTTACCTGCGTTTCTAATGCCGGCGCATTTTGATCTAATTCATCAAAAATGTAACTACCATTTTGTTCATAGGCATTTTCTTCATTATTAACACCTTTTTCTGTTGCAAGCACATTCTGAGGCAATGCTAAAAACCCTATCAATAATGCTAGTACGATTCCAGTCGTTCTTTTTTTACAACATTTCTTCATCCCATCTGCTCCTTTTCTTTGTGCATTTTTCTATCTCCAGTGATTCGTTTCCTGCTATCTTATATCCGATTTATCCATTAAATATAATTTTTATATAGCATTATTATATAATATCTCGATTCTCCTTTGAACCCTTCATTTTAATTTCACACCCAAACAACGCATTTTTCTCTTTACTATTTCAAACATAACTGCTCCATAGAATATATCCCCACATGTGCAATCACTCTGAAGAGCATCATATTATTATAGTTGCTTTCTGTATTCCTTTGTAAGTTTATCTGACCGATATTGTCTTAGCATCTTCTAATTAGCACCACAAAAAAGTCTTACTCATTATGTTCGGGTAAGACTTTTTATTATTTTTCTTTCTGCATCCGTTTAATAATATCCGTATGGTTTTTTTCTGGTAATTTCTTTTTATCTGACGTATCATAGAACATCACAGAAATGCACTTGAATCAAAAATCGCTTAAAAATCAAAGACAGCCCTAGCAAAAAGCCTAGGCTAATGTTTCAATTATTTTGGGACATTTTCAAAAATGCTTGACTTATACGTAAAGTCACATCATATTCGCACCAACTTGTTACACATAATAAAGCAAGCACGATACATTGTCATTTTCAGTATATCGTACTTGCTTCATCTAGAATACTACACTTCCATTTTTCACTTTCCAGTTTCCATATGTTGATGAATTATATTGTCCTGTATAGCCAAAATCAACGGCTCCATTCTGAATCTTCCACCAACCACATGTCTGCGAACAATACAAATCGCTATAACTAAAATCCACCGTACCTCCAGCAATCTTCCACCAGCCAACTGTTGGTGAATAGTATAGGTCGTTATATTCAAATTCTACACGTCCATCTCTAATTTTCCACCACCCTCGTGTCATTGAATTATATAAATCATTATAACCGAAATCAACTGTTCCATTCAGAACCTTCCACCAACCACAACTTGGCGAATCATACAAATTGCTATAGCCAAAATCAACTGTTCCATTCAGAATCTTCCACCAACCACAACTTGGCGAATTATACAAATCGCTATAACTAAAGTCCACTGTTCCTCCTGCAACCTTCCACCAACCTCTCGTTGATGAATCATATAAATCATTATAGCCAAAATCAACGGCTCCATTCTGAATCTTCCACCAGCCATATGTTGGTGATTCATATAGATCAGCATAAGAAAAATCGACACATCCCTTTTTTACTTTCCACCAGCCATATGTCGGTGAATTATACAAATCAGTATATGTCAAATCAACTTGTCCATTCCTCACAAGAATCCATCCAAGATTTGCTGACGCATATAAATCATTATATTCTGTTTCAACGCGTCCGCCGTTTATTTTCCACCAAACACCATTTACTTTTTCAAGGCCCTTACATTGCCAATCTATACGTCCATCTTTATAATACCATGTACCGACTTCATTCGATCCTAACCCAGTATAGTTCCAGTTTATATTACCATCTGAATAATACCACCATCCTTGATCATTTTCTGCCATTCCAGTATAGTGCCAATCTAATATTCCATTGACGTAATACCACCACCCCATCTCATTTTGAGCCATTCCGGTATACGAGAGATCTATTGTTCCATTTTTTGCATAATACCAAACACTATTGCCCCCATCAACCATTCCTGTATAATTCTCGTCAACCTGTCCCTGCACCACGTAATACCATGTACCGTCTTTGGCACACGCAGCACCAGTATATGTGGTGTCCAACAAACCGTTTTTGACATACCACTTTCCGTATTGATTATATGCCACGCCCGTAAACGATGTCTCCACGGATCCATTTTTATAATATGCCCACCCTATAGTTGCATTATAATATAATCCTTCTACCGAAAAATCCTCTACACCATCCTTGATAAACCAATAGTTCATATCAACATTACCATTGATTCCAGAGACAGATCCATCGCTACAATACTGCCAAAAATTATAATTACCAGTGTAGGTCACTCGCGAATTATACTGAGCCAACCATATTAAATACTGATTTGCAATTTGTGGTCCATCAATATAATTTGTAAACATATTTTTATTTGCATAAACCATTCCAGTATAGCCATAGTTTTCTACTCTAGCGCAAAATGCTTTACACACATCTGTTCCGGCTTGTTTTGATAAATGTGCATTAGCTAGTCGTCCAGTCATTCCATTTCCAAATTCATAATCAATTACAACCGGCATTGTAATATTATAGTTACGAATACGGCTTACTATGTAATCAGCTTCTTCTTCCGCCTCGGCTGTACTTACTGCCTGTGAAAAGACATACACTCCCACCTTAACGCCAGCTGCTGTCGCTTGTTCTATATTCTGTTTATAATACGGATCATCTGCTAATATTCCTTGATCCATACCTCTATATCCCACACGAATAAATGCATACTCTACGCCAGATGCCCTAACCGCATTCCAATCAATATTCCCCTGCCACTTTGAAACGTCTATTCCACCTTTAACACCAGTCACAGAAATATAGTCATTGGATCCTGAACGTAGCAAATCCTCCCCAACATATTCCTGTGTTGATTCCATAGGGGACATGCGTCCACCTTCCATTGGATCACGATCCAAATCAGAGGCTTTTACGTTTCCACTTCCTAGCAACCATACCGCTATGCCAAGCACACTAAGCATTGTTATCGCTATGTTTTTTCTCATATTGTTCTTTCCCTACTCTCTAATATCTGTATTCGCATCTTGCTTCAATAAATATGCATTTTTTCATATAACTTCATCTTAAACATGTCTGTTAGCCAAGCCAAGAGCGTTGACCCAATCATCCCTGCCATAAAATACATGAGATTGCTCCAATGCGAATCGCTCCAACGATACCACGGATCCCAAACAGCGGCGCCTTGATCAAATCCAACAAGCGTATAATACCTATTGACCCACACAAAAATGAGGTTTGTAAGCCAAATAAACACAACATGGTTCATCATAATATCAAACGTATGATCCGATATAAAGTTAATAAGTTTATTTTCCCCCACTGCCGGAACCAGTATTTGTGATATTTTTAACCAAAATGCAATGCCAATGACACCTGTTACAATTGGTCTCAATCCACCAAGCACCCCAGCGCATTCTACCCCAGGCTGATTCCAGGTCAAAGAATTAAAATAAAATTCATTAAAGCCACATACTCCATTGAACAATGCAATGAATACTAAGCAAATTCCGCAAACGATATAGCCCGAACATTTTGCGAACCATTTTTCCATGTATTTACGATAAAATATGCCAAAATGATAAAACCATATTAAAATTGCTGTTCTATAAAGATTACACAAATCATGATTTATAGCATTTACGGTAACATAATACGTTCCATATGTGGATATGATGGTCAATAACACCATACAAACCCAATCATTCCATATTCTATTGCATATTTTTCTGACAACTCCATAACAAAGTTGTATTAAAAAAAGGCAGCATACAAACCAAGATGGATTATTAAAAACCCAAAATTCCCCTCCCTTCCATGGTCCTAAGAGCAAAGTATCCCACGTGATATCATACCCTATTTTCACATCTACTATTTTCCATAATCCCCATATAAACAAAGCATAAATAAACCACCATATATAATATGGCACTATCATATTTTTTAATTTTTTTTGAACAAATCTTATAATCGATTTATTATCATCCCATTTAAAAAAATATCCTGACACAAAAATAAAAGCCTGCATAAAGAACATATTGTACGATAAATAGCGTGTAAATACACTTAACGCTGTCCATGCGTGAGCATCTACCACAAATATAATATTAATTGCAGAAAAAATCATAAACTGCTTATTGCTTTTTGTCATCTCAACTAATCAACTATCCCTTTCTATATCTCCAAGTACTTTTTCCAGAATTCCATTGATGTCAAATAAGGCTTTTTATCCAAGTACTCCTGTCTAATTCGTCCATTTTCCTTCTTATAGCGACGAACAGCCTTGTCCCATTCACGCTTGATTTCTTTGTATTGCTTTTTATCTATTTCTCGCACTGCAGCCACTTTCATATCTGGATTAACTGCAATCAGTTTTCTAGCTCTGACATATTTTTGTGGATGATATGTAAAATCAAACATAACGCATCGATCGTCATCTTTCAACCAGCTTGTTGACCAAAACCGGTGTCCATTATATGTCACACGATACCATAATGTATCCATTGGTTTACGTGGTGGATCATAATACAACTCTGGCAGATTAAACTGCACATTTTTAAACTCTTTTAAGGACACATATTTTTCGTTAAGTTTAAAATTCTCTTGAACAATCTTTTCTCCTAAATCCTGCTCAATAAAGTCTGGTCCCTTTAAATAGTCCTCTAATGCTCGCATTATAAGTCTTGCTCCATTATAATTAAATGTGAGTAACTGTTTACGGAAATATTTATATACATATCCAAATACATCTATATCGTCTGGGAATGATCCTATTGCTTGTCCAATCAATAGATTTCTTGCCTGTTGATACCCGTCAAACGCCATATTATACTTATTAAAGAATCCCATATGCCATATTCCTATACCATTCATTGTCATAATCTGGCGTTGACTTCTGATGCCATATTCAGCATCATCAATTCGAATAAAAAACGGCATTGGCAATCCTTTTTCTTTAATCACTTCAGTTGGAATACAGCAGTACCACCAACCTGCATAGTGATATGGAGATCCATACTCTTCTGATTCGTTGCGCAAATTACATGCGATTTCGTTTTGATTCAATCTGCCTTTTAATGATCTAAAGAAACATTCTTTAGTAATTGTTCCGATATCTTCATGCTGAATACTCATCTCCTCTAAATAAAGCATTGCCCCACTAATCAATGCATCCTTGTATGCATCATTCACCAATGTCAGAAGGCGATAAGTTCTCTTAATACTTTCCGGTAGTACTACAACATCATCATCCATAAGTAAGACATTTGTTGCTTTTGGTGTCTGCGTAATAGATTCAATCATTCCTCGTGCGAATCCACCAGAACCACCTGTGTTTTTGTTTGGGTGTACCTTGATATGCCAATCTTCCATATCTGCCGGATTTAGCGTGCGCCCATTATCTACTACATTAACATAGAAATTCTCTGCCATATCCGCATCTTCTTTTGATTCCAAAATCTCTTTTTTAATCAAAGCAACATTACTGGTGATAAATTCTTCTTTTTTGCAAGTAGTCGTTGCCAGAGACAACGTAACATCTCGTTTTACTTTGTCTTCTGCATATATTCCATAATAATGACCGCCATATACAGCCGTATTTTCAATCGACATGATTTCAAATCCAATCATCAGATTATCACTATCTGGATATACACATGTAATGATCTCTTTTGTATCAGTATTAACCTCGATTTCTTCAAACACCGTTCTTTCCGGGCTATAAACATTCAGTGCATATCCAACCAACAAAACTTTACACTGTCCTGAGATCTCTAACTCCAGTTTAGCCCCACAAATGTCTGTATATTCTTTCCATTTACCATAAGAACATCCATTCAGATATGTTACAAAATCTGCTTTTGTACGATCCGCCATATAGTATATCTGCGCGCTTCTATCCAAATAACCTGCTTCGCATCGATAGAATAATTTTGCATTCATTTCCATATCATTACTTGTTGGGAAAATAATATTTTGAATTTTCTGTTCCATTTCAATCTCCTTCTTCATTCTTCTTCCTATGACATTTTAATAATTTTTCTTATGCATTCTGTTGATATGCGTCACACACTTCATTCACTTCGCCTTGCATCATCATGTTACCATGATCAATCCAGCAGGCGTGTGTACACATGCGTTTTATATCATCTATATTATGAGATACCAGAATCAGTGTGGTGCCATTCTCAAGCATCTCTCGCATTCTTTCTTGACATTTTTGTTGAAATTTAAAATCTCCGACTGCCAGTATCTCATCTACAATTAAGATATCCGGTCGTACCATTGTGGCAATCGCAAAACCTATTCTTGCCTGCATACCAGAAGAATAGTTTTTCATCGGTACATCAAGGAAATCCCACAACTCCGCAAAATCCACAATCTCATCAAAATGATCTTCCATGAACTTCCGACTATGTCCTAGCAATGTACCATTTAAATAAATGTTTTCCCTTGCTGTCAAATTCATGTCAAAACCTGCACCAAGTTCAATCAGTGGCGCAATGGTTCCATTGACCGTCACGCTTCCTTTATACGGCTCTAATATACCGGAAATCAATTTCAGCATTGTTGATTTTCCTGCACCATTGGTTCCAACGAACCCCCATGCTTCTCCGGGCTTGATTTTTATCGATATGTCTTTTAATGCCAAAAACTCTTGGAACATCAACTGCTTTTTAACTAGTTTAACAAAGTATTCTTTCAGATTATCAATTCTCTCTGTTGCCATGTTAAATCTTACAGTAGCACGATCCACATCAATCATATACTTTTCTTCCATCTCGTCCATCCTCTAAATATATAATATGAACTTACTTTGATTCTTCTTGAAACAAAGTCCACCTATTATCACTGCCAAAATAGCGCACGCAAAACCTGCGCCAATCAGCTTGACATCCGGCATCGTTTGATACAATACCAACTGACGCATTTGTTTTACATAGAAAAACATCGGGTTAAATCTTACCACCAGAAAATGTAACCATTCCGGTAACAATGCTTCCGGATAGAATATAGGCGTAAGATATGTCCATGCCGTCAAAACAACACCATAGATATATTGAATATCACGGAAAAATACAGAAGCTTGTGCCAAAAACAGTCCCATTCCTAAACTAAAAAGGTAAAGCTGTAGCGCCACAAACGGAATCAGCAGCAAATACCATGACACCTGTACGCGGGTTACAAGCATCACAAGAAAGATTGCAGCAAGCGAAAACAAAAAATTCACCAGATCACTTGTCACTTTTGACAATGTAAAAATATACTTTGGTACATATATTTTTTTCAATAAAGAACTATTATCTAAAATAGAATAAATAGAATGTGTTGTGGCCTCATTCATGTAATTAAACATGACTTGTCCAATGATCAGATATACCGGATAATTCGGTATATCCCAGCGAAACATATTGGAGAATACAATAACCATAACAAGCATAATGCCAAGCGGATTCAAGATACTCCATACATATCCCAAGAAACTACGTCTATACTTTAATTTCAAATCTTTTGAAACCAACTCGCGAATCAAATCACGATACTGAATACATTCTTTTACAACATTCATACGCTATATCCTTTGTCCTCGTACCTTTCTAACTATACCCAAAATCTTTGGTGCCCAGAATTCGTAGATTTGATTGCTAATATGCATATGGCTAAACCAAACAAATCCTTGTTTTTTCTTTCTTGTCATCATCGCAATGTCCGGTGCTTCTTTTTCTAAGATTTGTGCAACTGCAGACGCTGCCTGTCTCCCCATCTTCTTATCCTTATTCTTCAAAAGCATAATCTGATAGTAACTCGTCACAACCATAGCTGTCTTTTTACGCCAGTAACGCGCCCCGCCTGTTGGCATTTGTTCTTGTTTCTTTTCTTGTTCTAAGAGTCTTTCCAGAACTTTCTCTAAATGCGAACGGCGTTTTACCTGTGTATCTCCAAACACGCTCTGATTCACATCTCCAACACGATAGATATACACCATATCAGGAAGGAAACATACAGAATGAGCATAACTCATTGGCACTGTTGCATATTCCTGATCTTCATAAAATACGCCTTCGACTAGTTCATATCCCAATTTTTGATAAAAATCTGTACGATAGGTTATTCCCCAAAAGTGTAAGTCCATATGGCATTGTGACCACTGATCCATAACCTCTGCCAAATCGTAATTATGACCATACGCAAGCGGTTTCGCTATCAGATCCTTTGTCCTCCCATTGCGGACATCATATTCCTGATAGGGTGTCACAATAACATCTGTATCTATATCCTGCAATTTGGAAAGATATGTCGGAAATCCCTTCGCATCAACCCAATCATCTGCATCAATAACCTTAAAGTACTTTCCTTTGGCTTCTCTTGCCCCGACATTAATGCCGGATCCATGTCCACCATTTTCTTTATTGATAATACGATAAACTTGCGGATATCGTTCCACATATTTTTGCGCAATCTTTACGCTATCATCGGTAGATCCATCATTAATAATCAGAACCTCTAATCGCGCAAACAATGCCTCATCTTTGATAGCAAAAGAAGACAGCCCCTTATCCAGGTATGCTGCCGCATTATAAGTTGGTACAATAATTGTAAGTAATTTATCCATTATAATAACCCTATTTTCACTTCTATCACGTGCAATGCACAGTATCTATTATATTTTACCACATAATATATATTTTGGCAAAACTGCAACTAATCTGTCACATTCTAGTCTTGTGATACAGCTTTGACCCCACACCAAACAGAGCATATCCACTATAACGGATCATCCATATTGTCCTCTTTGAAACAGCCCGATAGACTCCTGGGCACTGACGTTTCAGCATCTGATCCATTTTCTTTGCTCCCTTTTTCGCCTCATCTACATCATCCAGACTTAAATAGATCTGATAATGACTTTCCACCATTTGTGCAATACATTTTTCAATATATGTGCGATGATGCGGCTTGTTATCGAGTGGCATGATAAGATATTGTTCCAACATCCGCCCCATAACATAACGGTGCTGCTTTTGATTTTTCTGCATGCTACGCACATCCATACTCTGTCCGTCGCGCCCTAATCGGTACATATACAAAAATCGTTTATCGTAATATACCGTCTCAATATATGGTATCGGGTATGTAATATACTCTGCGTCCACATAAAAGCAATGCTCATCAATGTTGATTTTATTCTTCTGTAATATACTGGTTTTGATTGTCATAGAATGCATCTTTATCACATCCGTTATCTCACCTTTTGACATCATACGAACAGAATGATATACACTTTCATCACTTGCTGCATTCTTTTCTTTTAACACATTGTATGTTTCATCCTGAATACACAAATAATCTGATGCGACAACGTCTACATCCTGTGTTTTAAGCATCTGTACAAATGATTTCCATTCTTTTACATTAACCCAATCATCTGCATCTACTATTTTAAAATACTTCCCATTTGCATTTGCAATCCCTGTATTAATACCAGAGCCATGTCCACCATTTTCTTTATTGATCAACCGAAACATTTCCGGATGTTTTTGAACATATTGACTCGCAACCCGTTCTGTTTCATCCGTAGATCCATCGTTTACAATCAGCACTTCTATTTTATTGTTTATTTCCTCACAATCTGTAATAAAAGAAGTGAGACAGCGATCCAAATAATCTTTGGCATTATACGATGGCACTGTAACTGTAATTATTTTTTCTTCCATTTCTCCCTCTCACAAAAAACATTCTACTTATCTGCGCAAAATCTTATGATATAGTATCTTTCTTATACCATCCACCATCTCAGATGTCATTCCCCAGGTCAGGATGACAGCTTTAATGTATTCTCCCCGATTAAGAAGCTGCATTTCATATTGATATTTGCGCAGTTTTTTATAACGTCTGAAGTATTCTTTTCCACCGCGCCTGTGATAGGTAGCATCATCTATACGCATATCCACTAATACTTCCGGCAAATTATGCAATTCCATTCCCTTGGCAAGAAGGCGAATCCATAAATAATAATCTTCTAACATAGGGTAATGTTCATAGTTCCCTGCCTCTAAAATCGCATGTTTCCGGAACATAACGGTCATGTGATTCAGCGGGTTGCGGTATTTCGCATACTCCTTAATCTCAGGCATATTCTCTGGCATCTTTTTGATTGCATTATAGCTTTGCTTCTCATCAAATTCTTCAATCCATCCGCCAAGAGCTATCGTATCTGGATGTTTCTGCATATAATCACATTGCTTTTCAAATCGTTCTGGCACCGCTAAATCATCCGTATCCATGCGCGCAATCAACTCATATTTGCATTGTGTAACACCATACGCTAACGCTCTACCAAGTTGTACGTTTTTCTCAATTGGACAACGCACAAGGCAGTCACAAGTTCTTGAAAATCCCTCTAAGACTTCATACAATCCCTTCGTCAATGGTCCATCTTCAACAACGACCACTTCCGTCGGTCTCAATGTCTGCTTTTCCCACACACTATCCAGAGCTTCTTTTAAATAGATTGGGTTTTCTTTTTTATATACAGACAACAATACTGAAAATTCCATTTTCACTCCATTTGTTTCGCAAATATCATACCTTATTTATTCTTAGTAACCCTTTTTTCTTCCGATATTTCTTTACCACTCATTGTCCCTGCTGTCGTCTCGCCTTCTTCCAATCCCTCAGTAGAATCCTTAATGAATACCACCTTAATTGTTAAAAGGATGAGTTTTAAATCTAACAAAATAGAACCTCGTTCCACATATATCAAATCTAATTTTAGTTTATCCAAATTTGTTGTATTGTACTTACCATATACTTGAGCATAACCGGTAAGTCCTGCTTTTACTCTCGTTCTATATGCAAACTCTGGTATTTCCTGTTCATATTCTGCTATAATTTCCGGACGTTCCGGACGTGGTCCAACAAAACTCATATCGCCTTTTAGAATATTGAAAAACTGTGGCAATTCATCGATTCTTGTTGCTCGAATAAATTTTCCAATCGGTGTAATACGATCATCATTCTCTGCAGCAAGTCGCGCTTTTCCATCTTTCTCGGAATCCACCACCATACTACGGAATTTAATGATTTCAAACTCACGTTTATCTTTTGTGCAACGCACCTGACGATAAAAGGCTGGTCCACCATCATAACAACGAATAGCAATACCGGCAACTAACATAATCGGACTTGTGATAATAATACCAAGCAAGGATATAACAACATCCGCTGCACGTTTTATTGCTAATTGTGTCATAGACATCCCCAGATTTCGGCACAAATAAATTGGTGTATCAAACAGATGAAGCTCCTCTGCATTTTTGACAAGAATATCTGATATCTTTGGCGTAAAATACACACGTTTCCCCTGCTCATAACATGCTTTCAGTACATCTGACTTAATATCCGTCGACACATCATTTAGCAATACCGCATCATATTCCTGCATCATTTCTGCGATTTCATTCACTGGCGTATTTTCATGCACACGATCCGCAATGATATATTTATCCCGACGGCTATTCATTTTCTTTGCAAGATTATTGGCATAATCGCTATAGACCATAAGCATACGAAGTGGTGGAAAAATGGTACGATACAACTTTGTCAAAACATATGTCACAACAAAAATGCACGCCGCATCGATCAACATAATCTCCACATAAGCGCGAAAAATCTTTCCAAAGTGTAAGACAAAACCAATCATCAGCACGCTTTGGATTGCTTCTATCGCATTAACAATAGCCATAGATACCCACTGTGATATGATAATATGCGATATCCTATTAACGCCAATCTTAAATCCATCAAAAGTATAAATAACAAAAATAGACAATAGTAAATACACAACATAAAGCAGTATATTTCCTTTATTTTCAAATGGACGAAGCAGCAAAATGTTTAATTGTGTTGACCAAACATACTTATAGATTAATGTCAAAAGAAGCACAATTGCAGCGTTACTAAATCCACGATACCAATATTTTAAATTATCTTTTTTCATTCTTATTATTATCTCCGTCAAAAAGCTTCCATTCATTCATAATATGGCTTTCTCCACAGTGTTTCAGCCACATAATATCTATATCATTTTACCAATTATCCCATACTTTGACAACAACTGTAAGCTTGAAGATTACTGTAACACAATTATCATCTAGTAGATAATCCACAAAATCGCCTAGTCACCATGACGCATTACGCGCCACATTGTAACTAAGCGATTTTTTGACATTCTATCTTTTAAAAATAACTTGTATTCAAATCTACATTTCCTGCAATTCCCGGAATAGAGCCCTTGCTGGAATATTGCCAGATATCGTAACGTCCCTTGTAGGTACACTGGGTATTATACTGTGCAACCCAGATAGAGATTCCACCATAGCTTGATGGCGTCAGATGATTGGTCAGCCAGTTCTTATTCGCATATACACCAGCAGAATATCCACTATTCTGTACGGTACGACAGAATGCCATGACTATTGCATCTCTTTCTGCCTGTGACAGTGAAAGTTGTCTGCTATCTTCCATGTCAATGTAAATTGGAAGGCTCACACCTCCATACTGACTCACCTGCTGTATCGCAAGAGAAGCCTCTTCGACTGCCTGCGCTTCGTTCATTGCAATTGAGTAGAAGTATACACCAACGCGGACACCATTCGCTTTTGCACCCTGGATATTCTGCGCAAATTTCGGATCTACTGCGATATTTCCAGAACTTCCACGGAATCCACAACGGATAATAGCAAAGGAAACTGCACTTGATGCCTGTGACCAGTCGATATTTCCCTGCCACTTGGACACATCAATACCAAATCCACTGGTAAGCAACACACCATCGGAGCCAAAGTTATACGTTGCGCCGTTGATAACCTGTGTTCCCGTTACTTTATTTCCGTTTTTATCAAAATAATAGCGATAACCGTCAATTTCCTGCCAGCCATAATATCTCGTCTCGGCATCTTTTTCTTTCACATAGTAGACTCCGGATGGGTTATAGTTACCATACGTTGCCGGTGTACCGTTCGTATCTACATATGATGCCTGTCCATCGGATGCAGTGATTGCCTTGTTTGTTCCATGCACTAGAACACTACAGGTTGCAGATACTACCTCGTCTGGATTCGATGTTGGTGTTCCACTTACTGTAACATTTACCGTTGCATCTTCCGGGGTACTTCCTGCTGTAATCGTATAAGCACCAGCAGCTCCTGTAACCGATACCACGCCATTAGAGGAAGTAACCTGTGGTTCTCCTGCAAGGTTGCTTGCCTGCACAGAAATTGCTACACTATTGGCTCCATTCACGCCAGAATATAACGTTGCATTCTGACTGATGCCGACCGTTGCAGACCCATCTGCACTTGGTACTGTAGCAACAGCACCTGCACTTGCCTGCACTACTGGTGTTGCCACTTGTTTGTACTGTGCCGGAATCTCTTCCGTACGGCTTTCTACAAATTCTACTGTATTCGTAGGAGTTGCTTCTACCGGAACATTCTTTACATTACTCTGTACATCGCCAGCTGCTGAAGCAGATACTGTCTTTTCTGCAATATTTTTTACAGCAACATATTCAATCTTGTCTTTGACATTGACATCTACCGCATAGTTCGTTGCAGAGTAATCATTTCCCTCAGTCGGGATATAGCATGCCTCATAATCGCCCGGATCAATGGATTCGATATAAATCATACCATCGCTGTCATCATCACTATATGTCCTTGCATCAATCGCTGCAATAGTTTCCGTATAGGCATCGATTGCCTCCTGCTTCTCTACATATAATTTCTCCAGAGGTGTAACTGCTTCTCCTGTAAGCGAAGATACCTCCTGCTTCTTCTTGGCAGTCTTCTTCGTATCTTCCTTCTTTGTGTCGGCTGTTTTTGTATCCGCAGTCGTCTCGTCTACTGTGACATCTTCAGCCGCTTTCTTGTCCGTATCCTCCGTCACCTGCGCTGTCTCTGTTGCTGATGTTCCGGCTCCCTCTGCCGCCTGTGCCTGCAGCTCTGCAATCTTTGCATCCACATCTGCTATCTTTTGCACTGCGTCTGCGATTTTTTCTTTCTGATCTGCAGAAATCAGCTTCACCTGAAACGGGACATCACTGACTTTCTGACCGTCATCCCCTTTCATAATCAAGGTCAAATCCTTCTCTATGGATTCTCCCTCCAAAGAACAAGCTGTAAAAGTCGGCACTTCTACGACTTCTTTCTCTACCTTTTCTTTCTTTTCTACCTTTGCCACTGCCTCTTTGGATCTCGTAGACTGGTAAGCAAAGACACCGATTCCTACGCCAGCTGCTACAATAACAATGGCGCTCAGAATCATAACAAACTTTCTGTTATGAAATAATTCTTTTAACTTTTCCATCTTCTTTTGTTTTTCCCTCTTTAAATTCATACATTACTTGTATAATTCCATTGCCTATAATAGCATAGAGCAAATACCAAAACAAGAATCATATAACTGATGGCGAAAAGCCACCCAATTCTTTAAATTCTATTTTGTGCTTTCTTCTTAGTTCTTCAAACTCATCCCTGCCAAATAAAGCAATTACATTAGTGTGGTGTACTTAAAGGAAAAAATCATCTCCGAGCACTCTTATGAAAACACCGTCCAAAGTTCTCCTCCACCTACTTTTTGTTCATCACCTATTTTTGATTTTACCACCAATTCTACCATTATCATACACTCTCTTTTCACTGAGATTGTAAGTTGGTCTAATTTATATAAGTTGCATATCTCGTATATGTCCTCTTTCGTTTTTTCCACCTTATATTTTCTCAGTAATTTTCTTTCCAATTGCGCCTCTTGTGTCACATATAGATAATAAAGTTCGACACTATCTGTATTATCATTCAAGTATTTATATATATTATTTCGAATGCCCATTAAACATTTAATATTCATTTCCGAACTTATCCGAAAGAATTTTTTCTGCCTTTTAAACTCAATATCCTCCACATCAAAAAAGTTTATTTCTACAATATCAGTATTTTTTTGCTCCCTTTGATACGGAAATATGTCGCAGAAATCATATTCAAACTCATTTGGCATATATTTTCCTTTCATATCTCCATGGTAGTGTGCTTGCTTTATCGTATCTAAAATTTCTAATTGGCCCGATTTATTTTTTCTAGCAAGATATGCCCCGTCTACATCTAATATTTCTTTTACCCCTTCGGATTTGAAGCAAAAATTATATCGTCCACTGTTTTTTACTGAACGATACACCCACCCAACTGTATCGCCCAGGAAAAAGAAGTCCTCTATCACAGTATTCGTTATTTTATATATTTCTTCATTGCCATCTGCTCTTATTCCAAATAGTTTATTCAGAAAATTCTGAACAATCTCATTAGCAACAATCGTCGTCGATCCATTTATACCTTCCTCGCAATAATTTGTAGGTCCACCGATAAGTGTAAATATATTACTTTTCTTCGTCAAATAACGTATTAGAACAAATTCCTCATCATCTTGCACTTGCATTTCATCCATTGCACAAAAAGGATCCTTTGGCGAAGTATATAAGACCGACTGTCCACATTCATTCAGTCTCCCCCTAAATTTCACCTTATCTGAAGGTGGATTCCATAATTGTTTTTCATCCTTATATTTTTCTTTGTCAAAAGAGTATTTTTCCTCTTTTCTGACACGATAGAGTGAAATTTCAGGTGCACATGACTGCATATTTTTCAACGCACACAAATGCTTTTTTATTAATAATGTATCCCATATCACTTTATGTATCTCATCTATGGGCATCTTTCCACATTCGTTGAAATCAAACTCCTGAATTTGAGAATTTAATTTCTGCAAATCCTCCTGAGAATAAGATGTAATCTCCTGTGCATCGAATTCCTTCTGCCACTTTTTTATGATATCATTAATGTCCTCCGCACTGAGCATTTCATTCAATCCCTTACTATACGTCATATATTTTTGGGTCATTAAATACCTCCACCATGTATGTCACCACACATTGTTCGACTTATAATACTTTTAATCTACCTTCTCTGTGATTCGTTGAATTAGTTTTTCATAAAATGATTTATTAATTGTTCTCCTTCTACTTTCTCTCCAATCCATGGTAGTTACAATTATTACCCACACAATTAATATAACCACAAAGAAAATTATCACAGGTGCGATTACATCCATCGAAATTTCGAACATTGTGCCCATTATATTTGACATTTCTTCAAGTGGAATTTCTATATGGTCAAATCCCTCAAATACAATATTCATAAAAAGTGCGCTACTTCCAGATAACAAAAACATAAACACGCCAAGTGCCATCTCATTTGCCAGATTACCTCCTCCACTTGTTTCCGCATTCATATCCACATATAACTTTAAACGTTCCCGAATTTCTTGCAGTTCATGGCGTTCCGAAGAATCAATCCACTTTGTGATTTTTTCTCCCAATCAGAATATCTTTCTCCTGTTTTTAACATTGTTATATAACTCTTTTTCAGCGATTCTATATCTTCTTTCCCTGGAATATCTATAAAGTATTTCATCTATTTCTCCTTTTCATTTTGCACGATTTTTTCTCTACTCAAATTCAATCTCTTCATTAATCTTTTGGTTGATTTCAACTCTTGCCTGCACATCCAACTGATTTACTAACCAGCCATTGAGCGAACAACTTTTGATAAAATCATCTATTCGATTGACGCCATCCATTGCCTTTAATGTAACTACAACGCCAAAGCGAATACCCACACCATCCTGCGGGTCTAATC
Organism: uncultured Pseudobutyrivibrio sp.; assembly: GCA_900546435.1. GTDB lineage: Bacteria > Bacillota > Clostridia > Lachnospirales > Lachnospiraceae > Pararoseburia. The sequence goes on along the minus strand of URCQ01000011.1, from coordinate 58,621 downwards.
GATTATTCGTCTTTATTTCCATCCCCCAGTTTTTATTCTTATAAGAATCTTTTGCAATTTTCCTGCTTTTAGGTTGTTCCACAACATACTTAACATTGTCCCATTTTCTAAAACGTTCCCGTGCCTCGTTTTCTAAAATGAAATGTTTCTCCTCCCCCAAAAGTTCTTCTTGATTTTGGTAATCTCCCTTAATATCAATCATATGCCCTTTATTGTTTATTCTACCAAAATGCAAGTTTAATTCTGTATTCGTGTAATCTACACCTTGCGCTCTACTACAGGCTGGGAAATAGCACATTGTTGCTTTTGCATAATATGGGTACTTATCATTTTTCATCGGTACAGGAAAGAAATAATTATACGTATTCCATTTCTCACTCACATCATGCACAAGAAATTTAATTTCATCATCCTTTGTATGAATAATATCTTCTATACGAATTGGCACAATGCCATGTCCATATAGCGCCACTTTTTCTGGTGTTGGATTTTCCGTCCATCCACGGGCAGAATCAATCAACAAGGCTTTCGCCACCTCACGATTGAGTCCTAGCACATCTATTAGATATGACATTTTGCGCGCGATCCACGGTGCAGCAAAAGATGTTCCTGCCACACGTGCTTCGCCTAGTGGCTCACACACTCGTATATATTCTTCTTCGCTTCCACCATAATAACTAACATCTGGTTTCGCATAAAATGATAATGCCAGTCCTCTTCTTGCATACCCTGGTGCTGTTCCGCTTTTCGTAACAGAATTAACAATAATACCATTGATTGAATCTGCTGGTGCTCCGATTTTTATTATTTCTTCACTTGATTTATTTGTTCCAGCAATAATAAATATCACATCGTTCTCATACTGGATTTGATCAAGCACCGCTGCTTCCGCGGAAATAAAATTATCCTGTATCTCCTGATTACTTCCTAATGAGATGTTCCACACTTTAATATCTTGATTTTCTGAGACAATTTCCCGGATTTTTCTTGTAATAGCAAATGAAGAAAACTGTTTTCCAATCGCAACACCAAAATGACGAACACGAAAATGACCACATCCATCATCTAGCCATGGATTTAGTCTCGCCCCATCCACAATAATAGAATCCACCGCTGTCCCATGTCGATAATCAGACGGTGCTTTCGGCAACGTTTTATCTACCATCTCATGATATTCTACCCAATCCGCAAAATATACTCTCTCATCAAACAGTGTGTCTATCACACCAATCGTTGGCTCAATATCCGGTTTTTTCAAGTACATGACATCTCCATATGCATCATCCCTAAAATCATCTGGAGATAACTGAGACAAATCCTCTGTAGCCATTGCAACTAAGTAGGGTGCTTTTTCAAAAAGAATCTGTAATTGCTTGTTATCCAAAAAAACAGTTTGATTATCTAAAATTCTACTTTTTAAGACATCTATCCCCAATCCTCGCAGCAGTATCTGTGTATCCGTATTCGTGTTATATAAAGTAATGATATTATATTTAGTGGATAATTCTGGTTTTTCCACTTCAAAATATTCAATGTAAGAGGCATCTGCTATCACTTGTAAAAAAGTTGTTTTCGCCATATCATAGTCATCAAACTTTATGGACGCTACCCTTTTCTTATCTCCAAACTGTTCGACATTTATTTTATCTTCAAACTCATGCTGCAAAATATCATATGCTTTTCTTAATAATGTTCTACTTTTTCCCAAATCTGTATCTTTCAGATAATAAGTGATAATGTGCTTTGATTTATCCCCATTAAATTTAGCCCCTACAACTGCATAATTTGACTTTTTCCCTTGGAACAGACCACCAATCCGGTTCGTTTTGGCAACAATTTTATTATAGTGCACACTGACCAAAATGCCAGAAAACACACGTTTCTCTTGTTTCCAAAAATCTTCAATTTGTCCTAATTGCGCCTCTAGTCTATATAAATGATCTATTGTCACCAAAACTTTGCTATTCATTCTCGGCTCCCCACCACCACCATTTCTTGGAGCCTGAAAAAATCTTTTCCCCTTCAATTCCAATACATTATTCATCCCATTCCTCCTAATTCAACCTTCTCGATACAGTACTTTTAGACTCCCCTGTTAGCTTCTCAATTTCTCTTACAGTAAATCCCTGTTGATGCAATTCTTTGATACTTACCTGTTCTATGTTATTAATCAAGCTTGTATATAAGCGCCGCAGATAATCATACTCTACTTGCACATCACTAAATGCCAAACAAGTTTTGATCACATTCTTTAACTCCCCAGGATATGGTAACTGTGGTGCTATGTTTAAGATCTTGCGAAACAGCCTTGTATCCTTAGAAATTCCTTTAAACTGCTTTATGTAATCTGCAAAATAAAGTTCTGCCACCTCCATCAGATCTTCTCTTGTATATCCGTCAAAACTAATGATAGCATCAAATCGCCGCGTAAGTGCTCTATCAAAGTTTTGATACAAATTGGTTGTTGCTATAATAACAATCTCTTTATTAAGATCTGTTAAACGATCTAGTTCTCTTAATATTGTTGAAGTAGCTCTCCCCATCTCCCGTACATCATTTTGATTTACCCGATCCAATGCAATAACATCGATTTCGTCAAAAAGAATGATTGTCTTATCCGGATATGGTAGCATATTAATTTCTTTAAAAAGATTTACAATATTCTTATTTGTCTGCCCTAACTTACTATCCACTAAATGTTCAAAATCAACATAAAAAAGTGTTCTCTCTAACAGCCTGGCTACTTGTTTGGCTGCTTCTGTTTTTCCTGTTCCAGGACGACCTTCAAACAGGAATTTATTAATCCCAATATTATGGTTTATTGCATTAATAACACCCTTAATGTCATTAGCAATACTTGATGGTAAATTTAAAGTTTGTACATCTTTTGTATCAATTTGTTTTAGTAAATCACTCTCAAAATCACTCGCCTGTGGTGAATAAAGATTTGCCTCAGCAATAAGCCCCATAATATAATCTGCCAATTCTTCATCTCCAATGGCATCAAAATCTCTTGCAATCTGAATTGCTTCATTTCGAAACGCATTTTCATTCCTTTCCACATGATATCTGATCAGATTTATTACATTTTGTTTTTTCATACAAATCACCTCCAAATGTTACGTATTTATCATAACATCTCATGGGACAAAAAAAAAGACTTTGGGACAAATATTTGCAAATTATCCCAAAGTCTTTGTGTTTTATAATCCAAGGTACTTCTCCCAATACCCCAGGCTTGTAAGCTCTTTTTTCGCTTCTGCCCACTGCTGCATCATAGCATCATGATTCTTTCGTATCGTCTTCACCATCTTGCAATATGCACAGAAGTCTTTCCATCCACGGGCATAACTCTTTTCTGTCATATACCCTTTTCTTTTTTCTTCATCGTAGTGGAACACTTTTTTGGCGCCAAAGGCAATACCACTATCTCTGAGTCCTGCCACCTTAAGAGCTCTTGTACTCGGAAGAATCCAGCGTATGATTGCCCACACACTCCATGCCAGATAATGACTGTGGAATCCGTTTTCTTCTACCATATCCTCGGTCAGTCCATAAGCTGACAGTTCTTCGTACTTATAATTGTACTTCGCAAGTGCTGCATGTTTCTCAAGCGGATCTATGGTCTTAAAAAAGTCCGGTCCTTTGTAGAAATCATCAATAGCCTCATAGATGATCTCTGCATCTTCATAACGATACCGATCCATGGCGCCAACGACACGATTTGAAATATGGTGGATGACCTCCTGTGCACTGGCACAGTTTTTCGAACCTGCCATACCAATGAGCATATTTCGGACATCATAATACGTCATGCGCGTAGCCGCCTTATTGATTCCCTGCGGATGCCATACACAAATTCCATTTAAAAGAATCGTACCATTCTTCTCGTTTCGCACCCCATATTCCATATCATCATAATGGATAAAGAGTGGTATCGGCAGATTATCTTCCGTAATAATGGAGGTCGGGATAACGCTGTACCACCAGCCGCTATAATTGATCGGATTCTCGCATTCATTCGTCGCAACACATTCCTGTCTGCGCAAATCCCACATTTTATTATAAAAAGTCACTTCCGTTCCGTGCCACTTTGCTCCAGCCTCAAACTGTTTATAGCGAAGATTTAACATAAACATTTCGCCTCCAACCATCATATCATGATGTTCTTCATCAACGAATTGCAGAAAATGATAGGTGCGTTCCAATACATCTGTAGAAAGGATGATATCGTCGTCCATCAAGATGATATGGGTAAAAGGTGAGTCCTTGCGATGGAAAAGAGACTCGATCATGGTTCTCGTGAAACCGCCCGCACCACCCGCATTTTTATTTGGGAAAAGATGCACTTTATCACTCTGAAAAGTATTCTGTGGCACCGTCTGTCCATTATCCGAGATGTAAATTTCTACATGATCAGACAGCGGCGACTTGGCATTATTGATAACCTTATCCAGTACCAGATTCACATTTTTCTTTAAAAATTCCTCTCTTTGGAAAGTGCAGATGCCAAGCACCAATTCCACCGGATTAACATCCTCTTTTTCTGCGTCTGTCGTATAGGCTCCGGACAAGAGCGAAACAGTCTCCTCACACGGCGTCATCGTAATATAGTAAATTCCCTCATCGGCTAATTTAGCAAATTGGATGGTCGTCTTAATCGCCTGCTGACCCTCATCCGTCACAAAGGCTTCTGTCTCCTGCGAACATTCTATTTCCTGTCTTGTATTGTGCAGGAAACTGTACATGGTCTCCTCATCCGGAAACTCCTGTGACATATGCTCTGTCTCTACCATGCCAACCGTCTGATATGCCCTAATCTCTACCGGGCCACTTGTCACAATCTCCAATGCCAGATCAGATAACTTTGTATATTTCTTCCATTTACCAATAGAAAAGGCATTGAAATAAGTATCCAGAGATAAAATCTCTCCATGCTTAATCTCAAGCGGGAAAGATTCTGCTGCCACTTCCGACGCTTCTACGCCATCAATCATCTTATGGAACATGACATCTCCATCATCACATGGGTAGGTTGTAATATCATTTCCCTCTGTATCTACTTTTCTAAAATACATCCCCCACTCATTACACACTTCTTTTGTTGGTCCAATTAATTTCTGAATAATCATTATTTTCTTTCCCTCATGTCAAATACTCTATTTCCGGGTCAAATTTCACGCCCGCGCGCATTCCCTTCCACATCGTCTGCAAGCGCAGTTTTTTCCCATCTTTGCTTTTTAACAGTACACGCAGCATATTCAAAAAATACGCCGCAAAATATATGATAACTTCTTTTGTTCCACGCCGTTTTGCCGTGCACAGATCATTGCGAAATGCATAGAAATATCTTGGCACGCGCGCTATGGCATCAATCACGATATTGCTCCCGGCATTGATTGCCATTTTGTGGATAACCACACTATTTTTCACGTGATAACATGGATAACGCGCCGACAAGCGAAGCGTATATTCCTTATCATCGCCCCAGATAAAATACTCTTTGATCGGAAGTCCCATTTTTTCTACTGCTTCCCGCGAGAAGAGAAGCGATACAAAGGTAGCACTGTCTACTGGTTGTAGGGTCAAGATGTCTTCTTCTGCATCCTTACCAGATATAGAAAACGTATCTCCCACATAGTGCTGACGATTCATCTCACACGGACTTCCATCTGTCCAAAGGACCGTGGATGACACAAAACCAATCTCACTTTTCGGTGCCACTTGCTTCCTTATGCATGCCATGCCTTCCCATAATTTCTGCAGTGCATCTTCCTTGGGAATGGTATCATCATCCATAATCCAGATGGCATCGGCACCATGTTCATACGCCCATTTCATCCCATGATAAAAGCCGCCCGCGCCACCTGTATTTACGCTAAGGTGCAGTGCATATATCGGGGTTGTGTCATGGCTTTCTGTATGCGCAATCTGTTCCTCTATCCACTCTTTGGTGCCATCATTGCTGGCGTTATCCACAAGCAGGATGTCAAGTTGTGTATCTGTGCAGTCTTTTTGATGTAACAGTGCATATACACATTCCTTCAACAGCGTTATTCGATTGTAAGTTACAACTACAGCTATTATTTTTTTCACATTTTATCCTTTTTCTATTCTTGATTTAGTAGTGATACTTTGGATGTTTCCCAAGCTTTCCTGCTTTAGCATCCTGTATCACATCACGCAGGATTTGCATGTTTTGTTTTCCCTGCTCTCTCGTTTCTTTTTTCCACGTCATAAAGAAACTGAGAAGCCAGAACACACGGTATTGCCATAGAATCACTGCAGCACTTAATTTCCCAAGATGTCTTTTGGCGGTATCGTAGCGATTTCGGTAGCCATAATACTGACGCCAGCCAATCCGATGCAAGACGCCTTTTGCTACCATGCCCTCTTTGGAAAGTACGGTTTTATGCTGGAGTACCGCATCCGGTACAACGGTAATGCCACCAGCATCCATCAGGCGCAGACAATACTCGATATCATCATACCAGAGGAAGTATTCTTTTTCCGGCAATCCCACGGCTCGCATCTTCTCTCCTTGCACCAGAAGACCACAAAACGTAGCAGCATCACACGAAAAGCTCTCCTGCTTGTATTCCTCCTCTGCCACATTTCCTTCCACATAGAGCAGGCGGTTCGTAATACGCCGTCTGTGACTAGTATCAATATGGCCTTCTGTCACAACCTTTCCAGCCAGACCACAAACAGATGGATGCTTCTTTGCATAGATGATTAGTTTTTCCACATAATCCGGTGCAATCATAGCATCATCATCAATGATCAGCACCCAATCATATGCATCTTGGCTTGCCCAGCGCAAGCCATCATAAAATCCACCAGCGCCACCAAGGTTTTCTGCTTCCTCTAACACCCAGATTTTTTTATTTTCTCCTATCTTTATAACTTCCTCGTCTGGCTTTTTATCCGTCACATGAAAAACATAGGTATCTTCCCTGCCTTCCAGATAATCTCGCGTTCCATCGGTACTGTGATTATCAACCACGATAACACGCGAAAAAGGAATGGTTTGCCTGCATACGCAGGCAAGACATTCCTTTAACAATTCCAAACGGTTATAAGTTACAATTACTACTGCATTATTCATTCTTATACATATCCTGATAATACTTCTGATAATCCCCGGAAGTTACATTCTTCATCCAATCTTCATGCTCAAAGAACCATGCAATCGTCTTGCGGATACCTTCTTTGAACATTGTCTCCGGCTCCCATCCTACCTCTTTCTTAATCTTATCCGGAGCGATCGCATATCTTCTGTCATGTCCCTTACGATCTTCCACATAAGTAATCAAATCTGTGCTGACATTGGCACGTCTTGGATCATCTGCAGGAAGCATTTCCTGTAATGTCTCAATAATGATATTGATAATTTCGATGTTCTGCTTCTCGTTGTGACCACCGATATTGTATGTCTCGAACAGTCTTCCCTTTTCCTGAACCATATCGATTCCCTTGGCATGATCGTCCACATACAACCAGTCACGTACGTTCTTACCATCACCATAGACTGGCAATTTCTTGCCCTGTAATGCGTTGTTGATAATGAGTGGAATCAACTTCTCTGGGAACTGGTAAGGGCCATAGTTGTTAGAGCAATTTGTAATATTAGCAGGGAACTTATACGTATCCATATATGCTTTTACCAGCATATCTGAAGATGCCTTACTTGCTGAATATGGGCTATGTGGATCGTATGGTGTTGTCTCATAGAAATATGCATTTGGATCATCATTCAAAGAACCATATACTTCATCCGTCGATACATGCAAGAACTTCTTGCCTTCTTTAAACGTACCATCTTCTAATTCCCATGCAGCTTTTGCACAGTTCAGCATTACTGCTGTACCAAGTACATTCGTCTGTACAAATACTTCCGGATTCTTGATGGAACGGTCTACGTGAGACTCTGCTGCAAAGTGAACGACACGGTCAATATCATTTTCTGCAAAAATCTTGCTAATCGCTTCCTTATCGCAGATATCAGCTTTCACAAAAGTATAATTATCTCTGTCTTCGATATCCTTTAAATTCTCCAAGTTACCAGCATAAGTCAGCTTGTCCACATTGATGATGCGGATTTCGTTGTCATATTTGCGGAACATATAATGAATGTAATTGCTTCCAATAAATCCTGCTCCACCCGTTACTAAGTATGTTCTCATAATCTTCTCCTTCTATAGGCGTCCACCTATTGTTATCTTATTTATCTTATTTTTCTTCTTTTTTTAAGTCGTCTACTTTCTTATACAACAGACCCACCTCTTGTGTCAAGCGCTGGCACTTTCTGGTCAGATTGGATATCACAATGGTCTGACTAAATATTATCATCAGCACAAACAAAAGACCTAAGAATGTCAACATATTGATCGGTAGTGTAATCCCTAGTGCCTGCGACATCACGGGCAAAAGTCCCGGAAACAAATCAAAAATCAGAAGTAATATCCCCACCAAAAACCAGATCAGCGCATATTTTAATTCCAGCCTGCGTATACGAACCAGATTTCCAATGCATAAAATCGCTGCAATCGCACCAATGGCAATCACCACCTGTAACTTCAGACTCATAGTACCTCCTTAATCACCAAAAGCTGTCATAATACATGCCAATGGTACCTTAATCATGTAATAAATGGATCGTTTAAAGGAGATCGAAGATTGCCCTGCGGCACGTGCTTTCATTTCCACCGGAATCTCCTTGACGCGGTATCCTCTTTTTAAAACCGTCACCGCTGTCTCCGGCTCCGGATAATCCTTTGGATAATCATTGGCAAACATATGCATCACTTCCTTATCCACCATACGCATACCACTTGTCGGGTCGGTAATGGTTGTCCCGGTCAATACACGAATCAACCAGGTAAAGAAGCGAATCCCTATACGGCGCATCCCGGTCGACTGAAAACCCTCGCCTTCTAAAAAGCGGGAACCAATGAGCATATTTATCTGTTCTTCTTCCATGATATCCGCCATTTTTTCCAAAAACTTCGCATCATGTTGCCCATCGCCATCAATCTGAATCGCATAATCATAGCCGAAGCGATGTCCATACAGATATCCTGTCTGCACTGCTGCACCAATGCCGGAATTGATACTGAGCGTCACCATGTTATAACCCAGACGGTCACATAATTCCTTTGTCCCATCCATTGAATGGTCATTGATAATTACATAATCAAAACTCGGTGCATTTTTTCTGATATCTTCTACGGTTCTCTCGATCGAGCCGACTTCATTAAAAGCCGGTATAATCACCAAGCGTTTTTTCATTGTTACCTCACAAAAAGTTTTAAATAAATACCACCCAGAAAACTCATTACATGGCGAATCGCAACACTTAGATTTACTTCAAATCTGGATAAGTGCAATTCTAACGCATAGCGTTCTACCAGCCTTCTATGTTCTGCCAGATAAACAGATTTTTTATCCCCCGTCATTACCTGACTCGTATTGGAGTCATTACGGATGCGGAAGGAATTGAGTGGTTCATGTAGTATATAAATCTTGCTCCTGCAGCATATACGCATAAAGAAGTCATAATCAATAATATAGACAAAGGACGGATCAAATCCTCCCCAGGTCTCATAAGCACTACGGCGAATCAGATTGGCAAGTGGTGCTCCTAAATAGTCTCTGGTAAACACAGAAAAGCGACATGCTTTTTTCCCATCCACCACACCACGCGCATGGTATCGTTTGTAGAATCCCGTCGTCTTACCGTGCATGTCCACAAAACGCGTATCCGTCTGTACCAGACTAACCTCCGGATACTGCTCCATAATTGCAACTTCTCTGGAAAGCAGGCTTGCATGGATCAGGTCATCTGCGCAGAGCAATTTAATAAATGCCCCCTCGCATAGTTCCATACAGCGGTTCCAGTTGCCCGCCATGCCAAGATTTTTTTCATTGCGATACAGCCGTAAACGATCATCCCTTGCATCCTTTGCAAACTGTTCTACCAGTGCGTATGTCTCATCTGTTGAGCCATCGTCAACAACAATCAGCTCCAGATGATGATAGGTCTGTGCCAACACCGATTGTATGGTCTCTATAATCGTATCCGCATTGTTGTAAGCAGGGATACATACACTAACAAGTGCCGATTCCATTAGCAATTCTCCACATCAAAGTCTTTCAGATATACATCGAGTGCATCTTCCCAGTTCGCCATAGCAAACTGATCCGTTGTCAGACGCAGCATGTAATTGTCAAGATTGGAATACGCCGGGCGCTTTGCAGCCTCCGGATTCATCCTGGCATATTCTTCACTGGTGATATGATTAACCTTTGCTGTAATACCAAGCTTGGCATAGAATGCCTCTGTAAAATCAGCCCAATTGGTCTCGCCTTCACAAGTTGCATGAAAGATTCCATAATTATCGGTGCCTTCTAAGAAGTGAATCATTTTTGCAAGTTCTACAGCAGATGTAGGTGAGCCAAACTGATCACATACAACAGAGACTTCATCATGTGTCTTTGCCACACGCACCATCGTCTTAACAAAGTTCTTTCCGTCGCCATACAGCCACGCCGTACGAAGAATAAAGAACTTCTCTGCAAACTGGCGTACAAACTGCTCGCCTTCTAGCTTGGTCTTTCCGTATGCGCTGATTGGATCTGGTGTATCAAACTCTGTACGTGGTGTACGTTCTGTTCCTGCAAATACATAATCGGTAGAAACATGCACGAGTTTTGCACCTACCGCTGTTGCAGCAATGGCAAGGTTGCGCGGTCCAATCGCATTGATTTTGTATGCAAGATCCCACATTTTTTCACAGCCATCTACATTTGTCAGAGCTGCGCAGTTAATGATGACATCCGGCTTCTCATTCAAAACAAGTGACATCACTGCGTCGATATCTGTAATATCTAACGATGTGATACCCTCTCCTTCTGCGACATCTGTCAGAATGAATGTCACGTTGCCTGCATATTCTTTTTGAATGGCTCTTCCCAGCTGACCATTGCAGCCTGTTACAAGTACTTTTTTCATAGTTCCCTCTCTTATTTATACATAATCGCTTGCACGCTTTGCAAGACGGTTCATTGCTGAGAATACACCTCGTATAGAGGCTCTCGTAATATTGGAGCTGACGCCCACACCAAAGGTCACATTGCCTTTGCGGTTATCGCGCATTTCGATAAAGGCTGCTGCCTTTGCACCGGAGCCCTGGCCAAGCGAATGCTCGCTGTAATCAAGCACAGAGAAATCCACCTGCGGAACGCACTGTTTTACCGCTAATTTCACTGCTGCAATCGGACCATTGCCATCGGCTTCGGAATGGATTGCCTTGCCAAGATACTTGAAATCAAGTGCTACATGCGTCTCATCATCTGCCATATTATCATCGATATCAACATATACCAGTTCAAATGGCTCTTTGCTCTCTAAGTATTCCTTCTTGAATGCCTCCATCATCTTCTGTGGCTCTACCTCGCCACCTTCCTGCTCAGAAATATACTGGATGACATCCGCAAATTCTCTCTGCATCTTCTTTGGCAGCTTGTATCCATATACCGTATCCATAACAAAGGCAACACCGCCCTTTCCGGACTGGCTGTTGATACGTACCACCGGCTCGTATTTTCTTCCGATGTCTGCAGGGTCAATCGGCAGATATGGTACTTCCCAATATTGATTGCCACGCTCCTGCATCGCATGCACACCTTTATTAATGGCATCCTGATGTGAACCGGAAAATGCTGTAAAGACTAACTTGCCTGCATATGGATGACGCATATCCACATGCATCTTACAACATCTCTCATATATTTCAACAATTTCTTTGATGTCCTCAATCTCAAGTTCCGGATTGATACCCTGCGAAAACATATTGTATGCAACGGTCAGAATGTCCACATTTCCAGTACGCTCGCCATTGCCAAGCAGTGTGCCTTCCACACGGTCTGCGCCGGCGAGAAGTGCCATCTCTGTAATTGCAACTCCTGTGCCACGGTCGTTGTGTGGATGTACGCTTAAGATAATATGTTCACGGTCTTCAAAATGAGTACTCATCCATTCAATCTGGTCTGCATACACATTTGGCGTATTCATCTCGACGGTTGCCGGCAGATTAAAGATAATCGGTGCCTCTGTCGCATGATTCCATTCTTTTTGCACTGCGGTACAAATACGAAGCGCAAAATCCATCTCTGTTCCCGTAAAACTCTCCGGTGAATACTCTAACTGTACATTGCCGTCAAAGCCTGCAAGGTGCTCCTTTACCATACGGGTGCCTTCGATAGCAATATCAATAATCTCATCCTGGCTCTTACCAAACACCACATCACGCTGCAATGTAGATGTAGAATTGTAAATATGAACCACAACGTTTTTGATTCCCTCGATCGCCTCAAATGTACGGTCAATCAGTTCCTTACGACACTGTGTCAAGACCTGTACTTTCACATCGTCTGGGATTCTGTTTTCTGCTACTAATTTACGCAGGAAATCATATTCAATCTGAGATGCCGCTGGGAAACCGATTTCTATCTCCTTGAAGCCCAGGCGTAGCAAAAGTTCAAACATTTCCATCTTTTCTTCTACGTTCATCGGCTCAATCAATGCCTGATTGCCATCACGCAAATCTACGCTGCACCAGATTGGTGCTTTTTCAATCTGCTTGTCTGGCCACTGACGTTCTGGATAATATAAAACCGGATTTCTCTTATATCTTTGATAATTCAGCATCTCTTTTTCCTTCTTTCCTTTTTGCTATTCCCCAAATCCATTTTCTACCAGTGCAACGAGCGCTTCGAGTGCCGGTGCTTCATCATCACCATCGCACACGATCTCGATCTCATCGCCAGACTTGATACATGCTCCCAATACGCTGAGTACGCTCTTTGCATTTGCTGTACCATTGATTCCATAGCGGAATGTAATATTGGATGTATATTTCATCGCTTCCTGGCAAAAAATTCCTGCCGGCCTCAAATGAAGGCCTGTAGGATTGATAATCTGTACCTTCTGTGTAACCATGACTCCCTCCTATAACATGGTATTCATAATAAGTTCTGCCAATTTCTTGGCTTCCTCTTCAATCTGTGTCTGATTTTTCCCTTCAATCATGACACGAACAAGTGGTTCTGTACCGGATGGACGGATCAACACGCGTCCTTCTCCGGCAAATTTTTCTTCCAGCTCTGCGATAGCACCGGCAATTTCCGGATACTCCATAAAGCTCTCTTTTTTGTGGTTAGGCACTTTCGCATTTACCAATGCCTGTGGCAATACTTCCATCACCTGTGCAAGCTCTGATAAAGGCTTTCCTGTATCTACCATAACCTGTAAGAGATGAAGTGCACTTAAAAGTCCATCTCCTGTCGTATTATCGTCTAAGAAGATGACATGACCAGACTGCTCACCACCAAGGTTATAACCATTGGCAAGCATATTTTCTAATACATAGCGGTCACCTACTTTTGTTTTTTCAATGTGTAAGTTGCGCTCTTGTCCCATCAGGGTAAATCCAAGATTGGACATAACGGTCACAACAACTGTATCTTTCTTTAACGTGCCCTTCTCTTTCATATGGTTCGCGCAGATTGCCATGATCTCATCGCCATCTACCACCTTACCGTTTTCATCCACAGCAAGCATGCGGTCTGCATCGCCATCAAACGCCAATCCGACTGCTGCTTTTTCATAAACAACACGCGCCTGTAACTCTTCCATATGGGTAGAGCCACAGTTTGAATTGATGTTGGTTCCATCCGGATTCGTGTGGATTGCTACAAGCTCTGCGCCAAGTTCACGAAGTGTCTCTACCGATGTCTTATAAGAAGCCCCCTCTGCACAGTCAATCACAATCTTCATACCGGTTAGATCTACCGGAACTGTCTTTTTCATAAAATCGATGTATTCACGAATCAGATCGAAACGATACTCAATCTTACCGATTTCAGAACCTGTTGGAAGTGTGATATCTTTCATATCATTTGCAATGAGTGCTTCGATTTCATCTTCTAATGCATCCGATAATTTATAGCCGTCTCCGTTAAAGAACTTAATGCCGTTAAATTCCATCGGATTGTGTGATGCAGAAATCACAACACCGGCGTCTACTTTATGTCTTCTCGTCAGATATGCAATGGCAGGTGTTGGCATAACACCGGCAAAAATGGCATTGGCACCGACAGAACAAATACCGGACATCAATGCACTTGCAAGCATACCGCCGGAAATTCTTGTGTCACAGCCAACAATAATCGTTGGCTTATGTGCCTGTTCTTTGGTAAGCACATACGCACCCGCCTGCCCTAATTTTGTTGCAAGCTCGATGGTAAGCTCAGAACCAGCTACACCTCTTACGCCATCTGTTCCAAATAATCTACCCATTTCTCTCTCCTTTTTACTCTGCTGTAATCACCAGGTTTGTCGTTATGGTTTCTGCTGAAAATCCACTCGTCAGATCAAGGCTGACAGAAACCGTATGCTTACCTTCACCAAGTCCACTGGCATCCACAGATCCTGTAATCGCATCTGCTGCAAGTTCTGCCAACTCGGATGCCTTGCCTGTAATTTTCACATCGACGGTTGTTGTTTCAAAAGTTGCCTTGCTGCCGTCCGCCAAATTACGGATTGTCAGATTAGCCGTAGGCACACGATATGTCTTGGTCTCATCCCCGGATACCGTGACTTTTACCGTCGCCTGTGTCTGATTGCTGTCAGCAATCTTTACTCCACTCGGCAGATACGTATTCAAATCCACCGTCGTTGTCATATTCGCTGTGATTTTTGATAAATCCAGTGCACTTCCGCTGATCGTAATCTCTGTGATTTCATTGAGTACGTCCGCTTCTCCGATAATCTGTACCGTCTCCGGATCCACGGTAACGCTATCCAGGTATACGCCATCCGGCAGTGTTCCCGTTGTCTCTACCTTGATTGGAACTGTCTTGAGATTGGATATATCTATATGAACTTTTACCATCTCACGATCCATTTCCATACGACTCTGATCGATTTCCTTGCCCGATTTATCCAGAAAATGCAGGGTTGCTGTCGTATCAGAATCCTCATTGATGCCATCAATATCAACATATGCAACCACTCTTGCTATTGTGCTGATAATGTCTTCCGGACCGGCTACCGATATGCTTGCAGGTGTCGCTTCCGCCTTTTCAACCACACATCCCTCCGCTGGATTTCCTGTTGTCTCTACATCCACATCATGTTTGATGGTCATTTTATTTCCAATCTTTACCTGCAGATATAAGCGCTTTGCAGAAACGGTAATCCCACTATTATTATTATTGACCGTAATCGTCACCGGAACACGGCTGTCATCTTCCAGATAATTCATATCTGCCGTCGCTGTAAAATCGGCTCCGGACAAGCGCTCCATCACAGATCGTCGCGCTGTCACGCGAAAACTTACCGTACTGCCGCCCTCCGGTATTTCATAATAGCGTCCAGCATCTGTCAGCACATCCGCATTAACGACTGTGACATTCGTCGTAAATGTCTTTGTCTGCGTCGGGTCATCTACATTGACAACCACAAGCCACAGCACAATGGAGAAAAAGACCGCCAGAAGTTTTAATCCCCAGTTTTCTAAAAAGATTCGTTTGATTTTAGGAGTTATGCTTTGTTTCATTTTTGCCCCTCCTTCCCAAACGTGGTTTGCTGTTTTCTTCCGGTTCTTTCTCCGGATTCTGTAATTCAACCAGTTTAGCGCGCAGTTGTTCATCGCTCACGCCTTCTGTTAATTTACCATTTTCAGCGATGGATACTCTTCCTGTCTCCTCGGATACCACAATCGTCAGTGCATCACAGACCTCACTGATACCAATCGCCGCACGATGTCTGGTTCCAAGAGCCTTATTCAGACTCATATTCTCAGATAGTGGAAGATAACATGTTGCTGCCACAATACGATCACCGCGCACAATAATCGCGCCATCGTGAAGCGGCGTATTTTTTTCAAAGATATTGATTAACAGTTGCTTTGTCAAAACGGCATCTAATGTAATCCCGGTTCTTTCTACCTCATCCAGGCGCATCTGGTTCTCTACAACAATCAGGGCTCCTGTCTTAACAGCTCCCATCTCAAAACACGCCATCGTCATATCGCTTATGGTCTTATCCTCAAAGCGCTTTGTAATACCACGCCCCATTCCAAGATTTGTAAGGAACGAAAACAGCCGCCGCCTTCCCAGATCTTCCAATGCTTTACGAAGCTCGGGCTGGAACACGACAATGACCATAATCAATGCCACATTGAGAAGCTTCTCTCCCAACCATAAGATGGTACTCATCTGAAACAGTGCTGCTAATATAAAGAATGCAATCACGACCAGCAGTCCACGGAATAGCATCCATGTACGCGTGTTCTGCACCCAGATCAACAACTGGTAGATAAAGAAGGCGATGATGATGATTTCCACGATATCCGTGATCTGCACATCCGGAAAATTAATTCCAAAATAATCTCCAAAAAATGCATCCAGACTATTTATGATGTTGTCCATATCATCTCACTCCTTTCTATTCTTCTTTTTGTTGTACTTCTTTCTGCATCTCTCCCAGATTCTGCACCGGAAGTGATGATGTCTCTGATGTAATACGCTTGACTTCTTTTTCCTGTTCTGCAATATGTACCTTTGGCACGGCCGTCACATAGTAGTAGTATTCATCATCTTCAAACTGTACATGCTCGGTACGGGAATAATCAAAACCCCTGGCAAAAAAGACAAGAAGCAGTCCTACAACAAGGGTAACAACATTACCGATAATAAGAAGAATGACATCTTCCCGATTGCCAACAAAAAGTACGCCGGCAAGCATCAGCACGAATTCTGTGACAACACCGGATAACACAGCCACAAGCCATGCGTGTTCAATGCCTTTGATCCGCACGAAATACACGACCAGAAACATTGCTGTCATTGCCACAAGATAAATATAAAACATCCCATTATTTAACATTTGATTTTGAAGCAGTTCTGCCGCCCCAAGATCTGTATTGGGATCCAGAAACGAAGATGCATTTTCAACGACGATCTTGAGATAATAAGAAAAAATACTACCACATATAATCGTCGGCAGCTCGTGAATACTGCGCATCAAGCCCGATACCATCGGCACCACAAACGGAATATTCAGATAGCGGCACGCAGGTATCACCACCATATTATATGTATCATCCGATCGAAAATACGCCGCTACCGCATAACTAATGGCAAGTAAAACCAATGCTACCACAGCAACATCTGTCGATAATGTCATCATGTGCATCAACCCCACAAAAATGACAAGAAACGTAGACCCTGCCAGCGGAAGCAGTACACCAATGCCTGCAAGCCCCACAGAGACCCACCAGTGATTTAAAATTTTCTGATAACCAAAACACCGGTTCATGACCAAGAGCACAGCCAGCATAATTGCAAAACGCAATAATCGAACAACCCACTCTTCTCTTGTTATGATAAAATGCCTGATTTTCGTTCGTAATTGTATAAAAAACGTCATCCTAGTCCCATCCCTCAGGTATTTTTGACAAGTCTTCTTCTTGGTACATCTCATGCAAGACATGATAATCTTTGCGCAATCTGCGCGCCAGCATCTCACTTTCTTTGTACCGCTTCGCCGCATGGCGACGCACCATGCGCAGGTAATAATACATATATAAAATATAAAGCACTAGTCCCAGCAAAATAAAAAGAATCGTGCTGACAAGATGTAGATTCACTACCACGGTACTGATGACAAAAAGTATCCCTCCCGCATAAAGTGCTATATAAATCAATGTCCCCAAGAAGACTCCACCTAATGTACACATATCCAGATAATCGCGTTTGCGATACCGCAGTGTCGGACTAAGCTTTCGCCCATACCGATCTTCGAGCATCGCCATCTTTGTCATATGTGCAACGCGTTTTTCGCTTAACATCCGGCTTCCTCCTGCCATTCTTTTATCCGGTGCGAAGCATTTTGACACTTCGCACTACTAATACATATTATAACATAATGAGAACGCGGTGCAACCACACGCGCCACATAAACATAATAAAAACACAAAATAACCCTCTTCACCGGGCGTCCTGCATCCAGTAAAGAGGGCATACATTCCTATTTTATTTCTTCAAAAAACGCATCTTGTCCGAATCTCTTACCAGTTTCTGACTCGATGGTTCCGGCTGAAACCTTGGCTTCTCGATTACACTATTAAAATCTCCACGCATGCGGTTCTTACAAGCTTCACAGAACCTGCCTGTACGGATAGACGCTCCACATCCCTCGCATTCGATTCCCACCGGTGAATCGGCAGCAAACTCCAAACGTTCCTCACGAATCCACTGGCGAATCTGCTGCACGGTCACATCATTGTCCTCGGATACCATCTGAATGGTCGCTCCCGGATTGCTCCGCACATATTCCTTTACCTGTTGAAACTTTTCTTCCAAAGCATCTCTGCACGCCTGACAAATCTGTGGTCCACTCAAATAGTTAAACAATCTACCACATTGTCTGCAATTTCGTACGTCCATATTTCCTCCTCCCGGTCACACACCTTAGCCTTGTCCGGCACATATGGTCAGACAATAGACTTCTTGCACCCCCGCTGCAAGCAAAGCCGTCGTCACACCATCCAACGTGCTTCCTGTCGTATAGATATCATCAATTAACAGAATTTTGTTTAATTTTACACCATTTTTTCTGATTTTAAAAGCATTTTCCAAATTCTTTTTTCTTTGTGTGTCGTTTAAACTCTTTAAAGGCACTGTATTTTTGGCGCGAACCACCAATTTTGTTTCCACTGGACACCCCAGCTTTTGTGCAATCCCATGCGCCAGCACTTCTGCCTGGTTATAACCACGTCTTTTTTCTTTTTTCCGATACATCGGTACAGGAATCACGGCATCCACAGACAAGTTTTGCAGCCAGATGGCATGCATTTTCCATACATCTTCCACAAATGTCTTCCCATATGTCCGGCAATTACTATATTTAAAGCGATACATTGCAAGCCTCATCGGTCCTGTATACACATACACTGCTTTATTCTGCACAAAAACATGATTTCTGCGCCTGCAGTCACTGCAAATGGTTTGTGTGGCGTCTTTCAGCTTCTTTCCGCATTTGATACATCCCCCGTCACCGATGTAACGGATTTTTGTTTTGCACCTTCTGCAGTAACCATCTGGTTTTTCCTCTTCGTACAAAATCTCATTACATCCCGGGCAGCGCCTTGGATAAAGGAATTCTTTCCACTCCTCTATTATGTTTTTTCTATGACCTATCATTGACTTTTCTCCCCCTTCTCTTTAAAATGTATGTTCAGAGTCAAACTTATAAAAAAGACAATATTACACGTAACAACGGAGGTTTTATAAATATGCGAAACAGCAAACGTATCGCCTGTACCGGGCTTGCCGCCATACTGGCGCTTTCCTTATCCGCCTGCGGCAGCAAAGACAAAAAAAGCAGCTATGACCCTCTTCCAGAAGAAGATGATACGATATATAACATCAGCATTTGTCAGGATGAAAACAGTGAATACTACAACCAGATAGCGCAAGGATTCCAGGATGCCTTAGATGATTTATTCGGTTCGGCACACATCAATATCACAACTACAATTGCAAGTGATGAGGCAGGCACAGACAGCATCTGCACAGGCTATGTGAACGCTCAGACAAATCTGATTTTTGCCAACGGTAAAAAGAGCCTTTCTTCTGCAGCTACTGCCACCGAAGAGATCCCTATCGTCGGCGCAGCTGTTATGGATTATCAAAACGCACTCCATCTCGCCACAGCTTCCGATACCAACTGGAATAAAAAGACCGGAACAAATGTGACCGGTATTTCTTCTAAACCAAACCTGGAGGAACAGCTTTCCTTACTGATCGAGGCAACACCGGATTTAAAATCTGTTGGACTGTTATACAACCCGGAAGATACTGATGGCATTTATCAGAATGTTCTCCTCGAGAAATATTTAGATCAAGCCGGCATTCCATGGAAGGAATACGCGATCCCATCGGATGACATCGAGGCTGGTCTCAGTGATCAAATTACGGATACGACAGCCATCGCTCCATCAAAGCAAATCGCCTCTTCTATCACAGAAGGCGCGAACAACGCCGTAGAATCTTTCGATGGAAACGACTTGTTAAGTGGTATTTTTTCACCGAGCAGCGCACATGAACCAACCGCTTCTGCGACATGGACAGAAGAATTATCCGCTGCCAACACGACTCCGCTTGCGGCAGATGCTTCTTTAGAGGAAACCGTTCAGTATGCCTGCAACGAATGCAGCGTTTTGTTCCTTCCTGCAGAAAGCCAGTTGACAAGCGAAGTAGAGACCATTGCAGATATTGCCACATCCTGTGGCACAAGAACCGTCGGTGGCGATGCCACTCTCGGAGAACAGACTTTAGTTTCTATGTACAAAGATCCTTATGGCATGGGATATGCTGCTGGAAAGATGGTTTACCGCATCCTTGTTGATGGAACGCAGCCGGGCGAAATCAAAATCAGCAGTTCACCTGCTGAAAACATCAAACTGTACAATGCATCACGCGCCGAAAGTTTTGATATGACATTCCCAAAATCTTTCCATGAGATTCATGAGTATTTTTCAACATACGAAATTGGATCAACCACTACCAGAATCAGTAGTGATGACGAAGAAGAATAATTGCATATACGATAGACGAGAGGGGCTTTGCTTACGACAGCAAAGCCTCTTTTATTCTCTCTTGCAGCCCCGAATAGCGTCGTTGCTGCGTCGTATTATCAACCATCTGATAGAATACATTTTCATCTCCCACAATGGTGATACACTTGCGGGCTCTTGTCACTGCAGTATATAACAGATTGCGGTTCATAAGCATCCGTGGACCCGGCAAAAGTGGCATCACAACCGCCGGATATTCGCTTCCCTGTGATTTGTGAATCGTAATGGCATACGCCAGTTCCAATTCATCCAGCCCCTTAAACGGATACTGGACTAATCTGTTTTCATCGTACAGCACACTCACGGTACTGCTGTAATCATTGATTTCCTGAATGATTCCGACATCCCCATTAAACACACCAAGACCTTTATCAATCGCCAGTCCATAGCGGCTGCGGATTTCCCATTCCAGCTGATAATTGTTGCGAATCTGCATTACTTTGTCACCTTCGCGGAAAATCCGATCTCCTACCTGGTGCTCTTTTTTTTGTTTTGCCGGTGGATTCAGATACTGCTGCAAGATTGTATTCAGGCGCTCTACACCAAGCAATCCCTTTCGCGTTGGCGTCAGCACCTGGATATCATAACTGGTCGCATCCACATAACGTGGCATCTTTTGTTTGACCAATTGCAGCATAACATTAATAATCACATCTGCATCATAACGTTTGAGCAAGAAAAAGTCCTTACTCTTATTATCAAGTGCAATATGCTCTCCATCGTTGATTTTATGCGCATTTACAACGATGTCGCTCTGACTTGCCTGGCGGAAAATCTTTTGCAAAGTGACCACCGGAAAGCATCCGGATGCAATGATATCACGCAGAACATTTCCCGGACCAACACTTGGCAGCTGATTCACATCTCCCACGAGAATCAGTCTGGTGTCAGCACCAACTGCTTTTAATAAAGCATAGAGCAGGGTAATATCTACCATCGACATCTCATCGATGATAATCACATCTGCCTCAAGTGGATTTTTTTCATTTCGCTCAAACATACCGCCAATTTGCTTCGCACTTTCTTCTGCTTCACTCATCGCGCCATTGACTTCAAGCATACGGTGAATGGTCTTTGCCTCATAACCGGTTGTCTCGCTCATGCGTTTCGCAGCACGCCCTGTCGGAGCCGCCAAAAAGATATCATAGCCCTCCCCCACAAAGTAACTGATCATCGCGCGAATAGTTGTCGTTTTTCCAGTACCAGGTCCACCTGTCAAAACAAACAGACCATGTGTCGCCGCCTGCCGCACTGCCTCAGCCTGCCATTCATCCAGTTCCATCTGCTCTTCTTCGGAAATTCTTGCAATCGCCTGCGCAAGTTTTGCCGGCGTCACATCATATTCCTGATTGAGCGCATGCAGCATACCTGCGGACCTTTGTTCCATACGATAGAAACTCTTCGCATAAATACCTTCTTCTTTGAGTTCTACCTTGCCATCCATCGCCAGGTTCATGATATGACCCTCGATGTGTTCCGGCTCCACCCCCAAAAGCTGATTCGCATAACGCAGCAGTTCTTCACGCGGCAAATACGTATGTCCCAGCGTCGCTGCTCCTGTCAGGCAGTATAGAATTCCACTGCGAATACGAAAATCCGAGTCTGTACGAATACCGACACGCGACGCAATCTCGTCTGCGATTTTAAAACCAATCCCAGACACTTCCTCCGCCATACGATATGGATTCTCGCGAATGACACTATAGATTTCCTGCCCATATGCCTGGTAAATCTTCACTGCCAGATTGGTCGATATGCCATATTTCTCCAGAAAAATCATAGCATCACGCAGATCCTTTTTTTCTACCATCTGATTGGAAATCTCCATCGCCATACGCTCACTGATCCCCTTGACCTCCGCTAAGCGCTCTGGTTCTTCCTCCATAATACGAAACGTATCGTTTTTAAAACGGCGCACAATACGCGCTGCTAATGCAACACCTATGCCTTTGATCGCACCGGAAGCCAGATACCGCTCCATAGAAAGCACATCCTCGGGTGGTTTCGTCTCGTAGGATTTCATCTGGAACTGCTCTCCGTAGGTCGGATGCGACGTGTATTCTCCATGTAATAAAAGAATCTCCCCCTCCGTAACGACAGGGAAGATTCCTACACACGTGATCTCATCTTCTTCACTTATTAAGTTAAGAACGGTATACCCGTTATCTGCATTGCGGAACACAATGTGATCCACATAGCCTTGTAATTCTTCCATATACTATGTAGTCCTGTTTTTACTCTATGCCATAGTTACGCTTCATCTGAGAGACCAATTCATCTGTCAGACTACCGCCATATTCCGATACCATCTCACCCGCCAATTGCTGTATGGTTGCATCCATATACATGTCTTTATATTGGTTCATCGATGCATCCTCGTCATCATCGGATGTGACGGAATCCTTCATTTGCTTTATTACCTGCTCTAACATATAGGATTCAAAAGACTCTACAGCCTCTACCAACTCTTCTTCTGTCGAGTCCGAAGATATGCCGGAAAGTGCTCCTGTTGCCTTTTCCGAACGCGATGAGCTCTTTACATTGCTAGCCATCGTGTCATAGTAGGAAGATAATCCATCCACTGAAAAACTCATATCCTACCTCCTATCGCTTGAGATTGTTTGCCTGCTCCAACATCGTATCGGATGTCGTAATCGCCTTTGAGTTCATCTCATAGGCTCTTTGTGCCACAATCAGATTCACCATTTCGTCTGCCACATTGACATTGGATGCTTCGAGATACCCCTGTGCAATGGTGCTTCGTGTCACACCGGCTGTAGTCGCTTCACTCAAAGCCACGCCAGATGCCTGTGTTGCTTCAAACAAGCTATCCCCTGATTTTTCCAAACCTTTTGGATTGTTGAACTGATACAATGCCACCTGTTGTCCTGTTGGAATATAGGTGCCATCTGCCGCTTTATATGCAACCGCTCCATCTGTACCAAAAGAAACACTGTCGCCAGATGCTCCATTTGGGAGCATAACTGGATTGCCCTGATAATCAAGAACCTCCTGCCCTTTGGATGTCGCAAGTACACGGTTGCCCATGTTATCCAGTGCCCAGGTGAAATCACCGCTTCTGGTATAATAGGTACCATTATCTGCGCCACGTACTGCGAAAAAACCGGACCCGCTGATGCAAAGCGCTGTCTTGCTGGCATTGGCCTGCATGGTTCCCTGCGTATAATCTGTATTGGTAGATGCCACTCTCGCGCCAAGTCCCACCTGTGCTGTTGTCGGCTTATCTTCGCCATTTGCCGTGGTGGTCTCCGTCCGGAGTGTCTGGTATAAAAGTGACTTAAATTGCGTCGATTGGGATTTGTACCCCACCGTATTGACATTTGCAAGATTGTTGGCAATCGTGTCAACATTTGTCTGCTGCGCCTTCATGCCAGAGGCGCCTGTCCATAATGCTCTCATCATAAGCGATGCCGCTCCTTTCTAACAGGTATTATACCTGTCCTACACTGTTCACTGCTTTGTCAAGCGTAGAATCCTCAGTCTGAATCACCTTTTGCCCAGCTTCATAGGCTCTTGCCACGGTAATCATATCAACCATCTCATCTATCACGTTGACATTGGAAGCTTCTAGGCATCCTTGCTCAACGGAAGCATCACTGGCTAACACCTGTCCCCCCGGAACTAAGTTGTACAGGTTCTCACCATATTTTGAAACATAATTATTATCTGCGAAACGCACAACACCAATCCGGTCAATCACTTGATCGTTCTGGTAAATGAACCCTTGTTCATCAATCTTGTATTCCTGATCCGGGTTCACGCGCACATAATTGGCAAGTGCATCATCTGAATTCAGCGCCCCATTACGGTTCAGCACATAATCTCCATCCGATGTACGCAAATAGCCTGCGTTGTCCACAGAAAACGCACCATCCCTGGTATATTTGATAGAAGTCTCTCCATTTTTGGAAGTAAATGCGATTGCAAAATAGCCCTCTCCGGACAATGCCAGATCCGACATGTTCTCTGTAATCTGAAAACTGCCCTGATCCCAGTTCGTATAGGTCTCACCCACTTTTACACCCAGACTGATCGAACCAATACGCTGTGGCATATTGTAATTGGATGTATCTTTGATCTTGATTGCCAGTTCATGATCAAAAGACTGGTTCACCATACCTTCTTTTTTATATCCAGTCGTCGCAGAGTTTGCCAGATTATTTGCAATGACATCCATGCGCTTCTGTTCATTGACCATGCCGGTATATCCGGTGTACAGTCCTTTTACCATAATTCCTCCTAAGCAATCGATATAAGATAATGACTTCTATCTATATATCGGATGATTCTGTCTGATATTTAACAAAAAATTAGTCTTCAGAGCGATCTCCTGAAAGGAACTCTACGAATTTACCAGTTCCGATTGCAACGCAAGTCGTTGCTTCTTCTGCTGTCATCGTATTAATACCTGTACGCTCTTCAATCAATTCTTCTAATCCACGAAGCAATGAACCACCACCAGTTAAAACAATGCCACGGTCAGCAACATCAGCTGCCAACTCTGGTGGTGTCTTCTCAAGTACAGAGTGAATCGCCTCAACAATCTGTAAGGTAGGCTCGCGCAATGCTTCTTCTGTCTCTTCGGAAGAAACTTCGATGGTCTTTGGAAGTCCGGTAACCAGGTTACGTCCTCTGACATCCATCGTCTCCGGTGTTGGAAGTGGATAGCAGGTACCAATCTTAATCTTGATATCTTCTGCTGTACGCTCACCAATCAACAGGTTGTGTTTTTTACGCATATAACGAACGATTGCCTCGTCAAAATCATCTCCGGCAATCTTAATTGACGTGCTGACAACAGAACCGCCCAAAGAAATCACGGCAATATCCGCTGTACCACCACCAATATCTACAATCATATTACCGCATGGTCTGGAAATATCGATGCCTGCACCAATTGCTGCTGCAATTGGCTCCTCAATAATAGAAACCTCGCGTGCGCCTGCTGCATACGTAGCATCTTCTACTGCTCTCTTCTCCACTTCGGTTGCTCCACTTGGGATACAAACACTGATACGTGGCTTACGATAGCTCTTCTTACCCATTGCTTTCTGGATAAAATACTTAATCATCTTTTCTGTTACTGTATAATCAGAAATAACACCCTGACGTAGTGGACGTACCGCAACAATGTTGCCCGGTGTTCTTCCTAACATCAGACGTGCTTCTTCACCAATTGCTTTAATTTTGTTGGTATCACGATCAAAAGCCACAACAGATGGCTCTTTTAATACAACACCTTTTCCTCTAACGTACACCAAAATGCTGGCTGTACCCAAATCAATTCCGATATCACTTGAAACCATAATGTTTCTCCTTTCAGTTTTGTATATGAAACGTGAACCTAGTCCACCTAATGATAGTTTTGCATTCTAATTTCAATTATATACAAATGTTACCATTTTTCAATGGATTTTTTCTGAAGATATTCTTAAATAATTCTTTTTTTGATTTTTTAAAATTTTTATTATTTCTTCACATAATGGACACATTTCTTGGGTAGTATAATTACCGTACTAGCAAATAGTGCTAATATATTTTTCATAACTCAGCTCCAGGAGCCTAGCTTCTGGAGCACTCCCCAAAAAATTAAGGAATCGCTTTCGCGATTCCTTTTCTTATTGTATCTCGATTCTTATTGTATCTCGATATTCTCTGGTTCTTCTGTTGTAATTATCTTCTAGCTATCCTGCTGTAATTATCTCCTACGTATCCTGCTCAAGATAACGTTTGACATATTGACCGGTATATGATGTCGGATGGGCTGCCACCTCTTCCGGTGTTCCGCTCACCACTACCGTACCTCCGCGATCACCACCATCTGGTCCCATATCGATAATATAATCTGCCGTCTTAATAACATCAAGATTGTGTTCAATCACAACCACCGTATTTCCGCCTTCGGATAATTTCCGCAGAATCGTTACCAGTTTGTTGACATCGTCAAAATGAAGTCCGGTTGTAGGTTCATCTAAAACATAGATCGTACGCCCTGTACTTCTGCGGCTTAACTCTGTTGCAAGCTTGATACGCTGTGCCTCACCACCGGAAAGTGTCGTCGATGGCTGTCCCAGCTTCACGTAAGACAATCCCACATCATAAAGTGTCTGTATTTTACGATGAATAGATGGCACATGTTCGAAAAAATGCAGTGCCTCCTCTACTGTCATATCCAAAACATCATAGATGGATTTTCCTTTGTATTTTACCTCGAGTGTCTCACGGTTATATCGTTTCCCGCCGCACACCTCACAAGGTACATACACATCCGGCAAAAAGTGCATCTCAATTTTGATGATACCGTCGCCCGAGCATGCCTCACATCGACCACCTTTTACATTAAAGCTGAAACGGCCTTTGCTGTAGCCTCGCGCCTTTGCATCTGCTGTCGACGCAAACAGATCACGAATCATATCAAATACGCCGGTGTAAGTCGCCGGATTAGATCGCGGTGTTCGTCCAATCGGCGACTGGTCAATATCGATAATTTTATCTAGTTGCTCGATCCCTTCGATGTCGTCATGTTTGCCCGGCACTTTGTGTGCACGGTTTAATTCTTTTGCCAGACGTTTATACAAAATCTCATTTGTCAGAGAACTTTTTCCCGAACCGGATACCCCTGTAATACAGGTCATAATCCCAAGTGGAATCTGCACATCGATATTTTTCAGGTTATTTTCACGTGCACCGCGGATGGTCAGATAGCCGGTCGGCTGACGGCGTTCCTTTGGCACTGGAATCACCTTTTTCCCACTCAGGTATGCGCCTGTAATGGAATTCGGATTTTTCATTACCTCCTGCGGTGTACCAATCGCTACCACTTCGCCGCCATGTTTGCCGGCGCCCGGGCCAATATCCACCAGGCAATCTGCCGCAAGCATAGTATCCTCATCGTGTTCTACCACAATCAGAGTGTTTCCAAGGTCACGCAATCCCTTTAACGAAGCCAGCAGCTTATCATTGTCCTTCTGGTGCAGTCCGATACTTGGTTCGTCCAAAATATAGGCAACGCCCACCAAGCCGGAGCCAATCTGTGTTGCCAGACGAATACGCTGCGCCTCTCCACCGGAAAGTGTACCGGTAGCGCGCGACAACGACAAATAATCCAGTCCGACATCCACCAAAAATCCCACACGTCCACGGATTTCTTTTAAAATCTGATGCCCGATTTTGAGCTGCTGGTCACTCAGCTGCATCTGTTCCAAAAAGACCTGCAAATCTCGAATCGGGATTTCCGTCATCTCGTATATATTTTTATCTGCAACGGTAACTGCCAGAGAAGACTGTTTCAAACGCTGGCCTTTACATGTCGGACACTTACAGATGTACATATATTCTTCGTATTCTTTTTTCATTGTCTCGGAGTGTGTCTCCCGATAACGACGGTTGACGTTTGCAATCAAGCCCTCAAAGCAGATATCATAAACACCTTCGCCACGCTGGCCTTTATAATGCACAGGAACAGTGCGGTCAAAACCATAAATAAACTGGTGACGGATTTCTTCCGGCAAATCCCTATACGGCGTATCTAAGGAGAATCCGTATTCTTTTGACAGTGCTTCCAAAATCGCATGGGTAAAGCTCTTTTTATCGGAAGCGGATTGCCAGCCCATGACTGCCACACAGCCTTCGTTAAAGCTAAGACGCTTGTCTGGAATCATGAGTTCCTCATCAAACTCCATCTTAAAGCCAAGTCCAAAACATTCCGGGCAGGCGCCAAATGGGTTGTTGAAAGAAAAACTGCGCGGTTCCACCTCGTCCACACTGATGCCACAATCCGGACAGGCAAACCCCTCCGACATCATAAAATTCTCTCCATCAATCACATCGATTTCCACCAGACCTGACGTCAGATGCAGAACGTTTTCAATGGAATCCGTCAGACGTTTTTCAATACCTTCCTTTACCACAAGACGATCAACAACAATTTCGATGTTATGCTTGATATTCTTTTCAAGAACGATTTCCTCTGACAAATCGTATAAATCGCCATCCACAATCACGCGGACATAGCCACTCTTTTTCGCCTTGGCAAACAATTTTTCATGCGTTCCTTTTCGCCCACGCACCACCGGTGCCAGCACCTGGATCTTGGTACGTTCCGGCAAAGCCATAATACGGTCAACCATCTGATCCACGGTCTGCTTGCGAATTTCGCGCCCGCATTTTGGACAATGCGGCACACCGATGCGCGCATAGAGCAGACGGAAATAATCATATATTTCCGTCACCGTTCCCACCGTTGAACGCGGGTTGTGATTGGTCGATTTCTGGTCGATTGAAATTGCCGGCGGCAAACCTTCGATTTTTTCCACATCCGGCTTTTCCATCTGGCCTAAAAACTGGCGGGAATACGAAGACAAGGACTCCATATAACGTCTTTGTCCCTCCGCAAAAATCGTATCAAAAGCCAGCGATGATTTGCCGGATCCGCTCAGACCGGTCAGCACCGTAAAGGAATCACGTGGAATGTCCAGGCTGATATTTTTTAGGTTGTGTACATTTGCCCCTCGGATTTTTATATATTTTCTAGTGTCTTTCATAGTTGTAAACCTCGATTTTGTTGTATCTTGTGCATGTTTTTATGCACGTTACTTATCGCTTATCGCATGTATCATTTGTCATACATATAGCTTATTTCTTATAACATGCAGCATCTATCATACATATTACCTGTAGTTTATCGCATACATGCTTTCTCATGCAAAATTCATCCTATAAATCACATGTCACGCAGCATATTCTTCAGTTCGATAAGACGGTCGCGATACCCCGCTGCTGCCTCGAAGTTCAGATCCGCTGCCGCTTTTTCCATCTTTTTCTTAATCTCTTTGATGTGTTTTTCCAGTTCTTCCTGCGTCATCTCTTCGGCATCACGCTCAAACTGCATTTCTTCCTTCGCCACATCCTTAGATATACGAATCAAGTCACGGACAGACTTTTCAATCGTCTTTGGTGTAATGCCGTGGGCTTCATTATAAGCCTGCTGGATTTTCCTACGGCGTGATGTCTCATCCAGCGCCAGGCGCATCGAATCCGTAATCTTATCTGCATACATGATAACATGACCGGAAGCATTACGCGCCGCACGTCCAATGGTCTGAATCAGTGAACGTTCTGAACGAAGAAATCCTTCTTTATCCGCATCCAGAATGGCAACCAGTGTAATCTCCGGAATATCCAGTCCCTCTCGCAGCAGGTTGATTCCCACCAGCACATCGAACACGTCCAAACGCAGATCTCGTATAATTTCCGCTCGTTCCATCGTATCAATGTCAGAGTGCATATATTTTACGCGGATGCCAAGTTCCGCCATATAATCTGTCAAATCTTCTGCCATACGCTTTGTCAGCGTCGTAATCAGCACTTTATTATGTTGCGCTGTCTCCTTACGAATCTCACCAATCAAGTCATCAATCTGTCCTTCGATTGGGCGCACTTCCACTTCCGGATCCAAAAGTCCCGTCGGACGAATCACCTGTTCTGCCCGCAACATCTCATGTTCTTCTTCGTACTCTGCCGGTGTAGCAGAAACAAATAAAATCTGGTCGATTTTTGACTCAAATTCGCCAAAATTCAGTGGACGGTTATCGAGTGCTGACGGCAGACGAAAGCCATAATCGACAAGTGTTGTCTTACGTGCTCT
This sequence comes from uncultured Pseudobutyrivibrio sp., assembly GCA_900546435.1. GTDB lineage: Bacteria > Bacillota > Clostridia > Lachnospirales > Lachnospiraceae > Pararoseburia. Next base: position 28,246 of record URCQ01000011.1, on the reverse strand, counting down.
GTCACCGGCGTACATGCCACGCACCTGCGGCAGTGTAATATGAGACTCATCTACAATAATCAGAAAATCATCTTTAAAATAATCTAACAGACATTGCGGTGGTTCTCCCGGCAACTGGTTTGTCAAATGGCGAGAATAGTTCTCAATACCACTGCAAAATCCTGTTTCACGCAGCATCTCCACATCAAAATTTGTTCGTTCCGCAATACGCTGTGCTTCAATCAGCTTATCTTCGCCCTTAAAAAAGCGGACGCATTCTTCTAACTCTTCTTCAATCTCCTGACACGCCTTGTTGATTTTTTCCTGTGGCACAACATAGTGCGATGCCGGAAAAATCGCAACATGGTTGAGTTCACAGCGCACTTCCATCGTCAATGCATCCAGCTCACTGATGCGGTCAATCTCATCTCCAAAAAACTCGACGCGATATGCATAATCCGAGGTGTCTGCCGGTATGATTTCCAGCACATCCCCCCGCACGCGAAACGTTCCTCGCGTAAAATCCATATCATTGCGCATATACTGCATATCCACCAATTGGCGAATGACTTCATCCCGGTCTTTTTCATCGCCCGGGCGAAGCGAAACCATCATATTCTGGTAATCATCCGGACTACCAATGCCATAAATACAGGAAACAGAAGAGATAATGATTACATCCTTTCGTTCCGTCAATGCCGCCGTAGCTGACAAACGCAGCTTGTCGATTTCGTCATTGATCGACGAGTCTTTCGCAATATACGTATCGGTCGATGGCACATAAGCCTCCGGCTGATAATAGTCGTAGTAGGAGACAAAGTATTCCACCGCATTGTTTGGGAAAAACTCTTTGAATTCACCATACAACTGCGTTGCAAGTGTCTTGTTGTGCGCAATGATGAGCGTCGGCTTATTCAGTTGTTGTATTACATTTGCCATTGTAAACGTCTTACCCGAACCGGTCACACCAAGAAGTGTCTGGCACTGATTGCCCTCTTTAAATCCTGTAACCAGTTCCTCGATTGCCTGCGGCTGATCGCCAGTCGGTTCAAACTTAGAATGTAATTCAAAATGATCCATATCCTACTCCTGATTTCACTTTTATCATGTTCCTTTTCATTCATTATTATAGCAAACATTTTCCGAATGTATATAGAAATGCATGAAAAAAGGAACAAATGTTCTATTTGTTCCTTTTTCGGTAATTAAAGTATTGATGGAGCAATCCGATTTCTTTTAATATTACCATTTACTCTCCATCATCCTTGCGAATTTCATCAATAATTCTGCCTATATTACATGTAATCTGACCCCTGCATTGATGAATATCCTCATTAATTTTCTTTTCTTGCTCAATAGCAATCTCTATATTTTTCGCCAACTCTCCTATCGCAGAATTTTTCTTAGGATTGATTCCTGTTCTAGCAAGTAACAACTTATAAATAAATGTCTGATGTCCATCTTTTTCATTCTGGATAATCTGTTCAGCATTTGGCTCAATATCATCTTCGTATGAATTTTCATAATGTAACAGCAGGAACAATTCAAATGCCGGATTGCTGACCGCTAGTATATTATTCTTTTCACCTTCAGCTATCACTTCTTCATAATCGAGTACTTTTTCTTCAAAAATGTCTCCATCAAATACAATTATCATCTTGTCTCGTTCTTTATCAAATGCTATTTCCGAATTCTCTTTCTGTTTTTCTGCAAATTCAATCAAACGTCTTGAGAATGAAATATCCCTGTCTCCTTCTGTTTTTTCAAGTAAACGGATATCAATCAATGGATGAATATTTAACTCTTTTCGTATATCAATTAACCTTTTAAAATACCATGTTTCGGTATTGGCGCCCTCACATATGAAAAAATATTTACGATAAGGTTCAATCTGCTCTTTTTCATCTGTAATTCTGCTATTCCAATTCGTGTAACTTCTTACTGGAGCCAAGGCTACGCCTCCTCTCTCGGTGCAGAAATACTTTCCGCACTGTCATAGCAGTCGTCAGATGGCTGTGCAAGCGCATCCGTCTGACTCGTTGCCCGCGCAAAATCGAATGTTGAAAATACCGGTATCGCACCATATCTGCCTTCCAGATATGCCTTGCTCAAAACTTTATCGTATCTCTCCTTGAAACGATCCAAAGAATAGATTAAGCTTGCATTTTCTGCGTTGCGTTCTACAAACCAAATTTCATCCCTTCTGAATATCGCCTGATCCATAATAGATGATTCATGTGTTGTGAACAATAACTGCATGCGCTGCTCTTCATGTAACTGCATAAACAATTGTAAAAAACGTTCTGTCAGCTTCGGATGTAAACTTCGTTCCAATTCATCCACAACATAAAGAACATCTTCTCGTTTATTCAACAGCATATCCATCAAGTCAAATAATCTTCTTGTTCCATCGGACTCTTCTTCAAAACCGAACTCATAAAATGACTTATTATGATGCAAACGGATCGTTGTAACCTTTGGTTCAGAATGTCCATCAACTTCAATATTGAAAAAGGTTTCCTTCGATCTCATTGTCATTCTGAATGATGCTTCTTCCTGCTTTTCTATTCTATTTTTCACATGCTGCATCACCTTCTCAAAGACTGGCTTTGGCATCACATTCGATAGCTCATCCAATGTAATTTCTTCGATTTTTACCTGGCTGATACCCGTATCAAATGTTTTGATCAATTTGTTAATCAGCTTCAATGAATTATCATCATAATAATATTCCAAATCAATCAATGGTGTATCCGGTGTAATAATCGAAATGTGATTCTGAATCCAGTCATATACGTCCCGGAAGAACAATAATTTAGATCGTGTGCTATATTTTTTTCCACGGTTCATTTCTGTAAGGAACAAAGATGTCTCATTTCCTTCAAAATCATCTGCATAGGTTTCAAATTTATTTTTTTCTGTATTTGTCAGAGTAATGCCATCATGTAACACCGGACGTTTGCTACCCTCTCGTTCAAAGAGACATTTTGCTGAACCATTCTGATATAATTCATATAACCATTCTCCAGTTACTTTTCTCCTACTTAAAATTGCTGAAAAACCATAAGCATAGAATTTATCACCTACTGTAATCTGCATTTCAAAACTGCTTTCTCGTTCTTTATTTTCCTGTCGATTCTTGCAAAACATCTGTGTAGCTTCTATCGGAATGCCATTGCACACACTATCTTTAAAAAATTTAAAAAACAATGCCAGATTGGTCTTTCCAGATGCATTTGCTCCATAAACGACTGCATATTTTAATAACTGGGTACTTTTTATCTTTAACCTGTGATTTGCATTTGTTCGTATTTTATTTGAGGAAATCATTGTCAGCTCTGTTGCTTTATCAAAAGATTTAAAATTTTCAACACTTACTTTTACTAACATTCTTATACACCTCCACCTTTATTTCACCTTTATTATACGTTTTGCCCCTCTTTCAGTCAATAAAATTTGCTCATTTAGAGATTTTTTCGTTATTTATTGTCTTTTTTCCTATTTTGGGTGATTTTATCTTGAGTTATACATATAATATCAATGTATAAGTCAGCTTTTTTATCGGCACTATTTTACTAATGCGGTTGTTAAGTCTCCCTGTGGATCAGCATCAACCAATAAAACTTTTCGCCCCTGATGTGCAAGACCAATCCCATGATTTAACGTGAATATTCCGGCTTAGATGTCCTTACTGTCCGGTGATAAGGAAACCAATTGGCAAGTATATAGAATACAAGAAATCTCACCAATGTAAAGCCGGCTAACGCCCCGCAAAGCGGCTCAGGGCTTGACATTGCCTCTATTTCTTATTAATGGTAATCAAGCCAATCAAAGGTGGTTTCCGTGTCCGGAATGTTGGTTTCCGCTACGCCGGAATCATGGTTTCATGATGCAAGAATATCCATTAATGTAGTTGTGGTCTTGGCTGTTCCTCCCTTCTGATTTGCAAGGGCGATTACTTTACATTTGGTCATATGGTTTCCTCCTTCCTCGAAAAAATTTAATAGCCAATCCTTTTTACGGGACTGGCTATGTACAAAAATGGGCATGAAAAAAGCCGACGGATTCTTAGCGAACCAATCGGCTATGTAATTACACTTCCCTATTAATATTCTTTTGGAATTTCTTTAGAGAAAGTTATATTATAAGTTTCAGCAAGTAATTTTATATTATCTCGGAAAATTTTCCGAAATTTCTTCATAGCAACTCCATATTCCAAATCTTCCCAATCACTTTGCAAGTTTTTATAAAGAATTCCTCTTACTTCAACCCTCTGCATATTATCTAAGAATTCATTACATGCATCAACCATTTGCTTAATTATTGTTATTATATTTTGATCATATTTATATCTGCTAAGTATATCTACAAGCTTATTTTTTATTTCTATCGCTGATTTCTCACTCCATTCCTTGTTTTCCATCTCTTTCGGGTTAATCAACAATCTTTTTGATTCTAAATAGTAGAACATCTCTTGAATTCCTTTTTGTCCAGATTCTGTATATTCCCAAGATATTCCACCAATTGGAACAGATATTCCATTCAATTTTATCCCCATATACCTCTTAACTCCTTTGTAACCTCAGTAATATCCTATAAATTTTTATTCTTCAGCCAGATACTCCCATAATCTTTTTGCATTCACATATGCTTCTTTGTTCTCCATAATACTTTTCATTTCATTCTCCGCTTCTTTTTCTGTTTTGAATCCTTTATAAGATATAAACATAGGTCTACTATCTTCTTCTCCATAAGAAATTTTTGTTGTTCCATTTTCAAGTTCTATTATCTCTTTAACAATAGCATTGGTTAAAAGATTCGACGTATAAATTTCAACAGTCTCTCCCCATAAGTAAAACTCTTTTCTTTTTATAAAAGTTACATCTAATGCTGTTCCAACTTTTATATTCTCCTTTTGCTGATTAATTTTCAAATCATTGGTCTTTATCTCTGTTAACTTAGTATTAATCCTTATTGGCATTTTCTTTTTTAAAATAATATAAAGTTCTTCAGTATCTCTCCAACATTCTTCTTCATCTTGCTGAAGTTTTGATGGATCAATAGTAATTTCCACTTCTTGCTCCACAAAATACAATTTTTTGTACTGTAAAATTGCTTCTTCAAAATATTTTTTCATAGATTTTATGGAATTCCATTCTTTTATTTGCGTATCTTTCTTTATAGCTTCTATTGGCTGTTTAAACAATCTGTCAAAAAACGCTACCATCATGTTATAATGTTCAATTATTTCATTTATACTTTTAGCTTTTTCAGGCTGTGCTCGATACGTGATTTTACTTTTTCCCGTTCCTTTCTCCAGTACAATTTTCAAATATACAATTTCATCTTGTTTTGTTTCAAGTACAATATTATCATTCGTATGGAATCTGCTAAAATTTATATCCCTTTTGCCTAACTCTGTATCAATATTAAATGTAACTTTTTCCTTTGATGGTCCTATTATAACGTCTACAATTTCTTCTTGTTCGGAAATAGGATAAATATTGTTCCCTGTTTGGACAGAAGTTTCAATATCTGTCACTCCATTAACCCTTATTGTTCGTCCCTCTTCTTGTACACTATTTAATGCTTCAATAAAATCCTCATACGCTTCTTTATTCTTAAAACTAATTTTTCCTTTATACGAAATCTCTTGATTAGAAAATACCTCTTTCAATTTATTACCCATTTTACCAATCCTTTCTTATTTCTGCTAATACTAATATTTTACTAATTAAAATGTATTTCTGCGTCATAATATCACTTTCTGAAGTAAATTGTTCTTCTGGAATGCTCAAAATCGTATTTATAAAATCAATACGTTCACTTGCATTCGGAACAATAATATATCGAATATCTTCGTAATTGTAATGTAACCATAACTTATCATACTGTCTTGTACTTAACCTACTATTAATGTCCATCTCTAGTAAATATTGATTTGCCACAACACGTTCGATATTTGTATTTCTTACTGCTTCTCTGCCTGGAACATATCTCCATTCTTTTTCGTCATGAAAATTTTTTTGAAATTCTATTTCTATTTCTTCTCCAGTTTCTTTTTTATTTTTTCTTTTCATAATTCCTCTCAAAGGTTTAATGAAGCATAATCTATCTAATATATCATCCACATACGTGTCTGATACATTATCAGTATTCAAAACTTGTTCAACTATTTCTGAAAAATATCTTGTATATTGTGATTGCTCATTCAAATAATGAATCGGTTGTAAATTATTCTTTTCTCCCCATTCTTTTGAAAAAGCAATTCCATATTCACCATAAAAGTCCGTATGCGTATAATTATTCTTTATTCTCTTTTTCTCATCACTACTTAAATTTGAATAAATTTCTCCCACTGGATTTAAGTAAAAATTTTCTGTAAGTTTATGAAATGGGATGTCACAAAAACACTTCTGTAATACCATAGCTTCCGGGAAAACAATATCCCCATTATGTATATTAAGATACTCTAAATTTTCTTTACAATACCTCGGTATAATGGCTTTCTTTTCTAAAATTTCTTTCAAATACTCTGATTTCTTCATAAAATTAAATATTGTATTTGCACTCTGAGCGTAATCATCATATCTTAAATCTATTTTTCCCATACAACAAAACTCCTCTAGCCTTCGTAACTTCTATTTATACCTTTCCTAACCCACTGCACTTTTCTATGTTTATTATACCAACCCTTCAACCCCTATACATCATTTTTTCAAATTCTATAATCAAAAAAGCAGGCGATAAAAAGTCACAAACCCTCTTCATCCACCCACTTTTTACCTATACTCTCACCACTACCGCTTCCACAACATCTGGATATTCAACCACCCACATACCACAAGATACTACCTGTTTTGTGACTTTTTCATGCTAGGGAACAACGTATTCCACCGCATTGTTCGGGAAAACCTCATTGAATTCACCATACAACTGCATCGCAAGCGTCTTGTTGTGTGCAATGATAAGCGTTGGCTTATTCAGTTGTTGTATTACATTTGCGATTGTAAACGTCTTACCTGAACCAGTCACACCAAGAAGTGTCTGGCACCGATTTTCCTCGCGAAACCCTTTCACAAGCTCCGCAATTGCCTGCGGCTGATTGCCAGTCGGTTCAAACTTAGAATGCAATTCAAAATGATCCATATCCTACTCCTGATTCCACTTTTATCATGTTCCTTTTTTCGGTGATTATGGGGGCCTTGTCTGGGTATCACGCCTGCTTTTTCTTCTCTCATACCCACATAGACACTCGTAACAAAACTTCTTAAGAAGCACAGGCAGAAATAAACAAAAGGACAGCTAGCCAAAAACTGCAAACATTTTCCGAAGTATATAGATACACTATTGTTATTTTCCCCTGTTTTGTCATATAATAGCAGACATGTGATGTTTTTTGCATTTATGCACATATCTAATACATACCCCCAAACATAACCATTTTATATAGGATAGAAAGGACATTAACATGAACAAAAAATCCAAAGAAATCATTCGATTGATTATGATTCTAATCGGAAATATTTTAGACTCTGCCGGTTTCGTTTTATTTGTATCCGGCTCCGGCCTGATTACCGGAGGTACATCGGGTATTGGCCTGTTTCTGAGCAGACAGACGGGTATTCCGACCTCCGTATACGTCTTTATTATCAATGCCATTATGCTTTTGGTCGGCCTTATTATTCTTGGAAAGCGTTTTGCAATTTCCACCATTTTAAGTACATTTTGTTATCCATTATCGATGGCTGTTATGGAGCATGTACTCCACGGACAGTCGCTGACCAATGATATTTTCCTATGTACCATCATGGGTGGTATCCTCATTGGTACCGGTGTAGGACTTGTCATCCGTGCAGGCGCTTCCTCCGGAGGTATGGACATTCCACCACTGATTATGAACAAATATCTGCGTTTACCACTTTCTACCGGCGTATATATGGTCGATTTTATCATCCTGGCTCTACAGGCTTTACAGACACCGGGCGACAATGTGCTCTACGGTGTTGTACTCGTGATTGTTTATTCTGTGCTGATTGAAAAGATCAGTCTGATTGGTAAGAGCCGTGTAGAAGTTCAGATTGTATCGGAAAAGAGCGACGAAATCCGCCAGTTCATCCTGCGCGATCTCGACCGCGGTGTCACAATGATGAAAGGTCGTTCCGGTTATCTCGGCAAAGATGTGGAAGTAGTTATGTCTGTCATCTCCAGCCGTCAGTTAAGCCGTGTAGAACGTGTTGTCCACGAAATGGATCCTACCGCTTTTATGGTTGTCAATCGTGTAAGTGCCGTTGTTGGAGAAGGCTTTACGTATCCATCTGCGCCAGATCCTGTTGTAGAAGAAACAAGCGCACCGTAACATCCTCCTGCGGATCCTGCTGCAGAAGAAACAAGCGTACCATTCTATCCTGCAGATTATCCTGCATATGATGATAATGATGCATGCAAACCCTCTGGATTTTTGTCAAAAAAAGGAAGTACATTCATCACCGAAATGTACTTCCTCTTTTTTGACCTTAATCGTCATTTTCTTCATTCATTTCTTTTGTCTCATGCAAGAAGCCTTGCAACAGACAGCTTATGCTTTACGTCCACAGCACTGCTTATATTTCAAACCGCTGCCGCATGGACATGGATCGTTTGGATATACCTTAACGTTGGCACGCTTCTTTGGTGCCTTTGTTGCAGTCTCATCCTTGTTCGTTCCGGTAACTTTTGCCACCTCTTCACGTTCCACCTTTTTCTCAATACGGATACGATAAAGCATCTGTACTGTCTCGGTACGAATGGCTTCGTTCATGGCATCTAACATATCATAACTTGCCATCTTATATTCATCGATTGGGTTACGCTGTGCAAATGCCTGCATACCAATACCCTGACGCAGCTGATCCATATCATCGATTTCTTCCATCCACTTACGGTCGATTACACGCAGCAATATGACACGTTCAATCTCACGGAATGCGTCCGGTGTTGGGAATTCAGCTTCCTTCGCAGCATATAAGCTATTTGCTTCTTCCGTCAACTTGTCGATCAATTGTTTTGTATTTTTTACGCCTTCTAATGTCTCTGATGTAATTGGCTGCAATGGAATAATCTGACGGATAACACGATTGAGTTCTGCAAGATCCCAATCTTCTGCTGCCACTTCATCGGTACAGCACATATTTACGCTATCGCTGACTTTATCTGCAATCATAGAAAGGATCTGATCTTTCATGTTCTCACCTTCAAGAACACGACGGCGCTGTGCGTAAATCAATTCTCTCTGCTCATTCATAACCTGATCGTACTCCAGCAAGTTCTTACGAATACCGAAGTTGTTACTCTCGATCTTTTTCTGTGCCTTTTCGATGGCATCACTCAACATCTTATGCTGAATCTGTTCATTTTCCGGAACGCCCAGAGAATTGAACATGGTAATTAATTTCTCAGATCCAAACAAACGCATCAGATCATCTTCCAGAGAAATGAAGAACTGTGATTGTCCTGGATCTCCCTGACGACCTGCACGACCACGCAACTGGTTATCAATACGGCGGGATTCATGACGCTCTGTACCAACGATTTTCAAACCGCCCGCTGCCTTAGCTTCATCATCCAGCTTAATATCCGTACCACGACCAGCCATGTTTGTTGCAATGGTAACCGCTCCATGACGGCCTGCTTCTGCTACAATCTGCGCTTCCTTCTCATGGAATTTTGCATTTAACACATTATGTGGAATGCCTTCCTTGCTAAGAAGTCTGCTGATTTCTTCTGAAATATCAATCGTAATGGTACCAACCAATACCGGCTGTCCTTTTGCATAGGCTTCCTTTACTTCCTCAACAACAGCATGGTATTTTTCTTTTTTTGTCTTATATACGGCATCATCGAGATCTTTTCTGGCAACTGGCTTGTTTGTCGGAATTTCAACAACGTCCATACCATAAATATCACGGAATTCCTGTTCTTCTGTCAGGGCAGTACCCGTCATACCACTCTTCTTGTCGTACTTGTTAAAGAAGTTCTGGAATGTAATATTTGCAAGCGTCATGCTCTCACGCTTCACCTGCACATGTTCTTTTGCTTCAATCGCCTGATGCAACCCATCTGAATAACGACGGCCCGGCATAATACGACCGGTAAAACTATCTACAATCAGTACCTGATCATCCGATACCACGTAATCCTGATCGCGGAACATCAGATTATTTGCACGGAGTGCCAGAATCACATTATGCTGTAACTCTAAGTTCTCTGGATCAGATAAGTTATCAATATGGAAGAACTCTTCCACTTTTTTTGTTCCTTCCTGCGTCAGGCTGACAACCTTATCTTTTTCGTTAACAATGAAATCGCCCGTCTCTTCCTGCTCGATTCCCATGATCGCATCCATCTTGGAAAATTCCGGTAAATCTTCGCCACGTTTTAACTGCTTTGCAAGCATATCGCACAATTCATATAACTTGGTTGATTTGTTACTCTGTCCGGAAATAATAAGTGGTGTTCTCGCCTCATCAATAAGTACGGAATCGACCTCATCAATGATGGCATAATGCAATCCACGCTGTACGAGCTGTTCCTGCTGCACAACCATGTTGTCACGCAGATAATCAAATCCCAATTCGTTATTGGTAATATATGTGATGTCGCAATTGTAAGCCGCCTGGCGCTCTTCGCGTGAAATATCATTCAACACAACACCAACCGTCAAACCGAGAAATTCATGTACTTTTCCCATCCATTCCGCATCACGTTTTGCCAGATAATCATTGACTGTTACAATATGAACGCCCTGTCCTTCCAGCGCATTCAAATATGCCGGCAAAGTAGAAACAAGTGTCTTACCTTCACCAGTCTTCATCTCCGCGATACGTCCCTGGTGAAGAATAACACCACCAATCAACTGCACACGGAAATGCTCCATACCAAGCACACGGCGGGCTGCTTCGCGCACCGTCGCATATGCTTCCGGCAACAGATCATCCAGCGTCTCCCCCTCTGCTAAGCGCTTTTTGTATTCGTCCGTCTTAGCACGTAATTCCTCGTCGCTGAGCGCAACCATATCGTCTCGCATACTCTCGATCTTATCTACAATCGGATAAATTCGCTTTAACTCATGTTCACTATGTGTTCCAAATATCTTGTCAAACAGTCCCATGTTTTTCTCCTTAACCTTCATTCCTTCTTGTGGTACATGCATTGCACCCATATTGCCTTATTGTAACACTCTTTTCCCTTTGAAACAATAAAAACAGGCGATTTTGTCTCTTGTCAATCTACGTCTGCGATTGTATAATCGAATACGTATTTATCGGATATTTTATCCCGAAAGACCAGATTTAGAAACGGAGGAATCATAGATGAGTTACTTATATAAGACAAAAGGTACTTGTTCCACATTAATTGAAGTCAGCTTAGACGGCAACATCGTAAAGGATGTAAAATTTACCGGTGGCTGCAATGGTAATTTGCAGGCTATCCCAAAACTCGTAGAAGGCATGACGGTAGATGAAGTCGTAAGCCGTATCAGCGGTATTTCCTGCAACGGACGCGGTACATCCTGCGGCGATCAGCTGGCAAAAGCTTTGACGGAGGCATACGCTGCATCCCAAGCATAATCTGCCACGGTTGTTGATGCATTTTTTCCGGCAATCTCTCATATATTATTTCAGTATTTTTTATTGGAGGAATTATGAGTAGTATTGCCGGTTTTTTTTCGCCTGAATTTAGGCAGGGTCAGCGTCTGGGTGCTTTGGAACAGACGGCTGATCAAATACTAAAGAGTCTGTCCCATCGCGGGCCGGACCAGGCTTATCGCATGACCACCCCAGACGGTGTGCTTATGCACAACAGTCTATACACCAATCGTTTCAGCAAGACAAATGTCCCAACACAGGGAAAAGGAGCACTGTCACATCTGCACATTGTGTGTGATGATGGCATTTACAATTACGACGAATTGGAAAGGCAACTGACGAGTCAGAATATTTCTGTCAAGCAAATGAGCCGACCGGAAATTTTGCTGACGCTGTACCATCTGTATGGAGAACGTTTTGCCACCTTACTTCGCGGCGGCTATGCCATTGCCATCGCTGATACGCGTCTTCACAAAGTGATTCTGTTCCGCGATCCCCTGGGCATAAAACCACTTTTTTATCATCAGCAGGATTCCCTTTTCCTCTTTGCATCTGAGATTAAGGGTATCTTTGCACATCCGGGCATTCGTGCGACCATGGATCTGCGCGGTATGCATCAGGTCTTTTCTCTTGGTCCGGCGCATCTTCCCGGTGCAACTGTATACCAGGATATTCATGAAGTACGCCCCGGAAAAACCATTATCTTTAGCCAGGGGCGAATCATCGAAAATACCTTCTGGCACTTACAGGCCAAACGTCACGAGGAAACCTACGAAGAAACCGTGGATCATGTTTCTCATCTGTTGTCAGAGTCGCTGCATTTGCAGTATCACGATGATGCGGCACAGTGCTGTCTCTTATCGGGCGGTCTGGATTCGTCGGTCGTCACAGCCCTTGCCAACCGTGAAAATATGAATCAAGGCACGCCTTTGACCACCTATTCCTTTGATTTTACAGACAGTGCCAAATACTTTTCTGCCAATGATTTCCAGCCTAGTCTGGATCGGCCATATGTTATCGCTATGGCAGAGCATTTTCACACAAACCACACGTTTCTTGAATGCAACAGCAAAGCACAGGCATCTCTTTTGGGACAATCGGTTTTCGCGCACGACGGTCCTTGTATGGCAGATATTTCCTCGTCTTTACTCTATTTCTGTAAGCAGATTGCCGTGCACTCCAAGGTTGCCTTTACCGGAGAATGTGCAGACGAGATTTTTTGCGGTTATCCATGGTACCACAAGGAGCCTATGTGTTCTGCCAACACCTTCCCATGGACGATGGATCTTCTTCCGAGACAGCTTCTCCTGCGCGATGATTTTCTATCGCATCTGGGCATGGAAGAATATGTCGCACAGGTTTACGATGCCTCCTGTTCCCAGGTCTCCTATCTGCCTGACGATACCCGGGAAGATCGCAGACATCGTCGTCTCTTTGCCTTAACAACACAATACTTTATGCAGACGTTACTTGATCGTATGGATCGTGCTGCCGCACGCGCCGGTATCGAAGCCATTTGTCCTTTTGCCGATATCCGTCTGGCAGAATATTTGTACAATGTGCCTTGGGAAATGAAAGCAAAAGATGGTGAAGTCAAACATCTGTTACGCCAGATTGCTGCACCTTTGCTGCCGAAGGAAGTGGCTCAGCGTAAAAAAAGTCCGTATCCGAAGAATTATCATCCGGAATACGAACAGATTTTGTGTCGGGAAATGAAACAGGTGATTGCGCAAAAATACCATCCAATTCTGGATTTCGTAGATCCCGACAAGGCTCTTGCTTTCTGTAATGCTCCAAAAGACTACGGAAAACCATGGTTTGGTCAGTTGATGGCCGGTCCTCAGTTACTCGCTTATTACCTGCAAATTGATTTTTGGCTGCGTGAATATCATGTCAGTTATCAACTGCCTTCCTGATGCCTTTTTACAGGCGCAGACCCCATCAGGGCTATCCTCCTGATGGGATCTGTTTTATCGCAGCACCGGCTGAATCTGTCGTCCATGTAACGCATCCTCAATTGTCTCCGGCAGCCATTTCGTTTTTGCAATCATGGAACCAGGTTTCTTTTCGTAATCATCCTGGCCAAATGGCACAAAGTATATATTTTTCATGTACATCAAAGTTCCAATATTTTTAAAGTTCATGCCAAGCGCATCGTTGGTAGAAATGGAAATCACAAGTGGTCGATTGTTTCGCAAATGCGCTTTTGCCGCCATCAATACCGGCGTATCCACAATGCCTGCTTCCAATTTTGCCAGCGTATTTCCCGTACAAGGTGCAATCACCATCACATCCAGAAGGGCTTTGGGACCAATCGGTTCCGCTTCCTGTATGGTGCGTATCCCCTGTTTTCCTGTCAGCTTTGTCACGTCTTCCAAAAAAGCTTCCGCTTTTCCAAACCGTGTATCTAACTGCTGTGTCTGGTAAGAATAGACAGGAACGACCGTTGCCCCCAGATCCACCAGTCTTTGTATCTCTTTTTTAATCTTATCATGTGTGCAAAAAGATCCTGTAATTCCAAATCCTATGGTATATTCTGAAAAATCCATCTCTCTCCCTCTCATTTATGACTTCCATTTCTCACAGTGTGGATGATAGTCAAAAGGCATGGCTTCCAACAAAATCTGCGCACTTGTCTTCGGACAGTATATGCCCGGCAATCCCAGGGCCAGCTTGTATGGCACTCCTTTTTCCTTGCAATATGCGCCATCGCATCCACCCGGTGCTGACGCGATATCAAGAACAACGGCATCTTTTTTCAGAGCATCAATTTCTTTTTTCGTAATCACGAGCGCCGGTATGGTATTAATAACGGCATCTGCTTCGTCAAACGGAACCGCTGCATCCATCGGATAATCCAGAAATCCAAAATAATGCGCCATGGATAATGCCCGTTCACTCCGGGCCACAATCGACACATGTGCTCCCATACAATATAGTTTTTCTGCGATTGGTTTTCCACAATTTCCAAATCCCATCACAATGATATTTGCATCTTCGATATTGACAGGCATCAGCTGGCTGAGTTCCGCAATACAGCCTTCTGCCGTTGCAATCGCATTTTTCATCGCAACACCTGATTCCTCCAAAACATCCAGCCAGGGAATACCATATTCGTCTAGCAGCGCACGCAGCGATTTTGAAAAGGCTCCGCCAATGCAAAGCTGAATATCGTAGCGATGTGCAATCAGACATTGCTCCAATCGCTCCTGATCGGTAATACGGCTCACGGGCACAGGCAAAATCAGAACCCCTGCGCACCACAGCTTCTCCGTCCCACGTGGCATAGGTCCTTCCCGCAAATCCCATGTGACCACGGTATAACCTTTTTCTTCCAATAGCCGCGCCATGTATACCTGTCGCTCATCTACAATCAATATTCCGATTCCCGTGCTCTTACTTACGATCTTCTCTTCTGCCACAATTTCCTTTTGTTCCATATGCCACCTCCGTAATTTATCATATGCAACTTTTTTCGTGGCGTTCTTGTTGTATTTTCTGAATATTTCGACTATTTATCTTTTTATAAAATATTTTCTAATTTCTTCTTGACAAACACCTCATTGTGCGTTATTATCTAGTTACAAACAAAGAACGAGAGACGAAGAGAAGACTTTCAAAAGAATTTCTCGTATCGATTATAAAATCTAAGTAAAGGAGGTACAAGCCACCAGGACATTCAACTTTATCTTAACCACTCTGATTGGTATAGATCAGAATCTTATTTAACAAAGTAGTCACACTTTTATACTCGGACAGTATCCGTCCATAATTGAAAGAAAATGAAGTGTATGTCATTACAACAAGTGTTAGATGAGAAAGGAACTTTATTAACGAGTGTCATAGATAATTGAAGAAAGAGAAAGAGAGGTATCGTCCCTTGGACAATACAATAACAACAGAACATTACTAAAGGCGGATGAACATCATAATGAATGGTCATCCGCCTTTAGCTTTGTCTATTACTTTGTTTCTATCAGTTCTAATAGCTGCGCCGCATGCGCCTTCCAGCTGTATAAACGTTCTGCAGCTTCCATAGCCTGCTTTGCTATCTGTTTTTGTTCTGCCATCGACATTGTCCGAAGCATTTCTTCCAATGCATCCAGTTCCCAATTGGTGTAGTGTACAAACTGCTTTCCATCCCTCCACCTGGCATCCACATTTTTTGCCATATCACTATAACAGACACAGCCATTGATTGCTGCCGATGTCACGCGATCGTGCATTCCTTTTGCAAACAAAGGATTTACGTCAAGTACACGCTGTGTATGTGCAAGCAGATCATAGGTTTCTTCAATGCGCTTTGCCCCAAGCAGCGTCACATGGGAAGCATCGGCAAGCGGTGTCTGGTCCCAGCCTTCCCCTACAATTGTCAAAGGTATGTGTAGCTTTGCAACATAAGAAAGCACCTGATGGCGTCTTGCATTGCGCACATATTTATCCACAAGATACAGATAATTCATCAGAACCGGCAATTCCTTCACACCGTAGTAGCCTTCCTGCAGCTTCTGCGCATCCACAATCTTTTCTAAAGCTTCTTCCATCGGCACCTCAATCCGCCCTAATGATGCATCCCATTTTCCTGCCAGCATTTCTTCCCGCAAAGCATTGCCAAGTGCATACAGTGCATCTGCCCTCTGCGTATCTTTATGCACTTTACTGCATAAAGCACGAAACTTTTCTAACATCTTTTGCTCCGGCTCATACGTTCCCGAAAACAAAAGCGGTATCTCTCTTTTTTCATAGGGAATCTGCTTCGCCTGTGCACTCTGTGTCACTCCTAACGGCAAATATGACACCTGCTGCAGATGCGGATAATAGCCACGCATATAGGTCTCGTGATAATGATCTATGGCAATTGCATGATAATTTTGCAGAGGAAACATAAGCCCCGGATGATGATAGAGCGGATGGTCGACAATATAGTTATAGAATGGCGCTCCTAATACGTCCAAAAAACGCCGGTCATCCTCCAACACAAAATAGGGTAGTTTGGAATTGATATCCACTACCCCATCATATTGTCTGCCGAGAAGATCCTCCAATGCAGAGTAATCCTCTCCCAGACTCATATATTCACTTTTTATGCCGTATTCTGCTGTTGCTTTTTGCATCTGCTGCAAAAAATAACTGCCCGAGTAATAGCACAATTCTCTGGTATGTAAAAACAAAATCCGCTTTTGCATTTAGTAAGCAAGTACCTCCACACCATCTTCTGTCACAGCCACCTGGTATTCCCACTGTGCTGATGGTTCGCCATCTAACGTATACACTTCCCAACCGTTTTCCTGATCTGTGTAGATACGTACGGTTCCTGCATTTACCATTGGCTCAATCGTAAATGTCATACCCGGAACGAGTAGCATCTCCTGACCACGCTTGGTATGATAGCCAATCCATGGCTCTTCATGGAACTCTAAGCCACATCCATGGCCTCCGATTTCACGTACAACCGTATAACCGTTTGCTGCTGCATGTTCACACACAACGGCTCCGATATCTCCCATAAAGCCCCATGGCTTCACTTCTTTTAATCCAAGCTCTACGCATTCTTTTGTCACTTCGACTAATTTGCGCTTTTCGGGACTTACATCCCCTAATAAAAACATACGGGATGAGTCAGAATAATAACCATTATAAATCGTAGAACAGTCTACATTGACAATATCTCCATCCTGCAAAATAACATCTTCCGATGGAATTCCATGACACACCTGATCATTGACAGAAGTACAGACACTCTTTGGAAATCCCTCATAATTCAATGGCGCAGGAATACCACCCATCTCTGTCGTCACACGGTTTACAATATCATCGATTTCCTGTGTGCTCATACCCACGCGGATCTGCTTTGCCACCTCATCTAAGCAGGCAATATTGATTTTTGCGCTCTCTTTGATGCCGGCAATTTGCTCCGGTGTCTTTATAATCTCATGCGGCGGTACAATATGACCTTCGCGTTCAAAAGAAGCTATCTTATGGTCAAACGCCTCATGACACTGTTTGTACTTTCTTCCACTGCCACACCAGCAGGGATCATTTCTTCCAATTTTCATTTCTTATCACTATCCTTTTCTTCATGACCGTTTACATAATTTACTTTGTCATGGTTCAATGTAATATTCCCCACGGCAATCCGGTCCCATATCTTATCATTAATCTCAACATCCTGTGATTCCAGCCATTTTTCATAGTAGCCACCATTCCAGGAATACGAGCTGTATGACCTGTTATTTTTTTCTGCCACATACGCCTGATATTTTTCCGCCAGTGCGATATGCTGCATGGTCTTAATCAAATACTCATCTGACACCGGAATCTGATCCATCTGTTCATCCAAAAGATCCATCCAAAAGTCCGATATCGTATTTTCCAGCATTTTTTGCTCTTTGGCATCCAATGTCATCCCTTTTTCCATCGCTTTCTGATAGTAAATATAATCATGGATTGCCATTTGCATCATGGTATCTTTTGCATCCTGACGGATGAAATGCCCATCTATATGGAGATTCCAATAATCCGCTGTACTGTCCGGATGATATACCATTGCCTGTTTTTCTACTTCACGTTCTTCGTAAACCACATAAAACGCCAGCCATTTCATCTTAACTGCCTGTCCATCCACCGTAAATGCTGTTTCATCCAGGCAATCGCGATAATCCAACTGTTGGCGGCTTTGCCAGGAATGTACCAGACCCACAAGCAGTGCAATCATGACGATTGCAAGGATTATATTTTTTAACCATCGCTTCATATGCTCCGCCTTTCCGTTGATAGCGTTTTGCTATCAGCTATTATAACACACGTCGTACCGTAATAATGTTAGCGCAATATACGGAACGGTTATTTGTGATACCATGTTTTGTATCCTGCGCTTCCACGATGCGACCACCGCCGGCATAAATTGCCACATGCCCCGCATAGCAGACAATATCACCCGGCTGCATATTGTTCACACTGACTTCCTGTCCCACGCTTCGCCAGCCATACGACGTCAGTCGACCATAATTGATGCCAAAGTTCTTCAATACATAATATATAAAGCCGCTGCAGTCAGCCCCGGTATTTGGATCTGTGCCGCCCCATACATAGGGATAACCCACATACTGGTTTGCGAAAGCAACGACAGAACCGCCGCTAACACCTGTCGTCTGCGAAGGATTCAGATTCGCGCCACCGCTGCTTCCGCCGGTATTTCCTCCAGCACTTCCATTATTTCCGGTATTTCCATTATTGTTGTTATTCGTCATCAATGCTGCTAACTGACGCTGGCGTTCCAATTCTGCCTGTCTTGCCGCCAATGCCTTGGCATCCGCAAGTTCTGACTTGATGTCTTCCATTTCACCCTGTTTTTCAGAGATCATGGCATTCAATTGTGCCTTCTGGTCTGCAAGCTGTGCCTTGTTGCTCTCTAAGGATGCTTTCTCCTCTTCCAATGACGTCTTCAGATCTTCTACTTCGTTTCTTGCCGCCTCATAGTTGCCAAGTACCGTACGGTCATAAGTATACACCGCATTGATATTTTCCAGACGGTTCAAAAAATCAGAAATACTGCCCGATTCCAGTAGTACCGTCATGATGTTTTCATCACTGTTCTCATACATAAACTGAATACGGATTTTCATGGCTGCATACTGTTGTTCCACAGCAGCCTGCGCTTCTGCAAGCGTTTCCTCCGCATCTGCAATCTCTTGTGTTTTGCTGGAAATCTCTGACTCCAATGTCGTCATTTCCGTCACAAGTGCAACCATATCGCTATCCAAACCATTCAATTCCGATTGGATACTGCTTTGTTCTTCTTGTATTTCAGAAATGCTGCGGACAGCACTCACCTGCATTGGGCGGGTAAATAACATGGTTCCTGCCAATCCAAGTGCAAGTGCCGTACGTCCACATTTATAAAAATTCATCTTTTTCATGTACACCTCATTCGTTTTTCATCACGTCTTCTGCGTTTATCAAAGACGCAGTGTTCCTTTTATTATAATAGAAAAAAGCGGACGCATTTGCAACCGGAAAATACTAGAAATCTATGTTAGGACATCATATAAATATGTTTCATCACCAACAGTTTTTGTCCTTTTTGCAAAATTTCCTGATTCAGATCATTTGTCGTCATCAACTCCTGCTTTGTTGTATGAAAACGTTTGGCAATGGACCACAGATCATCTCCCTCTTTTACGACATATCCAATCATGCCCGGCTCATTTTGCAGGCGTTCCATATCAAGTGGTTCCTCCACGAAATCATCCGGCAAAGATACACTCCTGCGATGAAACGCCATGACAGATACCAGGATTTCCAGGCGGCACTGCATCGTCCCTGCATCTGCCATAGCACTCTGTGCACGATAAATATTTGCTGTTACATCCAGATAGTCTCCCGGTTCGACTGCTCCTGCCTCCATTTCCCCTTCAAATGGAATCGATAATCGTTCGTTTGCAAATGGCTGCATTTCATCTGAAGTTCCATAAAGCACTTCCACCTCACACATACCTTTGATATGTATTGCACGCTCCTGCACCTGCACTTCCTGTACCAACGCACTGCTCTGGCAATCGCACAAATACAGAACTTCCTTCTCGGTGTCCATTCTTTTTCGTCCTTCTGCCGTAAATGTAGCCTCGTTTTTCATTGCCATCTGCCACAGTTCTTCCTCATGGCGATGCACATGTAATTCTCTTGCCATACAGTAGGCATCCTGCAATAATTCCACCTCTTCTTCCTGCCAGACAAAAAGTTCCACTTCCATCGCATATTCCACTGCAAGATTGCGCATCTCTCCATCTAAATCTTCTCTTGGTTCCAAGGATGCCTGCGTACGGATCGGTTTTATCTGGAAAAATCCATCCGTCGGTGGAATGTCACAATCCATTTGCATGGATACCGGCACACTCGACTCATACCATGCGTATCCTTGTGCCCCCTCGTATAAAGCAAACAGACATAACATACCGGTGATTTCCACACCTTCATTATTCTGCCGCATGCTCATCTGTTCCAATTTGACATCCTGCCACAAGATCAAACGTACATCCGGTTTTTCCTTCGGCAACGTCACTTCCTGTTTAAAGCGCAGACGATCTCCCCGTTTTTCCACAAATTTTAACACACGACGCTGCTCTTTTTTTATCTGGTATTCCGCCGGATATTCTGTGTAAAGCGGAAGTTCTAATTCTTCTCCCTCACAAATGCATACCATAAGATCTGCCAGTCCCCGTAAAGACAACTTTCGGGAATTGATCACAACAACTCCCAAATCTTCCATCTGGGTTCGCACACTGACATCCTCCGGTCGCACGCCGCCTTCAATGTGCACGCGCTCTGCAAATGGCATTTCACCGCGCACACCATCCACAGCCCCCGCTTCGCCCTGATATAAAATAGCAAACTGGACTTTTCCTTTGACGCTGACATACTCTTCCTCCGGAACAATCTCCTCGATTTTGACCGTGCCACGGCTCTTAATGACATACACAATGTCCTTTTTATATTCCGGTAAATTGTAATCTTCTTCCACAATCAGCTGCATCGTCACTTCCTGTGGTGTTTTGTTTTTATGTATTTGTTTTGTTTCTAACTCCATACTCTACCCGCCATTTCTGTGTTTGTATATACATATGAGATGGCATGGCACGATATGACAGTACAACGTCTTTTTTGCACAGCGGCAGAGCAGGCTCAATCTATTTTTCTCGTCGCAATAACAAAAAACCGGACCATACAGTCCGGTTTCTTGGTCTTATGAAATTAACATAACTTCATGCGAATTTCTTTTGTAATAATGTCCGTATAACTGAACGATAACAACTGAGATGGCTTCTCTTCTGTATCGTCCGTCAAAATCGTAAATACACTTGGATAGGCTTCCTGAATGATGCCTTCCTGAATGTCTACCTTGTTGCGTCCCTTATCCAGCTGAATCACGACCTTGTTGCCACACTGCTGCTTAACAGAAGCGCGCACTTTATCAAAATCTGAATGTTCCATGAACAATGTACCTCCTAACATGGTCTCGTCTCGCGAAACGCATCTAGGGCATTATATCATTTTTCAGCGTAAAAGTCAAAGACTTCCTTATAATAAGGTAACATGATGTCATATGTCGCTGTAAACAATTCGTGCTTTGATTCTGGGAAACGAATCAATCTTGTATTCTTACTGTGCTCTGCAAAATATTCCTGACCCTCTGGTCGCACCATGGTATCCTTTCCTGCCTGGCACAATAGTACCGGTATTTTTACTTTATCTGCATTGCGCGCTATCTTTCTTGTCGCATAAATGGATGCTCTCGTCCACGCATAAGTACCACCGTAGCTGGTGTACTGTGGTGTCTCTTCCCTCTGGTTGAAGATGTATGCGTAACGTGGTTCTGAAGTAGAACTACTCGTTTTAAATACATAGACGTGGTTGAATCCCTTCTGTCCCGGTACATACTTGAGATCCCAACGTAAAATCTTAGATACCACCATCAGCACTTTTACAAGCCATGTTGGATTCTTACCAAAATTCAACTGTAACATCGGGCTTGAAAGTACTGCTCTTTCAAAGACATCCGGATATTTTTCCAGGAACAACGCGCCGATCGCGCCCCCCATAGAGTGTGCATACAAATAATATGTATGTGTCAGGCTGCGCTTTTTCACAATCTTTTCGATGAAGCCATGCATATCTTCTACATATTCATCGTAATTCTTTACGTAAACACGATCCCACTCGTGAATACAGGCTGCACGGTCTGAAAATCCATGGCCACGATGCTCAATAAAGAACACAGAGTATCCCATCGTGTACATGTAATACATGACTTCATGGAACTTGCCTGCGAATTCACAAAATCCGTGTGAGATTACAATGGATGCTTTCTCCTGCGGATGGATCGCATAATGCGTATGAATTTTCGTACCATCATAACTGGTAAAATATTCTTCCTTCAAATGTTCTTTTACCCATGGCTTAATTGTGTCCTGCAATCGTTCTGTAAATTCTTCGTCCGGAATCAGCATCTTTTCCACTGCTGCATTCGTTTCTTCTCTTGTCATCATTATCCTCCCTTATTAACCTATACATTCTCCCTATGATTTCTTTATCTTATCATGAACAACACCAGTTTACAACGAAACTCCCTGTAAAATTTTCCACATTTGTCACCTATTCAAAAATGACCTGTCCGTCGAGCCTTTCCGTTTTTATGACAATATAAGGTGTCGTTTCCTTATTTGCAGCATCTGTGCCCTCCGCAGGTCCTGTAATCTGTGTTTCAAAGACAATCGTGTGTTCTGTCAGATACACCTGCTGCACACTGATATTGTAGCCACTGCTCTCTCGCGTTCCATAGCCCTTTGCCATATAAAGATAGGCTCCATCATCGTAAGTCAGCTGAAATTCTTCATCCTTGATTTTGTTAATTTCCTCCTGCAGTTCCTGCGGTACATCCCCTGCCCCTACCACCGTATACTCCACATCGCGTAACTTCTTTTCTTTTGTCTGCAAGGCACATCCCGTCATACAAAGTAACAGGAACACACAGCCTAATATAAGTACATATCTGCGTCGCATAAGCATTCCAACGTTTTTTCCAAATTATATGCAACTATTTTTCAAATATGAAGATTGTAATTTTAGGACATATGATTTATGATTAAGAAAACGTTTTGATAGGGAGGATAATCGTTATGTTACGAACCATTTTGGCAGCACTTTTTGCCTTTCTCTTTTTAGTTCTTGGCCTTCCCGTATTAGGCATAGAATGGCTTTACCGTAAAATCAATAAAAAAGGAGCCGACCTGAGTACTCTGCGCATTGTGCAATGGGCATTATCCGTCATCACAACGATTTCCGGTGCCAACGTCATCGTAGAAGGTGCGCAAAACATTCCGGACGACGAAGCTGTTGTTTACATTGCAAACCACCGCAGCATCTTTGATGTTATTATCGGCTACACACATTGTCCGGGACTGACCGGGTTTATTGCGAAAAACAATCTGGAAAAAGTCCCTATTCTTCGCGTATGGATGCGCCGCGCACATTGCTATTTCTTAGACCGCTCGAATCCGCGTGATGGACTGCGTGTCATTCTTTCTGCAATTGAGGATATCAAACGTGGGATTTCCATTTTTGTTTTCCCGGAAGGAACACGTACAAAAACAGGTGAGATGGTACCATTCAAAGAGGGCACCTTTAAAATGGCCACGAAGACTGGCTGTGCTATTATCCCGGTTGCTATCACAGGAACAGATGATATTTTACGCAATCATATACCATTTATCCGGAAGACCACGGTTGTCTTCCACTATGGTACGCCAATTTATCCAGACCAGTTAGAAGCAGATCAAAAAAAGCACATCGGCGCTTACACACAAAGTGTCAT
Source organism: uncultured Pseudobutyrivibrio sp. (assembly GCA_900546435.1). Classification (GTDB taxonomy): domain Bacteria; phylum Bacillota; class Clostridia; order Lachnospirales; family Lachnospiraceae; genus Pararoseburia. The sequence continues at coordinate 4,270 of URCQ01000011.1, read as the reverse complement.
TGCCGACATGCTTGAAAGGGATAAGAATCTTATCCAGTAATTCGATTTACAACATCTGTAAAATTCATAAAGTGAGACGCCTTAATTAATATGGTGTCTCCTTTTTTTATGTGCGTATCCAACGCATTTAAAAGTGCATCTTTATCCGGATAGGAGACTGCCTCCGTATGACTTTCATGCTCTTTGACATAGCGCACCATCTCGCTTGCAAGTGGTCCTGCCGTAAGTAAAAGATCAATCTTTTGCTGCACTACCGCTTCTCCCACCTGATAATGCAGCATCTTTTCTTCCGTTCCAAGCTCACCCATATCCCCCAGGATTGCTACCTTCCGTCCCTTTGCATGCCCTAACACTTCCAAAGATGCACGCATAGACATTGGATTGGCGTTATAACAGTCATCGATGACCACCATGCCGTTTACTTCTATAAAATGATTACGACCAGAAATCGTTGTAACATGTTCGATACCACTTACAATTTCCTGTTCTGATAAATCCAAAAGCATGCCTGCTACTGTTGCTGCAAGCGCATTGTAAACATTGTGTTCTCCCGGTATTGGAATGCACACTCTTTTTTCCCATTGTGGTGTGTGCAATGTCGCTTCTACGTGATCCACGCTTCCCACAATCTTAGTACCATAAACTTCCTGCTCATGGAGACCAAAGAAATGTGTCTCCATCCCATGCGTATCTGCTGTCTGCAATTTGTCATCATCACCATTTAAAATAACACGTCCGGTCCGTGGCATATGCGCAAACACTTCCGTTTTCGCCTGTAAAATGCCATCTCTTGTTCCCAGATTTTCCAAATGGCATTGTCCAATATTTGTCATAATGACCATATCCGGTCTCGCCATTGCGCCTAAGCGATCCATCTCGCCAAAATCAGAAATACCCATCTCAACTACTGCAACCTGATGCTCTGGCCGGATGCGAAACAATGTCAGTGGCAAGCCAATTTCGTTGTTGAAATTCCCCTGGGTCTTTAACACCGTATAATGCTCTTCCAGCACAGATGCCACCATCTCCTTGGTACTTGTCTTTCCGACGCTTCCGATAATACCAATAACATAGGCATCAATCTGTCCTCTGTAATATGCTGCCAGATCTTTTAACGCCTGTTCGGTATCTTTTACAACAATATATGGTCCCGGTGCTTCGTCCAGTTCATGATCTGTAATGGCTCCCAAAGCCCCTTTTGCAAACGCATCTGCAATAAAAGAGTGTCCATCCACTTTTGCACCACGGATAGCCACAAAGATATCATCCGGTGAAACCTGACGGTTATCAATAACCACTCCCTGTGCTTCGCGCGTCAAATCCGCGCACTTTGTTTCTTCCCGCAAAATACCGCCAACGGCCTGCGCAATCTGTTGCAAGGTCATATTTTTCATTGTACCTATACCTCTATTCCTCAAATCTCTCAAGTGAGATATCAATAATTTTCTGGCAAAGTGATGGGAAATCCACGCCCACAACGGCTGCTTCCTGTGGCAACAGACTTGTCGGAGTCATTCCCGGAAGTGTATTTGCCTCAAGACAGAAAATCTCATTCTTCTCATTTAACAAAAAGTCCATACGGGAGTAAGTCTCCAAGCCCAATGCTTCCACAACCATTTCCGCATAGCGCTGCATCTGTACGGTGATATTTTCCGGAATCTCTGCCGGGCAGGTCTCAACCGTGCTGCCTGCTGCATATTTATTCTTGAAATCATAAAATCCCTGAATTGGTGCAATTTCTATGACCGGAAGTGCTTTTCCCTCAATCACACCAACTGAGAACTCGCGTCCTTGAATGTAATCCTCTACGACAACTTCATCCTCCCATACGAACGCATCCGCAAGTGCTTTTTCGTATTCTGCTGCGTCGTGTACAATCGATACGCCAATAGATGAGCCACCACAAGCCGGCTTTACAACGCAAGGATAATGCAATGGCTGTTTTGGATTCTTCGCATCTGCCACATTAAGAGAAAATCCCTGTGGGCATGGCACGCCATAACTCTTTAAAAACTCTTTGGAAATCCCCTTATCCATAGCAATTGCGCTGCTCAAATAGCCATTTCCCGTATAACGGATTCCAAACAGATCAAATGTCGCCTGCGCTTTTCCATTTTCTCCGTTTTCTCCATGCAATGCCATGAAGACTACATCTGCCTTGCGGCAAATAGCAATGACATTTGGTCCAAAGAAACAGTTCGACTGATCTTTTCTTGAAGCCTTAACCGCATCAATATCCGGTGCAATATCCGGGATATCTGATACAACTACACTCGCTTCCTCTGTATGTTCAAATATATCGCTGATATCTTCCTCCTGGTCATGATATCCTAAGAATACATCCAACAAAAGGACGTTATGTCCCAGACCACGCAAAGCTTTGCAAACCATATCTCCTGATTTAAATGACACATCTCTTTCTGTGCTCAATCCCCCCGCTAATACTACGATATTCATATCTCTTTTCCTTGCCTTCCTAAAATGATGATTTCATTATAGCATTTCAAAAAATCACAAACAAGGTTCTTCTATCCCATAGTCTTTTTTCGATTTGTTCCCAATTTCCTCTCTCTTTTATAAGTTGTTCGTGGATACGATGCAAAAGCATCTTTGCCGCCTGGCAATCCTCTTTACTTTCCAGCATCTGATATGCTTCCATCTGAACGCGCAGAGCCAGTAAAATATGTTGTATGCCTCCAACCGTCCGTAGCATATGCATGGCCTGTTCGCTAAAATATAAAGCTTCTTCCGGCTTTTCCATCTCCAGCATGCAAACCGACAGATTATGACCAAGCACTGCTTTCATACGCCGTGTAACAGCATATCCTTTTTTCATTTTTTGCACATACCGGTACAGGCGAAACAACAAGGATGCACTTTCGTGAAGTTTTCCTTTCCACATATAGCCAATTGCCACATTATTTAATACCCACAGCTGTATTTCTGTCATCTCATGCAGCATCAGCCCCTCACAATGGATGCCTATGTTCTGATTCGTCTGAACGGCACACTCCCATACTGCAAGACAACATTGCAGATACTCTTCTCGTGGTATAGCACCGCTCATATATAACCAGATAGTCTTTGCCATCTCATAGAATTGTCTTTCCTGCTCATCGCGTGACTTTTTCATTTCCCGCAATTCCAACAGTTTTTCATCCGCTTTTTCACTTTCCCAGGTCTGCAGCGTCCACAGCAAATCACGGCATGTCTGTTCTCGTCCCTGTTGATTCTTCCAAAAAGCATAAGAATAGCCAGACTCCCCCAGACGCTCCATCAATGACTGATAGATTTGTCTGGACGGAATCTGGCTTCCATGTTCTACGCGTGATAAATAACTGGTGGTACAAATACCATCCGCTAATACCTCCTGCGTCATCCCCTGTTCTACGCGAATTCTACGCACCATTTGCCCCATAGACTGTTCTTTCATATACTCATCCCCCTCATATGTGAGGATATTATAGCATCGTTTCTGACACCAGTTCTATTGGCGTTTCGCGAATCGTGGTGACGCTTCGCATCAGCTCTCCTAGAACTCCGGTTCAATCAAGCCGTATGTATTGCCCTTTCTCTTATAAACAACATTTACTTCCTCTGTCTCTGCATTCAGGAATACAAAGAAGTCATGTCCCAATAATTCCATCTGCACGCAGGCATCTTCCGGATACATTGGCTTGATACCAAATCTCTTGGTTCGGATGATACGGATCTCGTCATCATCCTCGGTATCTTTTTCCAGATATTCCTGTGCAAAGAACTTCTCCGCACTCTGCTGCTTTGTCACGATCTTGTTGCGGTATTTCTTTAATTGACGTTCGATTGTCTCCTCAACGACTTCAATGGAAACATACATGTCATTGCTAACCTGTTCCGCACGGATAACGCTACCTTTTACCGGTATGGTCACCTCTATCTTTTGGCGTTCTTTCTCAACACTAAGTGTTACATGTGCCTCCGTCTCCGGTGTAAAATATTTCTCCAGCTTGGAGAGTCTGTCTTCTACTGCCTCCTTCAGTCCATCGGTAAGTTCAATGTTTTTTCCTGTGATTGTAATTCTCATGATGTCCATCCCCTTTTCACATTATATTTGATACCGTGTGAATATCATGGTTTAATTATAACATATTACGTTTTCTGAACAAGTAGTTTTCTGAAAAATAAAAATATTTTAATAAATTGTTCATACAGTTAATTTGCGTTTCATCCACTCATTGTCAATAACTTTTGAAAATGTCACTTTTTCAGGGAAACATTAACTTGAGAAAAT